>NZ_WSRZ01000155.1 GCF_009828585.1 Shewanella litoralis | reverse complement strand
AATCAACTCAAAATTGAAGAGTCTCTCAGTGTTTAGGGGAAGCAAATAGAGAAAATGGCTAGCTTCACTGCCTCCGCTTCCACTGTCTCCGCCGCTCGTCCGGCTCTTCTTCTCAAGCCCACCGTCGCCGTCTCTGCTCCTGTTCTTGGTTTGCCTCCAATGGGTAAGAAGAAGGGAGGAGTCAGATGCTCAATGGAGACAAAGCAAGGAAACGTCTCAGCCATGGGGGCTGGAGTTTCAGCGGCAGCAACAGCTGCTTTGACCGCGGTGATGAGCAACCCAG
>NZ_WSRZ01000154.1 GCF_009828585.1 Shewanella litoralis | reverse complement strand
TTTTCCTATCCTTGGCCTATTCGGGCTAGCACTGGTTGGACTGAGCCATTTCTTCATCAATAACAACAACCCTGGTGAGTATTTAATGCGCTATCTCGCGGCTCTTATCACCCACTCGGGTTAACTACCCTTGGCCAGACCGAGCTCAGCAAGATAGCTACAACGGGGTTAACAAGTACCATGGCTTGCTCCTTGATTTGCAGTATATTGCGGAGCATAAGGCACTTGTTTTTGTAATAAAATCCATATCAGTCTGGCGAGCCTATGAGCAGTGGCTACCACCG
>NZ_WSRZ01000153.1 GCF_009828585.1 Shewanella litoralis | reverse complement strand
CTTATTCATTATATTTCAAGCGTTATATTCTGTATGACAAAGATTTTGATCCTGATAAAACACCGAGTAACTCGGCGTCTCATCAGGATCCAATTTATTTGCAAAGATCATCAAATGTTGTCTTTAGCAGGCTAATGGTTAACAACATTTAATTGTACTTATTTGAATGTAATGTTAAGATTCTGTATAACAAATTTACGACGTTGTTGCATTAACGGCGTTAGTTGTGAAAACCTTCTAGCACTTTACTGTCTATCCAACTTGTCCCTACTCTTGGTATGATAC
>NZ_WSRZ01000152.1 GCF_009828585.1 Shewanella litoralis | reverse complement strand
CCAGCACCGGTCGCCCGAGCTCGGCAATGGCCCGCTCCAACTGGGCGATGGCCTGCCGTGGGTGATGGTGCAGGGCCGGGACGCGCAGGCCTTCGGCCAGGCCCAAGTGGCCGAAAGCCGCCTGCAGCTGGCGCGCCTTGTGCGATTCGGGCGAACTGTTGAAGCCGTGGATATACAGCAGGGATGGGCTGGTCGCAGTCATCGGGAACGGGCTAATGGGCTTCAACTCGGTAGGGAAAGCCGAACGGTACCAGCTTCCAGGCTTCATCTTCCAGCCTGCGCGCCG
>NZ_WSRZ01000151.1 GCF_009828585.1 Shewanella litoralis | reverse complement strand
AACCTCTTCTTGAAACACTCTAAATCAATCAAAATTCTCGTCTGTGACGTTTCCATGGTGTTAAAAACATTATTTTGCGATGTAAGGGTGGGCGAGAGGAAGACCAAAGAAATGACTGCTTTACACGCACAACCAGACTGCAGAATGCAGTGGGCGTGGCTGCTTCTCGCTTCAATGCTGGTGCTAAGGCAACCAGTGAGAGGTTGGAATCACTCAGCATTGCACAAATGAAGCCCAAATAGCCTGCATGAAGAAGCAAGATGTCAAGAGAGTCGTGGCCAGGCTG
>NZ_WSRZ01000017.1 GCF_009828585.1 Shewanella litoralis | reverse complement strand
CGGTGGTAGCCACTGCTCATAGGCTCGCCAGACTGATATGGATTTTATTACAAAAACAAGTGCCTTATGCTCCGCAATATACTGCAAATCAAGGAGCAAGCCATGGTACTTGTTAACCCCGTTGTCGCTATCTTGCAGAGCTCGGTCTTGCCAAGGGTAGTTAACCCGACTGGGTGATATGAGCCGCAAGATAGCACATTAAACACTCACCAAGGTTGTTGTTAACGATGAAGAAATGGCTCAGTCCAACCAGTGCTAGCCCGAATAGGCCAAGGATAGGAAAAACCTAATCCGCATGGGTGTTTCAATTGACCGGCGCAGTGGTACGAATTTCATTAGGGGCGCAGCTTGGCTGTTAAGCCCGTATATATGGCAGTACAACCGCTTCTAGCGGTAAATGAGCGCATCGAAAGCAACGATAAGAGTGAGAATGTTGTACAGAAAACTAAGGCCAAAAAGCCTTCGGTGAGCAGAGTATTGTCTTGACTCACCGGGAGCGTCCATATATGGCCATGTTCTAGGCCAGCCATGTTCTAGGCCAAAGCTTCGCTTGACGCACCAACACCCACTTAAGCGGACAAAAAAAGTTGGTTATAATGTGAAGCGGAGTGGAACCTAACTAACTGTTTTTTTGTCCGTTTGAAGTGCTTGTCATACGTGTTAACACACAACCTCAAAAACACTTTCCACAACAAATTTTTCTTTTTCTATTTCAAAATAAACAGATAGTCCATGACACTTTACACCGAAATCAATTTGAGCATTATAGACATTATCATTAGCTCTATTTGTTGTGATTTCTAAACTGGAAACCTTTAGCTTATTTTCTTTTAAATACGTTGTAAAAACAGAACGAAGCTTAGGCTCTTTTAGAAGTGCGATCTCAACTAAGTCGGTTTTATTGCTCAAAATATTAAATAGATCTCGTTCAGGTATTAAATTACTCGCTATCATTTTTGTACCATATGCATAACTTTTGCAGACACTTTCTTTTTTATCAAGAATCCATGCCATGGTAGATTTATGATAATCCTTAGGGTAGTTATAATTAGGTACATCGTTTTCGAGATATTCAAACTCTAAATCGGCTATGTTACTCTTACATATTCTTTTCGTCGAAAGGCGAGGATTAACCATTACTCGCACATATGTATTCCATTTTCCATCAACGAGGTATTTTTGAGCATTCACTGAGGAGAAGGTGGTTTTACTTTTAAAGTATTGGGATTTGAGTAAATCCAGCTCATAATTATTTAGCTTTTCTGCATTTGCACAAGTAATGCAATTTATCAAAAAAAGGGCTGTAAATAATCTACAAGGCATTCTGACTCCAATTACACGTATAAAAGCTTATTGAACGGCTAAATAAATTTAAAGTCGGCCGTTCAAGTTATTGATTAATATCATCCTACATTTGCTATCTTATTGAAGTAAAGCAATTAATTATGTCTAACATGCAAAAACAAACCGTGCTTGCGCGTAAAGTAGAATTTGCCTTCACTTTACAAAAAACTAAAGATAACAATATCAGACAATTACGATTTCTCAATTGATAAACAGATACAACGAAAGAACGACTGTTAATCATTCTTTAGCGCAAATCGATGAAAATCCATTATAACTGTACATAAAATCAGTACATACCATATAAAAGTATTCATACTGATTTTATTTTTAACGCTTTTGATTTTTTTACATGCGCAGCATGTGATGCTTGAGGTTAATCTCTCCCCTTTGTTCGAGGTGATTCAGCCACATCTACGAGCTAATATTTCTTGTCGATACAAAGCCAGCAACGCAGAAATTGAGCCTCGAGTGCAAGCTCGGCTGTGACCGTCCATGACATGGAGGTCATGGCCGAGCTTACAAGGATGTACTGGCAGCGTGTCACAGAAGTGTTTGCACTTGAGGTGATTCTGCCACATCCATGAGCCAATATTTAGCTACACTTCTGTGCCGATACAAAGCCAGCAGCGAAGAAATAGAGCCTTGAGTACAAGCGCGGCTGTGATCGTCCATGACATGGGCGTCATGGCCGAGCTTACAAGGATGTACTTGCAGCGTGTCACTGAAGTGTTTGAACTTGAGGTGATTCTGCCACATCCATGAGCCAATTTAGCAACACATCAAGCCGATACAAAGCCAGCAACGAAGAAATAGAGCCTCGGTTGCAAGCTCGGCTGTGACCGTCCATGACATGGACGTCATGGCCGAGCTTACAAGGATGTACTTGCAGCGTGTTACAGAAGCGTTTGAACTTGAGGTGATTCAGCCGCATCCATGCGAGCTAGCGATATATTAAAAAGTGTTTTAATACGCCAGTATAAAATTCTGGCGCAGTAACACTCCCTACACTATCGGTTGAAACGCGGTTAGCGAGTCGAGCATAGTGGCATTACCTAACCCTTGCATTGGGGCTACTGAGGTAAATTGGCCTTGTTCTCCGTGTAATGCCATGTAATTAAGCAGTACCGTTTCCACCAACAAATTCACATTATTAGCCGACGGGGCGGAGGCGGTATCGACTGACGCATCAGAGCGCATAAAGCCGATTTGTTGTTTTTGCGCCATTTGGTCGTCATTGCCGCCCATTAATTGGGGTTTACCAGACGGGTTATACACCAAAAAGAACGAGGCTCCGGTTGAAGAATTATCGCCCGTCCACTCGCCTTTACCACGGCCTTCCATTGAGTCATCAATACGGCCATTACTTGAAACAGAGCCATCACTGAACACATACAACATTAACGGCATATTGCGACGCGATGCATACTCTAAGCAGGCTCCCATACAGCGACCTGCACGTAAATCGCGTAACTCACCGGTTGCCCGCTCGCCAGTGTGATAATCAAACCCGCCCATAGTGACCGTACCAGCACCAGAAAAGCCATTCACCACTAGCTTCATAATTGATGCTGTTTTTTGAAACTCTGATTCAGAATCAAATTCGTTTATGCCAAATATGCCACCAGGACCAACAATATCTGGATCTAATAACGGATTTAAGGTTGAAGGGTCACCAAAGCGATCTGCTAAATCAGCGCTTTTAACATAGCCACAATTGACTAAATCTTTAATCACATCGCCACGGGTAACCTGAGTATTTACCGCCGCCATTTTTTGTGCGCTAATGCGTTGAATACTCTCCATCACCGCCACTGCATCACGTTGCGACAGTAAACTAAATAAGTCACCCACATCCACCAAACCGGTGACATCAGACGGCCTGTCAATTTTGGTTGGTCGCATGCTTAAATCAATAAAACTGGTTGGCGCCATTGAATTGCCACCCGAGTCAGAATTACGCGAACCCACCAACGGCATTAACGAGCCATTCGCGCCTGCTGCCGCAATAGCATACATAGGATTGTGTGGATTATTACCGGTATCGTTATCTGAGCGATTTGGGATCACAGCACCGTTTATGCGCGATGCAGTGTCTGGAGAAACCTTTTCTAAAATACCGCGTAAAAACGCCGAGTCAGAATGAAATGCTAAACCTAAATCGGTATTGATAAAATCAGACATGCCAGCATTAGGATTAGCAATCGATGGCGCCATGTCACCCGGTAAACCAAGCTTGTTGTAACCAGCTGTAGATAAAAAGTCTTGCTGGCCACCCGCGCCGCCAACTAATACATTTGAGCCGGCAATGTTAGCGCCACCAGCCAAATCAAAACTAATAAATGGAATTTTACCCGCACCTTGAACGCTAATGCCGCAAGAACCTCTTAATGCTTCAAGATCTGGAGACAATGCCGCATGCGCATTGTTAGGATTAGCAAACATGCTAAACAAGGATAATCCCGCAACCGCCGCACCACCTTTGTATAAACCCGTTGAAATAAACTCTCGTCGAGTCATGGGTTTACGGTGGTCGGCAAACAACAATGGACTGTCTGGATGAAGATGCTTTGATTTAGTCATTGTTGGATCCTTTTTGTCTCTGTTTTACGGCAACATTTGCAGTGCTGTTCAGTGGTGCATGCATCAATTGAACAAAGCCCAATTGCGCGGTGGTTAATATATTTATCATCTGCGGCCCCTATTGCACTAGCATGACAGCACTGGCCAATACCGCAGCACAGGTTGATTTAGCAATGGTTCGAGTGCGCTCGGCATTACACGTACCACTGCACACCGACAAGCCGGTCACCAAACTGTCTAATTCTGCATACACATCGCTTTGGCTAGGTTGGTTACTCAATGACAATGGCATTAACTGATTGATTAATGGATTAAGCAAGTTACCTCTATCAGCCGCACTTAATGCCACGCTAGGCACTGCAGTAAAATCAACATCAGGAAACCAATTACTGCGTATAGTGTTATCTTCAATTGCCGAGTCACAGTAAGCGATCGCTAATTGGGTGATGCCCATTTGCTGCGCTGAAATAAAGGTTTCAATGTTCTCAAGGCTAGGTAATTGACGTTTAACCAACTCATAAGTGGCAAACACCTTGGTTGATTGCTGTGCCACTCCGGTTAGCACACTCATACTGTGATTAATTTCAGCAAAGTTACGCACACCCACTTGAGCTGATTCAGTTGTGGCTGGTACTTCTGCTGGGGTAACAAATACGCCAGGTAGCACCACATTACTGTGCTCGCCTAATTGCTCAAAGGTTAAGAAAAACTCATCCTGACTCGCGCCTTTTTCAAGTGCGATAATGGTGCCAAGTGCCGAGATAGAAAACGGCTCAGCAAGCACCTGGCCTGATGATACCGACAAGTCGAGATTAACGTACGACTGACCTTGAGCGCTTTCTTTGCCATTAATACCAATACGTAAGCCTTTTACCTCAAAACTGTCGCTCACTGGCGTACCGTCAATATTTACAATCGCAGCATTGCTGAATAAATAACTGTAATTATCAAATTGGCTTACCTCAAACATCACATAAGTATTGGGTAAATCGATGAGATGACTGATTGAGAACAGTAAAAAGAACTTTTCACCAACGCCCACTTCATAATTTTGTTGCACTTGCTCAGGTGCTAAAACCCTGTTGTAAAGCGCAAGTAAGCGAACATCGCCTTGCCATACATGTTGATTAGACGCTTCACGGCCTAAAATTAGCGCAAAGCTGTCATCCCAATTTGCTAATGGAGCAATATCTTCATCAACCGCATCAATCAGCTGACCGTTCACATAAATACTGCGACCGTTAGTGGCGTTGTAAGTCATCACTACGTGTTGCAACGTCGCTTGCAGCACTTCATCGGCATCGGGGGTGCTCAATGCTGGCTCACCATTGCTACTTGATGCTTCAGTTCTGAGCATAAAATCATAATTATATTGGGTTTGCCCAAGGGTAAAGTTACGCGCGTCATCACCGGCTGAATAAGTGACGATGCGGGCAGGCCCTTCTTGAGTCACATTATTAGGGGTGACCCAGGCTTCAATCGAAAACTCACCCGTTGCGGTAATTAAATCGTACAATTTTTTACTATTGGCGGTGCTAGCCTGCGCTTTACCATTGGTAAATGACAATCCCCAGCCGCCTAACCAATCGACATCACCACTAAGGGTTAAGTTTGCCGCAGGAGAAATACCCGAGGTGTCATAGGCAATGGTGCCCTCGCCGGTTTTGAATTGGTACAGCGCAATCACGTCAGTTTCAAAACGGCCACCGCTTGATGCGGTAATACCATCCGTTAATCGTAACGATTTAGACACCACCATATCCGGTGAGATCTCATCGAGTTCAATGCCGTCACTTAACGCAGTAATCGCATCGCGCATTTCAATACTGTCGTCTAAACAGTTATTCCAACAGTTATGAAACTCCGAACCTAGGCGCACCACTAATCGTGATTGTGCTGGGGTATCTAAATTCATCACCCCTTTTGCGGCTTCATACGCTTGTTCGATATCATTGCTGGCAAAAAAGGGCGACTGTGCCGCTTGCACGCCTTCGCTATGACAAGAAGCGCAATGTTGATACACAACCGGATAAACATGTTGGCTAAATAAACTGCTGTCATCTGGGTAGTTTTTGCTTGAACCTGGATCTCGAATAACGGGGGCTGTTAATTCAATAGTATTGGCTGTGCTCACTCGGTCATCAGCCCATAACTTAATCCACTGAGTCATGGTTTCGCCACAAGCTGAATCACTGGCCAACCAACAGTTATGCCCACCTGTGACTTTACTGACTAAACGCGAAGCTTTTGGGTCGGTTAAGTCAACCAATGGGTTGGTAGCGGCATAAGCGTCGTTAACATCATTACGGCTGGCAAAATAAGGGGCTTGGTTACCTTCTGTATGACATGCACCGCACTTATCCTGAGTCGATATATTGTCCCACAATGACGTTTTGTATTTTTGAATATCCGCGGTTGCCGCTGCTGGACCTGTGTATACGTCAGAAGTTGGAGTTTGCTGAGCAGGTGGATTTTCTTCAACATCACCACCGCCACATGCAGTTAGGCCAAATAATAATGAGACAATAACAAGGCGTTTAATCATTAAAAATTTCATGCCTATTCTCCCATACAATAGTTGCCAACTTCAGCGAACACTCGCTTAAGCTGGTAAGCATTCTGCTTAAAAGAGGCTGTTATTGCGCTAATTTGCGCAATATCGGCCTGGCTTTCTGCATCACGCAAACACACTGACTTAAATACTTTTTTCACCTGACATTGTGCAAAGGCATTGCTGTTAGCCAGCTCTTGCCCTAACGACTTAGCGCCGCTACCCTGGCCAGATAAACTATTGTCCCAACCCAATTTTTGATTGGGCCCTTGGCGCCAATAATTTTGCCACTCATCGTTTGGCGTCACAAACCCATAAGGGAAACTGGTCGAGTTAATGTGGTATTTACCTTGTACGCGAGTGCCCGTGTCGGGATCGGTCTGACCGCTGGTGTTATAAGCAATTGAACCGCTTTCACCCGTTGGATCCTGCTCGAGATTAAACTCATAATTATAGTAAGCAAATGCTTGTGCTAATGGGTCCATACCGCTGTGACAACTTGAGCAGTTATTAATAAACAAACGGCTGTCGCCACCAGGGCTTCGGCTCACATCCTGGCGAATACGGTCAGTTGAACGCGTATTGTCTTTAAGCGGCTCTAAATCGGTACATAAATGGTTCATTAAGGTAAAGCGGAACATGGCGCGGTTAGTGCCTAAATAAAAGAACTCTTTGGCCGCGGCGCGGCTGGTGAGCACCCCAGCGGTAGCCGATGAAGGCAAACCGTTTAAACTTGATTGCGTGGTGCGCTCAAGACCATCTTTTAAATCAATAAATTGGTCTTCTAATGCTTGGTAGTGCGCATTATCATTACGGTTATAAGCGGGTAAATTTAAACTGTTTTTACCGACATACACCATATCAGCCTGCAAGATTTCTCTAAAATCGACATCATCTCTAACGGCCCCAATCACTGTGGCAGAATAGTCATTTAATGGCGCAAAAATATCTTGTTCAATATTGGTCCACGGCGTAGCAAATAGTTTCAGTGTGGTGGAGTAAAACGCAGGGGTTTCCATTGCCAAATAAGCGGCTTCAATAGGCTTACCGTCATCGAGTAATGTCGCCATGCTTTGCAAGGTTGTTTCCGACGCGGCAACACCTGCAATGCGGTCATGTAATTGTTTAGCTTGCTCTAAACTTCCTGCAACTACATTGGCAGAAAGTAGGCTTAATGCCCCAAGTGCCGATAGATTGATAAAATGCTTAACCTGCATGGTTTTTCCCAAATAAGATAATAAGCGCTGGCTTGTTACCGTACGAAGCCGAACCTTCATACTGTCTCCTTTTTCACACTGACGTCTTAGCCATAAACTTGCGGTGCCGCACTGCGAATTTGTTTTATCAACATTGATTATCTCTTTTAATGAGCAAATGTTGTTACCCTGACTTACTTTGAGTGTTTTTTAAGCAGCACTACTAACGAATGGTGCTGATTAAATCATTCAACGGGCCACATTAAAAGTTTTTATTTTGTTAATTTTTTTGACACTGCCAGCCAATTGATTGACGTCAAAAAAGTGCCTTGAACCGTCAAAAAAAAGTATTGCAACTATTTAATAAAAAGCCTTGAAACACTGAGCCTACAAGGCAATAATGTCAAGTCTAATCGGGGTTAGCTAAGACTCTCACAATAATAATAACGGTTAAGGAAAACAAATGAGGCCGACCTCAGGCTATAACATAATGATGTTTACAGTTACTGCATTGTTACTAGGATGTAATACTGAAACAGCAATTAAAGATGAACAGCCTGATCCCGTGCTTGTGGAATATCCGGTGGCTTATATCGAGCGCAATTTAACCGCTGTCGATCAATCACCCGCAGAATTTGACACTTTCAATCCCGCTCATTTTAATCCTGGCGCGCAATTATTAATTAAACGAAATGCCTTTGCCGACTCTCCGGCCACTAACTTAACAACCAGCTTATTTGGTGAAGATCAGCTTATTGATATTCGCGATCTTTCAGTTTCTGACGACGGCCAACAAATGCTGATGGCGATCCGCGCTCCAGAAATTGACGATGCAGACGATGATGAGCAGCCCAAGTGGAATATTTGGCGTTATCGCGTTGCCAGCAAAACCTTAACACGCGTAATAACTAGCGATGTTACGGCAGAGCAAGGTGATGATTTAATGCCAAGCTTTTTGCCTGACGGCAGAATTATTTTTGCCTCAACTCGTCAGCGTTTATCGCGCGCCATTTTACTCGACGAAGGCAAACCGCAATACACGGCATTAGATGAAAGCCGTACCAATGAAACCTTCAACATCCATGTAATGGACCCAGACGGCACTGGCATTAAGCAGCTGACATTTAATTTAAGCCACGACTTTTATCCGCTAGTACTGCAAAGCGGCAAAATCTTATACAGCCGTTGGGACCGAATGGGCGCTAATCATGGGGTTAATTTATACCGCATGAACCCAGATGGCAGCGACAACGAACTGGTTTTTGGCTGGCATTCGCACCAACTGAGTTTAGATGATCAAACTGAATCAATTGATTTTGTTAAGCCGCAACAACTGCCTGGTGGTGAGATTTTAATGCTACTCACCTCACAAGATAACAGCGTGATTCAAAAACGCCCCGTGCTGATTAACATTGATGACTATATTGATGCTGAGCAAGCCACAGCCACATCGGGTGCTGAGGGCAGTGCCATTACTGACGCTGAACTATCTGACTTTAGCTTTTCATTTTCAACGGAACTGTCTCAAACCGGCCGCTTGAATCACTTATTCCCCCTTCCCGACAACAGCCAACGTTACTTAATGAGCTGGGATTTATGCCGAGTGGTGGTCAACGATGTTATTCGTGCTTGCGGCCAGTTAACCGCAGAGCAACTGGCCGATGAAAACCTCATTCAAGCCGACCCGTTATACGAATTATGGCTACTTGATAACGCCGAAAACACCCAACAGTTAGTTGCTACAACCGCTCAAGGAACCGTGTTAACTGAGTCAGTGGTGTTGCAACCAAGCTCGCAGCCTAAAAGCTTTATTGCCGATAAAGTGGTTGGTAATGAACTCGACTCACAACTTAGCCAGGAGCTAGCAAGCTCAATCCACATTCGCAGCGTGTATGACTTTGACGGTATTGACAGTACAACCAATATTGGTGGGATAAGCCGTTTAAGTGACCCATCTCAAACGCCTGCTGCTAATTTACCAGCACGTTTTTTACGTATTGTTCGCGGCGTGCCCATGCCGCCTGATGAGGTGCGCGACATTCCAAACACGGATTTTGGCCGCAGCAACAATCAACTCATGCGCGAAATCATAGGTTATAGCCCTATTCAACCCGATGGCTCGGTGAAAATTAAAGTGCCAGCCAACGTGCCGTTAGCCATTAGTGTGTTAGATGCTAATGGCCAGCGTATCGGCGGTCGTCATAGCCAATGGATCACATTAATTCCTGGTGAAACCTTAGAATGTATCGGCTGTCATACCGCCAACAGTCAGTTGCCTCACGGGCGATTAGACGCACAGGCAACCAGCATTAATGCAGGTGCGACTGGCGGCTCTGCTTACCCTAATGCCAGCAGTAATATTATTCCTGAGCAAGGGCAAACCATGGCCGAGGCCGATGAAATGGTCAATGGTCTTGCCGAGTTAAATGCGGGTCTTTCCTATCTTGATATATGGACCAATCCAGTATTGTCTGCGGTCAATCCAAGCATTGATTTCAACTACAGCAATTTAGCCACGCCAGCGCCAAATGGCAGCCAATGTTTTGATAACTGGACCGCGTATTGCCGCATACAAATCAATTATGTCGAGCACATTCAACCTCTGTGGGATCTTGCAAGGCCTGTTGTCGACACAGCAACTCAAATGATCGTTGCCGACAATACCTGTACAAGTTGCCACAATATTGTCGATGCCGACGGCGCAGCCCAGGTGCCTGCAGGGCAATTGTCATTAGTCAGTTCAACGTCTAGCGACGAGCCAGCCCATTTAACCTCATACCGCGAACTGCTGTTTAACGATGTAGAGCAAGAAGAAGTCGACGGCATTTTAATCGACAGGTTAATTGAAGTCCTCGATGCTGACGGCAACGTGGTGTACCAGGTTGACAGTAATGGCGAGCTTATTCTCGACGCAGATGGTAATCCTATTCCAGTGCTAACCACGGTCAATGTACCCGCCATTTTGTCGACTAACGGCGCTCGCTCAAGCAACACATTTTTTGAGGTGATGAACAACACCACGCATCAAACAATGTTGTCGGCAGATGAGCTCAAATTGCTCAACGAATGGCTAGACATTGGCGCGCAATATTACAACACGCCATTTTACTCACAGGACTAACAAAGCACAGTGCCAACCAAATCCGTTGGCGCAATAGACTTTGCGATAGGGAATTATGCTGACTTACATACGCAACACCTGCCTGCTACTGACACTATTGTGCTTAAGCCCAATATTGCAGGCTGACGACAATCCCAGATTACGCATCGACGTACCTTTTGTTGAACTCAGATCTGGCCCTAGCGCGGGTTACCCTGTGGTATCGGTTATTGAAAAAAACGAGATGGTCAGCGTATTACTTAAACGCACCTCCTGGTTAAAAGTAAAAGACAAACGCGGTGTTGAAGGCTGGTTTCATGAAGATGATTTATTGGGCTTATCTCAAGACGGTCAAGCCATTAGCGCCACACAAATCACAGCACAAGACGTGATAAACCGTCAATTTGAAGCTGGGGTTATGTATGGCGATCTAGAAGGGGCCAACTTTTATAATCTATTTGCTGGTTATGCCTTTACCCCCGTCTTTAGCGTTGAGTTATCAGCGGGTAAAGCATTGGGTAGCATTTCAGACAGTGATGTATTTGAAGTGATGTTATTAAGTCACCCAATACCCGATTTACTTGTTGTGCCTTACATCGGCGTTGGCGCTGGGATCATTAATACCGAACCTCATAGTGTTTTAGCCGACACCGAATCACGTCGCAGCACGCTAATGAGCGCCGCTGCAGGCGTTAAATACCACCTTGCCCGTAATTTTATATTACGCGCCGAATACAAACTCTCGTTAGCCTTAACCGACCGAGATGAAAATGAAGAGATCCAAACATGGAAAATAGGATTCAGCGTATTTTTTTAATGCCATTACTGACCGCCAGCACCTTGGCGTTGAGCGCATTAACCCCAAGCTCAGCTGCCTTTGCCGCTGATGATACCGCTAACACTGTTAAAGCTGATGTAGAGCGCCGCGATGTGCTTGACGACCTGCTCGACACTGAAAATTTTGAAGTGGGTATTCAAGGCGGCATTATGTCGATTGAAGACTTTGAATCAAGCCCTTGGGTCAGCGCACATGTGGGTTATCACATCAGCGAGCACTTTTATGTTAAAGCCCGCTACGCCCAGGCTAAAGCCGGTGAAACCAGTTTTGAAAAACTGGCCAATGCCGCGCCATTGTTAACTGACGACGAGCGAGAGTTAACTTATTACGGCTTAAACATTGGTTATAACTTGCTACCTGGTGAAATCTTTTTCAGTAAAGACACCGTTTTTAATAGCGTGTTTTCAGTTGAACTCGGTGGCGGTAACACCGACTTTGCCGGTGACGAGCAATTTACCGTTAACTTAACCGCCAACTATCGGGTGTTTTTAACCGACTGGATAGCATGGGATTTAAGCATGAGTGATTACCTGTTTAACACCGAGGTTACTGGCGAATCTAAAACCACCCATAACCTCAATTTTGCTACCGGTGTGTCTTTTTATTTTTAAGTGTTATTGATGCCAAATCAGTACGCAAAAGAAAAACCAATAAGGAAATTCAATGTTGTTCAGTCGATTTAGCGGTAAATGTCTTATTGCCTTAGGTGTATTGTTATTGTCGGTACAGATGTTGTCGATGCAAGCACACGCGCTCACTATTGGTGACGCGGCGCCCGACTTCACCTTAAAAAACCAGCAAGGCACTAACCTTAACTTAACCGAACAACGCGGTGAAATTATCTTAATCAACTTTTGGGCATCCTGGTGCGGCCCTTGCCGTAAAGAAATGCCGGTACTGCAAAAGCTACAAGACAAGTATCAAGACCTAGGCGTGCAAGTGTGGGGCGTCAACGTCGAGCAAGAAAACCAGGCCGGTAAAGACTTTCTTGCCGATCTTGATTTGAGCTTCTCTATCTTTTTTGACCAAACCAACTCCTTGTCTAAAACCTATCAGGTTGAAGCCATGCCGACGACGGTGATGATTGATCGTAACGGCAAGGTGCGTTTTGTGTTTCAAGGCTATCAAGATGGCTATGAAAAAAAATACGCCGCAGCCATTAAACAGCTGATCAGAGAGTAAATAGACGATGACATTCACTTTATCACCTCGCCTCACCGCCTTGTCGCTTAAAGGCATCGCCCTACTCAGCCTTATTGGTTTAAGTGGTTGTTCGAGCATGGGCATTGAGCCCTGGGTTAAGCCCTACGAGCGTCAAAATTTGGCCGATCCGATAATGCGCTTAAATCGTCACCCTAGTGCCAGTATGCATGTGGCTCACGTACTTGAAGGCCGTGAATCAGCTCGTGGCGCAGAAGGCACCGGAGGGGGTGGTTGTGGTTGTAACTAATATGCTCAATAAAAGCGTTAAACTCTTCGCGGTCTTATTTATTGGAATAGGTAGCTTAACGGCTCAAGCCGCGGTGCTCGATCCCGATCGCGCCGATATGCTTTATCACAGCTACGAAGGTGGAGGCATGACCATTGATGGTCCGTCCGTCATGCTGCGAAAAAAAGCCTCAGAATCGGTGGCGATTACCGCCTACTATTATATGGACAGCATTTCATCCGCCTCTGTTGATGTGGTCAGCACCGCCAGTCCGTACACCGAAAAACGCCATGAAGGCCAGGTCGGGGTTGAATACCTGTACGACAAAACCTTAATGTCGCTTAATTTGCGCCAAAGCAATGAAGACGATTATTTAGCCCAATCATTTAGCATTAATGTGTCACAAGACACCTTTGGCGACTTAACCAATCTTAATTTGGGTTTATCTTACGGCGACAACGAGATTAAGCGTAATGGCGATGACATCTTTGAAGAACAAAGCGAGCAATACCGCATTCGCGCAGGCATTAATCAAATTTTAACCCGTAACCTCACAGCCAGTTTCAACGTTGAGGCCATTGCCGACAGTGGTTACTTAAATAATCCTTATCGCACCGTGCGTTATGTCGACAACAGCATTCCATCGGGGGTGGGGTATCAAGCCGAAGTCTACCCAGAAACCCGCAATTCGTTTGCGGCAAAATTATCGGCCAGTTACTTTTTACCTTACCGCGCTGCGCTGTTTTTTCACTACCGCCATTTTAACGACAGTTGGGAAATCACCGCCAGCGACGTTGAAGTAGGTTATCGCCATCCCATTGGTGACAGCTTAGAGCTAGAACTAAAAGTGCGTTACTACCAGCAAACTCAGGCGGAGTTTTACAGCGATTTATTCCCCTACCGTGACGCGCAAAATTATATGGCGCGCGACAAAGAGTTAAGTGACTTTAGCGACATTACCTATGGTTTAGGGATCACCTATATGCTGCCCGCGTCGATGTCATTTGGCGATACCCGTTCAGAGGCGTCTTTGCAATGGGATTATATAGATTTTCAATACAATAACTTTAGGAACCCTAATGCAGAAGGTGGAGTCGGTAGCGAACCTTTTTATGGTTTTTCAGCCAATGTGATCCGCGCCTTTGTTAGCGTGTACTTTTAATGTCTGTATTTAACGTTATCGATAAAAGATTGATCCTACAACGAAATTGCCAAGGCCTTAACCCTATGACTACCGTGCGTAAATGTTGTGCATTTTTAACTCGCTTATTTGCTGTCACTGCAGTGCTTGCAAGCTTTTTTGCCATGCCAGTGCATGCTGAAGACGCCAATAAAGGCGCGCTGGCATCTGAGCTTGAAGACATTAAAAGCCAGGTGCTAAAGCTCAATCGCGATTTGTTTATTTTAGAAGAAGATTTACTGTTTCCGGCCAGCACTCAAATTGCGGTTTTTGTCTCGGTTGATGTAGGGCGTTTTCTTAAACTCGACAGTGTTGAGCTTAAAATTGACGACAATAATGTTAGCGGTTTTTTATATACCGAGCGTCAACGTAAGGCACTAGAGCAAGGCGGTATTCAACGCATCTACTTAGGCAATTTAAAAATGGGCCCTCACCTGTTAACCGCTATTTTTACCGGTAATGATGCAGAAGGTCGTACTGTGCAACGCGCGATTAGCCATAACTTCGATAAAACCGATGAAACCGTGATGATTGAGCTTAAAGTCGAAGACAGTGAATCAAGCTATCGCGCTGATATCAAAGTCGAACAGTGGGCGTTGTAAATCATAATGGCCGTTATCATTCAATCTGTTAATACAAAGCGAGCTTACCGCATTGGCCAACTTTTGCGCCCGGTGAGCGCAGCTGCGCTATTAACTTGCGCATTATTTACCCAGCAAACAGTCCATGCAGCAGAGCAAACCGAGGGCAGCGCAACAGCAAAAACAGACTTAGAAGATAAGTTCTATCGCCAAGCCTTGTACTTTTACTTTGCGGGTGATTATGGCTCAGCACTGAGGCAAATTAGTTTAAACCGTCAACGTCAGGGCATAGATTCTGATCGCAGCCAGCTGTTTGAAGCAGGACTACAAGTGGCCATAGGGTTACACGACCAAGCCACGCAAACCTTAACGCGTTTTGAACAAAACCAAACAGACACAGGCAATGGCAGCCAAGCCAAGTCGGCCACCTCACCACAAGAGCTGTTGTTAATTGCCTTGTTGCAATTAACCGAGCAACAAATTGATCAAGGCGACGTTGAAACAGCTAAGCTGACCTTAGGCAGAATAACCACAGTACTACCTGACTATCTTGAGCAATATCATGTATTAAGCCAATTAGCTTATTGGCCCGACACGCCGCCATTAACGGCCCAGGTACAGCAAAAAGCAAACTCCGAAGATAACACCTTAGCAACTAACTCATCTGCCGCTTACATTGCCTTAAATCAAGCCTTATTGCATATGGAGCAGCAACAATACAGTGCAGCTCAACCCATATTAATTGAGCTTAAAGAGCAGCAATGGCAGGCTCCAGAGGTTAATTTTTGGCAAAAATTGTTTAATCCTTTTGCACAGCCCGATATTTTTGACGCCAACGACCAGCTCAAACCTGAAGTGCAAGATGCCCTATTGCAACAGCAAGCGGTTAACGACTACGCCAAATTATTACTGGCGCAGCTCTATGTTGCCAATCAGCAATACGATTTAGCCTACAATGAGCTGGTTGATTTTCCGCAGCAAAGCCCTTATGCCGAATCGGCGCTCTTTTTGTTTGCCTATTCGGCCCAGCAACAACAGCAATATGACCTGTCGCTCAAACTGTTGACGTTATTACAACAGCAATACCCCTACTCAAATTTAGCCTGGCAAGCCGCATTACTTAGTGCCAAACAAGTGAGTGAGCAGCAATCGTTAGCACAAGGCTTAACCTTATATCAGCAAGCTGAGCAGTTATATTTGCAAAAAATTGCCGAGATAAAACAATTCGGCGAGACCTTCAACGACAGCAAAAACATTATGGATTTTGCCACTAAGGCTAACGATGAGCAAAACGCCTTATTAACACCAAAGTCAGATGTGCTTGCACTTATATTAACCCAGCGTTTTAACACCGACGCCCCCTGGCTTAAAAAAGCGCTAAACGATCCGTTACTGGCAACCGATTACCAAACCCTGCTTAGCCTTGAGTTACTCAGCGACAATATCAAAACCCAACAAACCAACAGCCAATGGCTTAAAGACACATTAGCACTCAACAACCAACGCCAAGCTAGAGTTATAGAACAACAAAAGCAGTTGGCTTACCGTGAGATGCTCCAAAGCTTAACGGCGCAAAAGCAGCGTATTGCGGATATTATCGCCCAGGCAGAAATCGAGCAAAACCCACAGGTATTTGCCAACCCAACGCAGCAGCAATGGTTAAATCGTATTGATACCAGCCAGGCGACGCTGAATAAATTGGCTTCACAACGTAATACCGATGATGAACAGCAGCGACTCGATAAAGTCAAAGGCGTGTTGCAATGGCAATTACAAAGCACATTCCCACAACAGCTTTGGCAGCACAAGCAAAGCCTTAAACAGTTAACAGAACAACTTGAAATGCTTGAGCTGCAAGCCAGTCGTTTTAGTGATTTATCCACTAACCCGCGTTTACTGTCTAACTTTGACGTGCGCCAACAGCAAACACAAACCGACATCAATAAAATGACCTTTAATATCGAGGCGTTGAACCTCAAAACCAGCCGAGAGATCCGCGGCAAAATCAGTATTTTCACCCAGCAACAGCAATATACATTACAGCAATTATTGCTCACCAGTCGTCATCAAATGGCCAATGTATTAGAGCAAATGGCGCAAGCTGACAACATATCATCCCCTGCGGTATCAGGTGTTGATAGCGCTTCACAAGGAGTGCGCTAATGTCTGCCTCATCTAATGTATCAAGCGCATTAATTATCGTCAGTGGCATACTGTTATCGGGTTGTTTTAGTAGTGGGCAAACTGATTATAACCAGCAAGCCAAACGGGCCAGCTTGAGCGATTTAGCCAATAAAAGCACTAGCAGAAAAGTCACCGCCGTTGAAATGAGTCAACAGCAACGAAGTGCCGCTTTAGCCGGGATTTATCAACAATTATTGACCTTAGAGCCCGATCCTGAAGTGCGCACTCATGTGGAATATCGCCTGGCGCAAATTAATACCGAATCCTTTGAAGCCCAATCTTATGCAGACTTAGGTGATGAGTTAACGGATCCAGCACAAGCCGACAGTCAGGTATTGGCCCAGCTCAGTAAAAATGATGCCGCATTGCAGCAATTAATTGAGCAATACCAGCAACTACTCCAACGCTATCCGCAGCGGGCTGAAAATGAACATTTACGCTACCAATTAGCTAAAGCACTCGACTTACAAGGCAATCTAGACGCTAGCCTGGCACAGGTTGAATTACTATTAAGCCAATATCCTCAAACCGATTACCTGGCTGAACTGAACTTTAGGCGCGGCGAGATTTACTACAATTTGCAAAATTACACCGCGGCGATTCAAGCTTATAAACAGGTATTAACTGCCAGCAATAATCAAAAATATCAGCTCAATAGCCTGTATATGCTTGGTTGGTCTGAATTTAAGCTCAACCGACTCGCTAATGCCGATAACGCATTTTTACAAGTGTTTGAAGCACTAGTTGCTAGCCAACAAAATAACCCACAGGTGGCCAACTTAACCGCGGATGATTTTGCCTTTGAAAAGCTTGGCAGCCGCGCGCAAAACCTGGCCATTGATACTCAACGAGTACTGAGTATTTCATTAAGCCAGCAACTGCAATCACAGTCGTTGGTGGCATTGGTGAATGACAATCAATCGCTACCCTATATTGGCTTATATCAGCACGTGTTATTTGCCAACCTAGCCACCTTTTTACTCGACAAAAAGCTCGACCATGATGCGGAGCTAACTTACCAGGCTTATATCGACTTTGCCCCTAATCATATTTGGGCGGCGCGATTTTCACTCGACTTGCTTGACCTTTATCAGCGTCAAGGCAAATTTGCCGCCATGCATAAGCTCAAAAATGATTATGTAAACCAATATGGCTTAAACAGCGCATTTTGGCTAAATGCTTCAACAGCTCATCAAGGTGAATTATTACCTAATTTACTGAGTTTTAGTGACGAGCACAGCCGCCGTTTATATGCCGAGGCTCAAACCTTGCAAGGCAATGAACGCATAAACGCCTTTGCCCAGGCAGCCACTGCATTAAACACTTATTTGCAGCTGGCCCAACTGCCTCAAGCCAGGCCATTACTCAGCAAAGACATTATTCACGACCAGTATCTTTTTGCTGACGCGAACTTTGAAGCCAGGCAGTATCAAGCTGCGCTAAACAGCTATTACACCATTGCATATGAGCCAACAGACGCAAAGGCATCAACAGCGTTAAGCCAAATCCAGCAGCAATCCGCCTACGCCACAACGGTGACCATTCGTGAGCTAATAACACAGCAAAACACAAATGCAGCAGAGATTGTCACACCATTAATTAGCAAACGTAATCAATTAGATAAACAATTTATTGAGCAATATCAGCAAGATGCACGCGCCTTACAATTGGCCGGCAATGCGGCGCAATATTCGTTTGACAGCCAAGACTACGTTAGCTTGAAATACTTTACCGATTTTGTCTTGCAAGCTCATGGCATAGCACCACTGACAGCAAGCTCTAGCGCAGCGCAAACGGCAACGCCATTATCAGACAATGCCCGTAAACAAGTGCAGTTTGTCAGCCAACTGTATGCCAATAGCCTGTATCAACAAGAGCAATATGCACAGGCAGAAGACGCTTACGTGCTTGCGCTGCAATACACAGATAACAGCGCGACCGCCTGGAGCGAAATGCGCAACTTACTGGCCTCGAGTATCTACTTTCAAGCCCAAGCCGTTAAACAAACTGAGCCACTATTGGCTGTTAATCAGTTATTGCGCGTCTCTCAAGTGGTGCCAGAATCACAATATGCGGTAAACGCAGAACTTGATGCCGCGAATTTATTGCTAGCACAACAGCGCTGGCAAGAAGCAATTGATGTATTAAAACCGTTTCAAAAACAACATCCAAACCATGAGTTTAGCGCGGCCATTCCCGCAAAGTTAGCTCAATCTTACGAAGCGTTAGCCCAGTGGGACTTAGCCGCAGAACAATTATTAATTATTGTCGCCAACGAGCAACCTGGCCCGTTAAAGCGTGAAGCACAGTACACCGCGGCCGAATATTATTTAAAAGCAGGCGATCGCAACAACGCCCTCACCACCTTCAGAAGCTATGCCAAAACCTACCCGCAGCCATTTGATGTGGCCCAGGAAGTGCGCTTTAAAATGAGTGAGTTTTATCGCCAAAGCGGTGAAGCTAATAAACAATATTACTGGTTTAGACAAATACTCAGCTTTGATCGCCAGCAACTGCAAAGTGATGCCAACGCCATTCAGGCCCGCCAGGTCGAACTCGCCTCAATGGCCGCCTTTGCGTTAGGCGAAGCAGAGCAGCGTAGCTTTGCGGCCATTAAGCTCAATGCGCCACTGCAAAAAAGCTTAAAGCGTAAACAAGACGCCATGAAAAAAGCCATTGCTTATTATCAACAAGTACTCGGTTTTCAATTAGCTAAATACGTGCCGCATGCCACTTATAATCTGGCAGAAATGTACCGTCAATTGGCAAGCGATATGATGAACTCTCAGCGCCCTAATGATTTAGACGAGCTTGCCCTTGAAGAGTACGAAATCTTACTCGAAGAACTCGCCTACCCGTTTGAAGAAAAAGCCATCGACATTCACATCAGTAACACTCAACGGGCATGGGAAGATATTGTTGATCAATGGGTTGATAAAAGCTTTACTCGCCTGGCAGAGATGTCACCTGCCTTGTACCAAAAATCAGAATTAACACACGAGGTTATCGATGCGATTCATTAAATCAATCTCACCCTCATCACTTGTGCAAAGCGCATTACTTGCGTTGTTCTGTGTGGTTTTATTAGCCAGTTGCAGTACAACGCCAAGCAGTAAAAATTCGAGCACTCAAACCCGCTCTGAACCTTCAGTGAATGCGGCGGACAAAGGCATCGTAGATTTAGTCAATTTGAATAGCAAAGGCGTAAATAACAGCCTAAGTGATATTGCCGGTAGCACAGATACACGCAATGCGTACCTGGAGCAAGCGCAGCAACGCTTAGCCGAAGTCCCCGCGGCGGTGTTGGCACAATATCAGCAAGCGATTAACGCGATGAAAAACCAGCAATGGCAAAACGCTAATAGCCTGTTTGATAACGTCATCGCATCGCAGCCACAGTTGTCGGGCGCTTATGTCAATAAAGCCCTCATAGCGATTAACCTACAAGCGTTTGATCAAGCTGATGTCCTGTTAGAACAAGCCATTAAGGCCAACAGCAGTAACCCATACGCGCATCAAATTAAGGCCAATCTTGCCAGACAACAAGGCCAATATGCCCAAGCTGAACAGGGCTATTTAACCGCACTAGCATTGTGGCCACAATATCCTCAGGCTCAAATCAATTTAGCGATATTATTAGAGCTTTATCGCGGTAAGTTATTACAAGCAAAACAGTTTTATTTGGCTTACTTAGTCAATCAACCAGACGATGAACAGGCAAAACGCTGGCTTGCTGGCGTCGAAATTAAAATTCAACGTGCAGGGTTAACCCTACCCGATAACACCAACGGAGCAGGCTAAAATGAACACGATAAAAGCGCTGCAATTGATTGCTGTTTGTTTGTGTTGGGCGGCGGCTATTCAAACAAGTTTTGCCAATGAAGCCGGCAAACCAAACACAACGGCAGTAAACAACAAGCCGGTGGTGATCGAAAGCCAAGTCACAGGCTCTCAAGAGCAACCTAAAGTGCTGTACATCATGCCGTGGCAAGGAATCACTAATCCAATAGACATTAATAACAAAGACATGCGGCTCACCCTGCCTGAATTTAAACCCATTAACCCCAAAGCATTTAGGCAACAGGTGAGAGACTTTGCCAATAGCAATCAACAGACAGAGTAATCTCAATAAAATAAATACAGCTAAACACCAGAATACATTAACAATCTGAGTCACAAGACAATTGCCCCATGCAGCCATAAACACCTGGGGACAAACAACAAAAACAGAAGGAACATCACATGAGTTTTACCGACCATATCATTGCGTTTTTACAAAATGGCGGCCCATTTATCTACCCTATCGCCTTAGTGTTAGTGGTCGGGTTGGCTATTACCATTGAGCGCTGGTTATATTTAAGCTCAGCCCATCGCACCAACCAGCAAGCCTTCGCGCTGATAAAAAATGCGCTAAAAACAGGTGATATCAATACCATTAGTCAACATGCACAAAACCATAAAGCACCAGTATTTGACGTATTGCGCTCAGGTATTGCGCGTATATCAAGTGCCAGTCGCCGTGAAGATGTTGAATACGCCATGGAAGAAACCGTGATGGAATACATGCTGCGCCTTGAAAAACGCACCCCCTTTATTGCCACACTGGCAAACATCGCCACATTATTGGGTCTACTTGGTACCATTATGGGCTTAATTGCAGCGTTCTCGGCCGTTGCCAGCGCCGACCCAGCTGAAAAAGCCAACTTATTGTCATCGAGTATTTCGGTGGCGATGAACACCACCGCATTTGGTTTGATCACCGCTATCCCACTGATTTTATTTCACTCGAGTCTACAAACTAAAACGGCCACCATTGTTGACTCAATTGAAATGGCAGGTATCAAACTGCTTAATTCGTTGTCATTTAAGCAGCAAACGGATAACAACCGAGGCTAATGAGTATGAGACGCCACCGTCGCCCCAATACCCAAGATGCAGAACTGGATATCACCTCATTTATGAACTTAATGATCGTGTTAGTACCCGTGTTACTGCTGAGTTTGGTGTTCTCACAAGTGCGCATTCTTAATTTACAATTGCCGGTATTGTCAGAAGCAGAGCAAGCGCAAGATGAACAAGAACCCAAAATACTCGAATTAGTGATCACCCCTAGCCGCTTAACTCTTAACTATCCGGCAGGTATGGCACTTAAACAATTTGATATAACAGAGACCGGCTATGACTTTGCCGCGCTGTCGGTGTACCTGCAAGATTTAAAGCTGACATTTCAGCAACAAGGCATTGAGAAAAACGACATCGTATTACTGCTAGACCCAACCATTGACTACCAAACCATAGTATCGGCCATGGACACAGTGCGATCGTTTAAAGCCGTAGTTGCCGCTAATTTGGTTGATGCTGAGTTGTTTCCAATGGTCTCACTTGGTGATGCTCCCGCTGTTAGTGACTCAGAGTCACAGGCCACTATTGGACAAGCAATAGGAGCCAAGCAATGATGAAACAATCGGCCAGAAGCCGCAGATTAGTTAAACATCACAAACGCTTAAAAGCGGGTAGTAAGCTTAACCTTGTCGCGTTAATGGATATTTTCACGATTTTGGTGTTTTTCTTAATTGTGAATCAGTCTGAAGTGCGCGTATTACAAAATATTGAAAAGCTTAGCTTGCCAGTCTCTGTAGCTGAAACCTTGCCCGTTGAAAATCTTGTTATCACAGTCATCGCCGACACAGTGTTAGTTCAAGATCGGGCTATATGGCAAAAAAGTGAAGATGGACAAGGACTCACTGAGCAAGAAAACCCTGAGTTTATTAACACCTTAACCACCGAGCTAACTTATCAAGCCAGTAAGCGCACCGACCTGAGTGAAACCGAACAACAAAACGGCCGCGCGGTCACCATTATTGGCGATGCGGCAACACCTTATGTGGTGTTAAAGCAAATAATGGCAGCTTGTGCAGCAACTGGTTATCGTGATATTTCGTTAGCGGTTGAACAACAGGCCAAACAAGCCGATGGGGAGAGCTAACATGACTACAGCTACCCTTGGAACCGCTCAATTTAATCAGCACACAAGCAATAGCTTTAATGATTTAGGCGACTTATTTAAGCCCAGCAAACAAGACAAACTGTTTAAACAGATTTTGTGGCTATTGCTGCTGGTTTATTTGGTGTTTGCCGTTGTGGTGCCGATGCTTGAGCAAGTTGAACTGCCACGTGAAGTAAAAGAGCAAGTGCCGCCACAACTGGCGAAAATCATCTTGCAAGAAAAGCAACTACCGCCACCGGTTAAACCTGAAGTGAAGCCACCTGAGCCGGAGCCTCTGCCTGAGCCAGAACCAGCTCCGCCAGAAGAAAAGGTAGTCGAGAAGCCGGTAGAGCCAGTGGTAAAACCTCAAGTTATGCAGCCAACAACCCGTGAAGCAGCCAAAGAAAAAGCCAGCACATCAGGCTTAGCCGCCATGAAAGATGAGCTATTTTCGATGCGCGAAGCCTTTGATGTTACCCCGACGGCACAGCGTAAACTTGACCAAACCACGAGCCAAGAGGTCAAAGTAAAACGTGATCTACTAGCCGGTGCGGCCAATAAACAAACTGATAGCTTAGCAAAATCAACTATCAGTAAAACTGTTGCTTCAGGCTCGTTAACAGGCAACGAAACCCAGCAAGTTCGTCTCGCAAAAGAAGAAGTGTTAGCCAGCCAGGGCGCCGCAACAGAAAAAGCCAGCCAGGCCAGTCAAGGTGGGCAACGTTCAGAGGCGGCATTAAGACGCACATTAGAAGCCAATAAATCTCGGCTTTATTCGCTCTATAACCGCGCCTTGAGAAAAGATCCGTTCTTAAAAGGCAAAGTGATGTTTGAAATTGTCATTCAACCCAATGGCAGTATCAGCAAGGTGACCATTAAATCTAGCGAGCTAAATGACGCTAAATTAGAGCGCCAGCTAACCCTGGTATTACGTTCAATTGCTTTTCCGGCTGAAAGTGTTGCGGTAATGACCACCATTTGGTCTATCGACTTCTTCCCGAGTTAATAAGAGTTAATATTGAAAATAAAACCAAACAGGTAATATCAATCATTACCTGTTTTTTTATCTGTCACATCCGACCTCCCGTCCACTTTTTAAAGAGACTTAAAGATAATTTAATTATCCTGCTCACGCTTTTTAGTGTCGGGTGATTGTATCGAGGTGAAACCTCAGGTAATCTGCTTGTTCTTAATACGCATAAATGGATATTTGAGCTAACTTGAGTGAGTCTAGCGAGCGAACGTCCCAATAGATTATTTGGAACCCCTGTCTAGATGACACAAAAGATAAATTCACATCCTGAACCCAACTCACTAGAGAGTCGGCCACGTCCAAAAACGGTTAACCACCGTAATGCGACGACCACGCCAGAGATGCGTCAATTTATCCAACAATCCGATTATAGCGTCAGTCAACTCTCTAAAATTCTTAATATCAGCGAAGCCACCGTGCGTAAATGGCGCAAACGTGACTCAATCGATAACACCCCAAATACCCCACATAAACTCAATACCACGTTGTCACCTATGGAAGAGTACGTGATGTTAGGGCTGCGTTATCAACTCAAAATGCCATTAGACAGATTATTAACCGTCACGCAAAAATTTATTAATCCTAATGTGTCTCGCTCAGGCCTTGCTCGCTGTTTAAAGCGTTATGGCGTGTCAAAGCTCGATGAATTTGACAGCCCATCGGTACCCGAAAAATTCTTCAATCAGCTACCTGTTACTCAAGGTGCTGATATTCAAACGTATACCGTAAACCCGCAGACTTTAGCTGACACCTTGGCACTACCAAGTCCAGATCCTGACGACGTGGTCCAGGTGGTGTCCTTGAGCATCCCCCCGCAACTGACAGAGCAACAAGCTTATTCTGTTTTATTGGGGGTCGACTTTAAGTCTGACTGGGTTTACCTAGACATTTATCAAGACAGCCATACCCAGGCGAGTAATCGCTACATGGCTTATGTGCTAAAGCACGGACCGTTTCATTTACGTAAATTATTAGTACGTAACTATCACACTTTTCTTGCTCGTTTTCCTGGAGCAAGTCAATCAGCCGCAAATGCAGCTGCACCCCAACACCAGATAACTGAACCTCAGTTGTCCAACGGAGACTCATATGAGCCAATCCAGTAATATCGATAAGCGTTTAAATAAACGCTTAAAAGACATGCCCGTCGCCATTGTCGGCATGGCGAGCATCTTTGCCAATTCGCGTTACCTGAATAAGTTTTGGGATTTAATCAGCGAAAAAATCGACGCCATTGTGGATATTCCAGACAGCCATTGGAACGCAGACGATTACTACGATGCCGATAAATCTGCGCCAGATAAAAGTTACTGTAAACGTGGCGGTTTTTTACCTGAAGTTGATTTCAATCCAATGGAATTTGGCCTGCCACCTAACATCTTAGAATTAACCGACACCTCACAACTATTGTCATTAGTGGTTGCCAAAGAAGTGTTAGCCGACGCCGGTGTCGATGCGCAATATGATACCGACCGTATTGGTATTACGCTGGGCGTGGGCGGCGGCCAAAAAATCAATCACAGCTTAAGTGGTCGCTTACAATATCCTGTACTTAAAAAAGTATTCAAAAACAGTGGTATTAGTGACGCAGATAGCGAAATGTTGATTAAGAAGTTTCAAGACCAATATATTCACTGGGAAGAAAACTCGTTCCCAGGGTCGCTCGGTAACGTGATTGCCGGTCGTATTGCGAACCGTTTTGACTTAGGTGGCATGAACTGCGTGGTCGATGCGGCTTGTGCTGGCTCGTTAGCGGCCATGCGCATGGCCATTACCGAACTAGTTGAAGGTCGCAGTGACATGATGATCACCGGCGGCGTGTGTACCGACAACTCACCGTCGATGTACATGAGCTTCTCAAAAACCCCAGCATTTACCACCAATGAAACGATTCAACCCTTTGATATCGATTCAAAAGGCATGATGATTGGTGAAGGTATTGGCATGGTGGCAATCAAGCGCCTTGAAGATGCTGAGCGTGATGGCGACAAAATTTATGCAGTAATTAAAGGCATTGGTGCCTCATCTGACGGTAAGTTTAAGAGTATTTATGCGCCCCGCCCTGAAGGTCAAGCTAAAGCACTTAAACGCGCTTATGATGATGCCGGTTTTGCGCCGCATACTGTGGGACTCATTGAAGCCCACGGTACAGGTACCGCTGCAGGTGATGTCGCCGAGTTTAACGGCTTAAAATCGGTATTTGCTGAAGACAATGATACCTTCCAGCACATCGCCCTGGGCTCAGTTAAATCACAAGTCGGTCACACCAAATCAACCGCTGGGACGGCTGGCTTAATTAAAGCGGCATTAGCATTGCACCATAAGGTATTGCCACCAACGATTAACGTGAGTGAGCCACATCCTAAACTGGGTATTACTGACTCACCGTTTTATCTCAATACCGAAACGCGCCCATGGTTGCCTCGTGCAGACGATACGCCGCGTCGTGCGGGAATTAGTTCGTTTGGTTTTGGCGGCACTAACTTCCACATTGTATTGGAAGAGTATCGTCAAGATCACGCCCGTAATGACAAATATCGTCAACGCGCGGTACCACAAAGCTTGTTAATCAGTGCTGATAACAAAGCAGGCCTGCAAAGTAAATTGGCCGAGCTACAAGCTGAAATAGCCACAATCGATACAAGCAAAGCCAATAGTCAGGAGCTGGCATTAACCGAGCTAGCCCAGCGCTTTGCCATCACTGACATTGCGCCAACGGCTGCACGTTTAGGCCTGGTTGTGACGTCAATTGCTGACTTAACAGTGCAGCTCACTCAAGCCCTAGCGCAGTTAACCAACAATGATGCCGATAACTGGCAATTGCCGTCTGGCACAAGCTATCGTAGCGCCAGTTTAGTGCACAAAGGTGCTAAGCCAAAAGTGGCGGCACTGTTCGCGGGTCAAGGCGCACAATACGTTAACATGGCTACCGAGCTTGCGTGTTTCTACCCTGAAATGCGTCAACAATTAATGCAAGCAGACAAAGTATTTGCCAAGCACAAGCAAACACCATTGTCGCAAATTATGTACCCTATTCCGGCGTTTTCGGCCGATGGTATTGCTGCGCAACAAGCAGCCTTAACCAACACCGCCTATGCTCAAAGCGCCATTGGTGCGGTCAGCATGGGTCAATACGCACTGTTCACTCAAGCCGGTTTTAGCCCTGATATGGTTGCAGGCCACAGTTTTGGTGAACTGTCGGCCTTATGTGCAGCAGGGGTTATCAGCCAGGATGATTATTATCAATTAGCCTTTGCTCGTGGCCAGGCAATGGCTGCCACACCAGCCGATCAAGACCCAGGCGCCATGTACGCTATCATTGTGCCGCCACAAGCAGCAGAACAAGGAGTAAGCCAATTAGAAAACTGCATCAGTGCTTTTGATGGAGTAAAAGTTGCTAACTACAATGCGCCAACGCAATTAGTGATTGCGGGCCCTACAGACGCTTGTGCTGATGCAGCAAAAGCCATTACTGCAGAGTTAGGCTTTAAAGCGATTGCATTGCCAGTATCAGGTGCGTTCCACACGCCATTAGTCGCCCACGCGCAAAAGCCATTTGCTAAAGCCATTAGCAAGGTTAAGTTTGCTAAGCCTAAAGTGGCGTTATATGCCAATGGCACAGGCCAACGTCACCCAAGCGATGGCAAAGCGATTCAAGCTGCCTTTAGCGAACATATGTTGCAATCGGTACGTTTTAGTGAGCAACTCGTTGCCATGTACGATGCCGGTGCACGTGTATTTGTTGAATTTGGACCTAAAAACATTTTACAAAAACTGGTTGAAGCGATATTAGGCAACAAGTCAGAAGCGGTCACGGTTATCAGCCTGAACCCTAATCCTAAAGGCAGCAGCGATACCCAGCTACGTCTAGCGGCAACGCAATTAGCGGTATTGGGTGTGGCATTAATTGAGGTTGACCCTTATCAAGCGCCGTTGGCTGAACTTGCAAAAGTGTCTCCAATGAACGTTAAGCTCACCGCAAGTAACTACATCAGCCCAAGCACACAAGCTAAAATGCAAAAATCATTGCAAAGCGGCGAAGTCACCAGCAAGACAGTGGAAGTGCCTGTCGAGAAGATCGTGGAAAAAATAGTGGAAAAACAAGTGATCAAAACCGAATACGTTGAAGTGGCTAGTGCACCTACTGCATCAGCTCAAGCGCCTATCGCACAAGCGCCTCTTACACAAGCAACGGCGCAGCCAGCACACGCTAGCCAAATAACAGCTCAAGCACCTGTACACGCCAATGCCGCTGTTAGTCACGACAGCTTAAGTGCATTCTTTGCCGCTCAACAACAAACGGCAACATTACATCAGCAGTTTTTAGCTATTCCTCAGCAGTATGGCGATACCTTTAATCATTTGATGACGGCACAAGCACAAATGGCCTCATCAGGGGTTGCTATCCCAGAAAGCTTGCAACGCTCAATGGAACTATTCCACCAGCATCAAGCGCAAACACTGCAAAGCCACACACAATTTTTAACCTTACAAGCACAAACTAGCCAGGCTGCATTGGCCATGCTACAAGGTCAAGTACCAAATGCTTCAGTGGGCACGTTTGCCAATACCGCAACAGCACCACAAATGGTTGCAACGCCTGTAGCTGCCCCGCAAACACCTGTGATGACACAAGCCGCTGCGCCAGCACCTGTTGCAGCCGCGGCCACTACAGTAGCGCCAGCAGTATCAGCGTCTATCGCTCAAGTGGCTCAACCAACAACATCTATGCCAGCAACGGCATCTGTTGCAAGTGCATCTACAGCATTGTCAGCAGATACAGTTCAACAGACTATGATGGCTGTGGTAGCCGACAAAACTGGCTACCCAACTGAAATGCTTGAACTTGGCATGGATATGGAAGCCGATTTAGGTATCGACTCCATCAAGCGTGTTGAAATTTTAGGTACCGTACAAGATGAGTTACCAGGCTTGCCAGAGCTCAGCCCTGAAGATTTAGCAGAGTGTCGCACCCTAGGTGAGATTGTGAATTACATGCAATCAAAATTATCAGCCTCGCCAGCCTCTAAATCAACGCCACTGGTTAGCGCACCCGCTACGCAAGTATCAGCAGCACCTACGTCAGGATTAAGTGCAGATACTGTACTAAGCACTATGTTAACTGTGGTTGCTGATAAAACCGGTTACCCAACTGAAATGCTTGAACTTGGCATGGACATGGAAGCCGATTTAGGGATTGACTCCATCAAGCGCGTCGAGATTTTAGGCACAGTACAAGATGAGCTACCAGGCTTGCCAGAACTCAACCCTGAAGACTTAGCAGAGTGTCGCACCTTAGGCGAGATTGTTGATTATATGCAATCTAAGCTGTCAGCCGCTCCTGCTATATCTACAACTACGGCTAGCGTGCCCGCAGCACAAGTATCGTCATCAACGTCAGGTTTAAGTGCAGAGACGGTTCTTAGCACCATGTTAAGTGTGGTTGCCGATAAAACCGGTTACCCAACTGAAATGCTTGAACTTGGCATGGACATGGAAGCCGATTTAGGCATCGACTCAATCAAGCGCGTCGAGATTTTAGGCACAGTGCAAGATGAGCTACCAGGTTTGCCAGAACTCAACCCTGAAGACTTAGCAGAGTGCCGCACCTTAGGCGAGATTGTTGACTATATGCAATCTAAGCTAGCGCCAGAGGCTGCACAAGTTCAAGTGCAAACGGTGCCAACATCTCCTGTTCAAGCATCAGCGCCAGCATCAAGCTTAAGTGCAGAAACCGTACTCACCACCATGATGTCAGTGGTTGCCGATAAAACCGGTTATCCAGCAGAAATGCTTGAACTGACCATGGACATGGAAGCCGATTTAGGTATCGATTCAATCAAGCGCGTCGAGATTTTAGGCACAGTGCAAGATGAGCTACCAGGCTTACCAGAACTTAATCCAGAAGATTTAGCCGAGTGCCGCACCCTAGGCGAGATTGTTGACTATATGCAATCTAAATTATCAGCTTCGCCAATCGCATCAACGGCTCAAACATTAGCGCCAACATCAGGCTTAAGCGCGGAAACCGTGTTAACCACCATGATGTCAGTGGTTGCAGATAAAACCGGTTATCCAGCAGAAATGCTCGAGTTGACCATGGACATGGAAGCTGATTTGGGTATCGACTCAATCAAGCGTGTAGAGATTTTAGGTACCGTACAGGATGAGTTAGCCGATTTACCTGAGCTGAACCCAGAAGACTTAGCCGAATGTCGTACATTGGGCGAAATCGTCAGCTACATGCAAGCAACCCTAGGTGCGCTAAATTCAACCGCAGCAGCCACAGCAGAGCAAAGCATAACAGCTAAGCCAACACTTGATAGCTCTGACTTACCGCCACACAGCGGGGTAGCGCTAAAAAAGTTGCCAGCGGCGGATAAACTCGATGCATGTTATTCAACAAACAGCTGCATTGTCATCACAGATGACGGTCATAATGCCGGTGTACTTGCTGAAAAGCTTCATGCCAAAGGATTAACCGTCGCCGTTATTCGTAACCCAGAAAGCATCAGCACAGCTCACTCGCCTTTAAGCAGCGACATCAGCAGCTATGCCTTAACCAGCATTGATGATGCAGCCATTGCCAAGGTGTTAAGTGAAATTAGCGCTAAACACCCTATTGCGGGTTTTGTGCACTTACAACCGCAGTTTAACGCTGACAGCAAAAACCTGGTCAGTTGCAATGAGGCAGCAAAAGCCGCTGTTGATAACGCCTTTTTATGGGCAAAACATCTGCATGCTGAATTTGCAAAAACACTGCAATCACGCTTGAGTTACTTTACCGTAAGCCGTATCGATGGTGGCTTTGGTTATCTTGATAGCGCAGCACTCAGTAAAGCAGAGCTTAATCAGGCAGCACTGTCTGGGCTCACCAAAACCTTAAGCCATGAATGGCCAAATGTGTTCTGCCGCGCGCTTGATATCGCCAATGATATTGATGCCAAAACGTTTGCCAATGCCATTATTGCTGAACTGTTTGATGTTAATGGTGCAGCGCCAAGTGCTAAACGCATTACCGAAGTCGGCATTAGCCAACAAGGTCGCGTGACGTTAACCGCAGCGAGCCAACCCAACACCAGTGCAAGCTATCCTGCTGCCCAACTGACACAGCAAGACAATGTGTTAGTGACTGGCGGCGCTAAGGGTGTGACCTTTGAATGTGCGTTAACACTGGCCAAACAGTGCCGATCGCATTTTGTATTAGCCGGTCGTAGTCAACACCTAGGCAATGACATGCCAGCCTGGGCTCAAGGTAAACAAGCCTCTGAGCTTAAAGCCGCCGCCATTGGTTACATTCAATCGCAAGGCGCTAAACCCACACCAAAGCAAATTGATGCGTTAGTGTGGCCAGTGCAAAGTAGCTTAGAGATTGACCGTGCCCTCGCCGCCTTTACTAAGGTAGGCGCCAGCGCGCAATATGTTGCTATGGATGTCAGCAATGCTAAAGGCGTTATCGACGCACTGGCAGAGTTAACCGATGCTAACGATAAAAAGTTAGTCATCAATGGTGTCATCCATGGTGCTGGCGTATTAGCGGATAAGCACATTCAAGACAAAACATTAGATGAACTGAACCGCGTATACAGCACCAAGGTGACTGGTGTGGCAAGCATTATTAATGCGCTTGAACCACAACAAATCAAATTGGTTGCCATGTTCTCGTCGGCGGCAGGGTTTTATGGCAACACAGGTCAAAGCGACTATGCGATGTCGAATGAAATCCTTAATAAAACCGCATTAAAATTGGCCGCACAATTGCCACAAGCCAAAGTCATGAGCTTTAACTGGGGCCCATGGGACGGCGGAATGGTGAGTTCAGCGCTGAAAAAAATGTTCGTCGAACGTGGCGTATACGTCATCCCGCTTGAAGCTGGAGCCAATTTATTTGCTCATAGCTTACTCAGCACGCAAGGCGTGCAAATGTTAATTGGTTCAGACATGCAAGGCTCAGCCTCACAGGATGCAACTGCAAAAAAGCCTAATGCGAACACTTTGCCACACGCAGAGGGTTCGCTGACGTTTTCTGCGCCATATTGGGCTGCTGATACCCAAACCATTACGATGACACGGGTGCTGCAACCCAATGAGCTTGCATTTGTAAACGATCACCGCATTGCCGGCAACCCAGTGTTGCCGACGGTGTGTGCTATCCAGTGGATGCGCGAAACTGCACAAACCTTATGCCATGTTCCTTTGAGTATTGCTGACTATAAATTGCTTAAAGGGGTTATTTTTGATACCGATCAGGCACATTTACTGCAGCTGCAACTCACACACACTGACACAGGCTTAAGTGCATTGATTTCGAGCTGTGTGTTAGACGAGCCTGACAGCACAATGAAGCCGCAATATCAGGCAACATTAGTTGTCAATGACGCGCTAACGCCCACCGCGGTTGCTCAGTCATCGTTACCTGCAACCGTGCTGCAAAAGCTAGCACAGATGCCCGCAATACATGCTGGCAACACCTTGTATCAAAACGGCACCTTGTTCCATGGGCCGCGTTTGCAGGGTATTAAGCAAGTGTTGAGCTTTGATGATGCCGAGCTGGTGTGTCAGGTTAAGTTACCGCCAATTGACCCTGCCGACTGCCCAGGCTTTACACCGTCGGCAGTATCCGGTGGTAGTCAGATATTTGCCGAAGATTTGCTGTTACAGGCCATGTTGGTTTGGGCAAGACTCAAATACGATGCTGCCAGTTTGCCATCATCAATGGGGCAATTTATCACGGTAGCACCTTTTTCCAGTGGCGATCAGGGTTACATCCAGCTTGAGGTGGTAAAACACAGCGGCAGAATGTTACTGGCCAATGTGAGTTTGTATCATCAAGATGGACGTTTAAGCTGTCAAATGCGTGATGCTAAAATCACCATTAGCAAAACACTGAATCAGGCCTTTATCAATCAACATGAGAATCAGCCTGCGAATCAGCACAGCAAGGATACCGTGTGACCTTTTCAGTAAACGCGATGTCCGCCGTTCAGCAAGCAGCGTTAACCGAAAAGTTAACCGCTGATCTCAAACAACAACAAGCCAAGCCAATGCGCCTGGCCTTGTTGTTGGCTGCGCCTGATGCCAACAGTGTAAGCAAGTTATCCACAAAGCATCAGCCGATAGATTCTCAGCCGTTAGAAGCCCTGTTGTTAGACGCGGCAGGTCTGCTTGGCAATCATAGCTACGATATTGTAAGTATTAACGATAAACTGTGGATTATGCCGGCAATCACTGCGGCTAAAAATGGCTTACATGCTCATGCCTATTTAAACGGAATAGGGTGTGGTGATAACACCGAGCAAGCAATGGTTCAAGCACTCGCTCATGCCAAAAGACAACATACTCAACCTCAAGCGGTAGAGTTAACTCAGGCTAATAATGCACTCAATGCATTGGTCGCGCTTATCGAAGACATTGCCTATCGACGTGTGCCCAACAGCCAAGATTTTTGGTTTACACCAGCACACCAAAGCCGTGTGGCAAGCTTGTGTTACCCAAGTAACATCGGTGTGCTCGCACTCGTGCTCACTCAGGGCAGTCAATTGCTGAGTGCTAAACCATTATTAGCAGCGAACCGATTAATGCTGCCATTATCAGCACACAATATTACCCAGTTACGCACACAGTTAGCCGCCGTTAGCAACGCACTCAGCGAGCCATGCGATGAGCTAGAGCTAGGCCTGCTTAAATTTATCCACCAACAATGGCAACAATACCAATCGCAAGCGCCTTATGCCTTGGTGTTAATGGCGACGAGTCAAAGCGGTTTACAGCTAGAAGCATGCGCCATGCTCGCGGCACTTGATACTCAACTAACACAACAAACTCAGCACAGCACAACGCTTAACAACACAAGATTACACTACAAAACGCCTGCAGGTAGTTGCTTTACCGCGTCACCATTAGGTGCCAACGGGCTGAGTTTTGTCTACCCAGGTGTCGGCACGGTTTACCCGCAGATGTTTAGCCAGCTCGGTCATGTTTTTCCTAAGCTATTTGCTAAGTTAGAAGCGCAAGGCGACTTGCCAGCCATGCTGCAAACTCAAGCGATTTATGCCACTGCAGAGAAAAACAACAACCACATGAGCCTCAGTGAGCTTGCCATTGCGGGTGTGGGAGCAAGTTACATGCTTAGCAAAATATTGCAGGATGAATTTGAGATAACACCGGCCTTCGCTTTAGGCTATTCCATGGGCGAAGCCGCCATGTGGGCCAGTTTAGGTGTATGGCAAGCCCCGCACCAGTTAATCGATTCAACCCAAAATAGCAGTATTTTTAATCAAGATATTTCAGGTGAGCTTCGCTGTGTGAGACAAGCCTGGCAATTAGCAAATGATGAGCCGATAGTGTGGAACAGTTTTGTGACCCGCGCGACCGTTGCAGACCTTAGCCCGCACTTAGCTGATTACCCACGGGCGTACATTGCTATTATTCAGGGCGACAGCTTAGTGTTAGCCGGCTGCGAGCAGAGCTGTAAAGCATTACTCAAACAAGCGGGTAAACGTGGTATTGCCGCCAATAGAGTCACGGCAATGCATACCCCTGCGGCACTCAATATTGTTGACGATGTAAAGCAGTTTTACTTGCAGCCATTAGCTGCAACGCTGCCGACATCGACTCAGTTTTTATCGGCAGCGCAAAAACAGCCAGTTGAATTAACATCACACGCCATTGCTCAGTCAATTGCCGACACATTTTGTCATCCACTGGACTTTAGCCAGCTTATCAGTGACTCAATTAGCCAGGGCTGTCGTTTATTTGTTGAAGTCGGCGCCGACAGACAAACCGCCACTTTAATCGATAAAATTATTGGCCAACAAACAACTGATACGCAAGCTCAAGCATTGGCCGTCAATGCCAAAGGCGCTGACGACATCAACAGTTTATTGAAATGTTTAGCCCAGTTAATGACTCACAGAGTACCCATGTCATTAACCCCGTTTATGCAAAGCTTAAACGAAGCCATCGAACAACAAACCTTATTCATTGCCGCCAACAGCCTTGCTGTTGAACATGGTGACACTTTATTAGAAGGAGAGCCTCATTGAGTTCTCAAGCTGCTCCCAAGATAGCCATTGTAGGCTTAGCCAATCAATATCCCGATGCCGACACTCCGGCAAAATTTTGGCAAAACCTCATCAACAAAAAAGATTCGCGTAGCCAAATAAATGCGCAAAAACTCAATGCATCGCCTAGCGATTACATCGGTGTGCAGGGTCAGTCAGACCGTTTTTATTGCGACAAAGGCGGTTACATTCAGGATTTCAGTTTTAATTCTGATGGTTATCATATTGATAGCAACGCGTTTGACGGCCTAGACGACAGCTTTTTATGGGCCACAGATACGGCACGTAATGCGTTAGTCGATGCAGGGATTAGCGATCTTAATCATCCTAGCTTACAGCGTACCGGTATTGTGATGGGCGCCCTGTCGTTCCCCACAGCTAAGTCAAACCAGTTATTTGTACCGCTGTATCACAGCGTGGTCGAAAAAGCCTTACAAACCAAATTACAACAACCTAATTTTGTATTGCAAGATTTTGGTTTAACCGCACAAACCGAGCAACATAATTGGCGCAATGGCGCGGTGGCTCACAATGCCTCAAAGCTAGTAGCAGATGCCTTAGGGCTGGGCGGCGCGCAATTAAGCCTAGATGCTGCCTGTGCTAGCTCTGTTTATGCATTAAAGCTTGCCTGTGATTATTTGCATACAGGCAAAGCCGACATGATGCTGGCTGGCGCGGTATCGGGCGCTGACCCCTTTTTTATCAACATGGGCTTTTCGATTTTTCATGCCTATCCAGACCACGGCATTTCAGCGCCGTTTGACAGCAACAGCAAAGGCTTGTTTGCCGGTGAAGGTGCTGGCGTCTTAGTGCTAAAACGTCTTGAAGATGCCCAGCGTGATGGCGACCATATTTATGCCCTCGTCAGCGGCATTGGTTTATCAAACGACGGTAAAGGCCAGTTTGTGCTTAGCCCAAACAGTAAAGGCCAAGTGCAAGCATTCGAACGAGCATATCGTGAAGCCGCCTCATTAGACTCAAGCATTACCCCTGCCAGCATTGAAGTGATTGAATGCCATGCCACGGGGACGCCATTAGGCGACAAAGTTGAGTTAACCTCAATGGAGCGCTTTTTTGAAGACAAACTCAATGGCAGTGCCACGCCACTGATTGGCTCAGCTAAATCTAATTTGGGCCACTTACTCACCGCAGCAGGCATGCCAGGCATCATGAAAATGATTTTTGCCATGCGTGAAGGTGTGTTACCACCGAGTATTAATATCAGCGCACCTATCGCCTCTCCTAATGGCTTATTTGGTCAGGCGACCTTGCCCAATGAAGTGCTACCTTGGCCAGTTAAAGCCGGCAATAACGCCCGTCATGCTGGCGTGTCAGTCTTTGGTTTTGGTGGGTGTAATGCTCACCTGTTATTAGAGTCGTACTCCGAAACAACGGCAACATCGCAACAACCGACTCAGGTGATCAACGCCAGCGAAAAACCGATGCACATTACTGGGATGGCAGCCCATTTTGGTCAATGCAGTAGCATCAACCAACTGGCAGAACGTATTCGCGCCAAACAGAATCTATTTACCCCATTGCCCACTCTGCGCTGGAAAGGCATTAACAAACATCCAGAATTGTTGGCCAAATACGGTATTGAGCAGGCGCCTCATGGCGCTTACATTGATCAGTTCGACTTTGACTTTTTACGCTTTAAAGTGCCGCCGAATGAAGACGACCGATTAATATCGCAGCAGTTGTTACTGATCAAAGTCGCCGACGAAGCCATTGTGAATGCCAACCTTAAACCCGGCAGCAAAGTGGCCGTATTAGTGGCCATGGAAACCGAGCTAGAATTACATCAATTCCGTGGCCGAGTAAACTTGCACAGCCAGCTTGCGCAAAGCCTGGCCGCTCAAGGTGTTAAGCTCAGTGACGATGAATACCAGGCCCTTGAAGCCATCGCTATGGACAGCGTGCTCGATGCCGCCAAATTAAACCAGTACACCAGTTTTATTGGCAATATTATGGCGTCGCGGATTTCATCGCTATGGGACTTCAACGGCCCCGCCTTTACGATTTCGGCTGCTGAACAATCGGTTAATCGCTGCATTGATGTGGCGCAAAACTTATTTGCCATGGGCTCGTTACAAGAACCGCTCGATGCGGTGATTATTGCTGCGGTTGATTTATCTGGCAGTATTGAAAACTGCTTACTCAACAATGCACATCTGCAAGCAGCAGGAATGCAGACAAGCACAATCCACTTAGGTGAAGGTGCTGGAGCTATTGTATTACAGCAAGATCATCCAACCGATAGCTTTGCTAGCATTGATACCGTGCAGTTTGCCAAGCAAGAGCAGCTCAAACTCGAGCAAACCTGCGATATTAACGAACTCAATATTGCCCCGCTTTGCCAACCGTCCGATTTTGGCCTGCAGTTAACGAGTCAGTTAACTCAAATGGCTAAGCCAAATAGCATTACAAGTGCCCAGCATGTGTTAGGCCATACCTTTGCCGCCTCTGGCATGGCAAGCTTGCTTAATGCACTGATCCAAAGTCAGCAATTGCAACAAGCGGACGTTAATGCACAGGTGATAAGCGCCAGTGAAAACCAATACTCACGCATTGGTTTATCGCTCAATCAACTTCAGCAGCAGGCGCTTGCAAGTCGCTTAAGTCAGCCACTTACAGAACAGCTAACCAAAAGTGCCAAGTTGAGTTTAATTAAACAAGTCAGTTTAGGTGGCCGCGATATTTATCAACATATCGTCGACAGCCCAGTTGCTGCTATCGATAACATTGTTAGCCAATGCGCATCGATTAAACCCGTTTCAGTGGAACAAGCCCCAACAAAAATGAATATAAACGAGCCCACTATGCCTGCAAGCCATTCAGCACAGATTCCAGATACACAGCCGCAAACAGCACATCACACTAATCCAACTCAAGGGATTAGCTCGGCAATACCACCTTCACACTTAACCGCTTTTCAGCAAAATCAATGGCTAGCACAACAAGCCCACTTAGCGTTTTTAGCCAGTCGTGAGGCAGGGTTAAAAGTTGCCGACAGCTTGTTAAAATCACAACTGGCTTCGATGACGTCTGCCGCAACAGCGCAAACAATAGCACCAACGATAACAACCAATGCGCAAACTCAGCATTACGTTGAAGCTCAACCGGTACTTGCAGAGCGTAAACCTAATCATGCGCAGGTTCCGGCCTACACAGCCCCCATTCCGGCAGATAAACCGTGCATTTGGAACTACGCCGATTTAGTGGAATATGCCGAAGGTGATATCGGCAAAGTATTTGGCCCAGATTATGCCATCATCGACAGCTATTCACGCCGTGTGCGCTTACCCACTACCGACTACTTATTGGTATCTCGCGTAACCAAACTTGATGCCAGCATGAATCAATACAAACCTTGCTCAATGACCACAGAGTACGACATCCCAGTTGATGCGCCGTATCTGGTTGACGGGCAAATTCCCTGGGCAGTCGCGGTTGAGTCAGGCCAGTGCGATTTAATGTTAATTAGCTACTTAGGCATCGATTTTGAAAACAAAGGCGAGCGCGTTTATCGCCTACTCGATTGCACCCTAACCTTCCTTGGTGATTTACCGCGTGGCGGCGACACCCTACGTTATGACATTAAAATCAATAACTTTGCCCGCAATGGCGACACCTTATTGTTTTTCTTCTCGTACGAATGTTTCGTTGGCGACAAGATGATTTTGAAAATGGACGGCGGATGTGCCGGCTTCTTTACCGATAAAGAATTGTCTGATGGTAAAGGCGTTATCCAAACCGAAGATGAAATTAAACTGCGTCAGCAAGTGCTTAACAACCCAAATAAACCGACATTTGCACCGTTACTACACTGCGCACAATCAGCCTTTGATTATGGCCAAATCCACCATTTATTAACCGGCGATATTGGCAGCTGCTTTGGCGGCGAACACGTTGGCCACCAGCTGCAAACTGGCATGCAAAAATCGCTGTGTTTTGCGTCTGAAAAGTTCTTAATGATTGAGCGCGTAAGCAACTTACAAGTGGGCGGCGGCACATGGGGCCTAGGGTTAGTTGAAGGCCACAAACAATTAGCGCCAGACCATTGGTATTTCCCGTGTCATTTTAAAGGCGACCAGGTGATGGCCGGCTCATTAATGGCTGAAGGCTGTGGCCAATTACTGCAATTCTTTATGTTGCATATTGGTATGCATACGTTAGTTGAAAACGGCCGTTTTCAACCGCTGGAAAATGCCTCTCAAAAAGTGCGTTGTCGCGGCCAGGTGTTACCGCAACACGGCGAGTTAACTTACCGTATGGAAGTCACCGAAATCGGTATTTCGCCACGTCCATATGCTAAAGCCAATATTGATATTTTGCTTAATGGCAAAGTAGTTGTCGATTTCCAAAACCTCGGGGTGATGATCAAAGAAGAAGCGCAATGCACCCGTTACCTTGGCGACTCAACGGCTAATACAAGTACAAAATCAACGGTGGACACAACAAATCAAACACCAACTGGCTTAAACAACTCAGCCAGCCAGAAAGATGTCGCCCCGTTAATGGCGAAAATAGCCGACACTAATGCAGCAACCAATAAAGGCGTTATCCCGCTTAAACACGTTGCAGCACCGCAAGTCAGCGCTGATTCTAAATACGCTAACCGCGTGCCCGATACTGTGCCTTTTACGCCGTATCATATGTTTGAATTTGCTACTGGTGATATCGAAAAATGCTTTGGGCCAGACTTTAACATCTATAAAGGGCTGATCCCGCCGCGTACACCTTGCGGTGATTTGCAATTAACCACCCGCGTTATCGACATTAACGGTAAGCGTGGCGAACTGAAAAAACCGTCATCGTGTATTGCTGAATATGAAGTACCAACAGATGCATGGTATTTTGCCAAAAACAGCCATCAGGCGGTAATGCCATATTCGGTGTTAATGGAAATATCATTGCAACCCAATGGCTTTATTTCTGGCTATATGGGCACAACGTTAGGCTTTCCGGGGCAAGAATTGTTTTTCCGTAACCTCGACGGTCACGGCACCTTATTGCGTCATGTCGATTTACGCGGCAAAACCATCGTTAACGATTCGCGTTTATTGTCGACCGTGATTGCAGGCAGCAATATTATTCAGAACTTTACCTTTGATTTAAGTGTCGATGGCGAACCGTTTTATACCGGCGGCGCAGTGTTTGGCTACTTTAAAGGTGATGCGCTTAAAAACCAGCTTGGCATTGATAACGGTAAAATTACCCAACCCTGGCATGTCGACAATAATGTCGCAGCCGACAGCATTATCAACTTGCTCGATAAGCAGTCACGAGTGTTTAATGCGCCTGCACATCAGCCACATTACCGCTTAGCCGGTGGTCAGCTTAACTTTATCGATACGGCAGAGATCGTCAATAACGGTGGCAAGTATAAGCAGGGCTATTTAGCAGCATCACGCACCATTGACCCAAGTGATTGGTTCTTCCAATTCCATTTCCATCAAGATCCGGTAATGCCAGGTTCATTAGGCGTTGAAGCTATCATCGAGTTAATGCAAACTTACGCGATTACTAACGATTTAGGCGCTGGCTTTACCAATCCTAAGTTCGGCCAGATTTTGTCGGATATAAAATGGAAATACCGCGGCCAAATTAATCCGCTCAATAAACAAATGTCTTTAGATGTGCACATCAGTGCAGTGAAAGACGAAAACGGTAAACGCATCATCGTGGGTGATGCCAATTTAAGTAAAGATGGTTTACGCATTTACGAAGTAAAAGACATCGCTATTTGTATTGAAGAAGCCTAGCTTTTCAAGGAAAAATATAATGACAACCCAATTAAAAAACGAAAAGCTTTCTCCATGGCCTTGGCAAGTCAGCCAGCAGCACGTCAGTTTTGACCCTGCAGGAATGAACAAAAAGCTTAAAGACTTATCGCAAGCCTGTTATGTGGTTAATGATAACCAACAAGGCCTTGGCGTCGCGCAACAAGCACAAGTGGTAACCGATGTAATTACGGCTGCCAATGAACTACCTGTCAGCGCTTTTGCCCCAGCCCTTGGCACCCAAAGTTTAGGTGACAGTAACTTTCGCCGCGTACATGGGGTTAAATACGCTTATTACGCTGGCGCAATGGCCAACGGTATTGCGTCTGAAGAACTGGTTATCGCATTAGGCCAGGCAGGTATTTTATGTTCATTTGGCGCAGCGGGACTCATTCCGTCACGCGTTGAGCAAGCTATTAAGCGCATTCAAAGCGCCCTGCCAAATGGGCCTTATGCTTTTAACTTAATCCATAGCCCAAGTGAGCCAGCACTTGAGCGTGGTAGCGTAGAGCTATTTTTAAAACACAAAGTGCGCACCGTTGAAGCCTCGGCCTTTTTGGGCTTAACGCCGCAAATTGTCTATTACCGCGCAGCAGGGTTAAGCCGTGATGCACATGGTGAAATTCAAATAGACAACAAAGTCATCGCAAAAATTAGCCGCACCGAAGTGGCGATTAAATTTATGCAGCCCGCACCGGTAAAAATGCTGCAACAACTGCTTGATGATGGCTTGATCAACTCCGAGCAAATGGAATTAGCCCAATTAGTTCCGATGGCTGATGACATAACCGCCGAAGCCGATTCTGGCGGGCACACAGACAACCGTCCATTAGTGACCTTGTTGCCAACGATTTTGGCGCTAAAAGATGAAGTCCAGGCACAATACAACTACAAAACCCCTATTCGCGTCGGCGCGGGCGGTGGCGTGGGTACGCCCGATGCCGCTCTTGCGACCTTCAATATGGGCGCGGCGTTTATTGTCACCGGGTCAATTAACCAGGCTTGCGTAGAAGCTGGCGCCAGTGAACATACTCGTAAATTATTAGCCACCACAGAAATGGCCGATGTCACCATGGCACCAGCAGCTGATATGTTCGAAATGGGCGTTAAGTTGCAAGTGGTTAAGCGCGGCACCCTTTTCCCGATGCGCGCTAACAAGTTATACGAAATTTATACTCGTTATGATTCAATAGAAGCCATTCCGGCTGATGAGCGTGAAAAGCTTGAAAAACAAGTGTTTCGCTCAAGCCTAGATGACATTTGGGCCGGCACAGTGGCGCATTTTAATGAGCGCGACCCAAAACAAATAGAGCGAGCTAAAGATAACCCTAAACGTAAAATGGCGTTAATTTTCCGCTGGTACCTTGGCTTATCAAGCCGTTGGTCAAATACTGGTGAAAGTGGCCGAGAAATGGATTATCAAATCTGGGCAGGCCCTGCACTTGGCGCATTTAACGCCTGGGCAAAAGGCAGTTATTTAGATGACTACACCCAGCGCCATGCAGTAGACTTGGCCAAACATTTAATGCACGGTGCCGCTTATTTGGCCCGAGTGAATCTATTAACGGCACAGGGTGTTAGCCTACCCGTTGCATTACAACGTTGGCGCCCGGCAGATCAAGTTAAATAGCCAGCATAGGAACAATGATGAGCGACACACAAAAACTCGATTTTTCAGCGGTAAATGGCCCAACATTGGCGTCATTTAACCAGCAGAAAAACCTGATTAAACGCATGCTAAAAGGCAACAGCGCCACATGTACCGACTGCAATAAACCACTGACATTGCAATTGCCGCCCAACAATAAAAATGCCAAGCCAAATGCGAAAGCGCCTGGTATTTATTGCGCTAAAGGCTGTACTGATATTGAGCTCGATATGGAAGCCGTCGCGTTAATGAAATAACCCAAACTGATTTGGATTATGAATAAAAAGACCCTCTTAGCTAAGTGGGTCTTTTTGCTTTTAACACTCCTTCACTCAAACTGCTTGCCACTGTTTAACTAACATCGCTGGGCCACAAAGCTGGGTCATTGATTTTTCACCAGACAGTGCCGTTTCAAATATTTCAAAGGGTACATTTGGCCACAGGCTGATTTCAAACGAAGTATTAGCAGAAACAGCGCCAACCCCTTTTGGGGTACCAGTCATCACAATATCACCGTCATTTAAGCTCATAAACTCAGTGATGGCAGCAAACATGGCGTTGGGTTGATAGGTCATTAATTGCTGATGCCCAAGTTGAGTCATTACGTTATCAATGGTCAATTGAAAACACCAATCTTGTTGCGCCGACGTCATTGGAATAAACTCGCTAAACAACGCTGAGCCGTCAAACGCTTTACTGCGCTCCCACGGTAAGCCCTGCTTTTTGAGTTTGCCCTGCAACTCACGCTTGGTCATATCAAGCCCAACGCCTACCGCGCTAAATCGACCATACTTAACCATAAAACACAGCTCGGCTTCATAATGCAGCGTTTCACCCACCTCACTATGTAAAGTGTCAGTAATAGCAGAACTCGGCTTTAAAAACACCACCATTTCATCTGGCACGTCATTGCCCAGTTCATGAATATGATCTACATAATTACGCCCAATACAGACAATTTTTGATGGTGAAATTGCTATCTCGTCAGCTTGCTGCTTTAGTAAAACACTGTGTGAACTCACATTAACCTCGTATTAATCTCAAATATGCCAGGAGTGTTTCTCTGCCTTCTCTTTTTTATCATCGCTTGCCATATCACTCACTTAAACGGCTCGCTATTAAAGCCGGGCAATAAATACCGTAACACGATTGCATTACCCCGAAACTACATTTACATTTAATTAACAAAAACAATTATAAAGCCTTCAAGAAAATAGCTGTCAGCACAGCACTAAAACAACAAGAGACACTCATGACGATGCTAACATTAACAATTAAACAAAAAGTGGCACTGGGGTTTGCTTCTATTGGCATATTATTGCTTGCAGGAAGCAGTTTCTTTTACCGTTCGCTCAACCAAATTCAAACAGCAAACAACAACATTGAAGTGTTAGCGGTACCCGTTCAAAACCAATCAAATGCCTTACAAATTACCCTACTGAAAATGGCCAAAACAGAAAGCTTGGCCTACTCGCAAAGTGACAACAACAATATTACGATCAGTTTTAAGCAATTTACTGCGTTGCAGCAAGATTTTTCGAGTGCTTTAGCGGATTTATCTGCCAAAGTGGCCAATCATCCTCAAATGAATCAAGCACTCAACCAGGCTAAAAACGTTTACCTGCAATATGCCGAAGCGTCGCAAACCATGTTTAGTGCCAAGCTGGCCATCGAACAAAGTAAAAATGATTTCAGTACACTCAAAAATCAATTTGATAATCTTAAAATTGATGCCAGTAACAACATGATCGATCTAGAAATTGTTGAAGCCCCCGCCTCAGAAGCGCAATTACTAGAAGCCGTTATTGGCTCAGGTGTTCGCATTGATGACATGTTATTTACCCTGGGCAACACAGTCACCGAACTGGGTCGCTTAACCACGGCAGATGCCGTTGAAGTCCATAAGCAAGATGTGGCAATGTTGCTTGGTAATATCACCACCAATACAAACTACCTGAAACAACAAGCATCTTCACTCCCAGTGGCACAATTGTTAGCCGACTTTGATGCCAATTTAGAAAAGATCTTGGTGTTAGTTGATAATCCAGGTGACTTGTATAACGCACAAATGAAAGTGGTAAAGCAATTTCAGCAAGCTGAATCAAGTTATACACTATCAAATCAACTATTTGAATCAACAAACCAACAATTAGATCAGCTGGTGCAATTAGCCAACCAGGGCTTTAACGATATGCAAATGCTCGCTATCGATGAGGTGACTATCGCTAAAACGTTAGCCATATTAATGGCCGTTGTGTTTGTATTGATGGCAGGCTTTATTTATTACTTCACATCTAACGCTATGTTAGGGCCGTTAAAGGCCAGTAATCGTGCATTGTCACGCATTGCCAGTGGCGATTTATCGCGGCGCTTAACAAAACGCAATGACGATGAGTTTGGGGAACTCATGGATAACATCAATAAATTAACAGATGATCTTACTGATTTATTACAAGACATCAACCACGACGCCCACTTACTGGATGACGCGGCAATTCGATCGCAAGATCAAAGTCAAAAAATATCGACATCAGCATTAGGGCAAATTAGTCAAATTGAGCAAGCGAAACAACTGGCAGAACAGATACATCACAGCTCAATGACCGTCAATGAACAAGCATTAGAATCCGAGCAACACGTTAAATTAGCCTCAGCCCAGGGTGCTCAGGTCAAAATCATCGCCAATGATAACCGTAATCGGATTGATGCTTTGTCAAAGGGGTTGGGTGACTCGGTGAGTATTATGACTAAGCTCAGTCAGCACAGCGATAATATTGGCGGCATTTTGACCACCATCAGTGCAATTGCCGACCAAACCAATCTACTTGCATTAAATGCAGCCATTGAAGCGGCTAGAGCGGGCGAACACGGTCGCGGATTTGCCGTTGTGGCCGATGAGGTGCGATCTCTTGCTTCACGTACTCAGTTATCAACCGCTGAAATTCAAAACATGATTAGCGCGCTGCAACAAGAAACCACTAACGCGGTCAATGCGATATCTCAGGGCCAAAATCAGGCCAATGAATGCGTCGCGCAAAGTCTGTCTTTACATGATGCGATTGTACAAATAGAAGCAGCATTAGGAATTATTAATGGCATGAGTCAAAGTATTACCCAGGCCGCAGATCAGCAAGTGAGTTACAGCCAACAAATAGAACAAACCATGACAGAAACCGCAAAGGCCGCCACGCAAAATGCCGAAGAGTCGACCACCATGGCGCAACGTAGTGAGCAGCTAAATCAACTGGCTCATTCTTTAACGACCTCAGTGGAACGATTTAAGCTTTAATGACCAAGGTGCTAGAGGGTTAGATGCTAGGCGGCAGTCAGTAGATGGTAAACGGTAGACGGTATACGGTAGACGGTAGACGGTAGACGGTAGACGGTAGACGGTAGACGGTATACGGTAGACGGTAGACGGTAGACGGTAGACGGTAGACGGTAGACGGTAGACGGTAGACGGTAGACGGTAGACGGTCTGCATTAATAAGCTCTTAAGGCAGTATTTTGATGAACAAATACCCACAAGCAGCCGGCTAAAATAACCACAATAAAAAGGCCCGACAGATTAATGCCGGGCCTTTTTTAACGTTCAATAACTTAAAATCTTATTTTTTACCTAAGGTCCCGACTGCAAAACGGCGAATAATCGAACGTACCATTAACACAGACTTCCCTAGCTCGTTGCTATTAAGCAATGACTTTTGTGACGACTCTTTGGTAATTTCGGCAGAATCGGCAATATCGATAATTTGCTGATTAATGTGTTCCGCCACTGCGCTTTGTTGCTCAACCGCGGCAGACATGTCTAACGTTAATTGTGTAATCTGTTGAACAGATTGATTAATCGAAGCTAAAGCATTGCGGGTTTTATCAACAATATCTACACCATTCATTGCAGCTTGCTCGCCTTTAACCGACACTTGCACCGCATTCTCAGCTCGTTTGGTTAGCACATTGACAATGCCGTGAATTTTGTCTGTCGACTCACGTGTTTTTACCGCTAAAGAACGCACTTCATCGGCAACAACACTGAATCCGCGCCCCTGGTCGCCTGCTCTAGCCGCTTCAATAGCTGCATTTAATGCAAGTAGATTGGTTTGGTCGGCAATACTGGAAATCAAGCTCGCTGCTTGGCCAATCTCAACTGTCGACGCAGATAATTCGCGCACCGTAGTGGCAATATCAGCAACTGAAATATTGAGTTCATCAATGGAATGTTTTGCTTGATCAGCAAGCATTGCGCCTTCATTGACGTTGTCTAAAGCATTTTTGGCGCTGTCGGCATTGCGTTCAACATTGGTTGAAACTTCTTGAATCGCCGTCGACATTTGCGTAATGGCCGACGCAATTTGTTGCGTAGCAAGGCTTTGATGTGCAACTGCTTTTGCAGACGATTCAGCTTCGATTTGAGTGTGTTCAACAATGCCATCTAATGACTTAGCCGCATCTTCAATGCGTGTCATTGCTGTACGACAACGAGCAATTTCACATCCTAGCGCTAATTTAGCCTGTGCTTTCGCACCAAAGTCATCAAAATACGTTTCAGCAACGGTTAAGTCGGTAAATGAATTAGGGTTAAGCTTAACCACTTCGAACCAATCTTGTTGTTGTTTATAGCCGCTCCACGCTGTCGAAATAACCAATGTCAACAAACCAACAGCACCGGCCCCACTCCCCCAAAGCTCAAATAACACAAAACTAAGAACAAGCATGGGTAACCACGAAGGTAACAGCTTAATAGCATGATGTTTTAGCTTGGCAGTTAGGGGTTTAGGTGATTTATTATTTCTAATCCGGGTATAAGCCGTTTCTGCACGGGCGATTTCACTGGGTAATGCGACGATACGCACAGACTCAAAACCCACCACTTTGTTGTGTTCAAAAATAGGCGTGACAAATGCACTTACCCAATAGTGGTCGCCATTTTTACGTCTGTTTTTGACTAATCCCATCCACACTTTTCCCGCAGCAATGCATGCCCACATTTCTTTAAACACATCACTTGGCATATCTGGATGACGCACAAGGTTATGCGGTTTACCAATCAACTCGCTTTTATCAAAACCACTGACCTCAACAAACGCATCATTGCAATAGGTGATATGACCACGTAAATCGGTACCAGAAATGAGGCGTAAATCATCATCAAAATGATATTGTTTTTGTGTAACGGGTTGATTATTGCGCATAGGCACGGACATCCTTGTCTTAGAGAGTAGTGAAGGTTTAATCTTTTGCACATTTTTAACACCACTAACTAAAGCGGCAATCTAGCTGTTCAAAAGATTATAAGAAAAAGCTTAATTAATGATGAATAATATAGCGTTAAACGGTTAAAACACATAACCATATTTTTTGTAAGTTTAATTATGGTATCCACTTGAAATTTGTCAAATAAATAACAATTAAAACCTCAGCCCTATCGAACGATAAACGTTAATATTATTTGGCAATGACCATGGTATTACATATGATTCAAACATCACCTGGGGATAAACTACAGAATAAAAAAATGGCGTGGAATACGATTCCACGCCATTTTTTAATCTAATCAAGCTGTTAATTCGTCAAACGAGTGACTCGTCGAGCTATGCATATTCCTGCATAAAATCATCCAGGTTATCATTGATGATTTCAATCTCATCGCCACTAAATTGGGCGATGTGGAACAAGGCTTCACCTTCATTAGTTACCGGGATATTACTGTTACCAATAATAATGCCATCAGACGGTGCTAATAGCGGACACGGTTCGCCCCCTAAAGGGTTAACGATATTAGCCAATACCTGACCTTTTGATACACGCTCGCCCAGCTTTAGCTTAATGTTAACCAGGCCATCAGCTTCACTGCGCACCCAATAGCTGCGGCTGGCGTTAACACTGGTTGTGGCTTTAACTTTGCCTTTAAGCATGCCAATACAGCGCATCACATTAATCACGCCATTAAGGCCTGACTTAATCGACATGTCGCTGAAGCGTAATGCCTCGCCCGCTTCGTATAAAATACACGGAATATCAAGGCTGTTGGCGTAACCACGCATAGAGCCTTCGCGTGCTTTTGATGACATCACCACCGGCGCACCAAAGGCATTGGCCATCGCAAGCATGGTTTCATCATCGGTATCACAGCGAATTTGCGGCAAATTTTCGCGATGGATAGCACCTGTGTGCAAATCGACAATATGCGTTGCACGCTTAACTAACATGCTGCTAAACAAGTGCGCCAAACGACTGGCAAGGGCACCTTTAGCGCTACCCGGAAAGCAGCGATTTAAATCGCGGCGATCTGGTAGGTAACGCGATTGCTGAATAAAGCCAAATACGTTAACAATCGGAACCACTAATAAGGTGCCAGTTAAGGTTTTAGCATTCACACGACCGAGCAAGCGTCGACATATCTCAATGCCATTTAACTCATCGCCATGGATAGCTGCGCACACTAACAGAGTGGGACCCGGTTTAGTACCGTGAAACACTTCTACATGCAAATCCATTGGCGTATCGTTATACAGTTTTGCTGCGGGCAGTTTCACACTAAGCTGTGTACCTGCCGCTACGCTAACATCACCAATAACAAACGGTTCGTGCTTTTTTGCCATTAACCGACTCCTTTAGTCTTCGAGCTAGTAGGCTTCACATTTTTTTCAATAAATTGAATAATTTTTTCTGCCACATCAATGCCAGTGGCTTTTTCGATGCCTTCAAGGCCAGGCGATGAGTTCACTTCCATCACCAATGGACCGTGCTTAGAACGTAAAATATCTACACCAGCAACGTTTAGGCCCATTGTTTTAGCCGCACGAAGTGCCGTAGAGCGCTCTTCTGGGGTTAATTTAACAATGCTCGCCGAACCACCACGGTGTAAATTAGAGCGGAACTCGCCCGGTAATGCCTGGCGTTTCATGGCGGCAATCACTTTGTCGCCAATCACAAAACAACGAATATCTGCACCGCCAGCTTCAGCGATGTATTCTTGCACCATAATGTTGGCTTTTAAGCCCATAAAGGCTTCGATAACCGATTCAGCAGCTTTACGTGTTTCGGCAAGCACAACACCAATGCCTTGAGTTCCCTCAAGTAACTTAATCACGCAAGGTGCGCCGCCGACCATGTCGAGTAAATCGGGTACGTCAGCAGGTTGGTTAGCAAAGCCTGTAACAGGTAAACCAATACTTTTGCGAGATAAAAGTTGCAAAGAACGCAGTTTATCGCGTGAACGTGTAATAGCCACAGACTCATTTAATGGATGAGTACCCATCATTTCAAACTGACGTAAAACAGCGGTGCCGTAAAAAGTCACTGAAGCACCAATACGCGGAATAACCGCATCAAATTTTGGCAACTCTTCGCCACGAACATGGATGCTAGGTGCATTCATATTAATGTTCATATAACACTTTAATGGATCAACAATTTTAATTGTATGACCACGAGCTTCGGCGGCTTCTTTAAGACGACTTGTCGAGTAAAGATTGCGGTTTCTCGACATAATGGCGATTTGCATTTTGCTATTCTCCTGCTAAAAACGATTCTGCTGAATTAACCAAAAAACGCCCTTCTAATGCGCGCCTACCAAGTAACATTCTAAATTTCATGTTATCTCTGTTTGTTAAGGTCAGTTCGATGTCAAATTGTTGGTCGCCGATAATAATCGGCGTATTTATCACGTAGCGGTTAGTCACATGTCCGCCAGAGTCACTCACAGCTCGACGATCAAATACAGGGAATTCGCACACTACTTCACGGTCTGACTCTTGCTCTGGATGAAGCCAGACTCGGACCCACTTTTGTTTATTTTTTTGAAACGGTTTAATTTTAAACGCATGTAAACAGGACGTTTTTGCGCCAGTATCCACTTTGATTTTGACTCTTTCGTTGCCAATTTCAGGAAAAGTGCCCCACTCTCGCCAACCCACAATACCGAGGGAGTGTTCAGTCATGGTCAATCCTTTCTTGTAGAGGAATTTTCATTCCAAAGTGTAATCTATCAATAAAATCTATGTATGATTATGTACTGTTCTATCGTCAATCTGTGACTTTGTTGCCATCAATGTGACATCGTTCAATATATTCTTACCAACTGATTGACTAAAGACTGACTGATTTTTAACCTCAGCAAGTCGTACTCATTACATTAACATGTTAATCCAGCGGATGGATGAGTCATTATGAATGAATACAAATTAGGAAAGAGTTAACAAGATGCAATACGACAAATAAAAACAACAAGACTGGGATAAAACAACCTTTGAATCAATTTTAACACTAACGCTTTATTTATATCAAACTAACATTAATGTTTAGAAAAAATAAAACATCAACTCAGTAAGTTACATCGTTCAGACTTGACAATAAAATAACCAAAAACACACATTAACTTGAGATAATCACCTTAAATTTACTAAGAAAAATTTAAAAAGGTGAAATATCACTCACCCTTAAATGGTTTAATTATGACCTCGACATTTGATCTTGGTTTCACTCGTCTGTCACATTGATTATGATGGTTGAGTTTCTATTTAGGTAAATCCGTTTAAAAGGTATTGTTATGTTTAGCCTACAAAGTTTTGATTTTTTACATCAGCTGGCCAACAACAACGATAGAGAGTGGTTTAAAGCCAATCAAAATGATTATGAAGATCAAGTAAGAACCCCGGCACTGCAATATATCGAAGCGATGCAAGGGTCGATTTTAGCATTATCGCCTCGTTTTACTGCGGTGCCGAAAAAAGTCGGTGGCAGCTTAATGCGCCCGCAACGCGATAGCCGCTTTAGCAAAGATAAAACTCCTTATAAAACCAATGTGGGAATTCAGTTTCGCCATTTTCAAGCAAAGGATGTCCATGCACCTGGGTTTTATGTGCATGTCGCCAATGATGAATGCTTTATTGCTGCAGGCATTTGGCATCCAGAAGCCAAAGCATTAAATGCCATTAGACAGTGCATAGATGAAAACCCAAACGGCTATAAAAAAGCATTAGCCACATTAACTCAAGCTGGTTTTACACTCACTGGTGATAGCCTGGTGAGGCCTCCACGAGGGTTTGATAGTCAACATCCATTAATTGATGAACTCAAACGTAAAGACTTTATTGCCATAAAACCGGTATCGATTGAGCAAGTATGCAGTGACGACTTTGTCGAGTTTTGTACAAAAGAATTTGAGCACACTCGCTCATTAATGGCTTATTTGTGCTTTGCGTTGTCGCTAGACTTTTAACATCTAATACACTAAACGCAAACTCAAGCCGGTAAAGGCTAACTAACTCCGTTGGCCTATGCTGTTTTCGCCTCAAGACATGGTAAACTACCGCCATATTGCATTAAGTTGCACCAACACCGTTGCGCTATAGTCATATCAGGTTATTTCATGAGTCAAATACGTTCTGCTAAACCCTTACCTTCAGTATTTAATGACAGCGTTGTAATAGATGCTATTACCCCCGCGCAAAAACGTGCGCTGAGTTATGCCACCACCATTGAAATGCTGTTTAACCAGGTGATGAACAGTAGAATGCCTGCCGATAGAATTATTGGTCAATATTTTCGTGAGCACAAAAAGCATGGTTCAAAAGACAGACGCGTGATCCGCGAGAGTTTATTTGCACTGTTCCGTTGGTGGGGCTGGTTAAGCCAATTACAAAGCGAGCAGCCACACGTAACCTGGTTTAAACAGTTAAGTGCATGTGCAGCACTTGAGCAACATGCCTGGCAAGATATCACTCAAGCATGGGACAACATAGCGGCATGGCCGACAACAGAACACCCTCCCGCGAACAGTAACAGTCTCAATGATAAACTGGCACTGTTTCAGTCGTTATCTGGGCTAGCAGACTGCCAACCTAGCGATTTATTGCCGAGCTGGTTTTGGCAAACTTGCCCTGTTGCACCATCAGAACAACTTGCCGTCGTTGAAGCAATGACCACTCGCCCCCCCATTTGGGCACGCGTGCAAAGCATCAAAACGCCAACGGCCATCAGTCAACTAAGCAAAGCGGGTATAGAGGCAGTTGCAAGCCAATACTTTACTGATGCCATTAGCCTGGGTCATAAAAGCATTAACCTCAATGAAGTTGACAGCTACAAGCAAGGGCATATCGAGATCCAGGATTTAGCTTCACAAGTGATTGGCCAAATCTGTCAACCAGGAGCTGATCAAATATGGTGGGATGCATGCAGTGGCGCAGGGGGTAAAACCTTACAGTTACGCTCGTTGATGTTACAACAAAACTCAAAAAGCACTGGCACGATTACCGCATCCGATATCAGAAATAAACCATTAGAAGAACTGAGTAAGCGAGCTAAACGCGCCGGCTTTAACAACATTAGTGTCGCACCTTGGAAATCTGATACCTTACCAGTTAGTGAAGGCATATTTGATGGTGTGTTAGTTGATGCGCCTTGCAGTTGTACAGGTACCTGGCGACGTAACCCTGATATGCGCTGGTTAGACGATGTTAGTGCTGTTAGTGATAAGCGCGCGCTGCAGCTGGATATTTTAACGCGCAGTGCTGCTGCCGTTAAAGCTGGCGGACAGCTGGTTTATGCCACATGTTCACTGTCACCAAGTGAGAACGAACACGTTGTAGAAGCTTTTTTAGCACAAACCAATGAGTTTGAACTATTGCCTGTTATCCATCCTTTTACTGGTGAGTTATGCAACATGCTCACTGTATGGCCGCAACAGGCAGACAGTGACGGTATGTTCGTTGCTAAAATGCGCCGAAAATAAGCGCGACTTCTAGCCTATGTTAGTTAGTCTAATTATCAGTAAAAACAAAAACGCCATCAAGTTTGATGGCGTTTTTTTATATTATTTCGTTTTAATAAGTAATGACTCTGAATCCGTATTAGTATTACTTTCGATGCAATCTTAAAATGAGTTCTGCTTCGGCTTTAGGTAGTTCACATTCTTGAATTAACTCTTCAATACCCGCCCCTAGTGCAACCATTTTAACGGCACGAGAATACAACTTAGCTTGCGGGTCTTGTTGGCTGGACTCTTCAATCATATCTGATTGTTGAGCAAGCTTTTTTTCTAGTTCAACCACTCGACGGCCTACACCAATTGTGCCGCTGCGTAATTCTTGTAACTCACGTTTAACCGCTTCGCGTTGGCGATCACTTTCTTTTACCAGCACGGTTAATGCGTCAACTTTGGTCTTTAATTTGCGTGATTGTTTTTGTAAGTAAAGCACCAAGCCAAGGCAGGCAACCACAGAAACTAGCGCAGCAATTAACAATTCATCACCCATTAACATACCTACATTGCAATTACTAAAAGCAAAATAAAAAGCCAACAATCAATGGTTGGCTTTAGGATTACAAATTAAAAATTAAAGCTGTGTTAATTCAACCCACTCGTCGTCTGACAATAACTTATCTAGGTCGACTAAAATCAATAATTCATTATCACGATTACTCACGCCTTGAATAAACTTAGCGCTTTCTTCGGTTCCCACATTAGGTGCATTATCAATTTCTGAGCGACGTAAGTAAACCACTTCTGCAACACTGTCTACCAAAATACCAATCACTTGTTTTTCGGCTTCGATAATCACAATACGGGTTGAATCATCAAGCTCAGCTGACTGCAAACCAAAACGTGAACGCGTGTCAATCACGGTCACAACGTTGCCACGAAGATTAATAATACCGAGTACGTAATCAGGCGCGCCCGGTACAGGGGCTATTTCGGTATAACGCAACACTTCTTGAACTTGCATTACATTAATGCCATAGGTTTCATGGTCTAACTTAAATGTTACCCATTGTAAAACTGCATCGTCTTTACCCGCAGCAACCGCTGCTACACTTCTAGAATCGCTCATAGTTAACCTCGGTCAATCGAATCCTGACAACCTAAACCTGCATCAAGCATTTCAATCAATGCTTGTACATGCAAAATGCCACACATTTGTTGTTTTACCACCCCAGCAAGCCAAGGACGCTTGCCCGGTTTTTCACGCCAGTTGACGTGTGATTTGTCTATCTTCACGGCATTAACCAATGACTCACAGGTTAACCCCCAAGCACTGTTTTCTAGCATAACAAGATATTGATAGTTTACTGTTTCTGCCAGCGCCGGTGTATATTTTTCTGGCATTACCCAGGCACACGTATCAACCACATTAATTTTACTGTCGCGGTGAGTTTGCACTCCTTTAAACCATGACGGCCTACCAATGAGATGGTTAATTTTCTCTATCTTTATAATGCCACCTAAACTAACTAATGGCACGGCTAAGGTTAAGCCTGCAACATTAAAGAATAATACCTGAAACTCATCATCTAATACTTCTTGTAAATTTTGAGTAATACTCGGCGGTGTCGCGCCAGTTTGCGTCTGCAACACTTGTTGTGCTGCTTTCTCTTCAGCGAGCTTGTCATGTTTAATAATAGCGTCTTTTAATTCAGCTAGTGCACTATTATCAGTTTTTATATCGACTAACGATTTGATTTCTTTATCCGTTAGTGACGTTTTTTGTATATTTGTGCTTTTTGACGCGGGTTGCTCAACAGGTGTCGTCTCTGTTTGGGCGATAGCTTGTCGTACTCTTTCGGCACTGGCTTTGATTTGCAGCTTTATGTCGGTGCCTTTGTCTGCATGTGATACTGCAGACAGTAGCTTCTCTAATGCCAGTTTATCAACCTGCGTTGCGGGTTCAGCAAAACTTCTGATGCCTGCTGTTTTTGACAGCGGTGTTTTAGACGCAACCGAAGGCACAGATTGACGCGGTGTAATGGTATTATCTAGCTCGGGCTTACTGTTTTCTAACGCACTAGGATGACTCGAGGTAGGAGCAGTATCTGCTTTAATTTCAGGTGTTATTTCAGGTTGGGCTGCTGCCGGCTCCTGTAATAAAAGACTGAAATAATCAAAAACAGTTTCATCAACCGATTTTGACATGGGTAAACTCCCGGGCGTATAAAAAATCGAGCAACCGATTATATGCTTTTACCCCACGACTTGTCGCAGAATAATGTGATGCAGGTAAATGCGCCAAACTGGCATCTCTAAATTTGGTATCGACTGGGATCACATCATTAGGCCACAATGTTTGTCCGTATTTGTCTTGTAAAAACTGCAACGCAATCGGTGAAGCTTTAGTGCGCTTATCGTACATTGTGGGTAACACAGTGTAGCTGTAACGGGTCTTTTTAGAACGGCCCATAATCTCCATGGTTTTCACCATTCTCTCTAAACCTTTTATCGCTAAGAACTCAGTCTGCACCGGAATAATAATATGTTGGCTCGCCGCTAATGCATTAACCATTAATACCCCCAGCACTGGCGGGCAATCTATAATGGCGACATCGTATTTGTGTTCAACTAATGACAATAAATTACGTAATACTAGTCCCATTCCTTCTTGATGCCCTAACGAACGATCTAACGTTGCTAATGCCATGTTGGCAGGAATAATATCTAAGCCTTCGATTTGAGTGGGTATGACATTTTGCATAATCAACTCTTGGGTTAATGCTTGATGATTTAAAAACACATCATAAAGCGACCCGGGCACTTCCTCGGAATCAATACCCAAGTAATAGCCCAATGAAGCATGAGGATCGGTATCTATCAGCAACACACGTTTGCCACGTTTAGCTAATGCTCCAGCCAAACTGGCAACTGTGGTGGTTTTACCCACGCCACCTTTTTGATTTGCTACTGTCCATACTTTCAAAAAAAGCCTCTCAACTTATCATTATCCGATGGAATGCTCATTGTTGTTTTTGTTGCTTATCTTCTCGAGTCGTGACTCGAATACCACCATTAGGCAGGCTAATCACTTTAACGCCCTGGGCATTCTCAGAGACTATAACTTCTTGTGTCGGCAATGTCTGTGAGCTGTCAGTCGGTGATGACAATTTGTCATGATTACTCGCATCGGCCCCTGGACCAATTAACACACTTTTTGCCTCATCCTTACCCGTTTTACTAATCATGGCTTGGGTTTGCTCAGGATGCGTTAACAGCCAATTGGCAATGTTTTCCGCTTGATCTTCAGGTACCATTAATAACACTTGCGAGGCTTTGAGTTGCTCAATCTCTTTGGAGAGTAAAGTCATTTTACGCTGTGAATCGACATATAAACTGCCTAACACAAGGATGGCAACAAAGCACAAAAAAATGCCTAACGTTAGCTTGGTTATTAATGCTGTCGCAGAATTAGCCACGACTGGTCTCTTTTAATATCGCATCAGCCATATTATCAAGTGCAATAGAATGCGTAGCAAGGCCAGCAGAAGCTACAGCTTGTGGCATGCCATATACTACACAACTGGCTTCATCTTGAGCCCAAATAGTCGCCCCAGCAGATTTAAGCATTCTGGCACCTTCGCGGCCATCAGCGCCCATCCCGGTTAATACCACGGCCAGTACGTCACCACCATATGCTTTAGAGGCTGACGCAAAGGTTATATCTACAGATGGCTTATAGTTCATGTCGGCATTTCCAGCCAACACTTTTAAGCGTGCGGTCATCCCTGCTCGCTCTAACATTAATTGCATTCCACCAGGGGCAAGATACGCACAACCAGCCCGCATAACATCGCCATTTTGCGCTTCTTTCACTTCAATTTTACATAACGAGTTTAAACGAGCAGCAAAAGCTGGCGTAAAAGCGGCCGGCATATGTTGAATGAGCACAATAGGATGTGGGTAATTGGCAGGGAATGCCGTTAATACTTTTTGCAGTGCAACCGGCCCACCTGTGGATGTGCCGATTAGCAATACTTTATATTGTTTACCACTGGCTCTGATAGTCGTTACGGATGGCACAGTCGAGGTTGATTGTCGCTCAATTGCAGACGACGTTAACCCACCGCGAACGGGTAATGAGGCATTTGCAGCGGTGGCAATGTTTGAGTTAAGTCTTGAGCCTAATGGTCGACGCTGTGTGGCTAAACCGCTGTCTGATACGCTAGTAGAGCGACGGGCGTCTAGTGTGCTACTCGTGAGTGTATCTCGCGTCGATAAAGTACTTGGCCGATACATGCGTCTGCGCCCCAACGCTTTTATGCGCTGTTGCAACAAATTGATTGCTTCGTCTTTATTGGTTGCAATGTCTTCAAAACGTTTTGGCAGAAAGTCGAGTGCGCCAGCTTCTAGCGCATCGAGTGTCGCTTTAGCCCCGTCATGGGTTAAAGAAGAAAACATCAAAATAGGCGTAGGATTGTTAGCCATGATCTCACGGACAGCACTAATGCCGTCCATAACCGGCATTTCGATATCCATCGTGATCACTTGAGGGTTTAATTTTGCAGCCATCTCAACCGCTTCTTTACCATTGACAGCAACAGCAACGACTTCGAGATCAGGATCTTGATTAACAATCTCACTGACTCGACGTCGAAAAAAGCTAGAATCGTCTACAACTAGTACTTTTATGGCCATTTAATTCCTTAACTTATGGAACTTTTATTTTTATTTTTTGTTTTTGGCGTAATGCTTAAGTAAACCAGGAATATCTAAAATAAGCGCAATACCACCGTCTGAAGTAATGGTCGCACCAGCCATACCAGGCGTGCCTTGCAACATACTGCCTAACGGTTTAATGACCACTTCTTCTTGACCAATAAGTGCATCGACCACAAAGCCAATTTGCATCGTGCCAAGTTGTACAATGACAACATGTCCGTGCTTTTTATCACCATGCTTAAATTTGGTTTTTTTGCTGTGTAACCAGTGCTCAAGATAAAACAATGGTACGGCTTTATTCCGGAAAATAACCGTTAATTGACCATCAACTATATTGGTTTTAGATAAATCTAAATTAAAGATTTCATTCACACTCGACAACGGTAACGCAAAGACTTGCTTTGACACATCGACCATTAGTGTTGGCATAATCGCCAAGGTTAGCGGTACTTTAATCTCAAGAACGGTGCCTTTGCCTTTCATTGAATCAATGTGAACAGTACCGTTTAATTGATTGATGCGGGTTTTAACCACATCCATACCCACACCACGCCCAGAAATATCAGAAATCTCGACTTTGGTTGAGAAGCCAGGCGCAAAAATCAGATTATAAGCTTCGTTATCCGTCATTCTCGATGCGGCATCTTCATCGAGCACACCACGAGTGATTGCAATTTGTTTCAGCTTTTCAGGGTCCATCCCTGCTCCATCATCCTCAATTTTAAGCAGGATATGGTCACCTTCTTGACTCGCAGAAAGCGTAATGGTGCCTGTTCGAGGTTTGCCATTGGCTTCACGAGTGATCGGCATTTCAATACCGTGGTCTACCGAGTTTCGCACTAAGTGAACTAATGGATCGGCTAACGCCTCAACCAAATTTTTATCAAGATCAGTTTCTTCACCAATCATGATCAGATCAATTTCTTTATTTAACGTTCGAGCTAAATCTCGAACAACCCTTGGGAAGCGGCCAAACACTTTCTTAATTGGCTGCATGCGGGTTTTCATTACCGCGCCTTGCAAGTCTGCGGTGACAAGATCAAGGTTAGCCAGTGCTTTTGACATTTCTTCGTCTTCACGAGTAATGCCTAAACTGACCAGACGATTACGCACCAATACCAATTCGCCGACCATATTCATAATTTGATCTAAACGCGCCGTATCAACACGAACGGTTGTTTCACCTTGTGGGACAGCATTAGCTTTAGCCGGTGCGGGCACAGGGGCTTTATCTTTGGCGACTTCAGCTTTAGGAACGGGTACAGGGGCTGGTACGGCCTTGGCAGAGGCTGGAGCAGGAGCTGCGGCTTTTGGTGAATCTGGCGTTTTAGGTGGTGTAGGTGTAGCAGCTGCTACTGGAGAAGCGGGTTTAGCAACCGCTGGAGCACTGCCTTTGCCATGCAATTCATCTAATAAGCGTTCAAATTCATCGTCGGTAATTTCATCGGAGTCGACTAATGGTTCAACAACCGGTTGTGCTGGCTTAATTGGCTCACTCGCGGTTTCAGCTTTAGCTTTAAACGATCCTGAACCATGAAGTTCATCGAGTAATGCTTCAAACTCATCATCGGTGATTTCATCACTATTGCTTGGTGAAGCTGTAGCTTGGGGTGCAATAGCGTCTTGATTTACAGCAGATGAGGCTGTTGAGGTTGGGCTTTTTCCTGATCCATGTAATGCATCGAGTAATGCTTCAAATTCAGATTCGTCAATTTCATCAATACCAGCAGAGCTGGCTGCAGGAGTAGCTTGCACACTTATGTCTTCGACGTACTCAGGCTCAGCAATTTCGATGGCATCTTCGATGATTTCAGGTTCAGCAGATGACTCACCCATTTCAGACGGCAAAGGAGCACCAGAGCTTAATAATTTTAGTTTTGCGAGCAAGTCTGAATCTGCAGGGTCTTGTTGTTGTCCCTGTTGAGTTTGAGCAAACATGGTATTAATTGCGTCAACCGCTTGCAAAATAATATCCATTAATTCTGCGTTGACAACGCGTTTACCTGTGCGTAAAAGATCGAAGGTGTTTTCGGCTTCGTGACAAACATCAACCATGGGTGTCAGACTTAAAAAACCAGCCCCACCTTTTACAGTGTGAAAACCACGAAAAATGGCATTAAGTAAATCACTGTCATCAGGATTATTTTCAAGAGCGACCAGCTGCTCTTGTAGAAGCTCTAAAATCTCACCAGCTTCAATTAAAAAGTCCTGGAGTATCTCTTCATCAACATCAAATGACATTAAATTGACTCCTAATTAGAAACCCAGACTTGATAGTAGATCATCAACTTCATCCTGACCCGTGACCACGTCTTCACGTAACTCGGCGTTCATGATTGGGCCTTCTGCCTCTATCTTATTATCTTTAATTGCAGGTAATGACTCAGTTGTATGCTCACCAAAGACGGTTAACATAGACACTAAATTATTCTCTACTTCGCGCACCAGCTCAATCACTCTACGGATCATCTGACCGGTTAAATCTTGGAAGTCTTGCGCCATCAGTATCTGATTGAGCAATTCACGAAGACGGTTAGAGTCATGTTCGCTATTAGACATAAACTGCTGAACATCATGGCAAAGTGACTTAAATTCACCTAGCTCGATGTCTCGACGCATTAATTTATCCCACATAGGCGTTACAGATTGAATGTTGCTTATAATGGTATCGGCCAAAGGCAAACATTCTTCAACTGCATCCATGGTTTTATTAGCAGCTTGCTCGGTCATATCAATAACATAGTTTAATCTTTCCTTAGCGTCCGGAATTTCGGTTTTGGCTAATTCAGATAAACGGTTAACAACTTGGAAATCTTTTAATGCGCTGTGCAATTGGCGAGTGAGTTTGCCGACTTCTTCAAACAGCTCACGCTGCAGAGGAGTCGCAAGATCTCTAATTATTTCGTCAGCTTTATCTTGCTCTCCCGCCGATAGCAGTTCAACAAGTTGCTGGGCCTGTTCGAGAGTAATTAACCCCGATATTGATGCCTGCATGACTTATCCTTGCTTATGCGAGTCGTTCAAAGATTTTATCTAACTTTTCTTTTAACGTAGCGGCAGTGAAAGGCTTTACAACATAGCCATTAACACCCGCTTGGGCCGCAGCAATGATCTGTTCACGCTTAGCTTCAGCGGTCACCATTAATACGGGTAAATGTTTTAGTGAATCGTCTGCACGGATTGCTTTGAGCAAGTCAATACCCTGCATTCCCGGCATGTTCCAGTCGGTTACAACAAAGTCAAAATCACCTTTTTGTAACATAGGTAGGGCTGTTGAGCCATCATCTGCTTCTTGGGTATTATTAAATCCCAAGTCTCGCAACAAGTTCTTAATGATACGTCTCATTGTTGAAAAATCGTCAACAATAAGAATCTTCATATTCTTGTCCAAGGTTTCCTCCGGTGAGCTGACACTCGTTTGCTCTATAATTAGTTATTATTCTTGTGTCCAATGCTTGAGCTTGGCTTTTAGTCTGAGCATAGCCTGACTTAATATCTGGCTGACTCGCGACTCACTTACCTCAAGGATGGCACCAATTTCTTTTAAGTTTAATGCTTCGTCATAATATAACGACAACACTAAAGCATCTCTTTCTGGCAAGGTTTTAATTGCTTCAACCAGTGCAGATTGGAACTGAGTCTCGGCGAGAGAATCAAAAGCTTCATCTGGTGATTCGTCGTCTGTAGTTAATACATCCTGAGAAACACCAAGGTCTTCTATGCCTATGATTTTACCGACAGAAACATCATTTAGGATATGATGGTACTCATCGAGAGACATATCAAGTTTTTCAGCAATTTCTGTGTCTCGTGCATCACGCCCTAACAGTTGTTCAAGTTCGTCAATTACCTGGGCTACACGGCGATTATTCCGATGAACTGAGCGTGGAACCCAGTCACCGCGGCGAATTTCGTCAATCATTGCGCCACGAATACGAATACCAGCAAAGGTTTCAAATTTAGCGCCTTTACTGCCATCAAATTTTGATGAAGCTTCAAGCAGCCCCATCATACCTGCTTGTAATAAATCATCCAGTTGCACTGACGCTGGCAACCTTGCCAACATGTGATGAGCAATGCGTTTCACCAGCGGTGCATACTGTTCAACAATTGATGTTTTGTTATCGAACTGAGTATACGCTGCGGCTTTATTCACTCGCTCTCCCCTCTTCAACGGGTTTACGTTGTACTAAGCGTTCAACAAAAAACTCTAAATGGCCACCCGGTTGCTGTGGAACAGGCCATGTCATAATCTTATTGGCCAAACCATGATATGCAATCGCAGAAGGAGACTTTGGAAACGCTTCTACGACCAGTTTTTGTTTACGAACCGCTTTACGTAAATTTTCATCAAAAGGAACTGTTGCGACGAGCTCTAGCGCCACATCTAAAAATCTATCAGTCACTTTACTGAGTTTAGCAAATAATTCCATGCCTTCGCGTAAACTGCGCACCATATTTGCCACAATTTTGAAGTGGAACACACCGTGCTCACGACTTAAAATTTTAATCAGGGCGTAAGCATCGGTAATGGATGTAGGTTCATCACATACCACAATAAGCACATCTTGCGATGCACGTGAAAAACTCAACACCATATCTGAAATACCCGCCGCAGTATCAACAATTAGAATGTCAAACTGGGTGCGCATTTCACTGAATGCTCTAATTAAGCCTGCATGTTGCGCCTGGGTCAATTCAACCATCGCTTGAGTCCCAGATGTTGCCGGCACAATGCCGATACCTTTTGGTCCGCGTACAATGATGTCATCTAATTCGGCATCGCCAGACAAAACATGAGATAAATTTTTCTCTGCACGGATCCCTAGCATCACATCAACGTTGGCTAAACCTAAGTCAGCATCAAGCACCAGTACACGTTTGCCTTTTTCGGCTAATGCGACTGCAGTATTAATTGACACGCTTGTTTTACCGACTCCGCCTTTACCACCGGATACGGCAATTACTTTAACTTTATCGTTATTTGGTTGATTCATCATACGTAAACCACTTGCTTGATCCCGAGTCATATCTTTACTCAAATGCATAGGCAGTGTCATTTGACCATGCCGTGTCTTGTGACGTTGGTTGTTCTGTTTCGTTTAATGCTGCTAGTGCTTGTTTGGCTAATTCTAGTGTATCAGCCACTTTCATGTCTTCAGGAACACGTTGACCGTCAGTAACATAACTCAATGGTAACTCATTTTGAATCAATACGCTCAATGCACCTGCAATTGATACTGATTCATCTAATTTGGTCAAAATAGCGCCCGATAACGGAATACGTTTAAAATGTTCTACCGCATCTTGCAGTACACGACGCTGGCCAGTAGCTGACATAACTAAATAACTGCGGATAGGGATCCTACTGTTTGCTGTCAAATTATCAAGTTGTTGATAAAGACGCATATCACGTTGTCCCATACCCGCGGTATCAATTAACACTAGCTTGCGATTTCTAAATTGATACAAAATTTGTTCTAATTCACTTAAATCATGTGCTTGCTTAACTGGGCAGCCCATAATTTTACCATATGTCGCTAATTGCTCATATGCCCCAATGCGATAATGATCCGTAGTTATCAATGCAACTTGCTCAGGGCCATGGTGTGCAGCAAACCGCGCAGCAATTTTAGCCAGAGAAGTCGTTTTACCCACACCTGTAGGCCCAACAAACGCAACCACACCACCACGTTTAACAATATCATCACCCTGGTTATCCAGTAAGTTAGCTAAGCTTTGTGGCAATGCACGCACTAAGTCTGCTGGTGTGTAATGTTGGCTTAACCCTGCTAGTTTAGCAGCAACTGCTGGAGAAAACTCAGCAGCGACTAATTTACTTTCTAACATTGCTCCAACAGGATCCGAGCGCTTTTTGTGATCCTTCATCAACGAAGAGACTTGATGAGTCAGCAAACTTCTTAACGATGCCATTTCCTCGCGCAGTGAGTCTAGCTCAGCTGATTGATTTTTATTACTTTTAGATGGTTTTTCTAAATGGTTAACCTGTGGTGCGCTAGGCGCGGGCTTTGGCGTTTTCGCACCTTGTAGTTGGCGCGCCCACTCAGGTAACTCTGGCTCATCTTGATGCACAGACATTTGCTGTGCCATACGATTATGCTGTTTTTCAAGTAATGCTTGTAACGAGTCAGCTGCAGGAGGCGGACTCACTTTTGAATGGGCTTTAACGGCAGGTTTAGCGCCCAATGAGACTCTGTCTTCACTGACATCCATGAAGCTATTTGTTGGCGCTTGCGACGCGATAGCGGCTTTGGGCTCGTCATAATCAACCGCGGCAACAATTTCGATACCACCGGTCACTTTCTTATTAGACATAATGACAGCGTCAGACCCTAGGGTGTCTTTAACTTGTGCCAATGCTGCACGCATATCTTTGGCAAAAAATCGTTTAATTTTCACGTACGCACCTCTTTAAACTGACGTTATCACTATTGACCCACAGCCGAAACAATTCTGATTTGTTTCTCGTCGGGGATTTCTTGGTAAGAAATCACCCGTAAATTTGGAATAGTGTATTTAACAAATCGTGACAGCGTGGATCTCAGCATACCAGATGTCAATAATATGGCTGGTTGTCCTACCATTTCTTGCTTCTGGGCAGCATCTAGAAGTGACTGCTGCATGCGTTCTGCGAGGCCTGGCTCAATATTTGGCCCTTCTCCACCTGTCGCCTGCATAGACTTATGCAACATCTGTTCCAACTCAGGTGCCAATGTAATGACGGGGATTTCAAGTTCCGGTCCTGAGATCTCCTGAACTATCATCCTTTTTAACGCGATACGAACCGCTGCGGTTAATACTTCAGTGTCATTACTCTTATTGCCATATTCTAATAACGTTTGGACTATTGTGCGTAAATCTCGAACCGATACGCCTTCATTGAGCAAGTTCTGCATCACTTTAACCACAGAGCCCAGCGGCATAATGTCCGGCACAAAACCATCCACGAGTTTTGGCGAATTCTTCGCTAGCATATCCATTAACTGTTGCACTTCTTCATAGCCCAATAGTTTAGCAGCGTTGTTACTTAGCAATTGACTAATATGGGTTGCGACAACGGTAGCGGTATCAACAACGGTGTAGCCTAATGTTTGTGCATGCTCACGTTGCTCTGGAGTGATCCATACGGCCTCTAAACCAAATGCAGGATCGCGAGTTTCAATGCCATCAAGCTTGCCATAAACCTGACCTGGGTTAATCGCCAGCTCACAATCATGTCTCACTTCAGCTTCACCTACTACAACCCCCATCAATGAAATGCGATACGCATTAGGTGATAAGTCTAGATTGTCACGAATATGCACTGCTGGCACTAAAAATCCTAACTCTTGAGATAATTTCTTACGCACACCCTTAATACGGCCTAATAATTCGCCACCCTGGGATTTATCAACTAATGGAATTAACCGATAGCCGACCTCAAGACCGATGGTGTCAACATGACGTACATCATCCCAACTCAATTCTTTTGGTTCTTTATCTTTAGTTTCTGCAGGGCCTTTAGTTGCCACCACTAACGCGGCTTGCTTTTTATCCATATTACGTTTGTAGACAAAATAAGCAGCACCAGCGGTGATAAATGCGAACGTTAAAAATGCCACGTGAGGCATTCCAGGCACAATACCCATAATAAACAGCAGACCAGCAGCAATGGCTAATGACTTATGATTGTCAAACATCTGACTCATCATCATCTGACCCATATCGCCAGATTCATTTTGGCGCGTGACCATTAAAGCTGCGGCAATAGACAATAGTAAGCCAGGTATTTGCGCCACTAAACCATCACCAATAGTCAGTAAGGTATAAATTTCAACCGCACTGGAGAAATCGAGATCATGCTGCACAATACCAATAACAAAACCGCCGAGAATGTTGATCACCAGGATCATAATACCGGCAATAGCATCACCTTTAACAAACTTCGACGCACCGTCCATTGCGCCATAAAAGTCAGCTTCACGGGTCACTTCAGCACGGCGAATACGTGCTTGGTCTTGGGTAAGCGTTCCGGCATTTAAGTCAGCATCAATGGCCATTTGTTTGCCAGGCATTGCATCAAGGGTAAAGCGAGCACTCACCTCAGCAATACGTCCAGCACCTTTGGTCACTACTGCAAAGTTAATGATAATTAGGATAATGAAAACAACCAAACCCACAGCATAATTGCCGCCAATCACCACAGAACCGAAGGCTTCAATCACCTTACCCGCAGCATCTCCACCATTGTGGCCTTCTAATAATACGATTCGAGTTGAAGCGACGTTTAACGCTAATCGCAACAAGGTCGCAACTAATAACACAGTAGGAAAAGCAGCAAAATCAAGGGGTCTGTCGGTATAAATTGCGACGAGTAACACCACTAACGCGAGGGCAATATTGAAAGAAAACAAGATATCGAGCAAAAATGGCGGGATGGGTAAAATCACCATACCCAAGGCAGCCAATACTAATACAGGCGTACCGATACCTTTAAAAGTAGATGGTCTTATTTGTTTAAATTGCCCAAAAGCTGCTTTTGCATCCATATTTAGATGAACCCTTTGTGTCAGTTTACTGCGCCAATGGACTGTTAATTGACGCGAATAAACTTACAAAGCAAGAATTAAGCCATAAATAGCATTATCAAAATTGCATGTTTATTTTAATATTGTAAATCATCTGGGATAGGCTGTTTGTAAGGAATAGGTTTAGGCTTACGCCCCTTACCTTTTTGATATTGTCTGAGCTGAAACACGTAGGCTAATACTTGAGCAACCGCAGTAAATAGCCCTTCTGGCACTTGTTGGTCAATCTTGGTGGTATGATAAATAGCCCTGGCAAGAGGCGGCGCCGATACAATCGCAACGTTATGTTCACGTGCAATTTCTCGTATTTTAAACGCAACATCGTCTACGCCTTTGGCGATTAAGAATGGTGCCGATGAACGAGTCACATCATACTTAACCGCTACCGCATAATGCTCGGGGTTAACCACAATCACATCGGCTTTTGGCACTTCGGTCATCATCCGGCGCTGAGCCATTTCATGCTGCATTTGCCTAATGCGACCTTTTACTTCAGGTTTACCCTCAGTATCTTTATATTCGTCTTTGACTTCTTGCTTGGTCATTTTGAGCTGTTTATTGTGGTTCCAAATCTGGAACGGCACATCAATAATCACAATCAACAACATTGAACTGCATAATAAAATAAACATCCATACCAGCAGATCTAGCGCATGATAAACATTACCCGGCAAATGGTCGCTCGATAACATTAAAATATCGTAAAAATAGAAGGTTAATAGAAAATATGCCGACAGAGCGACAACAGAAAACTTAGCAATACCTTTGGTTAACTCAACCAGTGCCTGGGTACCAAACATGCGTTTAAAGCCATTCATCGGATTAAGCTTGCTGCCTTTAGGCATAAAGGCTTTGACCGAAAAAGACATGCCGCCTAACACGATATTGCCTAAAAAAGACACAAACGCCAACAAAGCAATAAAGCTCAATAATGGCCAGGCAAGCTCATTACCCACGACGCCCCAAACACGAAACATCGAGTTGGTATCAAATATTTGATCGCGCTCCATGGTGAAAATTTGCTTCATCATGGTGTAAAGGCTAATGGCAATTGAAGGTCCTGTCATGGCAAAACCAACAGATGCCGCCAATAACACAGCGGCGGTTCCAAGTTCTTTTGATCGAGCGACTTGGCCTTTTTCACGTGCTTGTTCAAGTCGTTTACTGGTGGGTTCTTCTGTGCGTTCTTGACTGCTGTCATTTTCGGCCATTTTCCCTCCTTAGAACACGATTGCTGCGTCGGTTTGACATTGAAGTTGTAACACATCACACATCAGTAGCTGTGCTGCCTGCCAGACTTCATCAAAGTGCGCCATGATAGGCCCAAGGGTTAACCATAAAATCAGCAAACCACTGACCATGGTAACGGGAAAACCAATAGAGAAAATGTTTAACTGCGGTGACGCTCTTGTCATCACACCAAAAGAGAGGTTAATCAGTAATAAGGCCACAATCGCCGAGATAGACATGGTTAGTGCTGCCCCAAACATATAACTGCCCCATTCAGCTAACGCGCGATAATTGGCAATTGAAATACCTTGAGTCGAAATAGGGATCGTTTCAAAACTGGCCACCAGCATTCTAAACATCAATAAATGGCCATCAACGGCTAAAAATATCAGAGTCGCGAGCAGTAAAAAGAAATTACTCACCACAGGTGTTTGTTCACCTGAACCGGGGTCAACCATAGAGGCAAAACCTAAGCTGGTTTGCATACCAATAATTTGCCCCGTTAACACAAATGTCTGCATCACCATTAAGGTCACAAACCCCATCGATACACCGATAAGAATTTGTTGAGCAATGACAAATACTGAGCTAAACGCCATGAGTTCGACAGCTTCAATAGGCGGTAATACTGGCGCAACGGCAACGGTAATCGCAACAGATAACAGCAAACGAACACGAGATGGCGTGGTATTAGCGCCAAATACTGTCATCACCATTAACATTGAAGAGATACGAAAAAACGGCAACAGGTAGGCTGCAATTGTTTGACTGATTTCATCAAACAAAATATCCATAACTTAACCTATCACTACAGGAATGAGGTTTACCATATCAAGGAAAAAATCCATCATGGTTTGTACCAGCCAATGGCCTAAAAACATCAGTGCAAACAAGGTCACTAAAAGACGAGGTAAAAAACTTAAGGTTTGTTCGTTAATAGAGGTGGCCGCTTGAAACACCGCCACAATTAAACCAATGAATAAACCGGGCAAAATAATCGCCGACACAATCAGTACAATGACCGACAATGCTTCTCTAAAGATATCAATCAGCGATTCTGGAGACATAAATAGGCTGCCTTATATTCCAAAACTATTGGCTAATGTGCCCATCACTAGGCCCCAACCATCAACGAGAACAAACAACATAATTTTAAAAGGCAGCGATACGATCATCGGTGACAACATCATCATACCCATGGCCATCAAAATACTGGCGACCACTAAGTCGAGCACTAAAAACGGCACAAACAACATAAAACCAATCTGAAAGGCAGTTTTTAGTTCACTGGTAATAAATGCGGGGATCACCACGCTCATAGGCGCTTGCTCTGGTGACTGAATATCTTTGTAGCCAGAAATTTCAATAAAGGTTTGTAAGTCTGTGGTGCGAACTTGTGACAACATAAAGGTTTTAATCGGCTCTTTGCCGACATCATACGCCTGGGTTAAGGTCATGGTTTCATTCACATAGGGTTCAACCGCTTCAACATAAATTTTATCGAATACCGGCGCCATGATAAAAAACGTCATAAACAAACTAATGCCAATCAACACTTGATTTGATGGGGTTTGTTGCAAACCTAATGCTTGCCTTAATATCGACAATACCACAATGATACGCGTAAACGATGTCAGCATAATCACCATCGCAGGGATAAAGCTCATCGCCGTCATCAGCAACAAAATTTGTAGTGTTACTGAATACTCTGTAGCACCGTCTGCACCTGTGGTCACGGTAACTGCGGGTAAAATGCCATCTTGTGCGAACGCGTCAGGTGTCATAAACAAGCCGACTAATGCCATAATGGCCATTAGCACCATACCGGTGTATTTATTCATTATTGCTGTTCCTTGGCTTGTTTCAAACGGCTGGCAAAAGACGTTACAGGGACGTCAACTGCAGTGTCTAATTTATCGATGAGATTAATACTTTGCGGAGTAACACCAAGAAGATATTGCTGGCCATTGACGTCAATGAGCACCACTTTTTCACGTTGACCTATAGGCGTTACTGCCAGCGTTTTAATTACGCCACCATTTGATGGCACAAGATTTAAACGTTTTACAATGTAGGCTAAGACAAAAATGACCGCCAGTACCACAATTAATCCACCCACCATATTGGCAAGCGTTGCAGTATTTGAGACTTCAGAGGTGCGAGTGAGTACAGCGGTAGTTGCAGAGTTTGCCGCGTTAGGCACTTCGGCATCGGTCAATGCTTGGGCCATCACACTGAGCATTGAAATCATATTTGCCACGGTCATTCCTTGTGTTGTGAACCTTTAGCAAAACCTGTACGAGGCCGGTTTTGCTTATCAAGATTATTTAAGCTTTTTAATGCGTTCTGTTTGGCTGATTACATCGGTTAAACGGATGCCAAATTTATCGTTAACAACAACCACTTCACCGTGCGCAATTAACGTACCATTTACCATCACATCAAGCGGCTCACCGGCAACACGATCAAGTTCAACCACTGAGCCCTGGTTTAATTGCAATAAGTTACGAATGCTAATAAAGCTACGGCCCACTTCCATTGAAATGGTCACCGGAATATCAAGGATCGAATCCAGTTTAGCAGCTTCTTCTTTAGTGATTGGCTTAGAATCGTCAACTAACTCATCGAGCTCAACCTGTTGTGCTTCTTCTAGCGCCTGCTCAGCCATTGCTGCAGCCCAATCGTCACCAGTATCTTCTGTACTCATTTATATCACCTTATAAATCTGAAATTTCACGAGCCTTACCTTTACGCGTAACCAGTTGGAGTTCTGATTTGACCGTTTCTGGTCGAGCTATTTTCTCGCTAATTTTTAATGCTAAATTATCGCGTGACTTACCGAGTTTACAGCGATAAGTCGGCAAGTCTTCAATACGCATCATAATATGTTCAGGCAAGTCGATAGGAATAATATCTCCGGCTTTAAACCCCATCACATCGCGTAATGTCACTTCGTGTTCAACGATATTGGCATCAAAGCCAACCTGTACGTCCATAATTTCATCACGAAGCGCTTGCGACCAACGCATGTCGGTATCTTGCTTGTCACTTTGCACACCCGCATCTAATAGTTCACGGATAGGCTCAATCATTGAATACGGCATGGTAATATGAAAATCACCACCACCACCGTCAACTTCAATGTGGAATGAGTTAATCACCACCACTTCCGTCGGGCTGACAATGTTAGCCATCGCTGGGTTCACTTCAGAGTCAAGATATTCAAACTCAACATCCATTACTGGCGCCCACGCATCTTTGTAATCTTCAAAAATGATTTTTAACAACAACTGAACAATACGACGCTCTGTTGGGGTAAATTCACGGCCTTCAATTTTGGCATGAAAACGCCCATCACCACCAAAGAAATTATCAACCAAAATAAACACTAAACGTGCTTCCATAGTGATAAGCGCGGTTCCTTTTAACGGGCTAAAACGCACCATATTTAAACTAGTAGGTACAAATAACGTGTGTACGTATTCGCCAAACTTTAGCATTTGTACGCCATTAATCGACACTTCAGCCGCACGGCGCATCATATTAAACATGCTTATTCGAAGATGGCGTGCAAAGCGCTCGTTAACGATTTCAAGCGTGGGCATACGGCCACGTACAATTCGGTCTTGAGACGAGAAATCATAAGAGCGAGCATCTTCGCTACTCTCCTCAATATCGTCCTCATCAACGTCGTCTACTCCATGAAGTAGCGCATCGATTTCATCTTGGCTTAATAAATCACTCACATCGTAGCCTTAGCAGTTAATGCATTTGGTTATTGCATCACAAAACCAGTAAAAAGGACTTTTTCAACCACGTTTTTGCCTGTTATTGGTTGCAGCGTATTTTGCACATTAAGTAATGCTAATTGACGTAGCTCATCTTTACCGGCCTGGGTACTGAGCTTCTGCACATCGGCGCCACTAAATGTGGTTAGCAATGCATCTTCAATTAAAGGAATATGTTTCTGGGTTAGAATGCTATCATCATCACCGCGCACCATGAGCTGCACTTTAATTTCAACTAACCGCGCACGGTCAACGCCAGGTAAATTGAATAAAAAGGGCCGTGGCATACCAACATAATTTGCCTGGGCAGAAACTACAGGTGCTGCATCTGCCTGAGTCGCTTCAGCACCATCGGTAACAGGTGCAGGTTCATCAGAACCCATAAAAAACCAGGCGCCACCAGCAGCTAATAAAATCACAACCAAACCTATGCCACCAAATAACACTAGCTTGTTCTTCTTTTTTCCGCCGGCAGCTGTGTCTTCTAACTCTAATTCTTGTTCAGCCATAATGGTCCCCAATCAACAATGTGATTAACTTGATGACGAGCTCAATAACCCATTGTTATTAAAAAGTCATATGATGTGTATAGGTTACCTGCTTAAGCATAATAATCTATAGCAGAATGTAAACTCCTTGATGTATTTGTCATCAAGCTGGCCTCTTGTGCTGCTATTTCGTCCAATTGACTGTCAGATGTCTGGCCTTGATGATCAGATGACTCTTGTTGCTGCTCTCTCCCCCCACCGCCTTGCGATACCTGGCTGTCGGTCAGTTGTAAGCCTTCACTGGCCAGCATGTCACGCAAACGTGGAATGGCTTGCTCAACAAGATCGCGAGTTTGCGATTGGGCAACATGAAATTGCACTTGAGTTTGATCACCCTGAATTTGTATTTTTACCGTTAAATGGCCTAACTCTGGTGGGTCGAGACGAATTTCAGCTTGCTGAATGCCATTACTCACCATGGTGATTAACTGTTGCTTCATAACAGGAGAAAACTTTTGGATCATCTCCTGCATTTGATTACCCGCTTCAGCTTGCGGCCTTAACGAAAGTTGAAATTGCGGTACTTCACTCTTATGTACTGGCGTAAAACTGCTTTGATTTTGTAACGACTTAGTGTCAACGTCACTGACATCAGCAAACATATCAAGCCCGTTGGTGGCGGAATTAACGTTTACACTAGACTCATTAGCACGCTTACCGGCAACCGAATCTAACACCACCGAAAACTCAGCTTTTTCTAAGGTTTTGACTTCAGCGGCAACAGGTTGAATATTACCATCAATCCGCGCTTTATCGCCTAAAATAGCCTTAGGGTCTGCTAATGAGTCGGGCAAAGTCGCTCCACTTCCACTGCTAGAAACCCCTTGTTGTGATGCCATGGTTGCGGCAAACGAAATGTGTTCCGAGTCATCTAGAGCTATTTCTGCTATCGTTAAAATCGACTCATCAACCACCGGAAGCTGTAAATTAAAATCGTTGATTAATGCACTTAACTGCCCATGATCTAAAGCTTGAAGTTCTTGAGCGGATAAATCACTAAATGACATTAAACTGCTGAGCTCTTGCTCACTTAGTTGAGCAACGGTTTCCTCTGACGAAGTTAATTGCTCAGCAAGACTGATGCGGTTTGTCAAAAACTCGCCTTCGAACTCTATAGAGTCAAGATCTAGTGAATTAACATTAAATGATTTATCTGCAGTGTTAATCTCAGTTAACTCATCAAAGATCGGCCCAATTTGAGCATTCCGACCAATGTACTCTCCGCTCTTATCGACATACGGCAATTCATTTCCGCCATGAGGATTACGCTTACCCAAAGTATCGGCCATCGTCAGCTGGGCAAAAATCATATCCGCATCTGAATTTTCATCAGAAAGTTGTTCAGCTGTTTTGTTGAGTTCGTTTTCAATATCGGCATCATATATTGGTGCTTCGATATTTGAATCAACGGTTTTAACGCTAGCATTTTTTACTGCTGTACTTGATTCGCTCGCCTGATTAAAAGTAGATAAGAATGACGTATTTTCAACATCTTGCACGTTACCTTTCGAACCCACATCGGCAGATTTACTGCTATTGCTAAGTAAGATATTGCTCATCTGCTGCATAATCGGCTCCACTTAAATCAAATCAAGTTTGGTGAAATATCATCACGAAAAGGGTCAGTATCAAACACGATATGCAATGCTACATTGGTATATTGATAGCCCTACAGCAACCAGTATGGACTTTTAACATCCACTCAGTACTGTCACTTCGCTGACGATGTGTTTTCCTATAAACAGAATCAAGCAATTTAAGTGCCACTTGTTTCAAAACACTAAAGTTAAACATTGAGGTTAAAAATTGAAGTGAAGATACTCATGATAACAGCGAAGGTAACGCTAAGCAGAAGGGCTAGCCCGCTAAGAGCCTAATGTGGCTACCTCAAATAGACAACAAAACCATACTAGATCTTATGACTATTTCATTTTCTGACGAAAATATTGTTGCATCGCAAACTCATCAGACATTTTTTGTTCGCGTTTTGACTCAGCTATTTGCTCTTTGGTGGCTTTTTTAGCCAACAACATTTCAACCGCTTTACGCTTTTGTTGAGTCTCTTGCCAATGTTGTTGGCGATAACCCACTTGTTTTTCACCGTCTTTAACCACGGCCATTTGTTGCAAAATAGCCTGATCGACCTGGCGGATAAATTGATGGAACTGATGGTACTGATTAGCGCGTAATGTGGTGCCGGTGTGGCCTTCCATTTGTTTCATATAATCTAAGCGGTAATTATTTAACGCATCAAGCTGCCCCTGGCGTTTTTGGCGTTCAAATTGAGCGGCTTTTAATTGCAAGGCGGCTTTCTCTTCTGCGGCAACAGCTAATTTAAGCACGGTGACTAACGGATCGGTTTTAGCCATGGATTAGCCCTGGCACTGCGCGGCAATTTGCGTCAGCATGAGTTTACTGTCATCAAAGCTTACAGGTTCTTTAAAGCCCTGACGTAAAAAAGCATTCATTGCAGGCTGTAAACGAATGGCATTATCAATGCGCGGATCGCTGCCTTGTGAATACGCGCCGATAGAAATCAAATCACGATTTTGCTGATATAACGAATACATTTGTTTAACACGGCGCATGGCTTCTAGATGCTCACCACTGATCACCATTGGCGCCACACGACTAATAGAGGCTTCAACATCAATGGCCGGGTAATGCCCAGAGTCTGCCAGTTGACGAGACAACACCACGTGGCCGTCTAAAATGGCACGAGAGGCATCGGCAATGGGATCTTGCTGATCATCACCTTCAGTAAGCACAGTATAAAATGCGGTAATAGAGCCTTGACCAGGACCACCATTACCCGCGCGCTCTACAAGTCTGGGTAATTTTGCAAACACCGATGGCGGATAGCCTTTAGTAGCTGGCGGTTCACCCACCGCTAACGCAACTTCACGTTGAGCCTGGGCATAACGGGTTAAACTGTCCATCAGCAATAACACGTCATAGCCTAAATCACGAAAATACTCGGCGATACGCGTCGAGGTTTCACAGGCACGTAAGCGCATTAACGGCGAGGTATCAGCGGGAGCCGCTACCACGACAGAACGCGCTCGACCTTCCTCACCTAAAATCTCTTCAATAAACTCTTTAACTTCTCGGCCACGTTCGCCCACCAGCCCAACCACAATAATGTCGGCAGTAGAACCGCGAGTCATCATGCCAAGCAGCACACTCTTACCTACACCAGAGCCGGCAAACAAGCCCATACGTTGACCTTTACCGACGGTAAGCATCGAGTTAATGGCTCTTACGCCAACATCTAAAGGCTCGGTAATGGCTCGTCGAGATAAAGGGTTAATATTAGGGCCATGGCGAGCCGCTTGTTGGTCAGTATTTAATGGCCCTAACCCATCTAATGGTGCGCCACTGCCATCGAGTACTCGTCCGAGTAATGATAAGCCCACATTTAAACTAGATTGTTCGCCTAAAGGTCTTACTCGAGCACCAGGCAACACGCCGCGTAACTCTTCAATTGGCATTAAATACAGTAGCTTGTCATCAAAACCAACCACTTCTGCCACTAACTCACCGACCATGGTTTCAATTGAACATAAACTGCCTACAGGCGCACGACATCCAGTGGCTTCAAGGGTTAACCCGACAACACGCACTAATTGACCGCTGGCCACAGGGCGCAATGGCGACACTTTTTTGTGATGAGCGCTAAATTTATTCAGCAACTGTTGTTGACGATCGCTCATCCATTGTCCTTGGCAGTATCAACGTTAGCAGTATCTGGTGTTATCGCGTCTTGTGGTGATGGCTCATTTACATTTTGTTGTTGATTAATGGCAGGCGATAAAGCCGCTTTCGCATGGCTATCTTCTATACGATCGATTTGTGACGAGTCAGTTAGTGAAGTGTCTGCTTTCGGAGTATAGCTTTGGGTATGAACATCACTATCCGCAGCTTGATCAACTGATGATGTACTCTCATCGTCAGCCTGGTTATTTTCAACCTGAGCCGTTTCAACAACGTTATCAGAATCTTCGACCTGCTTGATAGATGCTTGCGTAAAAGCCGCTAAATCATCAACTTCAGATGATTGATAATTAGGAGTGGTTGCTTTTAACTGTTGGGCATTTTTTGTGAGTTGGTTTGCTTGAGCCTCAAGCTCAGTAAACACTTGCTCAATACGTTGTTCCACCCGCAAGTCGACTGAAGAGCGCACACTTTCAATCACACAATCACCATTTGATAATGTCGGGTCAATGTCAATTTGCCATTGGTTTTGTTGCAGCTGTTCTGGTGGATAGCTTTGCGACACAAGGTCGGCATCGTGCTGAGTTAAGCGCAGTTTAACTCTTTGCTCTTTTAACGGTAGCGCGTCAACCCCCTGACGAAGTGCTGACAAAATATGCTCAGGATGAGTTTTTAATTCATGGCCAATCACCGACCTAGCTAAGCTCATTGTTAGCGCCAGTAATTCTGCTTCAATCTCAGCGTCTAAAACCGATAACGGCTGTTCAAACTGATTCACAAGCTGGCGAAGTTGCTCAACTAATTGATTAACGGCTACTTGCCCAGCTTCAAGGCCCTGTTGTTCACCTTGAGTAAAACCTTCACTGTGGCCTTGCTCCAGGCCTTCTAAACGACCTTGCTCTAACCCTTGTTGATAACCGTCTTGCTTGCCCTGCTCAAAGCCTTCTTGTTCCGCCGCCGCGCGAATATCTTCAATTTGCGCCATGGTTGGCGGAGCCATTGATTTTTCGGCAGCCATGGGTTTAGCCTGGTAAGGCTGAGACGACTTACCAAACATATTAGAGGGATCTTGGCTTTTATCTCGCGTGATATCAGGAAGCTGCCAATGACTGAATTCAACTTCATCATCGACACTGAGGACATTTTTAGACGATTTAGATTCAGGCATAATCAATCACTTGTATTGTTAGTAAATTAGCTATCGGTAATAACGGCACTCAAACGATCGATTATAAGAACTCGTCGCCACCGCCACCGCCCAGCATAATTTCACCACTGTCGCTTAAGCGACGCGCAATAGACAGAATTTCTTTTTGAGCCACTTCCACTTCGCTGATGCGAATTGGGCCCATGGCTTCAAGATCGTCACGCAATAATTCTGCAGCACGTTTAGACATATTGCCAAGGATTTTCTCTTTTAAGGCTTCATCAGCGCCTTTAAGTGCCTTCATTAACACATCTTGCTGCACTTCACGTAACAAGGCTTGAATACCTCGATCATCAACATCAATCAAGTTTTCAAACACAAACATCATATCTTGAATTTGCTGCGCCATCTCTTCATCAGACTCACGCATGGTTTCCATAATCTGGCTTTCTACGCCGGTATCGAGGTAGTTCATAATGTTTGCAGCTGCTTTTAAGCCGCCCATCTTCGCCGCTTGTGCGCCACCTTGACCCGCAAATTGTTTCTCCATAATGTCATTCAACTCTTGCAACGCTGCTGGCTGAACTTCTTCAAGATTGGCAATACGCATCATTAAATCTAAACGAGTGTTTTCAGGGAACTGGCTAAAAATTTCAGCCGCTTGATCGGGTTCTAAATAAGACAACACAATGGTTTGAATTTGCGGATGTTCGTTTTGAATAATGGTCGCCACCTGGCGAGCGTCCATCCACTTTAACGAGTCCAGCCCTTTAGCACCGCTGCCCATAATGATTTGTTCAATCAAATTACCGGCTTTGTCTTCGCCTAATGCTGCGGTTAGTGCTTTGCGGACAAACTCTTCGCTGTTAAAACCAATTGATGAGAATTTTTGAATATCATCTAAAAATAACTTGTGCACACCAATGACTTTTTCTTGACCAAAGTCATCCATAGCGGCCATCGCCATACCCACTTTTTGCACCTGCTTAGGCTCTAAGTGTTTTAAAATTGACGCGGCATCGGCTTCGCTTAAGCTGAGTAGCAAAATAGCGGTTTTTTCAACACCAGTCAGAGACTCAGGGTCAAATGCAGTCGGTTTTGCCTTTTCTTTTTCTTTTTCATTAGCCATTGTCTTGTAACCAATTCTTAACTACTTGAGTGGAAAGCTCAGGCTCATTGGCCACGAGTGCTCTAATTGCTTTAATCATATCATCATCTTTATGCAAATTAGGTATATGAATTGAACCATCATCTGCATAACTGTATTCCGCCTCTTTGGTATTTAGCATACCTAGGGTGTCTGCGGCATATTGATCTTCAATTTCAGCTAATTCATGACCAGGGCGAGTATCTGCTGGCATGTCAGTACCTTGTGGATTAGTAAGCTTTTTCAGCATTGGGCGAACCACAGCTAAAAACAACACTAAAATCAATAACGCACCTAACCCTAATCTAATGGCGCGCCAAAACCAGGGTTGCTCCCACATATCAGGTTCTGGTAGCGCTTCAATTAACTGATCCATAAAGGGCACGGTAACCACTTCAAGCGCATCACCGCGTTGAGTGCTAAAGCCAACAGCACCTTCAAGCAATCGACGAATATTCGTTAACTCTTCTTCGGTGCGAGGCACTCGAGACACCTGGCCATTTTCATCAACTTGACCGGGTTTAAAATCAATGGCTACCGACACACTCACCCGGCGCACTACACCAATTTGTTGGCGAGTGTGGCTAATCGTAGTGTCTAACTCATAGTTACGGGTCGCTTCTTTGGACATATCGCCAGAGGTGGTTGAGCTCGAGGCTTCACCCGCCACTTGAGGAATGTCAGCTTCCATAGGCGGTTGATTACTCAAGGCCCCAGGAATACCGCCAGAACTTTGACCCGACGAGTTACGCTCAATGGTCATTTCGCTGCGAATAGCCGGTAAATCAGGTGAAAAACGCTTAGCAGTTTGTTCTACCGCAGTGAAGTCCATGTTGACATCCACTTGCGAGGTAAAGTTCTCAGGACCAAGAATAGGCATTAAAATCGATTCAATTTTACGACGGTATTCCGCTTCTTTTTGTTGTACCAGTTCAAGTTCGCGGCGCGCTCTAGCTGAGGTACCGTCCTGGCTGCCTGAATTTAATAAGCGGCCATTTGAATCGGTGACGGTGACGCGTGATGGCTCAAGGCCTTGTACAGCAGAACCAACAATATCAACAATCGCGTCAATTTCTTCCTGGCCTAACCCGCCACGGCGCACGTTAACCACAACGGTGGCACTTGGCTTTGATGCATTGCGGGCAAAAACGTTTTCTTTTGGTAGGGCTAAAATCACTTTCGCGCGGCTAATGCTTTTAAGCTCTTCAATAGCGCGGGCCAGGTTTAATTCCTGGCTGTGCTTTAAACGCGCTTGCTCCATACGTTGGCTCACACCAAAACCACTGTCCTGACTTAAATAATCATTGCTTTGGGTGCTGCTTTCAATGCCTGCGCGGCTTAGGAGTAATTTTACTTCTTGATATTTGTCTTCTGGTACTTTGACCACATCAACATTAATTTGATAATCAATTTGGCTTTTATCCAGTACATCAAGTACCTGGATCATTTCAGCCGTTTCCATTTTACCCAATGGACGATATTCCGGCTCTTGCGCCCACATCATCACAAAAACAGCCAGTGCAAGACACACAGCCAAAGCCAAAATCATGATCACCTGGCGCATCATGTCAGCCCCGCCGACGTTGCCCATTAGCCCAGACTTGTTCTCCTGCTGGACACCGGCGTCAACTGTTGAATCTGAACCTACCATTATGTCTGTGCTCACAATATGTACCTGCTATATGTCTGATGTTTGGGATTACCTAGCGCTTAAAACCGACAGCGGCTAAACAGGCATACTCATGATTTCTTTATACGCTTCAACTAACTTGTTACGCACTTGTACGGTGGCTTCAAATGCCACACCGGCTTTTTCACGCGCAATAACGGTGTCAGACAAGCTCACAGTTGTGTCACCCATGTCTAAACGTGAAGCTAAACTCGATGATGTTTGTTGCAGTCCATTCACGCTGCCGACCGCTTGCGATAACAGCTGGCTAAAATCAGCGCCAGTGGTGTTATTCACTTGCTGAGTCAAATTAGGGGCAATTGATGAACCAATAGAAGGGGCTATTTCGCCACGAAGCGATTGCATTTCTTGTAATAATGGATTGGCGCTAATCTGCATGGTGTCACTCCCTTTCGTCGACTTTTTGACGACAACAATAATCTTATAAGGAGTTAAAGCAATATAGATGCCAAGATGTAAAACAGATGGGAGAATACCAATAAAAACAACTTACCTGCACTCATGAAGGTAAGTTGAATTCAATTTAAATACTTTATAGTCAGATAGCTATAGATTTAAAAACAACATTACGCGGGTAATTGAATACCCATATCGCGCATTTTTGCCATCTTATAACGTAATGTACGCGCACTGATCCCGAGTTTTTCAGCGACCATTTTCCGACTCCCCTGACATTGATTCAGGGTTTCTAAAATAATCACGTGCTCTTGCGCTTTAAGCTCATCACCTAACCCTTCAACATCAGCAGACTTATCAATATCGAGGTTATCGTTAGATAATAGATTCACGTCTGCGGAATCAATAATGATGTCGTTGACGCCAATTTCATCATTTACGCGTAAAATCAGCGCACGTTGAATGACATTATCGAGTTCGCGCACGTTACCCGGCCAACGATAAGTTAATAAACGTCGGGTAGCAGCATCATCAAGCTTAGGGACTGACGTCATATTTAAGGCTTTAGCATGCTTAGCCAGTAAATGGCGCGCCAGCGGTAAAATATCTGCAGGGCGTTGATGTAATGCTGGCCAGGTTAACGGAAACACGTTAATACGATAGTATAAATCTTCTCTAAACTCGCCAGACGTTGCCATAGCTTTAAGATCGCGGTTTGAGGTTGCTAGTACCCGCACGTCCAACTTAATGGTTTTACGGCCACCTAAACGCTCCACTTCGCGCTCTTGCAATACACGCAATAACTTGGCTTGTAAGCCCAGCTCCATTTCCGATATTTCATCGAGTAATAGTGTGCCGCCCTGGGCCTGTTCAAATTTACCCGGGCATGCTTGATACGCGCCGGTAAACGCGCCTTTTTCGTAACCAAAGAGCGTGGCTTCGAGCATGTTTTCAGGTATAGCCGCACAATTAATTGCAATAAACGGCTGTCCATTACGCTGGCTGTGTTGATGAATATATCGCGCTAACACTTCTTTGCCTGAGCCACTTGGGCCCATAATCATCACCGAGGCTTCAGACACTGCAACCCGTTGAGCAAGTGCTAATAGTGCTAAACTTTTATCATCGGCTACCACAGGTTTATCGTGATGTTGCTTTAACGGCAAATAACGAGACACTTGATTGAGTAGCACTTCGGGCGCAAAGGGTTTGGCGAGGTAATCGACCGCACCTAACTTCATCGCACTAACCGCGCTGTCAATCGTGGCGTAAGCCGTCATTAACAATACCGGTAATTTAGGTTGGTGCTGCTGTAAATAACCGAGCAAACCCATGCCGCCAATGCCGTCCATTTGCACGTCACTGATCACCATATCAAACTGGTTGGCTTTTAAGGCAATAATCGCTTCTTCAGCACTGCCAACATCAACGCACTCATAGTGAGCTAACAATAAGGTGTCGAGTAATGCCTCGCGTAAATCTGCATCATCTTCAACTAATAGAATATGAGCTTCAGCCATGTGTCACCTCCTGATGATGTGCTTGTTTAGCGTGCGGAAAAATCAATCGAATATGGCAACCCATTCCGGGTTTGCACGATAACTGGATCTGTCCGCCATGATTGCGTACCACAGACTGAACTACCGCTAACCCAAGGCCTGTGCCCTGACTTTTAGTGGTAAAAAACGGCTCAAGCACTTGCTTTTGCATGGCAGGGTCTAACCCTTTACCATTATCAATCACATCTAATAATAGTCCGTCTTTGGTTTCACTGGCAGACACTTTAATTTTAGTCGCGCCTGCTTCAAGGCTGTTCATCACCAGATTGTTCACCGCAGAGCTCAACGCATTGGCATTGGCTAACATACTTGAATGCGAAGTGTCTTGTGCTTCTAACTGACACTGTTTTTTGTCTGCTATAGGCTCACAGTTAGCCATCACTTGAGTGATAATGTCATCCATAGTGACCGACTCAGCCATGCTGTCCTGACGACCTCTGGCCATCAGTAACATGTCATTAACTTGACGCTCTAATTCGTTTAAGCGGTCAACCAACTTAGATTGAAACTTGCTTCGCGCTGCATCGGTTAACTTTGGGCTAGCCAAATTTGAGGCATACAACAACGCCGCCGACAAAGGCGTACGCACTTGATGCGCCAGAGTCGCAACCATTTTGCCTAAAGACGACAAACGTTGTAAATGAGATAAATTCTTTTGTAGTAAACGGGTTTCAGTTAAATCTGTGATAACGATTAACTGCCCAGGTTCTGGTGCTAACGGCGTAATCGCCAATTTAACACGACGACCATTTTTTAAAGACACTTCATGGCCGTCATCGTCTTGCGGCGCAAATGCGCGGTGAATAATGTCAAACCAGCGCGCCCCTTGTAGCGGACGGCCTAATAGTTCGGTGGCCACAGGGTTTGCTAGCGTCACTACGCCATCACCATCAATAATCACCACGCCTGATGGCATAGCCTGAAGAATATGCGCCATTTGATTAGACATATTGGCAGCCTTACTTGAATAATCGCTTACAACCGGCGTAAATACCGGTGCTTTCGCATGCGTAATACTTTGACGGATAGCACTCTCACTCGGCCGGTAGTCGACATGAGCCTCAGCATAAGCCGCTGCATAAGGTGTTGCTGTGAGCGGAGTGGCAATAAGCGGGGAGGCAGAAAGCTGTGTGGCAAAGGGCGATGCTGTCATCGGCAACTCAACCTCCGCTCCACGCGGATTTGATAACACTCGAGCTGAATACATGGCCACTCCGTCAAAAGAATTACATTTGAACTGGTGGATGCATTAAGTGTGCCAAGGCGAGGATCTAGGGGCTAGGAACTCGCAGGCTCGCCTGAGGGCGGACTTCGTCCTGCTAGGGTCTAGGTGCTAGTGCTAGGAAATGGGGGCTAAAATCTAAACCAACAGAAACACCTGGATCCCCGATAAAAACACTCGAGGATGACGTGCGTGGGTAGTCAACATCTGTTTGCTAGGTTCTAAGTCTAAGTCCTAAGTAATGGGAGCAAAAATCTAAGCCAACAGAAACACCTGGATCCCCGATAAAAGCATTCGAGGATGACGTGCGTGGGTAGTCAACATCTGGGGGCTAGGTTCTAGGTGCTAGGTGCTAGGAAATGGGAGCTAAAATCTAAGTCAATAGAAACACCTGGATCCCCGATTAAAACACTCGAGGATGACGTGCGTGGGTAGTCAACATCTGAGGGCTAGGTTCTAGGTGCTAGGGCGGACTTCGTCCTGCTAGATTCTAGGTGATAAGCAACACCTGGATCCCCGATTAAAGCATTCGGGGATGACGTGCGTGGGTAGTCAACATCTGGGGGCTAGGGGCTAGGTTCTAGGTGATAAGCAACACCTGGATCCCCGATAAAAGCATTCGAGGATGACGTGCGGGTGGTGCTAGTTCTAGAAGCAAAAAACACATCTGTGGATGTGTTTTTAGATTGAATAGCTAATGACGAATCAAAGCAATAATCAGCTAAATGTTATTCTTTGCTCATGCCGTATTTACGCATTTTTTCAACGAGGGTGGTACGGCGAATACCGAGCATTTCTGCGGCGCGGGCGACGACATTGTCTTGTTGCTCTAATGCCTGGCGGATCATGTCGATTTCAAGCTCAGCCAGTAGGTCTTTAAGGTTGACCCCTTCAGGCGGTAATTCGCTCGGGAATCGGGTTTCAGGAATATCTACAGGCTCTTCATCGCTGAATATCGATGCGAGTGCATCGCGTTCGAGTTGCTCTTCGCTAATTTCAACGCAGTATTCGGGTACATCAATGTAACGGTATTTATGCGGTAAATCATTGACATCAACTAGGCCGCCTGGATACAGAATGGTTAACCGTTCAATCAAGTTAGACAATTCACGGACGTTACCAGACCAGTTATGTTCTTTTAACGACTCAATGGCGCGTTGGGTAAAACGTACTTTACCACGGCCTTCATTAAATACGCGATTCACTAACTCGTGTAATAACAAGGGTACGTCGTCACGGCGTTCGCTTAAGGCTGGCATTTCGATTGGGAATACATTGAGGCGGTAGTATAAATCTTCACGGAATTCATTTTCGGTGATCATGGTTTCTAAATCACGATGGGTTGCCGCCACAATACGCACATCGGTTGCAATGGTTTTACTGCCACCAACACGCTCAAACACCCGCTCTTGCAATACTCGTAATAGCTTAACTTGCATTTGCAGCGGCATGTCGCCAATTTCATCTAAAAACAGTGTGCCGCCTTCGGCGAGCTCAAAGCGGCCTTTACGGGCAGATATCGCGCCAGTGAACGAGCCTTTTTCATGGCCAAACAATTCGCTTTCAAGCAGTTCTGGCGGAATAGCACCACAGTTAACCGGAATAAAGGGGCCATCGCGGCGCTCAGACAAATAATGAATATTACGCGCCACCACTTCTTTACCGGTACCCGACTGGCCCAATACCAGCACTGTGGCATCAGAGCCAGATACCTGATTAATTAAATGTCTTACGTTGGCAATACCTTCGCTGCGGCCGACTAGGCTGCGGAATAATTTGGTTTGATTACCACTGGTTAAGGTGTGTTCTCGTTTGGCCTGGCCAAAAACCTGACAAAAATGCAATAACTCGGTTAATTGCGGGTAATTTACCGGCTCTTCTATTTGCCCCAGCACATTAGACAAATGCACCTCAGACTCGCCAAGCAACAATATAGGTTGCCAGGGCGCTATCGCGGCAATATTTTTGATGCTCTCTGCGCTGATGTTGTCATTAACAATCACTACGGCACGAAAACGCGATTGCTCAATTAACGGCAATAAAGATTGATGAGAGACGATTTCGCACTGCTCCCCCAGGAATTCGAAAATGCAGCACAAACGAGTCACGCGCTCTGATGGGGTACCGACAATTAACATTCTTTGTTCTATTTGCATCATTCAGAAGGCCAAAAGCTCTTGTTATAGGTTTTATCAGGGATGATTATGCCGCAAAAAACAGCCACATAAACCAAAATACATTGTATCAAAAATAGTAGCAAAAAAGTCGCCAAAAAACTGACCACTTTACAATATTCTATCATTACAGCTTAATTGGCTCGTTAATCTGCAATTTTAGCAGCAAGAAAAATGAGTTTACTCATAAATATTGTATTATCAGCGTGGCATAAGCAAGCAACAGTTACATATTATCTACATCAAGGCACAATTTTAATGAAAATGCTGATTTTTCAGTCTAAAAATACCGCGTAAACTCAATTAATCATCTTTGCGCCTATATAAGTAACTAAAATGAGTCACTGATATGAACTGCTTAAATGAACAACTGATACAAAGTCATTATTTTTGGCCCAATAGCAAAAAAGACGCAAAGCGTCTTTTTTAGTTTACATAGCCTGAGCTCGGGTTAAGGGATGAATTATACTATTTAAAATCAAAATGTTACCCACCGTCACTTTCAAGCTTGTCATTTGTTCAGCTAACAAGGCGAATTGACACACCAATAGCTAGCCTATTGTAAGTCGATTCAACGCAGTTAGCAGAGCAAAGGTCTGTTTGAAAGGCGTTTATTACCCCGAGCTCAGGTTACATACAGTATGCTGTAACGTTTAGCTTGCCTCAGAGGTCAAGTGATGTTGATCTTGTGGGATTGCATCCCAACCTTCTTTAATGGTTTTTAAAATCGACACCACATCATCAATCGCTTGTGGGTCATTATTGACGTTAGCTTCCGTCATTCTACGCAGCATGTAATCGTATAACTGAGTCAAATTTCCGGCCACATCGGCACCGGCGTCCATGTTTAAACTGCCGTTTAAGCCATTAACAATGCCGATAGCCTTACCAATCAATACTCCACGATTGGCAATGTCACCTTTGTCCATTGCAAGTTTTGCCTGAGCTAAACGCTCTAAGGCACCCGCTAATAACATTTGAATAATACGATGTGGGGTTGCTACAGCCATGTTGCTGTCAACAGAAACCTTACGATATGATTGCATTGAACCGCGCATAATTACACCTACCTATTTGAATCTATTGCTTTATATACATTAATTTGGCGTTTTGTGGTATTGCCTGTCTGCAACAAGGCTTGTCTAAAATCCATGATTTTGCGACTTCGCTTGATAAATGTCTGGGTCAAATCAAACTGTTGCTCGAGCACTTCTCGGTCAGTAAAATTTGTATCAGACACTAGGGCATGCAATAACTTTTGACGCGTCTCAATCAGAGCTTGCAATTCTGATACCATATCTGAAACAGTTTCGTCTTCAACTTTAGATTTCTCAATTTTATCAATAACAAACATTAGCTTATTATTAATATCATTAAGTTGAGTGATTGAGTTTGTCAAAAAAACCTCTTATCCAACATGCTAGTTTATCTGTAAGTGATATGAGTATTTAACACCTACACTCTTTATTCATTGAGTTAATCAACACACTTTCCGTTAAATGCATAACAACTAACGCTTGCGCTAAAAAATGCTGGTTACACTAGTTGTTATTGACTAGGCCAGGTAATGAATCTAAGCGTGACTGTAAATCGCTAGAGGTGCTATTTAAACTCGCCACAATTAAATCCATGGCGTTGTATTGGGCATATAAACGATCGCTATAGGCAGACATGCGAGTCGCTAAAGCCTCACGGCTATCGGTTAAACGACTTAATTGATCATCAAGTGAACTATCACGGCTATCCATCACGCCGCCAGATTTAACATAACCGTCCATTAACGATGACATTCTGCTGGCAAGGCCTGTATCTTCAGTGCTAAACATTTCAGCAATAGCACCTGTGTCACTGGCAATGGCTGCGGTTAACTTGGTTGAGTCAACCTCTAGCAAACCTGCTGTGGTAGTAGTAATACCCAGGTTAGCTAACATTTTATTACCGTCGGATGTGCTGTACTGGCTAGATAACATATTACGCATCTGGCTTTGAATGCTGCGCGGTAATGAGTCGCCTTGTAAAATCCCTGCTTGCTCTGTGTCAGCATCATAACTGCTTAAATCTTTAATGGTAGTCATGACGCTATTGTAAGCGGTCACAAAACCTTCAATGGCGGTTTTGGTTTTTGCGGTGTCTTTACTTACTGTTAACGTGGTGGCTTTATCAATATCAGCAGCGGTTAATGTTAACGTTACTCCGGTAATTCCTTCTTCGATGGTGTTTTCTTGCGACACCACTTTTACGCCATCAATATACACAATGGCATTTTGCGCAGGAGTCACTTCGGTCATGGTAAAAGTATCTACTAAGCCGGTATTACCGTCAGTATCGGTTGCAGTCACACTAATAGTGCTGTCTAAACCAGTGGTTTTAGAACCTAATACTAATTGTGGTCCTAACTCGCCATTAATAATGGTGGCGGTAACATCATCGTTATCATCTGAACTGTTAATCTTGTTCATGATTTCAGTTAAGGTGTCGGTGGCTTCTACATCAATATTAAAACTGTTACTGCCAACCGCTATGGATAATGAGCCTGTACCTATGGTGCTGGTATTATCAGCTACTACTGCAGTGCTAACTTTTTGGCTTTGGGCTAATTGCTCCACTTTAACTTGATAACTGCCCGAAACCGCAGTTTCATCTACTGTTGCGCTGAGATAATCTTTAGTTGATACCGCAACCTTTTGGCTACCAAAGGTATCAGCCTCCATTAAAGTGGCAAGTTTAGTATTAAACTCAGACATCGCGCTTTTAAGCGCACCGATACCAGAAATAGTTGCAGTAATGGTGCCTTCATTAGCATCAAACTGGGCAATTTTACCGGCACTTTCGGCATCAACCAATGCGGTCACAATACCGCTGATATCAATGCCTGAGCCAATTCCAACTGATGTTAATGCCATAATACCCTCTGCTTACAATATACGGTTATCGATACAACTCATTGGTGCCGCAATAATCTAAACGGCTGTAACAAAAATCACATTGTTATTTAAAGTAAATATTTACTTTAAATATTTACTTTAAAAACTACACTTCGGTTTTCATCAACAACCCAGTCACTTCGTTTAACTTTTTAGCGATTTCTAAAGCCTCTTCATTAGGCATTTGCCTAATCAGTTCACCAGTAGTGACATCAATCACTTTGACTACCTGAATGCCTAAGTCTTCATCCACTTTAAAGGCTAAGCCTTTTTGCATCATACTCATACTTTCGGTAATGTCATTGACTGCTTTATTAAGCTCTTCGGCATCGACTCGAGTCGTCGCATTCACTTGCTCTGTGGTGCGGACACTGTCGGCGGTTTTTTGAACACCGTCACTCGATGCTGCTGCATTTTCCACATTCGACTGGCCGTTTAGCTGGCTGCCCACAGGTCTCTCGAACTGCCTGTTAACTGAGTTGGCTAAGCCTTCTTTATGCAAATTACTGTTCGATGCTGTTACATTCACATCCATGATACACCTCAACTGACCTTATTAAACAAAGCAAATTTCACACCAGTTTACTGCTATCGCCTTAGGATTGATGCACTCAATCAAATTAATTGGGATAAATATTTACTTTGTTGGCTTTTTAAAACATAAAAGGGAGTATCGCAAGCGATCCTCCCTATCTGTTACCTTAACTTAGTCGATCACTATTATAGTAGTGAAAGCGCAGTCTGAGGGATCTGGTTAGCCTGGGCTAACATCGCAGAAGAGGTCTGAGACAAAATCTGCTGCTTAGTTAACTGCGCGGTTTCAGAAGCAAAGTCCACATCTTGAATACGACTACGTGCATCGGTTACGTTAGACTGAATGTTACTTAAGTTGCTAATAGTAAAGTTCATGCGGTTTTGTACCGCACCTAAATCTGCTCGCTGACTGTCAATGCCCGCAATCGCTGCATCAATAACTGCTAGGGCATTTTGTGCACCATCTGCAGTACCAATATCAATACTATCAACGTCATCCAAAGTTGAACCTTGAACGGTTATTGCAGTTGCAAAAGTAGCGCTTGCGGCCGTGGTGCTGAAAGATTTTAGAGACGTTAATTCAACGCTTCCCATTGCACGAATAGAATCCGTAGCAGCGCCTCCAGTTAATACAACTGCGGAGCCATTCTCTACACCGTCAGTACCTACAGAAGTAAAATCAACGGTCTTAGTTGTTCCTGTATTATTGAAATCCCCGATAGCGATATCATCACCATCTTTATCTAACAAAATCAAAGCACCATTATCATCAATTGACGCAGTTACACCTGTCGTATCAGATTTATCATTTATTGCTGTGGCAAGTGATGTCAGATCTGTTTTATCCGAAATAGTTGCTGATACTGCAGTTCCATTAATTGCCATTGAGACCTGACCAGGATCGCCTAGATTATCAATTTTAAGCTGTGTTTTTGCAGTTGCCTTAACATCTGTGGATGCACTTTCACCGTTCACTTGCGCTGCAACAGCTTTTGCTGTGGCTGCAGAGGCGACTGTAACAGACTTAGTTTCTGTGCCAGAGATAGTTAAAATGCCACCACCATTGACACTAGCAGCAGCAGTAGTATCTGCCGCAGCAGCTGTTAAATAACCAAAACCAGTTGAAGCACCTTCTAGAGTGTTTTTGTTTTGCCCGATTGCATTAGCTGACACATCACCCAACGTCAGGCTTATCGTTTCATTGGCGTTTGAACCAACTTGGAACGCTTTCGTACCAAAGTCGCCGTCTAACAACTTTTGATTACCAAACGATGTAGTCTCAGCAATACGAGTCAATTCCGTTTGTAAAGAAGATATTTCTTTTTGCATTGAAGCACGATCTTCTGCAGAGTTAGAGCCGTTTGCTGATTGCAAAGATAAATCACGCATACGTTGCAAAATGTTAGTCGACTCGCTCATTGCACCTTCGGCAGTCTGTGCAACAGATATACCATCATTAGCGTTACGCATTGCAACGCCAATACCATTAATTTGGCTGGTTAAGCGGTTCGAAATCTGTAAACCTGCAGCATCATCTTTTGCACTATTAATGCGTAAACCTGAAGATAAGCGTTCCATAGATGTTTGCAGACCACTGTTAGCACTATTTAAGTTACTTTGTGCTTTCATTGATGTGACGTTGGTGTTTACTGAAATAGCCATAATTAATGCCCTCTACCTAACTTGAATAGTGCCTGTCAGTCTTGTCAGGCAAAGTTTATTTTCTACATACACTGTAACGGCGCGGTAGAAAAAACCTTTAGGGCAAATTTAAGCTATTTTAAATAAATTGTTCAATAATCTAAAAATCTATTATAAATCAATAAACAAAAAGCAGGCCATATAGCCTGCTTTTAAATGCATTACTTATTTGGAAATAATGATTAACCCAACAATGATAACGCGGTTTGCGGGATCTGGTTAGCCTGAGCTAACATCGCAGAAGACGTCTGAGACAAAATCTGTTGCTTGGTTAACTCCGCTGTTTCAGAGGCAAAGTCTACATCTTGAATACGACTACGAGCGTCTGTTACGTTTGATTGAATGTTACTCAAGTTACTGATGGTAAAGTTCATACGGTTTTGTATCGCACCTAAATCAGCGCGCTGGCTATCAATACCGGCAATCGCTGCATCAATTACAGCAATTGCATTTTGGGCGCCATCATCTGTACTAATATCAATACTATCAACGTCATCCAAAGTTGAACCTTGAACGGTTATTGCAGTTGCAAACGTAGCGCTTGCGGCCGTGGTGCTGAAAGATTTTAGAGACGTTAATTCAACGCTTCCCATTGCACGAATAGAATCCGTAGCAGCGCCTCCAGTTAATACAACTGCGGAGCCATTCTCTACACCGTCAGTACCTACAGAAGTAAAATCAACGGTCTTAGTTGTTCCTGTATTATTGAAATCCCCGATAGCGATATCATCACCATCTTTATCTAACAAAATCAAAGCACCATTATCATCAATTGACGCAGTTACACCTGTCGTATCAGATTTATCATTTATTGCTGTGGCAAGTGATGTCAGATCTGTTTTATCCGAAATAGTTGCTGATACTGCAGTTCCATTAATTGCCATTGAGACCTGACCAGGATCGCCTAGATTATCAATTTTAAGCTGTGTTTTTGCAGTTGCCTTGACATCTGTGGATGCACTTTCACCGTTCACTTGCGCTGCAACAGCTTTTGCTGTGGCTCCAGAGGCGACTGTAACAGGCTTAGTTTCTGTGCCAGAGATAGTTAAAATGCCACCACCATTGACACTAGCAGCAGCAGTAGTATCTGCCGCAGCTGCTGTTAAATAACCAAAACCAGTTGAAGCACCTTCTAAAATGTTTTTATTTTGCCCGATAGCATTAGCAGACACATTATCCAACGTTACGCTTATCGTTTCGTTGGCGTTTGCTCCTACTTGGAATGCTTTCGTCCCAAAGTCGCCGTCTAACAACTTTTGATTACCAAACGATGTAGTCTCAGCAATACGAGTCAATTCCGTTTGTAACGCTGCTAACTCTTTTTGCATCGAAGCTCTATCTTCAGAAGAGTTTGAGCCGTTAGCGGATTGCAAAGACAAATCACGCATACGCTGTAATATATTAGTCGATTCTTGCATCGCCCCTTCAGCAGTTTGCGCCATCGAAATGCCGTCGTTAGCATTTCGCATAGCGACACCGATACCGTTAATTTGGCTAGTCATACGGTTTGAAATTTGTAAACCTGCTGCATCATCTTTAGCGCTGTTGATGCGCAGCCCTGATGATAGGCGCTCCATTGACATAGAAAGCTTGCTGTTCGCGCCGTTTAAATTGTTTTGCGCTTTCATCGATGTGACGTTGGTATTAACTGAAATAGCCATATGTAAAATTCCTCTTCTTAGTTGAACGCCAAGACTCGGAGCTTGGCTAAACGGTTAATCATGTAAACTGTTTAATGTGTGGCTTTTATAAAATGCTTATTTGCTTGCTTATTTACTTGCTTATAAAGCTTGCTGCAAAAGACCTTGTGTTGAACCAAATCTAAAGCTCACTTATATATAATCAAACAAACTGAGCGTGCCGACTTTAGTAAACAAACTGGATACCGCGTTAAGCGCTAACTGTTGTTTTTCAAACTCGGTAATCGCTGAGGCAAAATCTAGGTCTTCTAACTTTGATAATGCTGAGGTGTTAATAATTTTTTCGTCAGTGTGATTGTCGCTGTACTGTTGCAACACTTTTAAGCTGTTGCCGGTTAGGCTACGTTGCTGACTCATTTGATTGACACCACTGTCTAGGTTATTCAATAGTTGTGCCAACTCTGACTGACCTGCAGGAGTTTGTACTGTAGAACCACTTTCAAATAAGGTGATAGCCTTGCTGAAGGTATCGAAAATACTGACTTCTGCGACTTCATTGATGCTGAAAGTATCGCCAGCTTTAGGTTCGCCATCGATTTTAATTTCAATGCCGCTAACGCTTACTGGCACAGAAGCGTCAAAAGATGCCACCGTCGTAATCGGAGGAACCGCGCTATCGGTTACTGAAATATTAAGCCCACCAGCACCGTCATCGGCGAAACTAAAGCTATAAGAACCAGCAATATAGGTTGATGAGTCAGTTATTTTGGCGCTGGTGACAACAAAGTCGCCTTGCTGTGATGACGAATAATTGACGCCATAGTCGCCCATGGCATTAGGCGCGTTCATAAAGGCGGCATCACCTGGGGTATTGGTATTAACCTGCGCACCAGTAGCAATATTGCTTTTACGAATACCTGAGTCGCCGCTGTAAACAATTTGACCCGCATTATCAAAAGCAAATGGAATGTCGTTAGTTTTAGTGCCACCAAAAATATAATTCCCTGACTCGTCTTTGGTGTTGGCAATGGACATTAATTGTTCAAGACTTTGACGCATGTCATCGGCAATGGTTTGCCGCTCGGCAGTAGTCATGCTGCCGTTTGCTGCACGGAGCATAGATTCTTTCATGCTGGCGGCTAACGTATCAGCTTGACCTAATTGACTTTCGGTTTGTTGCACATGATTAGTGGCGTAATCGATATTTTTAATAAATTGATCAACCAAAGTGTTCTTTTGTTTAAGATTATCAATCGCAATGGCGGCTACTGGGTCGTCACCTGCGGTTTCGACTCTTTTACCGCTCGAGATTTGCCCCATGATGCTATTAGTGGCCGATTGCTTTTCTAAAATGCTGTTGGTGCTTTGCTGAAACATTTGTCCGGTAGAAATTCTCATGGCTTATCTCCTAGCGAACCGAGCTTAATAAGGTGTCAAAAATTGTTTGCGCAGTAGACATAATCCGCGCGGCGGCCTGGTATGACTGTTGAAAGCGCAATAAATTGGCGGCTTCTTCGTCTAGATTAACGCCAGATTCGCTTTGTACTCGATCATACGCTTGCTGATAAATAGCTGATGCGGAGTCCACGCGAACTTCTGCGGCTTTAGTTTGGCTGCCGATATCTAATTTGGTGTTTTCAAACACGCTGGTTAGGGTGCCGGTGCCGTTGTTCATTAATTTGACGTCCGACAACTTGGCCATTTCAACTGCGTTGCTGTTGTTGCCTTCGGCAAAGGACAAATCAAATGTGAATGTATCGGTTACGCCTGATGATTGGTCGTCAATTTCGAAACTAAAACCAAAGCCAGTATTAATTTGAGGTGGTGTATATGTTGTTGGGCCACTGACACTCGTCCCTGAAGCGTTAAATACTTCAAAAGTATTTGCAGTAGTATTTACTTGTACAGAGAGTTCACTGCCTTTTAACGGGAAGTTGGTATTAGTACGATCAACAGCATTGACTTTTACCGCAACATCACCAGAGTTGGCAGTATTCGCCGTAATGTTAAGCCCTGCAGCTGCAATGCCTTCAGGGTCGGTCATGACCACTTTTAATCCCGCTGCGGCACCGGCGGTTGGGCGAATTTCAAATTTATCGCCATCAGCAATGGGGCCATTAGCGACATTGATGCTAAAACCAGCTTCGGTTGTGAGTTGGCTACCCGATACTGCGAATGGGGTTGCTTTACCGGTTTGAGTATCTTTAAGTTGATAGCCATCGGCGGTGGTAAAGCTCAATTCATAGCTGCTACCAGACAATGCACCGACATCGTCAATATTGACCGATAAAGCCGCTGCACTGGTATTGGTTGAATAACTGCCTGCGCGACCTGTTGCCATTAACGGGTTATTGATATCACGGAAAATATCGCTGCCCACGTCGCCATTTAAATCAAAACCACTTGATTGCATTTCATTAAAGGTATCGGCAACCCCTAATGCTAGCTGGCCTAACTCGTTGCTAGCAGGAATTAAAGTGTCGTCGCGATAGGCAAATAACGCCCCTAATTGACCGCCTAATTTACTTGGTTCGACATTGAGGGTTTTATTACTAATCGATGCGGTAAGTTTGGGTTCGTTAGGGAATGGATCGCCGGCGCTCACACCGATGCTCATTGCTACTTCGCCCGACACTAACATGACCGAGCCGCCTAACATGATTGACTTGGCGCCAGTATCTAGCGGAATAACGTTAACTTGTGCGTATTCGCTTAGCTCTAAAATCAGTGCATCTTGTTTGTCTAAAATCTCGTTGTTGTCGCCTTGATCTTTCATCAATTCTAAATTGATGTTGGCCAACTCTTTACTGATTTCGTTTACGCGGATGGTCACCGACTCAATTTGGCTATTGGTTTGTTTAACCTGATTATCAAGCTGCGACTGCATTTGATTAATGTTGATGGCCATTTGCTCAGCCGAACTTAAACTGTTGCTGCGAATGCCTAAGTCGGTGGGTAAATCTGCCACGCTGTTAATGCTAGCAAAAAACTCATTGATGCTATTGGGCACCATGCTACCAACTTGCGAGTAAAGCTCGTCAAGTTCACTCAATTTTGAGTATGTGGTTTCGGCGGCGCTCATGCCGGTTTGACCAATGCGTAACTCGCGCGCGGCAAATTCGTTGTACACCCGTTTTACGTCAGACACATAAGTCCCTGTGCCGTAAAAGCTGTCGCCAAGGCGTTGTGATTGTAACGTTGCCTGGGTTGCCGTTTGGCGGTTATAGCCTTCAGTATTGGCATTGGCGATGTTATTACCGGTTACCCCAAGTTGAGACTGAGATGCCATAACGCCGGTGCGCGCGATGCTAAGTAGATCAATCGCCATTATTTAGTCTCCAGGGGTAATACAGATTTAAGGCCTTCTTTTACCGACTTCATCACGTTAATTACCTTGTTGGCATATTGTGGGTCGGTGGCGTAGCCCGCCTTTTGCAATGCGCGAATAAACTGGGTTGGCTCGCTCGCCACTTTGCGCGCATCTTCGTAACGATCGCCTTGGCCAATAAATGACACAAAGTCGCTAAAGCTTTGTTCCAGGTCGTCGTACATCCTAAAGTCTGCTTTTTGTTGCACCGGAATGCCCTTTTCAAACTCCAGTGTGTTGACCGAGGTTTTTTCGCCTTGCCAACGCTTGTCGGCTTTAATGTTAAATAAGTTGTGGCTCATGGTGCCGTCGTTACGGCGAACCACTTTTTGACCCCAACCGGTTTCCAGTGCCGACTGGGCAATGAGCACTTCGGCTGACGTGCCCAGGGTTTTAGCCGCTTTTTCTGCATGCGGATACAACACTGAAATAAAATGCTGTGGACTGGTAAATTCGCTCACAGCCACGCCTTTAGGTTTTAATTTGTTGGTCTCTTGCGGCAAGTTATTGCCTGCACTTATCGCCGCACTCTCCGGTGTGGCAGCTTGCTTCTTTGCAAACGGTTGGCTTGCTAACTGCTCGCCGCGTAATACACTGGCCAATTGCTGTGGCATTACCGCTGCCATGTCGCTGTGATTAATGGCCTGGTGCGATGTTGCGACTTGCTCAGCTGGCGCGATAGTGTCTAAGGTGTCTTGATCAAGCTCGCTTGGCTGCGCGACAAACATTGATGGATTGACTTTGCTCTCGCTGTCACCACGCAATACCGACGCTGGCGTAACAGGACTGTTGTTTGGGTCAAGTTGCTGCACCATTAACTCAGCAAGGCCTAACATGCCTTTGTTTGACAGATCGACCGACATTTGTTGGTCAAGCATTTGCTCAAAAAACTCTGTAGTTTGGCTGTTCATCGGATTGTCTGACTTAAAAGCGGCATTAGCATCGCGCATGCTTTTCATGAGCATTTGAATAAAAATACCTTCAAATTGCTTTGCCGCCTCTTTAAGTGCCCCCTTCTCGTCTTTCTGGGCCTGGACACGAAGTGAATCTAGTCCTCCTAGATCCAGAAAGTTCGATGAATTTGACAACTTTTCCATAGTCATACCGACAATTTTTAGATGATGATAAGTTCACCATGCAAAGCCCCTGCCATTTTTAACGCTTCGAGTATGGCAAGAACATCAGATGGTGCGGCGCCTACTAGATTGACGGCTCTTACAAGCTCATCAAGGCTGGTGCCTGGATTAAACATAAACATACGACGGTCTTTTTCTGACACATCAATAGTGCTGTTGGTGGTCACCACGGTATCGCCACCCGCTAACGCGTTAGGTTGTGACACTTGAGTGGCCTCAGCAATGGTGACGGTTAAGCCGCCATGGGTCACCGCTGCAGGTAATAACTTAACGTGCTGACCGACCACAATGGTGCCGGTACGAGAGTTAACAATGACTTTGGCTGACTCGTCTGCTGGCTCAACTTCAATGTTTTCAAGGGTTGATAAAAATGACACACGTTGTGATGCATCGCGCGGCGCGCTGACCTGAATAGACGTTGCATCAATGGCGCGGGCCATTTCTGGGCCGAGTAAATCATTAATGGCATCGGCCATGCGTTTTGCGGTTGAAAAGTCTGATCGACGTAAGTTAAACGTAAGGTAGTCGCCACTTGCAAATGGGCTGGCAACACTGCGCTCAACAATGGCGCCACTGGGGATTCGGCCTACCGTTGGAGTGTTTTGAATCACTTGCGAGCCATCTAGGCCTTCGGCACTAAAACCACTCACTACAAGGCTGCCTTGTGCAATGGCATAAACGTTGCCATCAACCCCTTTTAAGAAGGTTTGAATGAGCGTACCACCACGTAAACTTTTGGCTTCACCTAAACTCGACACGGTAACGTCAAGGTTTTGACCCGGCTTAATAAACGCTGGCATGTCAGCATGCACTGCCACTACCGCGACGTTTTTTGAATTAGGTCTTACCGAATCAGGTAAATTAATGCCAAAGTTTTTAAGCATGGTGCGAAAAGTTTGTTCGGTATAACGGGTTTTTTCACCGGTACCGGGTAAACCCACCACTAAACCATAACCAATTAACTGGTTGCTTCTTACGCCTTGAATATTGGCGATATCTTTTATGCGCTCTGCATGAACAGGGGCTGTTAGGATTAACAGCGAGGTCATTAGCGAAACCAGCAATTTGATTTTCATGTATTACTCCTTAAAAAGGCCACCAGTCACCCAAGAAAAACGAATTCAACCAACCCACTTTTTGTGAGTCTGCAAATGTGCCTGTGCCGCTGTATTGAATACGGGCATTGGCAACACGGGTTGAGTCGATGGTGTTGTCTGGATTGATGTCTTGGCTGCGAACGATGCCGGTAACGCGAATAAACTCATCACCGTTATTAATTGAAATCCATTTTTCGCCGCGAATAACGAGGTTGCCGTTGCTGAGCACTTGCATAACGTTAGCCGAAATACTGCCATCTAAACTGTTAGATTGGTCGGCATCTGCTTCACGTTTGGTGTTCATGCTATCTGAGTAGCCTAGATCAATTGGCACTCCGCCAATTGACACGTTTTTACCGCCGGCATAAACAGGTGTTACATTTAAGTCACTGCCTTTAGAGATGTCATTATTGGCGCTTTTTTTGGCTTGAGTAGACTCTTTTAGGGTGACGGTAATGATGTCGCCGACGCGATGCGCACGAATGTCGGAGAACAAGCTCGAGGCTTGCGTATCAAGATAAATAGATCCCGTTGCGGCTACCTGCGTCGGCGGCGTGTCTGGGTATACCGGCGCATAGAATGGGTCATCGGCAATGGGCTTTTTTTGTGTAGAACTGCAGCCAGCCAATAAAATCATCGACGCTAACGTTATGTATTTAATCATGATAACTCCTTAGAGATTCTGATTAACGTAAGACAGCATTTGGTCAACCGCTGAAATGACTTTTGAGTTCATTTCGTAAATGCGCTGACCTTGAATTAAGTTCACTAGCTCTTCGGTCACGTTAACGTTAGAGGTTTCTAACGCGCCCTGACGAATGGCACCTAAACCATCTTGCGATGCAGTGCCTTGAATTGGCGTACCGCTGGCACCGGTTTCGGTGTAGAGGTTTTGCCCTAATGGGTCTAACCCTGACGGATTAATAAAGTCGGTCATGGTTAACTGGCCAATCACCTGGCTTTCTGCAGTGCCTGGAATTTGCACCGACACTTCACCTTCTGCTGACACGGTAATACTGGTGGCATCGTCTGGGATAGTAATGGCAGGTTGCACCACATAGCCGGAGCCTGGAGTCACAATTTGGCCGGTATCATCCAGGCTAAATTGACCGTTACGGGTGTAAGCTGCTGTGCCGTCTGGCATTTGCACTTCAAAGAAGCCTGAGCCTTCAATCATTAAATCTAATGAGTTGTCGGTGGTAAGCATGCTGCCCTGGGTAAACATTTTTTGAGTGGCGACTACTTTGGTACCCGCACCAATATTTAGGCCATTAGGTAGTTTGGTGTTGTCTGCACTGACGCCGCCGGCTTGATTGACTGTTTGATACAGTAAATCTTCAAACACAGCGCGACTTTTTTTGAATCCAACCGTGCTGGCGTTAGCCACGTTGTTAGAAATGACCGCGATGTTTGTTTGCTGCGCATCAACACCTGTTTTACTTATCCATAACGCTGGAATCATAATAATTACTCCTAACTAATTCTCATCAAGGAAGTCGACGCACGATCAATCTCTTCGGCGTTCTTCATCATTTTGACTTGCATCTCGTATTGACGCTGAATATCTATCATTGCGACCATTTCATGTACTGGGTTAACGTTACTGCCTTCAACCGCGCCGCTTTCTACTGCAACATTGGGATCCGTTGGCGCGTTACCGCCGGCCATAAGACGAAATAAACCGTCTTCACCACGCATCATTTGATTGTTACCTGGATTAACCAATTTGATGCGGGCAACTTCTTCAATCACTTCTGCTGTTGCACCTTGTGGTCTCACAGAGATAATACCGTTGGCGGCAATTTCGACGTGCTCAATGGGCAGTGGTAATACGATTGGCCCTGCATCGCCCATTACCGGGCGGTTGCTGCTGTTTACCAGCAAACCAGTACTGTCAAATTTTAAGCTACCGGCTCGGGTATATGCTTCTGAGCCATCGGCTGCTTGTACCGCTAACCAGCCATCGCCTTTAACGGCGACATCAAGATTACGACCCGTGGTAACAATAGGGCCGCTTGCAAAGTTACTGCCTGGGCTTTCAATCATTGAAAACACGCGGCTAGGTAAACCTTCACCAAACGCCTGCATAGAGCGAGCTTGAGTCATGTCAGCCTTGAAACCGTCAGTATTGGCGTTGGCAAGGTTGTTAGCACTGACCGCTAAGGCATTCATGCCTTGCTTAGCGCCACTCATGGCAACATAAAGAAATTTGTCCATTTGCTGCTCCGTCAAACTTTCTACAAAATGAATATATGTAGAGTTATAGCAAGCATCATGCCAATGGAGTTTATTGCTAGTGAGTTATATTCAACACGCTGAATATAAAAGAGTAAAAACAGAAGGCAGGAGTGGTTGAGAGTCAAAAAAACATCAGTGGGACGATAAAACAAGTGGGATAAATTTAAAATGGCAAGGTGTTGCCGACAACGGCAACACCTTGTGTGTTAATCAAAAATAGTGAGTAAAGATTAACGGATCTGTAATACTGTTTGGTTTAGGGTATTGTTCACTTCAAGGGTACGAGAGTTAGCCTGGAAGTTACGCTGAGCTGAAATTAAATCAACTAACTCTGTTGTTAAATCAACATTTGATTGCTCAAGTGCTGAAGAGCGAATGCTACCAAAAGTACCACTGTTAGCTTCACCTGCTAATGCAGGGCCCGAATCCAAACTGGCTTGCCATGAGGTATTACCCACCTGGGTTAAGCCTTGCTCATTAGCAAAACGCACTAGTGCTACACGCGCTAGTGGCACGGTTGAACCATTACTGTAACTGGCAGTGATTAATCCATCAGAGCCAATGCCGACGTTAGTTAAGCGGCCAACGGTAATACCATCTTGTGTTAATTCAGTGACTTCAAATGGTGATGCATATTGAGTTGGACCACTGAAAGTCACTGTAACGGTTTGAGTACCATCTGCACCAGGATCTAATACACTAGCACCTGTATTACCGAGAGTTTCTGTTGTTATCGTTGAAGGATTGCTGCCAGTGTAAGCACCAACAGAATTAAAACTTAATACGGAACCATTCCAAGCACCTCCTGTAGTCGGATTCGTTGCCGTTGCTGTACCTGTAGGATTAATGGAGCCATCCCCATCGGTATCTGTATCTGTATCTTTCTGATATACACCTGGAGTATCTACATTGGTAGGCTTACCATCTACCGCATAAAAAGCCACCCAGTTACTTTCCCCTGTATATGACCCCCCCGTTGGCTTAACGAAGTAAGTGGTCATGATATGTGACTCGCCTAATGAGTCATAAATCGTCACAGAAGTAGAATTATTAAATGTATCGGAATCATCAGGATTAAAATTGGCAGGATCTAATGCGACCTCCCCTACATTTAAATTCATTTGTAACGATATATTAGCGGTCTTAACTGGGCTGCCGGCAGTATCGGGAATTTTGATTGGTTGCGTGGTAGTTAAACTTACTGAAGTTGAACTACCTTCATCATCAACAGGAAAACCTTGTAAAAAGTTGCCTGCGGCATCAACCATGTAATTGTCTGAATCGACTTTAAAAGCACCTGCACGTGTGTAAGATAAATCTTGTGTGCCAACACCCGATGAGGTAACAAAAAAGCCACCGCCGCTGATCGCCATATCCAGTGCATTACTGGTAAATTGCAAACTACCTTGATGAAATTGCTGTGCCACTTGAGTGGTTGTGACACCACCACCCACTGCCGTTTTACTGTTAGAGAAAATCGAGTTTGCGTACACATCGGCAAATTCAGCACGCGACTCTTTAAAGCCGACAGTGTTAACGTTGGCAATGTTGTTTGCCGTTGTGTTTAAGTCTTTTTGCGCGGCAGCAATACCACTCAGTGCGATGTTAAAGGACATAATTCACCTCAAAGGTTTAATTCATAATCAACACGTTTATTTGGAAAATGTTGATGATGTTAAGTTTCAGATACGGCAAGTACGTCAGATAACTTAATACCGCCGACACCGCGCAAATTCAAAATAGCCCCTGTTGCAGCGGTGCCTAATGACACACTGCTAACATGAGCATAAGTAGATACTGCTAAGTCCTGGGCTTCGCCATCGACTTTTCCACTCGCCTTAATAGAATAAAGGCCTTCTTTTACTGGCGAACCATTTTTATCCAGTCCATCCCAGGACACGTCAACGTTGCCGCCGGCGCTGCCATCGACAGTAAAGGTTTTAATCACCTGCCCGGTAGCATCTTGCACACTCACTGAAATGCTATCGATAGCGGAAGGCGTGCTAATCACCCCATTCATGGCCGGACTCTCGGCTGAAATAGCCCCGGTGTCAGAAGGGATTAACACCTTACGCCCCACAAGCCCCGAAGCCTGTAATGCCTGGCTTGAACTCATCACGGTATTGAGGTTTAAAATTTCATCGTTAAGATTTGAAATACCATCAACAGTAGAAAATGATGCCATTTGGGCAATCATTTGGTCGTTATCTACAGGCTCAAATGGGTCTTGCATTGATAACTGCTGACTGAGCAAAGCAAAGAAGTCTTCTTGCTTTAACAATTGATCATTTGCTTCAGGAACCGCGCTCTCTTCAGGTAACCGAATTGAATCAAGGAATGAGTTACCTGTTATTGTTGTTGTGCTTTGTACCGAACTCTTAGTGACTGCACTCGTATTTGACGCACTGCTTGAGGTCTGCGGTAAAGACTGACTGTAAGAATTAATTAGGCTCATAACTGCCTCCTTGAAAAATCAAAACTATTTACCCATTCTGAGCGTTTGTTGCAGCATTGATTTTGTGGCATCTGCTACCTGAACATTCATTTGGTAAGACCGCGAAGCTGAAATCATGTCAGCCATTTCTTCCATTACATTCACGTTTGGTTTGTAAATAAATCCGTCAGCATCAGAAAGTGGATGATCTGGCGAGTACTCTTTAATTAGCGGTTTATCACTTTCAACAATGCCCTTTACCGACACACCAGGAGATTGATTTTGTTGACTACTGGCTTTAGCCATTTCAGCCTCAAACACTGGATGACGTGCACGATAGGTTTTATCGACACTGCTCGACACAGAATCTGCATTGGCGATATTACTGGCGGTGGTGTTCAACCTGACAGATTGCGCCGACATCCCAGAGCCAGAAACATTAAAGATATTAAATAAACTCATGATTAATCACCTCGCAATGCTTTGCGCATGCCACTAAATTTGCTTTCAAGAAAGCCCAGTGACATTTGATATTCGAGCGCATTTTGCATAAATGCAGATTGTTCTTTCTGCGTGTCGACGGTGTTGCCATCACCGGTATCGGGTTGAGTCGGCACACGATATTGCACATGTTGCTGGGTTAAAGAAGTCAAATCAAAGTGCTTTTCGGTGGTTTGACTCATACTTAAGCCATTTTGATGAGAGCTCGCGGCTTTCATCGCAGAAGCAAAATCCACATCTTGCGCTTTATAATGAGGAGTATTGGCATTGGCGATATTACTTGAAATCACTTCTGCTCTTTGAGCTCGTACGCCCAACGAGTATTGGTGAACACCTAATGCATTATCGAAATTAATCGCCATAAAATTGCCTCCATCAGCTAACTGATAGAATTAAAGCAAAGGTTATGCCAACAATTACAATAATGTATGAATAAGTATTTTAAATGAACATGCCGACGAATGTCGGCATGATATAATTAGTAAGCTGTTTATTTAACTAGGTTTTCTTTTGATAGTAAATACCAGGATTACAACGAACCATATTAAATTCTTCGGTTAAACCGGCAATAGATTCTGACGCACCTAAGAATAAAATCCCTTTAGGATTAAGTGCGGCAGCAAATTGCCGCAAAATTTTAGCCTTTGCCTCTGGCGCAAAATAAATCAGTACATTACGGCAAAAAATGATGTCGTATTTACCTAATAAGCTATAACTTTCAAGTAGATTATGCGCTCTAAAGTTAACCAAACGCTTTACATTGTCTTTCAGTTTCATATTGCCCGACGGTAAAGCATCAAAAAACTGACGCTTACGCTCATCAGACAAACCACGCGCTAACGCTAAACTGTCGTATTCAGCATTTTTACAACGTTCGAGCATTGAAGGCGATAAATCAGTGGCCTGAATCGATGCTCCGCCAGGCAGTGCGCCAGGCTTACGCTGTTGGTACTCAAGCACTGTCATCGCTAAAGAATAAGGTTCTTGACCTGATGAGCAAGCAGCCGACCAGATTTTTAATGGACGGCCTAGCTTACTGTACTCAGGCAATAAGGTGTTGTGCAGTAACTCGAAAGGATAACGGTCGCGAAACCATAAGGTTTCATTGGTTGTCATCGCGTCGATCACTTCAGCACGTAACTGGCGCTCAGTCGGTTTCATCGACTTTTTAACCACCTCTGATAATGAAGGTAAGTTATGCTTACCCATTAAAGGGGCTAAACGGCTACGCACTAAATATTGTTTGTTCTCACCTAACACAATACCGCTATGCTGCTCTAAAAACAGCCTAAATTGATTGTACTCTGCTTCAGCAAGTGATTTATCTGTCACATTAACATCCTAAAATAAGTAAGCTTTTGTATGCTTAACAACTCAAACCATTGTCATTATAATCGGTTATAAGCTCAAATGTTTGTTTACCGCGGCGGCCAATTCATCTGGGTTAAACTTCGCAATAAAATCGTTCGCGCCCACTTTTTGAACCATCGCCTGGTTAAATACGCCACTGAGTGAAGTGTGTAATACCACTTTAATTTTCTTCAACTTTGGATCGTCACGAATTTCGGCCGTTAAAGTATAGCCATCCATTTCGGGCATTTCGATATCAGAAATAATTAACGGGATCTCTTGCGATACATCGTCCATTTCTGCGGCAATCGCTTTAAGTTTATTTAATGCTTCTCTGCCATCTTTAGCCGTATCGATTTGCAGATTTAACGATTCAAGTGAGCGAATAATTTGCTTACGCGCCACGGCAGAGTCATCAATCACCATGATATGGTAATGCTGCTCTCTGTCGATTGTCAGTGTTTCATTAACCTCTTTACTAATAGCCGTTTTAACCGGAGAAATCTCATCAAGGATTTTCTCTACGTCTAAAATTTCGACCAACTCGCCCTCAATTTCTGTCACTGCAGTTAAATAAGAGTAACGCCCTGCGCCTTGTGGCGGCGGCATAATGGCAGCCCAGTTCATGTTGATAATACGTTCAACAGAACTCACCAGGAAACCTTGCACGCTGCGGTTATATTCAGAAATAATAATAAAGCAATTTTCTGTTGACGTGAGTGGGCGGCCACCTGTTGCGGCACTTAAATCAATAACAGAAATAGTGGCACCACGAATATGCGCGACACCTTTTACATATGGGTTCAATTTAGGCAAGGTAGTTAAAGGAGGACATTGCAGCACTTCTTTTACTTTAAACACGTTAATTCCAAAGCGTTGGCGACCATTAAGCCTAAATAGCAGCAACTCTAATCTGTTTTGCCCAACAAGCTGGGTACGTTTATTTACTGAATCTAAAATGCTCGACATAGCGCGGCCTTGTAGTTAACTGTCACCCAAAGGATACATTTGTTATTAAAATTATCGTAAAACCTACTTTTGATAATAAACCTAAACTCTTATTAATAAACCTAATTCTGCAATAAATCCACGTTTAACGCTCTAGACCCGGTTTGCATCGTGCTGACAATGATAATAGCAAAATCCTTGATACTGCATTAATCGCATATGTTGTTATCACCAGTTAAACATTGCCAGCTCAGCGATACAACGAATACTTATCATCACAACTAGGCATACAACTTGCTTTAAGTTAATAAACTAGCCGATATGGTATTTTTTTGACGGAGGGTAAGGAATATGATTCGCCGTCATACCAATCGATTATTAGTCTATTCAATACGCCCGAATATTGTGCGTATTAATCGTTTTTCAAAGTATAGGTGCATTCTGGCAAAACAAGCTAGTATCTTCATTATGAAAGTATTTTTTTTATGTTTTCTGTGCTCACTCTCGCTTTCTTTACCGGCATTAGCCAGTGAAGAAGCAACGGCTCCATCTTTATCGACCATTTATCAATTAGCTAAAGAGGCGGTAGAAAAAAAAATTGATGTAGACTCAAACGCTAAGGTCGAAATTACCCCGCAAAATTTAGAAGGAAGGCTGACGCCGCCGCGTTGTTATCCTCCGCTCTCAGTTGAGCTTGCAAGCGAACGTGATATCAGCCGAAACAATACCGTAAAAATAGGCTGTAGCACCCCAGACTATGACTACCCCTGGCAAATGTATCTTTCGGTACGAGTCGATATTCAATACCCTGTTGTAGTCGCAACAGAGTTGCTTTCAACAGATCAAATCATCGACAGCCACCATTTGGCTATCATGTATGTTGACCAGTACAGCCTAAAAGGTCAGTTTTTTTCAGACATTCACAGTTTGCTTGGTTCACGAGTGAAACGCCGAGTGGCTAAAGACTCACCCATCATAGGCAATAATTTATGTTTTGTGTGCAAAGGCGACATGGTGTCTATTTACGCCAAAACCGCCAACATTCAAATAAAAACTCTAGGTGAAGCCTTGCGAGATGGTAATATTGGCGAAGCCATTAGAGTTAAAAACAATCAAAGTAACAAACAATTAGAAGCTATAGTGATTGCCGTTGGCGAAGTTGAAGTAAGAATGTAAAATACGCTAAAGTTTTTTCCTCAAGCGCCGATAGCCTGTAAGGAAAACCTGATACATTACGCTGGAGCCTCACATGGCAATTGATATTAAGCACAACACTGCGACCAATACACAGATGCGCACCGCACGTGACACGCAGTCTACTTCGCAAACCAACACTGCTGCGCCGCAGAAATCTGGCACGCCAGTTAAAACTGATTCGGTCAGCATTACTTCGCAAGCGCAACAGCTGCAAGGTGCTCAAGCCAAAATGGCTGCATTACCTGAAGTCGATCAAAAAAAGGTCGCTGAAATTAAACAAGCTATCTCAGAAGGTCGTTATAAAGTCGACCCAGAAAAATTAGCCGCGAATATCGCTAGTTTTGAAGCAGAATTGAGTGGCCTATCGTTCGATAAAGAGTAGCCTAGTCCGTTACTCTTTATTGTATTTTAACCTTTGTTATCGGTGCACTTTTGCATCATAGGAAAGTGTTGACTACGTAAACCAAAGAGTAATATATGACCGATATAACTGTGCTACTTGATGCTCAGCATCAAACTCTCACTGTGCTAAAACAGCTTATTACTGAAGAAAAAGATGCCCTGCTTAAGCAAGATGCTGACAAACTGTTAGCGCTCGCCAAAGACAAAATGCAACGCATGAGCTTACTCAAAGCAACCGATGAAAAGCTCGCTGCGCATCCAGAGCAAGACAAACTCAAATCCATTCCAGAGCTGGCTCAAAAAGTCGCAACGGCCAAAACTATCCTTGCCGAATGCAAACAGATCAACACCCAAAACGCTAGCTTGATAGAGCATAATATTGCCACGATAAATCGTTTAGCCCAGGCATTACAAGTGAGCCGCAATGCCACCAGCCTCACCTATAATGACAAAGGTAAAACCTCGACTATTTCGAGCTTAGGTAATGATTTCACTGCCTAGGACGCTTCGCTACTAGAGCGCTACACTGCTAGGACGCTTCGCGGCTAGAAACTATAAAATCTGCGCAACAGCTCAAGTCGCGCAGAGCACCTAGCAGGACAAAGTCCGCCCTAGCACCTAGCAACACGCAGTCAGCCCTAGCAGAAGCTAGCTGATGATTTACTGCGCTAACATATCCTGTTTTAAGCTTTTTTGTGCTGGGTTATCGCCTAACCAAATCTTTAATAACGCCTGACGGAAAGCCTCACCCGCAATCTCACCTTGAACCTGATCATTTTTAATGCTGGTCACGCCCCTGCCTTTTTGAGTCACAAAAGTAAATTGATCGCCCTCAACAATTTCATCGGCAAACAATTGGGTAAAATGTTGAATATCCGTTTTAATCGAACCAATATTATTATCGGTTGCCGCGTCAAAACCCTCTTCAATCGCACTGCGCATTTTATCTGAGGTGATCATCCCAGAGGTAATGGTTAACTGAATAACCGCGATCGGTTGCTCAAGCACGCTATCTAATTGGTTTGCTGTTGCGGGCAAATATAAACTGCCAACATATAAGTCCATAAAAAACTTACTGCGCACACCAGCACCATTTAGCATCAGGTTTTGCTCAGCAAACATTGCTTGATCAGCTACATTCACATCAGCAACCATTTTTGCCTGTGCAGCAGTTGGTACTAATGTTGGCAATAACACCGAAAAAGCCAAACCAATTAACGCATAAAGTTTCATGTCATCTCTTTTAAATAATCTGTTATTCATAAAATGGTTATTATCTGTTTGAGTAGAGCCTATCAATCTTGAAAAGCACATAATGATTTCAACATCAGGTGTCATTCATTGGTTGTGTGGAGCTAACCTCTAACCCCTAATTTATATTGGCCGTTTTGCTCAAACATCAATGCTTGTTTGTGTTTTGGCGCCATTAAAATTGGACCATCATCAAAAAACAAAAAGCACTTCCAGTTACGAACAAACACATCCCAACGGGTTTCTAACACTTGATATTTTTCATAACAGAAATAAATCACAGTATCATCTGGCCATTTAATGTGTTCTAAAATGGCTTCAGGCAGTGCATTATCATGAGAATCCCACGCAGACTGCCAATGCTCAGTAGCACTCCAGGCATCTTGCTTTGCTGGCCAATCACCTTTCTCGAATAGTTCCGCACGGCTGCTTTTATTGCTTATCCACTTATTCCATACTTCCATGGCACTTTTATCAGCCAATGGCTTGATCAACGCCTTGTCATCGTCTGACACCGGCAAATCTTTATGGTTAAAAATCCACTTACGCTTATAAAGTTCAAACGGAATATATGAGTGTGACAAACAACTGCTCCTGGCAACATAAAATGAGGCGTAATTATAGCGTTAAAACAAGGTGAACTGCGATAGAGCGCAACAGAAAATAAACACAAAGATTGTAATTAGAGAGGAGATAAAGCGATTGAATATGGTCTCCCCACAGGAGAGTTTGGTTAACTTTAACCAAAGTTAACCAAAATTAACTAAATGTTATTTATCAACGCCTTAAATCTAAAACTGCGTTTTTGACATTAACCAAAATTACTGTAAATTAGTCAAAATAGTTCCCAGAGGCGGCACATAGGCGGCACAACTTTCGAGGCTAAGTGATTATGGATAAAGAATTTACTTTCAATAAACGCTGTTTTGAACAGCTAAAAAGTGCCTCGAAACGCTATAGAATTGCCGATTTAGACCAAAGAGAGTCAGTTAAAGGCCTAATTTTAGAAGTTATGCCATCAGGAAAAAAGTATTTTCGCTTTAGACGTAAGCACTTAAGCAAAGACGTTGCCGTCACTATTGGCCTCTTCCCCAATTTGACCATTGAACAGGCACGCAAGCAGGCTAAATTAATCGCGGTAGACATTGCCCAAGGTATTAACCCCAACGAATCTAAACGACAAGCCAAAGAAGCCATAGCACTTGAAGATGCCCTATCCTTATCTGTTCAACAATTATTTGACGCATACGTTGCTGAGTTCAACATCAAGATTAAATCTGGTGAACGTCGGCAAAAATCATTGGATGATGTTCATTCCATTTGGAACAAACATATCAAATCGCGCATTGGTCATTTAAGAGTTGAAAGCATTTCTAAAACGGATGCAGACAACTTCATTAAACTGATTATCACTAAAAACTCCGCCGCCATTAGAAACAAGTGCCTGACCTTGCTCAAATCGATGTTCAATGATCAGCCTGTCAATCCATTTGTGCATATCAAAAAACTTGCAGGCACAAAGCGAGAACGTATTTTAGCCGAGCATGAAGTTAAGCGACTACTAGAAGCCTTAGAGTTAGAGCTTCCTATTTACCGCGATGTGGTGATGATGTTGCTATTAACAGGCCAGCGCAAAAGCTGCGTGTTCAGTATGGAATGGCGCGAGATAGATCATCAACGTGGTATTTGGCTCATCCCAACCAGCAAAATGAAAATTAAAAAACCTCATGCTGTACCACTGACAAAAGAAGTAATGGATATTCTGACCAGACGCAGCCAAGAAGCAGTAAAAGGTGAACGCTTTGTATTCCCGAGTGAGCGCAGTCAATCAGGCCATATTATCGAAAAGGCAGGTAAAGGCAGCTTCTGGCATCGCATTACAGAACGTGCAGAGCTTCGCGGTACTGAAAAAGGTGATAACGTTACCATTCACGATTTAAGGCGAACCATTGCCAGCTGGAGCGTCATGCGAGGCGGTAACATTCAAACCACCAGTAAACTGTTAGGCCATAGTGATATCAGCATCACAGCCAGTACCTATGCTCACTTGGATATTGAACATGTTAGGCAAGAGCTAGGTATCACTACTGCTCATTTACTGGGGACTTTTCAAAATGAGTCGAATGTGGATCGATTGGTGAGGGAAATTAAACAGCTCTCAGAGGAAGAAAAGAGAGAGCTGTTTGAGAGGTGTTAAATTTAAAACTTGATCATTATTTACAGAAGTATTTTCACTGCATCTTTAAAGTTAGAGGAAAAACGATGTTTTATTGTTTTATGTGCATCAATTAAAATGAAAAACTTTAGTAAGAAAAATAAACCTATAATTATGCAAGTTGCAGCAATAGAACCGTAAATAATAACCATATCTAACTCAACTGAAGCACTGAAACCGGCTATTATGTAGAAACCGTAACCAGCAATGATAGAATATAAAGCCAACAGCTTACATAACTCTAGAATTCTTGATTTTAACGAGCTGTACTTTTCTTTAAACACAAATGATTTATTATCTGTTGCGATTGTAATAAACTGCTTTTGCTCACTATATGTTCTTAAATGTTTCGAAGAGTTAGTTGTATAGATAAACCACTTAATTTCCTCTAATGTCATGTCCCTTTTTGAAAGACATTGTATTGCCATGGAAATTATTGGTAGATTTGATACCTCATCTTCCTCAATCAGAATTTTAACTTCTTTAAAAATTTCATATTTCTTGACCTCTTTAGCAAATTTACTTGTTCTAAAGTAATGAATGGTCTTTGCTAATCCTGCAACAGTTACAATCATGGAAATGAAAATAGTAATATCATTCAGCTGTTCCATTTACCCGCCCCTTTAAAGGTATTTACGTAAGGTACTGACAATATAATTTCTCTTATACTGACAAAAACCTTAGCCATTGATTTATATATAAAAAACAATTAAACTGAACATTAAACCAATTTGTCAATGTTAATTTTTAGACAGTTTTTCAATAGCGGACAACGGGGTTAAAGGCGCATTCCTAGACGTGTATTCCCACTCTATCCTTAATATTTTTAATTGTTTATTTAACTCTTCGTTGGCATCTTTTTGTTCTACTGTATTAAGTTTTTCTAGCTGTCGTCTTAACTTACCATAGCAGCTAGCAGCCGCGCGGTGTTGCTCTGCTTTCTCTGCAAATCTTGCAAAAGATACTACACCAGATAGTATTGCAGAAAGAATACTCATGAAAACCAGCAGTAATTTATAATAACCCTCAGCATCCATGAACAGCATTGCAGTCACAACTGTAGATGATAATATCAGTGCATAACCTGTCAAATTTGCCCTATTATATAATTGTTCTGAACATGTATAGTGACCTATTTGGGCATCATGAAGCCTTTTTATCCAATTTGTTATTAGTGTTTGAGTTTTTATATTGTTTGGAATAGCAGCTAACTCAGTAATATTGTCATTACTATCTTTCATAATTGTCTAAATACCCTTTTACAGTTCAAGTTAAGGAAGCTAATTGCTTGTTATAACTTTCAGCATTTTTTAAATGACTTTTTACCATTCAAGTAAAGAAAGCTTCCAGAACAACTAAATTTGTTCGTAGTTATAAGTATTTTTTACATGCCTATGTAAAAATGAACCTTTTGAGTCCGAGTTCATTAGTTCTTCGTATACGTGAACAGGCACGTCAAAATACTGATAAAGACCACTATTAAACTCAACTTCAAGTGTTGATGTATCCTCATCATATCCAACTGAAACCAGATTACTCGAATCTACAGGTGTTCTTTCCATGCTATTTCCCTTCTTTTGGTTGATTATCATTTACTGGTAAAGATGGTTTTGTGTCTTGTAAACGCCAGCAGTTTACTAGTTCTTTAAAATTTGATTGCTGGGGTTCTTTCGACCAACTATCAGCTATTTTAGGATCTTTACTATCGGGAAATTGACCTTCTTGTGGAATCCTGAACTTGAACCTCATTGGTAATTTTGCCGCTTCACCAGTAACGATAGCTTCCCCTGTTCTCAATATAGGAAGGGCATCAATAATTCCAGAAAGACCATCAGCCATAGCGGATTTGACCCTTGCCCTATCAGTTGAATTATTTATTCTTAATGAAAATAATGTCCCGCATTGAGATAAAATTGTTTCATCAATTTCAGAAGGTCTCTGGCTTACAAGCATTGAGCCGACACCAAACTTTCTTCCCTCTTTGGCTATTCGTCGAATCAAACTTTTGGCTAGCCCTGTATTCTCACTAGATAAATAACGATGTGCTTCTTCCATGACTAATAATAATGGCTTTTTATTCATTCCATCATCTAGATAACGCCCCCATATTGCTGATTCGAATAATACTTCAACTACTGATCCAAGTAATAATTCTAAACGCGAAGAAGGCATGCCAGAGAGGTTAAGTATGGTGACTGGGTTATTATTAGTTAACCAAGCGCTGATGAGTTCTGGTAAATCTTTTTCGATTTCATTATTTGAGTCTGGATTCCAGTCACCTGGATTTAGTAAAAATGAGTATTGGCTATCTAATAGGATTGCTCGCATTTGCTCTAATTGTTTCTGCCAAATTTGCTTACCACCTTTAAATGGTGGATTACTTGCATTTCCTGGTGGGTTAAATACTGGTGCTCTTAAATCTTCGGCAGCCCCAATATCTTTATATGAAGGGGTGGTTTTTGTGTTTTCGTTATAATTGACATTGTCATAATGTGATAAATCATACCAAATATTTTTTAATCGAAATGGTAGTGGAGTCATTGAAGTAACTTTAATAGGGTCAATAGCTAGTTCGGGGTGTTTTGTTGCATATTGTTTCTTTTCCTCAATAACTAACTCAATGAATTTGTTGCTTAAACTTTCATTATGACCGCAAAGGAAGTTACATAAGCTATATGGGGAAACACACCAATACGGTATATAGAAATTATCTTCATTTTTGGCTGGTGTAATAGAGAAAACACTAGCAATATCACCAAGCGCAGCTGCATATTCACCATGTATGTCGAATAATACTATTCTTGCAGAAGGCATGACGATCTCAGAGGTGTGGGATGTAATAATTGCTCTTATAAGACTAGATACGCTAGTGGACTTTCCTGAGCCTGTTGAACCAAGAACTGCTGAATGTCTGCTTACTAAGCTATCTAAGTCAACACTGACATTGATGCTGTCGGAGCTTGATAGTTTACCTATGACTACTTGGCCATTACTTTTTTCACCGTAAATTCTTTTAAGATCATCTTCGGTTACAAGGTGAACCTCTTCATTAATTGATGGATATTGACTTATACCTCTTTCAAAGTCATAGCCAATAGATTCACCTACTAGCTCAACTTTGATGATTCTCTTCTGATCAAACTCTTTACGTTCGTCAGTTGGTGATGGGCTTTCATTTGTCTCTGATATTACGCCAAATAGGTTGTTATAACCTTGTGGAATGCGAACAAAGCTCCCTACTTGACCAACTCTATGAGTTTTCCCCTCAATAATTAACAAGCCAGATCGAACTTGAGAAGTTAACTCAACAGTTATAGACGAACCTGATACGGAAATTATTTTTCCTAGAAGTGTTGGGTTTTTACTCATTTAACATCTCCTTCGCCTTCGTGCGATGTTAACGGCGATGAACTTTTACCACCGCCTGAGTTGGCTAAAAATTTGGCAAACTTAACAAAATCACCTAAATTAAATTTGTCATTATCCCAATATTCCTGCCTAATCCGCCCCCAATTTCTACTTGGTTCATCCCCTATTTTCCACTTTGCACTAACTCCATTAATTACGGCACCATCACTGCAATAAACACTAATGTTAGGCCTACGTAGGGCTGCTGTAGTTGCATTTTTTTCATCAGCTAATTTTTTGAACTGGAATGCAAATATCGCTGCGGACTTATTTTCTGATAAGCATTCATCTAATTTAGCTGTGATGTGAGCATCAGCAAAGGAGAAGCCTGTGGTAAGTAATAAGCTGTCCGGTTCGAGAAGAAAACTTTTTAATCGCTCAAATAAAGATGAAAATGGAGCTGATTGAGTTTGGTCATATTTTATATGGGATGGATAAACCATATTGCCTTCGTCTAGTCCATCTCCACGGACTATTTCACCGTTTTCATTTTTAGACCAATTGATTGAACCATGTAATTTCCATAGTCGTATCCACCTCGGGGGCATGTCATTACTTGAAATACTTGATGGATCAAAAAAAGCTGCTTTTGCACCTGAAAAACCATCAAAATATGGGGTTTTAGCTTTCTCCATAGCTTCTTCTAAAAGAAGATCATAATTGGTTGTAAAAATCTCTACTGCATAATCTCTATTAATTCCATTAATCCAAGAGATTAAGTGAGAATATGGATTTTCTCCTTTAGGTAATGATTGATTCACCACTTCTTTGATCTTTTGGCAAATTTTTTGAGACAGAGATATATAACCCGCAGAATTTAAACCATGAATTTCCGCTTCATCAATTACTTCGGCAAGAGATCTAATTCGTGAAAGTATAAGTTCAATATTATTGTCACCTAATGATGAGGCTAGAGCATTGAAAGCCGTGATATCTGCACCAGATAAACTATCGCTAACAATTTTAGTAAGTCCTTTTATGTCAGGAATTAAAGGTTTCCAATTACCGTCAGTACCAACATCAATGCTTACAGGGGCTCCAGCACCTAACAGTATTCCAATTTTCTTTTTACTATGAGTTAGCACATGCTGAAAGTCATACATATATTGATCAGGGTTATGGACTGTAGTTGTCATTTGGTGCCTTATCTAAAATTATTATTTTCATTAACGGAGGCTTCTAACGAAGCAATGAATTATCACAAACCGTATTTTTTTGTTTTAACATTTCATCACTACTATCCTGCATTGCCTTAAGGATCATCAAATTGCACTCTTTCTGCCTTAACTCTTGATCTGTCTTCTGCTCGGGCTCACTGATATAAGCAACCATAGGTTTGTAATTCAAAGATGCATTACAGTACATGTTAGACAAGCTTCGCCCTCTCTGATTCAGATTTTCCATGCTGGATAGCTGAGTGCAAAGTTCAGTGAACATAGTCTTGGCTTGTTGAGTGCATTTAGAGAATTGAGTGGCTTGTTGCTCAAGGTCTGAACAAACGCTATTGGGTTTTATCTTCCATAGCTGATGCTGAAATCTGATATTAGTATCGTTGTATACTAAGCTTTGCGAGGTAACCGTGGTGTTCATTGAATCAACATACACTTCAGCAATACTATTGCTTACCGTGTGCAGGTAGGCTGCAAACAATTGTGAAAATGGGTCCATTACTCTTCCTTAAGCATATGTTGAATATTCTATAACGCACTAACAATACTCCTTTTTCTATCTTAGTTGAACATTTTTATTACGACCTCATTTAACTATTAATTTCGGATTACGTACACTTATTGACAGAACTCCAAGTTAGAGCGATTAGGCTCAATTTTCCCATTAGCTTGTGAATAGCTTAACGTCCACTCATGTACTCTAGTGACGATCTCAAAGCCTAAAGCCACAATGCCTTTTAACTGCACGATAAGTTCGTCACCATATCGATTAAGTTTATAGATACTAGATTCAGCATTATCATGAACTGAATTACAGGATTGCTTAGGTAATACCTCGCTTCTATCAGAATCTATTCCCGCATTAATTTCCGCATTGGCATCTTGGAATTTTCCTGAATTTCCAGAAATGCCATTAGTGTTCAATCCCTGATGACACTTAGCATTTTCCGAAATTGGTATTGGCACACCGATTGAACTCAAAGTAGGTTGAGCCACTGCATCCCTAGAGTCTTCATAGGCATTGCGGCAATTGTCATCAAAAGTATGATTTAAAGGCTTTTGTTTTTTATGTTCGTATAAAGGTCTAATTAGCTGATCATCACGTTTACAAAAAACGCCCCCCATGAGTTCAGTGTAACGACCCCAATCTGAGTCATCTGCGGCTTGCCTAATTTGTTCTACCCACTCTAGGCTTTCGTCAGTGATTTTACTTAGCCGTCTTAATTCACGCCAAGGTGTAACACCTACCCCACCAATTTGCTGAAATTGACGAATGCCCCAACAAGAAGCCCAAACACGAATTCGTGTGGCTGCGGTGACAGACTCAGTACCATAAAGGTCGTGTTCAATCCCCTCGCCGTCTATTCCTTTAGCAACATATTTAGCAATGTAACCTGTTGCTGAACCTTTATTTGGGTCGATGTATTCAACCTTAAAACGGCGCTCTTTTGCACCTTGTTCGTCACCATCTTCTTGTAGGCAATATTCTTGAAAGGTTTCGACTAATTGTTGTTGCTGTTCAGTTTCAACAAATAACAATAAATGCCAATGGGGTGTGCCGTCATGGTGAGGCTCTGCCACTCGAAAGCCAAATGGAGTAATTTTGTCACGATTAAGTGATGCTCTAATTCTTTGGAATGTTCGATTGAGATAATCTAGCCCATCCAAAGGTGTTGCGCCTTGCCATTTAGGGTTTTCTGCACCAGATTTAGCAAAACAACGATGATATTTAGATGGGGTTGTCATTGTAAGAAAAACCGCTTTATAACCCATTTTTGTTGCGTAATCTTCAAATCCACGAATGCGCACCATCAGCTCAGCTTTACGAATTTTAGGGTTTGAGACATTAAGATCTGATAGCTCTGCAAGATTTACACTGTAATCAAGCTCATTAGTGGCTAATGTATTTTCAAGTAATTCACGATTACTTTTCCACTGAGATTTAAAATTCTCAACGGTAATGTTACTGGCATAAATACCACGATGTTTGCTCACTTGATTTAATAAACGTGAAATAGTTTCGATTTGCCGATTGTGAAGTCGTCTTAGTTTTGGTTTCCACCATGACTCATCACAAGCACGTTTAATCATTCCCATCACCTTGGAGTGTTCATCATCAGTTAAACAATCGTTTTGTAGATTGGTTAAGACGGAATCCGTTAACGGGTGTAGTGGTCTAATTCCATCGGACACTTAATTTTGAGACAGTATGGTCAATAAATTAAGGGGTCGATATGAGTTTAAAAAAATCACATAAGAGTTATCCGCAGGTATTTAAAGATGAAGCCGTCT
>NZ_WSRZ01000150.1 GCF_009828585.1 Shewanella litoralis | reverse complement strand
CGACGGCAGCAGCACCGATACCGCCACCGTCTCCATCACCGTCAATCCGGTCAACGACGCGCCGGTGCTCGACGCGCTGCAGACCCCCGTGCTCAACAACGTCGCCGAAGGGGCGGGCGCGCCGAGCGGCGCGGTCGGCACGCTGGTGTCCTCGCTGGTCGACTTCGCCTCGCCCGCGGGGCAGGTCGACAACGTCACCGACGTCGACTCCGGCGCCGTGCTCGGCATCGCCGTCACCGGAGCGGACGCCACGAACGGCACCTGGTGGTACTCCACCGACAACGGCCC
>NZ_WSRZ01000149.1 GCF_009828585.1 Shewanella litoralis | reverse complement strand
CTTCATTGAATAATCTAAATAATCAATACGAAGTGGTGTTTTGTGGTTAATGATCGATCGTATTTTCAGAAATATTTTGATATATATTAATTTATATTACTTTTCACAAAAAAATAAATTTGGTGTTTGATGTTACAACTAAAATTATATCATTAAACACGGACTGTGAGAATTCAAGGATTGCGTGTATTTTAATATATGTTGAGTTGCATTTACTTACACCAAAATATTTAGTGAAAATCTTCATTTCACTTTAATGCAAGTTAAGATGAATTATGTTACACGTGTT
>NZ_WSRZ01000148.1 GCF_009828585.1 Shewanella litoralis | reverse complement strand
AATGCTGGAGTGGTTTATTAATCACTAGCTCTAGGAAAATAAATTCCACTGATATCACTGCAAGCACACTTTACTGTCAGTCTAAGTTTTCTCCATTAGCACAATTAGAAGTAAGTTCAGTACCAAGGCTCATACTTGAAAAGTGATGCATGACTGCTTCACTTACCAGGAGATACTCAATGGTGAGTTGGGCAAGTTTGAATAACTTGACAAAGTTGGGATCAATCATACTCAGATCCTGTCAAAGGAAAAATGAAATCAAATAAGCAGAAGAAAACAAGTCATCATG
>NZ_WSRZ01000147.1 GCF_009828585.1 Shewanella litoralis | reverse complement strand
ATTCGTGATGTCAGACCTGCAGGGTGTCCGTGCCGGAGGCGCGCAAGGTTTCCGAGGGGTGTTCCCCGTAGCGGTCGCGGTAGGCGGCGGCGAAGCGTCCGAGGTGGGTGAAGCCCCACTTGCAGGCCGTCGCCGACACCGACGTCCCGGCGTCGCCCGCGGCGAGGTCGGCGTGTGCCTGCGCGAGCCGGATCTCGCGCAGGTAGGTGATCGGCGGGAGTCCCACGTGCCGCGTGAATCCGTCTTGCAGTGTGCGAACGCTGATTCCGAGTTGCCCGGCGAGGTCCCGG
>NZ_WSRZ01000146.1 GCF_009828585.1 Shewanella litoralis | reverse complement strand
GACCAATTGGTTAAAAGCCAACTGCTCTACCGACTGAGCTAACGACCCATCTTGGTTTTTATAAGCTTTACTGCTTACTGGAGCAAAAGCCAACTGTCTATGTTTCAAGACCGACTGAGCTAACGCCCCATCTGGTATAACGCTTAAATTCTTTAACCACGATTTAAAAAGTGGTGGGTCGTGAAGGATTCGAACCTTCGACCAATTGGTTAAAAGCCAACTGCTCTACCGACTGAGCTAACGACCCATCTTGGTTTTTATAAGCTTTACTGCTTACTGGAACAAAAGCCAA
>NZ_WSRZ01000145.1 GCF_009828585.1 Shewanella litoralis | reverse complement strand
ATCGACAGTGGACTAGCTCTGCTTGTACGTTCCATTTTAGACTGTCCGGATCCGATGAAAGACCAAGAGGATCAAATCCGAAGTCACCGGGGAGGCTACCGTCGAGCCACTCTGGAGGAGTGCTTCCGGGGAACCAGATCGGTCTCTCTGGATCTGCTGCAACGGCGCGCACCGACGCATCCGGCCTGGACACAGCTGGAACCGTCAACTTCTTCTTCAGCCTCAGTTTCTTCCCACCCAAGAAACTTGGAGAAGAAATGGCGGCGATGGCAGAAGAAGCACAAAGAGATGCC
>NZ_WSRZ01000144.1 GCF_009828585.1 Shewanella litoralis | reverse complement strand
ACTGTTCCTACATCATTGCACGATATTGCCACATACAGAAAAATTGTTCCTACAATCTTTGCAGATGTTTTCACAATCTTTTTAAATGTTCCTACATCATTGCACGATATTGCCACAATCGTTTCAATTGTTCCCACAATCTTTGCAGATGTTTTCACAATCTTTTTAACTGTTCCTACATCATTGCACGATATTGCCACATACAGAAAAATTGTTCCTACAATCTTTGCAGATGTTTTCACAATCTTTTTAAATGTTCCTACATCATTGCACGATATTGCCACAATCGTTTC
>NZ_WSRZ01000143.1 GCF_009828585.1 Shewanella litoralis | reverse complement strand
GTATTTAAGATATCCTTTCAAAACCTAAAAGTAAGTTACCTTACCTACTAAATTCTTGAACTAGTCACACATTTATATTCAGTAAGTACAAACCAAATAAATACTCAAAGATCGATCATCATCATCATCATCAGCCCATTAACGTCCCCACTGCTGGGGCACGGGCCTTCCCTATGGATGGATAGGGAGATCGATCGTTTTCTTCTTTTTCAATGGTTTAACTTTACTGCAGTAAATCACATGTTCTGCGGCTTATGGGCGGCGATGGGTTGTCTATAGAGTGATTTGAAAGGT
>NZ_WSRZ01000016.1 GCF_009828585.1 Shewanella litoralis | reverse complement strand
ACCCGTCCGCCGCTCGTCAGCAAAGTAAGCAAGCTTACTCTCTGTTACCGCTCGACTTGCATGTGTTAGGCCTGCCGCCAGCGTTCAATCTGAGCCATGATCAAACTCTTCAATTAAAGTTTTTTTGTTCGACTACGTCGAACGGCTCAATGAATTCTACTGTCATAATTCGCTTCGCTCAAAGAGCTCACAAATTACTCACTACATTGCTGTAGTTTCATATTACTATGAACATTCTCATCATTGAGTTTAAATTTTTTGATTGCCTACATTCCGAAGAACAAGAAGACAATTTCGAATAACCCAATACCTGTGAATGTCCACACAGATTACTTGATAAATTGTTAAAGAGCGTTGACCGTTTCAGTAGGTCAGGGCTGCGTATTCTACGCATTCCCTTTATGGCGTCAAGTGTTTTTTCAAACTTCTTTTGCCGTTATCTCTGCCACCTCAATGGCTTGATAACACTCACCGGCTTTTGCTTTCGCTGTCTGCCGTGTCAGTGGATGCGCATTATAGGCAGCTTAAGATTTAGTGCAAGCGCTTTTATGTAAAAAAACGATCTTTTTATGATCTTTTAGCACTTTGGGTACTTAACTACATGTTACTCACTATTTACCCCCAAAGTTATCCACAAATGGCTTATTCTATTGGGATTTAGTATTGCCTATAATAAAAAAAGGCAGCGTATATACGCTGCCTTTTAATTCGTGAAATGGAATATTAACTTAACTTTCCATGGCACTGTTTGTATTTTTGACCTGAACCACATGGACAAGGATCATTACGACCGACTTTTTCACCATCACGAATAACTGTGCGCGGTGTTTCTGGTGCTTGCTCTTCTGATCCAGTTAATGATTCTGCTGCTGCGTGTTGATAAGCGTGTTGTATTTTTGCTTCTTCATCACGGCGACGCTGTTCCATTTCATCAACATCAGATTGGGCTTGCACCTGAACTTTAGACAGTACGCTGATAACATCATTCTTTAATGATTCGAGCATTTGCTGGAATAATTCAAATGATTCACGCTTATATTCTTGTTTAGGGTTCTTTTGTGCATAACCACGTAAGTGAATACCCTGACGTAAATGATCCATTGCAGCTAGATGTTCTTTCCACAATCCATCTAACGTTTGCAGCATTACCGCTTTTTCAAATTGACGCAGCACTTGCGCACCGACCATTTGCTCTTTAGCTTGGTAGGCTTCAGTCCATGAACCGACTATACGTTCACGTAATGTTTCTTCGTGTAAGTCTTCTTCTTTATCTAGCCATTCTTGAATAGTGAGCTTTAGATTGAATTCATTACTTAGACGTTGTTCTAAACCTTGCACATCCCACAATTCTTCAAGTGATTGCGGTGGAATGTATTGATCGATAACCCCAGCAATAACATCTTGTTCGATGTTTTTAATGGTATCTTCAATACTTTCTGCGTCCATTAGCTCGTTACGTTGCGCGTAGACTACTTGACGTTGATCGTTAGCTACGTCGTCATATTCTAGAAGTTGTTTACGAATATCGAAGTTGCGAGCTTCTACTTTACGTTGAGCATTTTCAATTGCGCGCGACACCCATGGATGTTCAATTGCTTCGCCTTCTTCCATACCCAGTTTTTTCATCATGCCCGATACACGGTCTGATGCGAAGATACGCATTAAGCTATCTTCCATCGATAGGTAGAATCGCGATGAACCAGCATCACCTTGACGACCTGCACGACCACGTAACTGATTATCGATACGACGAGATTCGTGACGCTCTGTACCTAAGATGTGTAAACCACCTGCGGCAAGTACCTCGTCATGACGGATTTTCCAATCAGCTTTAATTTTAGCTTTTTGCTCTGCTGTTGGATTATCTAACGCTTCGATTTCCATGTTCCAGTTACCGCCTAATACGATATCTGTACCACGACCTGCCATGTTAGTTGCAATTGTCACTGCACCTAAACTACCCGCTTGGGCAACAATCTCAGCTTCTTTTTCATGGAATTTAGCATTCAATACGCTATGTGGAATTTTAGCCTTTTTCAATAATCCATTAAGCAATTCTGATTGTTCAATTGACACTGTACCAACCAATACCGGCTGCCCACGTTCACGACAGCTTTCGATGTCTTTGATAATAGCGGCGTATTTTTCAGCAGCGGTTAGATAGACCAAGTCGGCCATGTCGTTACGCACCATTGGACGGTTAGTTGGAACAACAACTGTGTCTAATCCATAGATATGTTGGAATTCGAATGCTTCTGTGTCTGCGGTACCAGTCATACCAGCCAGCTTTTCATACTGACGGAAGTAGTTCTGGAAAGTAATAGAGGCTAACGTTTGGTTTTCATTTTGGATATTTACACCTTCTTTCGCTTCAACAGCTTGGTGTAACCCTTCTGACCAACGGCGACCTGGCATGGTACGACCGGTATGCTCATCGACAATAATGACTTCATCGTCTTGTACAATATAGTCGACATCTTTTTCGAATAATGTATGTGCACGCAATGCTGCATTAACATGATGTAATAAAGAGATGTTAGTAGCTGAGTAAAGTGAATCGCCTTCGGCTAGCATGCCTTTTTCAATAAGCAGTAACTCGACTTTTTCTTGGCCACGTTCAGTTAAATGAACTTGCTTGCCTTTTTCGTCGATGCTGTAGTCGCCTTCACCAATTTCATCTTCGGTGTCTTCTTTATCTTGGCGAATTAAGCTTGGAATTAACAAGTTAATTTTAGTGTATAGCTCTGAGCTATCTTCAGCAGCACCAGAAATAATTAATGGTGTACGCGCTTCGTCAATTAAGATTGAATCGACTTCGTCAATTAGTGCGTAATGCAGCGGACGCTGAACTCGCTCTTGTGGCGAAAACGCCATGTTGTCACGAAGGTAGTCAAAACCAAACTCGTTGTTAGTACCATAGGTAATATCAGCGTTGTAAGCGGCTTTCTTTTCATGTTGACCTAAACCAGCAACGTTAATGCCTACTGTTAAGCCTAGAAATTCAAATAGTGGGCGGTTGTTTTCAGCATCACGACGCGCTAAGTAATCGTTTACGGTAATAACATGAACACCTTTACCTGATATTCCATTAAGGTATGCAGGTAATGTGGCCGTTAAGGTTTTACCTTCACCGGTTCTCATTTCAGCAATACGGTTACTGTCTAATACCATACCACCTAGTAACTGTACGTCGAAGTGGCGCATTTCAAATACACGCTTTGATGCTTCACGAACTACAGCAAAGGCTTCTGCCATGATGTCATCTAAGGTTTCACCGCCGTCAAGGCGCTTGCGAAACTCTTCTGTTTTGGCTCTTAATTCTTCATCAGATAGCTTTTCATAGTCAGCCTCTAATGCGTTAATTTGATTTACGATTTTGCCGAGGTTTTTCAGGGTGCGGTCGTTGCGACTTCCGAATACTTTTGTCAGTAGTTTGCCTAACATCTTAATCACTTATCTGTTGTAGGTTTGGCTCATTTGAGCGCATTAACCGTTAATATTATTAACTTGCTTTGCGGTATACGTACTTTTGTGGATCTATTTGCTGCTTACCGCGCAACACTTCGTAATGCACATGGGGGCCGGTTGACCGGCCTGTGCTTCCCATACTGGCAATTTTATCGCCTTTGGCAACGACGTCACCTACGTTTACTGACAGAGATTTATTATGACCATATCGAGTGCGAAGACCATTACCATGATCTATTTCGACTAACTCGCCATACCCAAGCATGCTTCCTGACCATGTTACAACGCCTGCTGCAGTTGCTGTAACATCCGCCCCTTCTTTACCGGCAAAATCAATACCTTTATGCATTGTTCGTCTACCGCTAAAAGGGTCATTTCGTAAACCATAGGGCGAAGATAACCAACCTTTATCGATTGGCCGCCCTGATATATAACGCTCTTCATCTATATGGAGATTAGATGCTACTGTTTCAAGTAGGGATAACTGAACATTATTATTATCAATTCTTGATGCCAACTTATTCATTTCATCGATAAGCTGACTTAATTCGACGCCATTACCTATTTCGCTTAATCCACCAATTCCGACTTCTGCTGAGAAATCAAATTGATCATCAAGGAGATTATTTTGCGCAACCTGCTGGCCAAGGGCTTCAAGTCGGGTAATTTTGGCTTGCATCTTCGCCACGTGAGCAACTAGTGCTGCTAATTGGGTTTCCGTTGCGGTTTTGAGATCAATCACTTGTTGCGTTTGCTGTTGACGTAATTGTTTGTTTTCGTCAACTTTAGCTTGTTGGCTAGCAAAGCGGTCTGTGTTGTATTGATATATTCCAGTGCCTGTGGCCATAAGAATAATAGGTAGGAGTAACCACCGTTTGCTGGGTTGCCAACGTGTTACGCCATTTCGACCTTGAATAAAAACTGTTACACTCATAGCCTAATTCAGCCATCTTATTATCATATGAAAAAGCCCCCTCAAGATCTCAGCAATTTAGTCCATTTGTCTGGGAGACTACCTGAACTTGCCGAGAAAGCAGAACTATTAAACAATCTGAATCACTACGTAAAACAGACATTAAATGGTCCTGTAGCAGAGCAGCTTAAAGTTGCTAATCTCCGCCAGGGTGTTCTTGTTATTGAAACTACATCTGCAGCATGGGCTGCAAGAATAAACTTTCAAAAGCAGAAGCTATTGCAACAGCTTCAAATTGACACGCTTCCGATGCTTACCGCTATTGAGGTAAAAGTCAATCCTGGGCTTGCATTAGTTAAACCACAAATTAGCACCAATCAAAACGTTATTAGTACCACTGCAGCACAACACATTGAAGCTTTAGCAGAACATGTCGATGGAACGCTAGGTGAAAAACTAAAACGGCTGGCTGCATTAGCCAGCCGTAATAGGCAATCTTAACGATTAAGCGTGCGCTAGCGCACCCGGAACCATGAAGCTGACGGGTACATCAGCCTCTTTGTCAAAGCTGACTAACTCCCATGCATCTTGCTGGGCAAGCAATGCACGCACGAGTTGGTTGTTTAACGCATGTCCGGTTTTATAAGCAACAAACTCGCCGACGATGGCATGACCTGCAACATACAAGTCACCAAATGCATCGAGAATTTTGTGCTTAACGAATTCGTCTTCATAACGCAGACCATCAGGGTTTAATACACGATATTCGTCAAGTACAACGGCATTTTCCATGCTGCCACCTAATGCAAGATTATTTGCACGTAGGTATTCAATATCACGCATAAAACCAAATGTTCTGGCACGACTAATGTCTTTTACAAACGCTGAAGTTGAAAAATCCATAATCATGTGTTGTTGGCTACGGGCAATTTCAGGGTGAGCAAAGTCAATTTTAAAATTAACCCTAAAGCCTTTAAACGGTTTTAGCTCAGCCCATTTATCACCGTCTTCAACACGCACTGGTTTGGTAATTTTGAGGTATTTTTTTGGCGCCGCTTGTTCTTTGATGCCTGCACTTTGCAGTAAGAACACAAACGGGCTTGCACTGCCATCCATGATCGGGATTTCTGGTGCATCGACTTCGATAATTGCATTATCGATACCTAAGCCGGCAAGTGCCGCAAACAAATGCTCAATTGTTGATATTCTGATACCTGCATCGTTTACTAAGGCTGTACACATAGTGGTTTCACGCACCATATCTGCCTTGGCTGGAATAGACACAGCTGGGCTTAGATCGGTACGCTTAAGTACAATCCCTGTATTTACTGGTGCGGGCATAATGCATAGAGTCACTTTATTGCCAGAATGTAATCCGACTCCAGTGCTCTTCACCATTTTTTGAACAGTTCTTTGAAAAATCATTCAGTAACCCGTAAATATCAATATTAAACAAATAGTTGCAAAAATAGCCTAAGACTATCATGCAGAGCTGGTACGACATGCTACCATAAGTTTGGATTTTCACAAAAAAATCACTAACCCAGTAGCAAATCCGTGAACCGGCTTGCAAAATACTCTTTATTACAACAGCGTACTCATTAATCACGCTAAAACATCACGTTTTATCCGAGTTTTAGTCAGCCTGCTTACGTAAAAATGCTGGAATATCGAGATAATCAGCATCTGGACGTTGAGAAGGTTGTTGCTGTGGTACCGCATTGCCTTTTGGCGCCGCATAGCTAGTTTGAGGCACAACCTCTTCAACTGGCTCTGGACGAGGCTCTATGGCAACTGGCTCTGGACGCGCAACTGGCTTAGACACTAATTGAATGTCTGGCTTTTTCTCTGCGCCGATACCGGTAGCAACAACAGTTACACGTAACTCGTCGCTCATTTCTGGATCAATCACCGCACCAACAACAACAGTCGCATTGTCTGATGCGTAAGCTTTAACGTGGTTACCCACGGTTTCTAGCTCTTCGATTGTAATGTCCATACCAGCGGTAATGTTTACCAATACGCCGCGCGCACCTGCTAGATCAATATCTTCAAGTAATGGGCTAGCCACTGCAGCTTCTGCAGCTTCTTCAGCGCGATCGTCACCACGTGCAACACCGGTGCCCATCATGGCATTACCCATTTCAGACATTACCGTTTTCACATCGGCGAAATCGACGTTGATTAGACCTGGACGAGTAATGAGCTCAGCAATACCTTGAACTGCGCCAAGAAGTACGTTGTTAGCTGCAGCGAATGCATCAAGCAATGAAGTACCACGGCCAAGCACTTTAAGCAGCTTTTCATTTGGGATCGTAATTAACGAATCCACGTGTTTAGCTAACTCGGCAATGCCCAGTTCTGCATAGGCCATACGCTTTTTACCTTCAAAAGGAAAAGGCTTGGTCACTACAGCAACAGTTAAAATGCCTTCTTCACGTGCAATTTCAGCAACAACAGGTGCGGCACCAGTACCCGTACCACCGCCCATACCGGCAGCGATAAAGATCATATCTGACCCTTTAATGGCTGCACGAATATTTTCGCGATCTTCTTCAGCTGCTTGACGACCCACATCTGGGTTTGCGCCAGCACCAAGACCTTTAGTCACATCACGTCCAAGCTGGATTGTAGAACCCGCGCTTGATTTACGTAATGCCTGCGCATCTGTATTTGTGACGATAAATTCAACACCTTCGATGCTGTGTTTTACCATATGTTCGACAGCGTTTCCGCCGCCACCACCGACGCCGATGACCTTAATCACCGCTTCGTCTGAATGAGTGTCCATGATCTCAAACATTGTCTGATCTCCGTATGTCTGCGTTATTAAAATTCACCTTTAAACCAACTTTTGACCCGATTCAAAAAGCTGGTAACCCCTTGACGCTCTGGTCGCTCGAACTGACGTTCGATAACTCGCCTAGCGCCATAATGAAGCAAGCCTATTCCTGTTGAGTAAATAGGTTGATCCACATATTCGTATAACCCTTTTACAGGCAACGGTGATGCCACACGAACTGGCATACCAAATGTTGCCTCGGCAATGTCAACTGCACCTGATATTGAGGACGTGCCTCCGGTGAGTACAATACCTGCTGCAATTTGATCTTCTAACCCACTGTCTTGCAGCTGTTTAAGCACGAGCTCAAACAATTCTTGATATCTTGGCTCAACCACTTCAGCCAATGTATGCCTGGACATACTGCGCGAAGGACGACCGCCTACTGACGGTACTTCAATGCTGTCTTCGCGACTCACCGTTGAACTTCTTGCGCTGGCAAATTGCACTTTAATTTGCTCGGCATGCGTTAACGGTGTTCTAAAAATTTTAGCGATATCACTGGTCACTTGATTACCCGCGACTGGGATAACCGCACAATGACGTAATGCGCCGTTGGTATATACAGCAATATCGGTCGTTCCACCACCAATATCGACGATACATACGCCTAAATCTTTCTCGTCGTTAGTCAGTACAGAGTCTGCTGATGCAATCCCTGAAAACACTAAGTCGTCGACTTTTAACCCACAACGTTCAACACTTTTGGTTATGTTTTTGGCCATATCATTGGCGCATGTCACGATGTGCGCTTTGGCTTCCATACGCATGCCAGACATACCAATAGGGCTTTTAATGCCATCTTGAACGTCGATTGAATACTCTTGCGGTAACACATGCAAAATACGGCGCTCTGTCGGTATTTTTACTGAGCGAGCGGTATGAATGACATTATCAACGTCTTCTTGAGTCACTTCTTCGTCGTTAATCGACACCATGCCGTTTTCGTTTTGACAAGCAATGTGTTTACCCGAAATACTTAAATACACTGACGACACTTGGCAATCAGCCATTAACTCTGCTTGATCTAATGCACGTTGCACACTGCGTACTATAGAGTCGAGATCGTTAACACCGCCCTTGTCCATACCGCGTGAAGGATGGTTACCTAAACCAATGACACTAATCTCACCATCAGGTAATACTTCACCAATGATCACTGCGACCTTGGATGTCCCTATATCTAGCCCCACGATGAGGTTTCTTTCCTGATTTTTGGTCATTTATTGTCGACTCTCTGTTTTGAATCACCCCAGCCTACTGCAAACCCGGTATCGTAACGTAAATCAACGGTTGCAACTGGTTTATTACTTTGCTTCAACGTCGGATACACATTAATAAAGCGTTGTATCCGTGACATTTTATCTTCTCGCCCGAGCTCAATTTCAATCCCGTTGGCTAATACTGCATGCCAAGCATGACGAGGACTTAAACGTAAATTGACTAAGGTGAAGCCATTTATTGTTAGTAAATCATTTAACTGTTGAAAACTGGTTAACACCTCTTGCTCGGTTCCTTCTGGACCTGATAAGAGTGGTAAACTGGTGTGTTCAGCATGCGCAAGCGCTTCAAACACCTCACCATTTACATTCAACCACGCGGTGTTATTCCAATGTGCCACTGCTTGTTGCTCTTGCAGAGTCACTTTAAATTTTGCCGGCCATTCTCGTCTTACTGAAGCATGATAAACCCACGGTAAGGCTTCTAATGCTTTTTGCACGTCAAGTACATCTGCGCTAAAAAAACTATTTTGCATTAACGATTGCAGCGCATTTTTAATCTCGTCATCGGTGGTGTAAAGCCTCTCACCTTTAATGGCTACCGCCTCAATGGGCAGAGCATCTGCATCATTAAGCAGGTTGTGAAGCTGTATTCCCCCCCAAACAACTGTGCCGAGCACACATAGTAAAAACAGTAAGCCAGTGCAAAAATACCAATTTACACGTGCTAGATTCTGTTTTAATTGGCGCCCTTTATCGCTCCACGACACCTTAAATCCGCCTCTGACGTTGTTCCGGGGTTAGCCCCAAAAGATCGGCCATTATATCGACCATTCCTTTAGGATTAAAGCTCGATTTTTCAACACAATAATTGACGAAAAATCAATCATTTCCTTGTTCTTCTTGCTGAACTTTAAAGCCTAACTCGCTAAGGGCTAATTCTTTCGATAATGCCCCGATATTGCCTGCACCTTGAGTAAAAAATAAATCGCCGTTCTGTAATACATCTGGCAAGACTGCGGCTAATTGATCTGGGCTGGCAACAAAAATAGGATCAATTTGCCCACGTAAACGAATTGAACGACACAACGCTCGTCCATCGGCACCAGGAATAGGCGCTTCACCTGCGGCATAAACATCAAGTAGCAATAAACAATCGACTTGCGACAACACATCGACAAAGTCTTCATATAAATCACGTGTGCGACTATAACGATGCGGTTGATACGCCATAACGAGGCGTTTATCTGGCCAACCTGCACGCGCAGCTTTAATCGTTGCCAGCACTTCACTAGGGTGATGACCATAATCGTCGACTAACATGACATTACCGTTAGGAGTCGCAAATTCACCTAGGTGCTGGAATCGACGGCCAATGCCTTCAAACTCTGCTAACGCTTGTACAATCGCGTTGTCATCTATGTCGTCTTCACTCGCAACGGCTATCGCGGCTAACGCATTTAACACGTTATGCTGTCCAGGTAGATTTAAGACAATGTCTAAATCATCCTTATTATGGCGCTTCACAGTAAAGCTTGATTGATGGCCGTTTTGGGCAAAATTAATCGCTTGCACATCGGCATCGTCACTAAAACCATATGTCACTACCTGGCGACCAATACGCGGCATAATTTCACGGATGACATCGTCGTCAATACACATAACGGCCACACCATAAAACGGCAAGTTATGTAAAAAATCGACGAAGGTGGTTTTTAACTTTTCAAAGTCGCCACCATAAGTGTCCATGTGATCCGCTTCGATATTGGTGATCACACTGACCATTGGCTGCAAGTGCAAAAAGCTGGCATCGCTTTCATCCGCTTCGGCAATCAAATAACGGCTTGTGCCTAAACGTGCATTGGTGCCTGCGCTGTTGAGCAGTCCACCAATCACAAACGTTGGATCACGCTCTGCCTGACCATACACACTGGCAATTAAACTGGTGGTTGTGGTTTTACCGTGAGTGCCAGCAATAGCTACACCATGACGATAACGCATCAGCTCTGCCAGCATTTCAGCACGGCGAACAATCGGAATACGTAATTCTTTTGCAGCAATAATCTCAGGGTTTTGCGGGTTAATTGCGGTAGACACCACCACCACATCAACTTGCTCAACACTTTGGGCCTGATGGCCAATAATGATTTTTGCACCCAAGCTTTGTAGGCGTTCTGTTACGCTATTAACCGCAATGTCAGAACCACTGATTTGATAGCCTTCATTGACTAACACTTCGGCAATACCACCCATGCCAGCACCACCGATGCCAACAAAATGAATGCGCTTGATCCGTCTCATTTCAGGGATCATGCTACGAAGTTGTGCGTATCTTTCTGTCTTTGTCATTTCAACCCTTTGTTGCAACTGAGGCACAAATATCTGCTACTCGTTGAGTGGCATCTAACACTGCAACGCCTCGTGCTTTTCGGCCCATTTGGGCGAGTTCTTCTCTATGTTCGGCAAACAACTGCAATTTTTCAGCAAGGTTGTCTGCATTTAAAATCGTTTGCGGCAATAAAAAGCCTGCACCAGCATCAACCAACACTGACGCATTTACGGTTTGATGATCGTCTACTGCATGTGGATAAGGCACCAAAATACTTGGGAGCCCTACTGCGGCGAGTTCAGATACGGTTAACGCACCTGAGCGACAAACAACCACATCTGCCCAACGATAAGCGGCTTCCATATCATCAATAAATTCAGCCACATTAACCGTGTCTAATTGGCCTAATTGCTGATAACTGGCTTTAACAGCAGTGTGGTTATTTTTACCCACCTGATGCCATACTGTAATCGAATGATGTTTACTTAAATGAGCGACAACGGCTGGCATCACATCATTAAGCACTTTGGCACCTAAACTGCCACCGACCACTAATATTCTTAACGCATCGACCTGGGCTGTTTTGGTTTGCTCGCCTAATGCGATAAGTTCTTGGCGAATAGGATTACCAACAACTTCCACATTCGCGACGTTACTACCAAAAGTATTCGGAAACGCACACAATACTTTTTTAGCAATTTTAGACAGCAATTTATTGGTCATTCCTGGGATGGCATTTTGCTCATGCAACACCACTGGGACACCCGATAACTTACCCGCTACACCGCCTGGGCCGCTGGCAAAGCCACCCATGCCTAAAATGACATTCGGTTTAAAATCATCTATCACGGCTTTAGCTTGAATAATCGAGCGCACTATTTTAAATGGTGCGGCTAATTTTCGAATAAGGCCATTGCCGCGAACACCTTTAATATCAATAAACTCAATATCAAAGCCGTGCTGAGGCACTAAACGCGCCTCCATTCGGTCAGCCGTGCCTAACCAACGCACTTGCCAGCCTTTTTCAGCCAAATATTTCGCTACTGCCAGAGCAGGAAATACATGCCCGCCAGTGCCGCCTGCCATCACCAAAATACGTGGAGAACGACTCACATTGCTATTCATTAACTTGTTCTCCCTTGGACGGCTTGCACCAAACTCAGTCGGCGCTCGTAATCAATTCTGACCAGTAACATCACCGCAGCGGTCATGACCCATAAACTACTGCCGCCATAACTAATAAAGGGCAGTGTTAACCCTTTAGTTGGCAGCATACCAATACTGGCGCCCACGTTAACGACGGTTTGGAAACACACCCAAATCCCGACGCCATATGCCACGTAGCTTTCAAATGGACGCTGCATCTTTAAACACAAGTTGCCTAATCTAATCGCCCGGATAGCCACAAAAAATAACGCCAGCAACACCATAATGATGCCAACAAAACCGAGCTCTTCACCTATCACGGCAAAAATAAAGTCGGTATGTGCCTCAGGTAAATAAGCTAACTTCTGAATACTGTTACCTAAACCTTGGCCAAACCAATCACCACGGCCATATGCCATTAATGATTGTGTTAACTGATAACCACTGCCAAATGGGTCTTCCCATGGGTCCATAAACGAGGTGACTCGTCGCATACGGTATGGCTCAAACAATACCAGCAGCACAAATGTGATGACCCCTAACAAAATCAACGCCATAAAGTCGATGATTCTAGCGCCGGCTAAAAACAATAAACTTACCGTACACACGAACAATACCACCACGGTACCCAGGTCAGGCTGCAATAGAATTAACAATGCAAATAAACCATATACACCAATAGGTTTAATAAAACCTTTGCGGTTTTCTCGTAACTCCCCATGACGCCTAACCAAATAGCCGGCCATGTAAACAATAAACACAAACTTGGCCATTTCAGCGACTTGAATACGTATTGGCCCGATAGACAACCAACGCCTTGCGCCGTTTACCGAGGTACCAATAAACAATACTGCGATAAGCAGTACTAATACGCCTAGCATCAGCATGCCACTGTTTTTTTCCCAGTAACTGACATCAAACTTCAGCACAAAAAACGCAATCACCACACAGCCAACTAAATACAACACATGGCGGTACATAAAATAAAATGGATCGCCTGTTAGCTTTGTGGCTTCCGGCATCGAGGCCGACATTACCATGACAAAACCAAAACACATCAAGCCAATAATCGCCACTAAAAAACTGCGGTCATACAGCGGCATTCCTGGCGCACTGTTGTCAGACAACAATGACGGTAAAGCCCAATTCAAGCCTTGTTTAAACAAGCTGAGTTGTTGCTCGTTACTCGCCATCGGGTAACGACTCCACACATTGTTTAAAGTCATCGCCACGAGCCATAAAACTCTTATACATATCTAAACTGGCACACGCAGGCGACAGTAAAACGATATCGCCAGACGATGCTAATTCTGCCGCTTTTGCTACCGCTTCAGCCATACTATTTACGGCTATTGAATCGGCTTTTAACTTGGCAATTTTAGGTCCATCACGGCCTAACGTAATCAGCTGAGTAATGTTGGCCAGCGGTTCAGTAAGCGGACTGAAATCACTGCCTTTACCGTCACCGCCAGCAATTAAATACAAATCACCCAGGTGCGAATTTAATCCTTCAAGTGCAGCTACCGTTGCACCTACGTTTGTCGCTTTTGAGTCGTTGATATACGACACACCTTGTTTTACGCCAACCAGTTCACAGCGATGACTTAAGCCCACAAAATGCTTCGCGACATCAACCATTGACTCTTTGTCGACACCACAGGCATAGGCTAACGCCATTGCCGCAAGTAAGTTAGCGTGGTTATGGCTACCAATAAGTGTGACTTCATTTAAGTTAACGATTTCACTGTCGCCATGGAAAATCTTGCCATCACTTAATCCCCATGCATCGCCTTCTGGTACGCCAAGGCAAAAATGATTTTGGTTCATTGGCTCTAATGGATAGGTAAGCTCATCGTCGAGGTTGTACATCACAAAACGGCTTTGCGGGTATAGACGTAATTTGGCTTCGCGGTACGAGTTTAAGTCACTGTAGCGATCCATATGATCTTCACTAATGTTCAAACAGGTCGCGGCAATACAATTTAATGAATGCGTGGTTTCCAGCTGAAAACTTGATAGCTCGAGCACATAAAACTCAGCATCCTGGCAGAGTAAATCCAATGCAGGCGTACCGATATTGCCGCCAATAGCCACCGACATACCGGCTTTTTGCAGCATTTCGTAAACCAATGTAGTCACGGTAGATTTACCGTTTGAGCCGGTAATACCAACAACACAAGGTTTGCGATCGGCAATTTCACGAGCAAATAACTCTACGTCGCCAATGACTTCAATACCCATGTCCAGTGCTGCGCGAACTTCTGGTGTATCAATAGGTACACCAGGGCTGATAATAATCTGACTCGCCTGCACTAAATAACGACAATCAAACCCGCCCGCTATCAATTCAATATCAGCAAACTCTTGTGCCAGTGCCTCAGCCCCTGGAGGATTACGACGACTGTCCATCACCAAAGGCTTTATGCCTTTAGTTACTAAAAAACGCACGACCGAAAGCCCAGTAGCTCCCAAGCCTAAAACAATGTGCGTGTACTTAGATTGCATAATATCTACCTTAATGATTGCTTAGCGTAGTTTTAGAGTCGCAAGACCCAATAACACTAAAAACAACGAGATAATCCAAAAGCGCACAATAACACGTGGCTCTGGCCATCCTTTTAACTCATAGTGATGATGAATAGGCGCCATACGGAAAATACGCTGACCGCGCAACTTGTACGAACCCACCTGTAAGATCACCGACACGGTTTCCATTACAAATACGCCGCCCATAATCACTAACAAAATTTCTTGGCGAACCAGAATAGCAATAACACCTAATGCTGCCCCTAATGCCAATGACCCAACATCACCCATAAAGACTTGTGCTGGGTATGTGTTAAACCACAAAAAGCCTAAGCCAGCACCGACCATCGCGGTACACACAATCACCAGTTCACCGGCTAACGGTAAATGTGGTAGATGCAAGTAACTGGCAAATTGTGCATGACCAGATAAATAAGCAATTAGCGCAAATGCTGCTGCCACCATAACCGTTGGCATAATCGCCAAACCATCTAAACCATCGGTTAAGTTCACCGCATTACTCGCGCCCACAATGGTGAAGTAAGCCAATACAATAAACATCAACCCAAGTTGTGGCATCACGTCTTTAAAAAACGGCACAACTAACTGCGTTTCACCGCCCATGGTTGACGAGCTGTATAAAAACACGGCCACGATGATTGCAGCTATAGATTGCAATGCATATTTCCAACGAGCGATAAGGCCTTTAGAGTCCTTTTTAACCACTTTGCGATAATCGTCAATAAAGCCAATCGCACCAAAACTGCCTAACACAAACAGCGTGACTAATACGTAGCGATTCGATAAATCACCCCATAGCAACACACTGATAAAAATACCTGCAAGGATCAGGATCCCACCCATTGTTGGGGTACCACGCTTGCTGAAATGCGATTCTGGACCGTCATCACGTACAACCTGACCAATTTGCAGCATTTGCAGACGCTTAATTAAAATCGGTCCCCACCACAAACTAAACACCAATGCAGTCAACAAGCCTAAAATAGCCCGGAACGTTACATATGAAAAAACGTTAAACCCGCTATAAAATTGGGTTAAATACTCGGCTAGATAAACCAGCATCTACACTAACTCCCCACGCCCATAGGCATTCAATAAACTGTCGACAACCCGCTCCATAGCAGCGCTGCGAGAACCTTTAACTAAAATAGTCACATTGCCTTCAACATCTTTGAGGTGTTGTTGTAATGCGACAATCAATTTGTCTTGTGCTGAAAAATGCTCGCTACCAAATGCCTCACTGGTATGGCCCGAAAGTTGGCCGCAACAGAATAAACCCTCTATTGCTGCATTTTTCGCCTGCAATCCAACGCTGGCGTGCAAAGGGGCAGCATTGTCGCCTAATTCGCCCAAATCTCCCAGCACTAAACAACGATAACCATCACGTTGTTGCAACCAATTGATTGCAGCACTGACTGAAGTGGGATTTGCGTTATAACTGTCATCAATTAACAGCATGCGGCCGAGCTTATGCGGTTGCATGCGCCCTTTAACCGGTTGCAGTAATGCAAACCCTTTTGCGATTACCGATAACGGAATATTGAGTGCTAGGCACATAGACGCAGCAGCAAGTGCATTACTGACTTGGTGTAATCCCGCCAGAGGCAATTGCACTGCGACTTGCTGGCCATTGAAGGTCAACATAAACTGGCAACAGCCATTAGCGTCGGCTTCGATATCAATGGCTTTAACATCAGCATCAACGCCTGCCCGACACGAAAAACGCAACTGTTTGTGGCCTTGCGAGCGTTGCATCATATAAGGGGCATATTTATCATCAGCATTAATAATCGCAGTGCCATTGTTAGCCAGATGATTAAAAATTTCTGATTTGGCTTCGGCCACACCCTCAAGCGAACCAAAGCCTTCTAGATGTGCACTGCCGATATTATTCACTAATGCCACTTGCGGTTGCACTAATGAAGAGGTGTAATCGATTTCACCACGGTGATTGGCACCTAACTCAAACACGCCATATTCATCGCCTTGAGTTAAACGCAGCAGTGTTAACGGTACGCCGATTTCATTATTGAAATTACCCGCGGTAAATAACACCTGGTGTTGTTGCGATAAAATAGTCGCCACCATTTCTTTCACGCTGGTTTTACCGTTAGAACCCGTCAACGCTATGCTGATTGGGTTAACGTGTTGACGCACAAGTGCGCCAATGTTGCCCATGGCTTTTTGAGTATCGGCAACCACAATTTGCGCAACATCAAACGGCAGAACACGATCAACCAACAATGCCGCAGCGCCATTATCGATGGCCGTTTTGGCAAAATCATGACCATCGAAACGCTCACCTTTTAACGCAACAAATAAACACTTTGTGTCTATCTTACGGCTATCGGTACTCACCGCTGAGATAGCTTGATCTTTACCGTGCAATTGACCTTGTAAGTGCTCAGCGAGTTGAGCAAGCGATAAACTAATCATACTGCGTCCTTAGACAAAGCGAGTGCTAAAGCGCGTTCATCATAATCGATGCGTTTGCCTGCAACTTCTTGATAGGTTTCATGCCCTTTACCTGCAAGCAATACAATGTCATCTGCTTGTGCTAATGCTGCAACACGGGTAATTGCTTCAATACGGTCAACATGTGTTAGCACATTATTGGGTTGGCTGATGCCTTGTAAAATATCGTTGATAATAGTTTGAGGGTCTTCACTACGCGCATTGTCACTAGTGATCATCACTTTGTCTGCATATTGCTCAGCGGCTTGCGCCATTAATGGTCGTTTACCTTTGTCGCGATCACCGCCGCAACCAAACACGCACCACAAGGTGCCTTGGCAGTGTACGCGCAATGCTTTAAGTGCTTGCTCAATGGCATCTGGCGTATGTGCATAATCAACCACCAGAGTAGCTTTATTCGCAGCAGAAAAACGCTCCATTCTACCGGCAACAGGGACTAAATTTGGCATCACCGCGAGCATGGCGGTCATCGACATGCCTTGCAAATACAGCGCTGCAATGGCTGCGACTACATTTGATAAATTAAACGCGCCCAATAATGGTGATTCAATGTGGGCCGACAAGCTGCTCTGGCCATTTAATGCAGGGTAATGCAACACAGCGCTCACACCTGCATCATGGTATTGCACCTCGGTACAATAAAAGTCGGCACCAGTATTGCCTTGAGTACTGAACGACTTAATCTGACGATTAGCGAGCTCAGCAAACCATTTGGTACCAGTGGCGTCATCGATGTTAATGACACCGTGTTTTAGGCTCGGAAAATGAAATAAGCGCTTTTTAGCGGCGGCATAAGCATCCATATCACCATGATAATCAAGATGATCGCGGCTTAAATTAGTAAAAATAGCCGTTTCAAAGGGGGCGGCCTCTACACGGCCTTGCACTAAACCATGGCTAGACACTTCCATGGCGCACACTTTTACCCCTTGAGTATTAAACTCGGCTAATTGCTTCATGATGGTAATGGCATCTGCCGTTGTATTACCGCTGTCGACTAATTGTCCCCAAATGCCATTACCTAACGTGCCCATAACGGCCGCTGGGTGTCCGAGCAAATTCACGATTTGTGCAATGATTTGGCTAACAGAGGTTTTGCCGTTAGTGCCAGTTACGCCAATTAATGCTAATGAATGGGTATGAGTTGCATAAAATTGGGCAGCAACGGCAGACAGCTGTCGAGACAGTTGGAAAAAATACACCAACGGCACTTGGTATTGCTGTAAATCGACCAAGCCGTGCTGATCAGGATTATCAGTATGAATCAATATTGCCGCTGCGCCGGCAGCAATAGCTTGCGGAATGTACTCGCGACCATCGACTTTATAACCAGGCAGAGCAACAAATAACCCTCCTTGGCTGACGCTGCGGCTGTCTAGCGTTAAGTCGTTAATCGACTCTGAGCCAGCATAATGAAACCACGGTGCTAATAAATCATTTAATAACATCATGCTGCGCTCCTTGTGCAGTGGCTAAATGAATAGCCTCTCGCTCTGAAATTGGCTCAACATTCAGCATTTGCAATGCCCCAGACATAATCTTGGCAAAAGCAGGCCCTGCGACATCGCCGCCGTAATATTTGTCGCCTTTCGGCTCGTTAATCACCACCGAAATCGCTAGACGAGGATTATGAACCGGCGCAACACCGGCAAATAAGCCAACATAATCATCGCCATAACCTCCTGCAACGGCTTTACGGCTGGTACCGGTTTTACCCGCCACCGGATAACCGTCAATATGAGCCTGTCTCGCGGTGCCGCCCAGTTCGGTCACGCCCACAAGCATTTGCATGACATCTTTAGCCACTTGAGTAGAAATAACTTGCTCGCCTTTAGGGGCTTGCTTGAGTTTTAAAATCGAAACGGGATACAACACACCGCCGCTGCCTAACGTGGCGTACATACGTGCAATTTGTAGAGGCGTCGCGGTAAAGCCATATCCAAATGATAGGGTGGCGCGTTCAAAGTCAGACCAGCGATTACGGTCATGAATCAGCCCAGCGCTTTCGCCAGTTAAATTGATGCCAGAATAATTACCCAGCCCCATTGATTGATATGTGCCCAATAATTGTTGTACCGGCATTGATAATGCCAGCTTACTGATGCCAACGTTACTTGATTTAACCAGGATTTTTGCCAGCGACATGTCACCATAATTGTTAGAGTCGCGCACCTGGCGACCACCAATACGCATCCAGCCTGGCGAGGTTTGAATCAGTTCATTCGCCTTCACCGTGCCCGCTTCTAACGCCGCTGCAACCACAAACGGTTTTACAGTTGAGCCTGGCTCAAAGGTGTCGGTTAATGCGCGATTACGCATGCGGTGAGTTTGTAAATTGTCACGAGAATTAGGGTTATAAGATGGCGTATTGGCCATAGCTAACACTTCACCGGTGTGCACGTCTATCACCACCACAGAACCTGATGTAGCCTGGTACATTTCAGTGGCGCGTTTGAGTTCACGGTACGCCAATTGCTGAATACGTTGGTCAATACTGAGCACAAGGTCGTTCGAGCTTTCGCCCTCTTGCACCATATCTAAACGCTCAACCACACTACCGTCGCGCGACTTGCGTACTTTCTGTTTTGAAGGGGTGCCGGTCAGCCAGGTGTTATAGGTATTTTCGATACCTTCAATACCCACGTCATCGATATTCGTAATACCGATTAACTGAGCAGCAATTTCACCACTAGGATAATAACGACGTGATTCTGATTTAAGATAAATCCCGCCAATTTTAAGCTGTTCAATGTAATCAGCTACGGCGGGAGTCACTTGGCGTTTTAAGTAAACGAAACGTTTTTTGGGATTACCTTTTACTTTGCGAACCAGTTCATCAACAGGCTCTTGCAATACATCGGCTAGGGCTTGCCAACGACGCATGTCTTTAAACGCCTTTTGATCATGAGCATGTTTAGGATCTGCCCACACGGCACGCACAGGAACACTGACAGCAAGCATATCGCCATTACGATCGGTAATTAAACCACGCTGCACCTGATTACTGGTGGTGCGTAAGGTGCGCATATCGCTTTCATGGCGAAGTTTGTCAGGCTCAATAATTTGAATATAAGCCGCACGAGCAATCAGGCTGCAAAATAACAACAACACGAAGCCCACCACAACGTATAAACGCCATGGGATCAGTTCGTGATTTAATTTTCGCTTTGCTTGTCTTGCCATAATCCCTATGCTCACTGAACTCGGATGATGATTTCTTCCTTCGGAAGCGGCCGCGCCATATTGAGTTCTTTTGTTGCCATTCGCGTCACACGGCTGTGTTCAGACTGCGATTGCTCTTCTAATAATAAGTTGCGCCATTCAATATCTAAACGGTCTTGCTCTTGCAGTAAGTGATCCCACTGCGAGGTCAACTGTCGTGTCACATGGCTGGTATACACCACCACAATGCCATTAGAGACGACCAACATCCCCAGCAATACAATCCACTTGTGACGCCAGAGATCTTGCAACACAATGCGAGGTAAACTTAATGGCGATTGGCTCACATTACCCTCAAAAACTAATAATCTAAGCGCTCAGCAACTCGTAAAACCGAGCTGCGTGCACGAGGATTTTGTTCTAATTCTGCATCAGAAGGCTTTAGTGCCTTGCTAACCGCCTTTAATTTACGCGATTTATTAAGCTCTGCTTCCATAATAGGCAATCCATATGGCACGCTCTCAGCTTGGCTGTGACGGCGAATAAAACGCTTTACCATACGGTCTTCTAATGAGTGAAAACTTATCACTGACAAGCGGCCTTGTGGCGCTAATACGGTTAATGCACCTTCAAGTGCTTGATCTATCTGCTCTAACTCACTATTGATATAAATACGAATCGCCTGAAACACGCGTGTTGCAGGGTGCTTATTGCGTTCTTTATTTTTAGTGATACGTGCAATTAAATCGGCTAAATCTTTAGTGCGTAAAAACGGTGTTTTTTCACGGTCTGCGGCAATACAACGGGCAATATGACGAGCGTTTTTCTCTTCGCCATAGGTTTTAAATACCCATGCCATGTCTTCAATTTCAGCACGTGCAATCCATTGAGCAGCCGTTTGCCCCTGACTGTTGTCCATGCGCATGTCTAATGGTCCGTCACGTAAAAAGCTAAATCCACGTTCGGCATCATCTAACTGTGGTGACGACACGCCTAAATCGAGTAACACACCATTAATTTTACCGGTCAGCCCTAACTCTTCGACGTATTGCGCTAATTGACCAAAACCGCCATGCACTATCTGAAAGCGCGGATCATCAGCAAATTGCTTTGCAGCCTCAATGGCCTGCGGATCGCGATCAATGGCAATTAAGCGACCATTTTCACCCAAATGGCTCAGCACATGACGAGAATGTCCACCACGACCAAACGTGCCATCAATATAGATGCCATCACGTTGGATATTGAGACCATCAACGGTCTCATTCAGTAATACAGATAAATGGGCAAACTCTTGGCTCATTGTGTTCTTCTAACCTTTTGGTCTCTACAGTGAAAAGTGTGCCAGGCGTTCATTGCTGGCGAGATCTTGGCTGTGGATGAGTGTATTACCGTCATCCATCTGTTGCTGCCAAGCTGACTCTTCCCATAGTTCAAATTTATTCAGTAAGCCCACCAGCATGGTTTTCTTTTCTAAGCTGGCAAAACTTCGTAAAGCCGGCGGAATCACAATACGTCCGTGGCTGTCTAGTTCACAATCTTGGGCGTGACCTAGCAATTTTCGTTTAAAGGAACGTTCAAGTGGCACTGTATCTGAGAGTAATTTCAGCTTTGCTTCAATCAGCTCCCATTCATGCAATGGATAAATCAACAAACAGGCGGATTCAATATCAACAGTGATAATCACAGTACCGGCATGCTCTACACGCAACGCATCACGGTATCTCGCAGGAATTGCGATCCGTCCTTTAGCGTCCATGTTAATTGCACTGGCACCCCGAAACACCCTATGACACCTCTTTTGTTAGCATTTGATCCACAATGATCCACTTTTTCCCACAAATGCTAAGTTTAGGGACTCTATGCAAGTGTTGTCAAGGGATGGACAGATATATTAAATCCAGACCCCAAGCGGGTTAGCAGCAAATTAATCTCAAACAGGATGAATGGCAAAGCCAGCGGTTAAAAACAGCTTAAAATCAGGGTAAATGAGTTAAACCAGACACATAACGGTCATTTTATCGACGAAAATCAAGGGCGATCTTTATATCAACACAGTCTAATGATGTAAATACTCCACCTTTTGATTGAATTATTTCCTCTGTAGAGGCGCATTAATCAAAATTAAAACTCACAAATTGTCGATCTTGATCATTAAATAGTGTTAAAAAAGCACTCACGTCTTCATTTGCACGGCAGCTCTTAATGCTCAATGGTCATAGATTACGCCGTACCCATCGCTGGTTTGCTCTTTTTGCCGGGTTGCAAATGAGTATATGGATATTATCAGGCGTCTACATGGTGTTAATGGACATCGATTTCATTCACGGTGACACACTCACTGCAACACCCAACATCGTTACGCTTAAGCCTGTGTCTTATCCAATAACAACGTTACTGCAACACTATCCAGACGCGAATAAAATACGTTTAACTCAGCGACAAGGGCAGGCATTTTATCAATTCAGTTCGCAATCACAGTTAATTATTCTTAATGCCGACACGGGGTTACCACTTGCACCTCTGACTGAACAACAGGCCAAACATATTGCTGTGAGTGCTTACACAGGAAACGGCACTGTTAGCAGTGCGCATTTATTTGAGCAAGATGCCCCCAGTGAGTTAAACCCTAAATGGCTACCGGTATGGCAAATAAATTTTGCCGATATTAAACAAAGTAGTTTGTATGTCTCTGCAGACACTGGAGAAATCGTGACCAAGCGCCATGTGTACTGGCGTTTATTTGATGTCATGTGGATGCTGCATATTATGGACTACGATACGCGCGACAATATCCATAACAATCTACTGACGTTAATGGCCAGTTTGAGTTTGCTCACGGCACTGTTCGGCACAATGCTGTTATGGTTTAGATTGAGCCACAATAAAAAGGTGACTCGATGATCCGCTGGCAACAATTGCATAAATGGCTGGGGTTATTGATTGGCTTGCAACTACTGCTGTGGATAGTTACTGGCTTATTGCTAAACATGATTCCGTCGGTCTGGTTTTCTGCCAGCATGCATCAACAACAATCTGCATCAGCACAAGCAACACCAATAAGCCTGCAGATAACGGTGTCGATTAATGATGTAGTGAGGCTATCTCACCTGCCGCTTAGCGACATAGAATTAATCACCATTCTAGCCCGTCCGGCTTATCAACTGACTCAAGTGAATGGTCAGCAAGTGTTTGTATGGGCCGACACCCTGCAAACCACGACAAAGCATCAGCAGGTATTAAGTAGAGTGAGCCTAACTGATCTGCAAATACATCAGATCGCCCGTGCCAGTTATCGAGGAGATGCCAAGCTTGCACCAGCAAAAGCACTTAAACACGACAACACTATGCCTGTTGGCACATTAATGATAACCGCTAACGATGAGGTCGATACCCGTATTTATGTTAATCGCCACTCAGGTAGCGTGATTGCGCATCAGAATAATCGCTCTGATTATCAACAATGGTTGTTGATGCTGCATTTTATGGATTACAACTCGGAAAATGGTGTAAGTTTTAATCACTTCTGGACTCAAATAATTGCCGTGCTGAGCCTCATATTTATTATCAGCGGTATCCGATTATTAGTTTATCAATTGCATCAAGGCCATTTTTGGCCCATTAAAAAACGGCCGGTAACAATAAATCTCTATGAGTCGCAACAGTTAATTGCTCAAATTAGCGCGCACTCAGGTTGCATGCTCGACAATATCAACAAACATGCGAATGCTCAGCAGGCTAAAGGATTAATCACCGAATGTGGCGGTGGAGGTCAATGCGGCCAATGTGTGGTGCTGTATTTATCGACACCGCCTTCCGCCTGCGAGTATGACATCGCCAAATTAAGTAAACGCAAGCTAGCGCTAGGTTATCGCCTCAGTTGCCAACACATCATCAGCAATGCCGACCTTGGTTTAAGCCCGCAGCAAGTCAGCCAATGGTATGAAAATACATCGGATGTTAATCAATAATGAAAGATGATTAAATTTTAGCCTGACGATGCCGATAACAGGTATAGTTAACAACATAACGATTGTATTTATTGGCTCAGGAGGACGCGACATGAGTATCGACAGCATTTATGCCATGTTAGCAAGACCTGTGCGCGCGGTGAGCGAGCGAAGAAGGATTGTTGAACAAGTGCGAGGCTCTAGCGCTATTAGCGCCGACAGCCATGAAGCGCCGCAATCACAACTGCCCCCTCAGCTCACTCATAAAACCGTTGTTGCCAAAAAAGTCCTTGTTCGCAAAGAACGTCGCTCAACGTTACGCAGCATAGATGACAAAAAGAATGATGGCAGTCGATTAAGAAGAATGAACACTGACGAGCGCTTTTCCACTCGTGGAGAAACCGCCAGCCAGCTTATTGATATAGAGATATAATACCATTGCGCGTTAGTAAGTGATCTCTCAGCGAGAATTTAAAAGGGCTTAAACAAGGCGAATGACTGAATGAATAGTTATTCTCTTTCGAAGTCATGCAACGCAGTGTAAGCCCTTTTAAAACTCGCCTGAAAGGAATGCCCCAGCGCCTTTTGCTCTGCGTTCTCGCTATTTGAAAGGGAACAACCATTACTACATAGCGACGCCTTAATCAAAAACCGCTGGACGCATTCTGAGTGGTCACTTACTAATGCGCAATGGTATATTTATCTCGGCTTAATTATTGTGCAGGACTATTAGGGCTCACTTGCGACACCGCTTTTTTCCAGCCAGCATAAATTTCGGCTCTGTGATCATGATCCATCGTAGAAATGAATTCACGCTCCGTAGATAACATGGCTTTCAATTGATCTGTAGACTCCCATACACCAACCGCAAGGCCGGCTAAAAATGCTGCGCCCATACCGGTTGTTTCGGTCACCAATGGGCGGATCACTTTTGCCCCTGTAATATCGGCTTGGAATTGCATTAAAAAGTCATTGGCCACCGCACCACCATCAACGCGGATTTCTGTTAATGGCACATCCGAATCTTTACTCATTGCATCCAATACATCACGAGATTGATATGCAATAGCTTCTAATGCTGCACGTATAATATGGTTGCGGTTTGCACCTCGGGTTAATCCAATGATGGCACCACGGGCATCGGCATCCCAGTATGGCGCGCCTAATCCAACAAAAGCAGGCACTAAATACACGCCATTCGTGTCATCCACTTTTTCGGCAAAGTATTGGGTATCGCAAGCGTCAGCAATTAAGCCAAGCTCATCGCGCAGCCATTGAATTACCGCCCCGCCCATAAAGACCGAACCTTCTAATGCGTAATTGACTTTAGCATCTGCGCCAATGGCCACTGTGGTTAATAACCCATGTGTCGACTCAACCGCTTTCTCACCGGTATTCATCAATAAAAAGCACCCAGTTCCGTAGGTATTTTTAGCCATACCCGGTGCTATACAAAGCTGGCCAAATAACGCCGATTGTTGGTCGCCTGCCATGCCCGCTACTGGTACATGGTTACCTGCAAGTTCGGTATAACCGTAGATGGCGCACGACGGTTTGATGTCTGGCAACATGACGCGAGGAATATCAAACAATTCAAGTAAATCTTGATCCCATTCTTGGGTATGAATATTAAAGAGCATGGTACGCGACGCATTAGTCGGTTCGGTAACATGCACTTCACCCTGGGTAAGTTTCCACACTAACCATGTGTCAACCGTGCCAAACAGTAAATCGCCCGCTTCGGCTTGTTCACGTGCGCCCTCAACATTATCTAAAATCCATTTGATTTTAGAAGCAGAAAAATACGGGTCTAACACCAGCCCAGTTTTTTGGCGTACCATTTCTTCAGCACCTTGCACTTTTAGCTGCTGACAGATGCTCTGGCTACGACGACATTGCCACACAACAGCATTGCAGATAGGTTTACCTGTGTGTTTGTTCCATACAATGGTGGTTTCACGCTGATTAGTAATCCCGATGGCAGCCACATCGTGACGGCTAATGCCTGCACGCGTTAACACTTCAACCAATACCGAGCTTTGCGATGACCAAATTTCCATCGGGTCATGCTCAACCCACCCAGCTTGAGGATAATGCTGAGTAAACTCTCGATGCGCAACGGCAACAATATTCGCTTGGTGATCAAACACAATCGCACGTGAACTGGTTGTGCCCTGGTCTAACGCGACAATGTATTTTTTAGCAACCATTTGATTTCCTATATCATTTTGACATGATTATTTTTATATGATTTATCTGCTTAATAAGCCAATAGCACATCCTACATCGACATATAAATTTAATGCAAGTATTAGTCTGAGTTTCACAGTAATTACAAACGTCTTATGCTAGTACATAACAAAGAGCACATAGCAAAGTGCACATAGCAACATCCTAATATTTAATGAGGACCTGAGCTGGCAACATCCACGTTCTCATCATAGTATAAAAAAGCCCCGCAAATGCGAGGCCTAGAATGCTAGATTACAAAGACTTTTACATCTTATAGCTTAGTTGTACACCGGTTAACCATACATCGCCAGTGGCTTCACCATTGAAGTCGATAGTTGCCAGACCAAGCAAGTCTTGAGATTCGCTAATCGGTGCATCACCGTGCATACGAATATAAGTCACGCCAAGATCGACACTCAAGTTTTCAGACACCTGGTAGCCAGTACCCATACTAAACCAGAAACGATCGGTGTCTGGGATAGTGGTGGTACGGTGCTCATCATCTACAGCGGTGTTATCGAGTGCAACACCTGCGCGTAACGTCCACTGATCATTGACAGTATAAGTCGTACCGATTGCATAGCGCATACTGTCTTTAAAGTTTTCTTCTTTAACAATATCAGACTCAATATCACCAGTCGGTTTAACCTCTCCAGGGAAGTATGCTACGAGTCGCTCAAACGTACTCCACTCAGTCCAATTGATACTGGCATGCATCGCCCAGTTCTCAGTTAGTTGGTGATAAGACGCCAGCTCAGCAAAGGCTGGCAATTCGATCGGCAAGTAGCCTTTGATGGTAATGTCTTGCCCACCGTTATACACCACACCTGAGACGGTACCGTCTAAATCGAGATCGACACCACTGTGGTATGCTAAACCGATGCGGTTGTTTGCATTGATTTGCCAGCTCGCGCCAGCTTTCCAACCATAGCCAATGTCATCACCTTCCATTGATTTAAGTTCTGTACCAGCTGATGGTAAACGTGCTGATATGCTTGCTGGCACATTAGGGTTAGCACTAATGGCACCAATCCAGGCTGGCGTTGTTGCGCTAACTTCACCTTCACCATATACCATGCGCAGGCCGGCACCCACAGTAAACTCATCATCAATGCGATATGCGATGTTTGGGTTAAATTCAACGGTGGTTATTGATGTATGGCTACCAAAAATAGCTGCCGCACTTGTCGTATCGGTTTCGGTCGCTAAACCATAGTTAGCATTAACCGCAAGGCCCCAGGTCCAATGATCATTCAATTGGTTAGAGTAATAAAAGTTTGGTACGAGTGCATTATCAGCAACATCGATTTCATCAGCATTCATCACAACTGCATCAGAGCCTAACAAAGGAGAGGTGACACTCACGTCGCCTAACACATCGACATCTGGCATCACGTAAATACCACCCGTAGAAAGCTGACGGCCTTCAAGGTATGCAAGCATCGCTGGATTACGCGCTTGCGTTGAGGCGTTATCTGCCATGGCAGCTTCACCCGCATACGCTCGGCCTAAACCGGTAGCAGAAGATTCTGCAAGTTGAAAACCTGCTGCGTTGACTTGAGTTGTTGCCCCAAAAACAATGGCGCTGATCGCCACTGTTAACACTGTTTTTTTCATTTTCATTCTCTGTGTTTAAGATTCATACGGCTTAAATCGACCTAAATAGAGCAAAAGCTCGATTTAAATGAGGGCATCAGTGTACGGATCCAAAACCGCTTTGCAACTGGCACCAGCTTGCCCAATGAAGACAATTGTAAAAATTGAAACTGTGATCTCGCGCAATGTTTTGATTTGTATGAGGGGGTGAAAACGTAAAAATATAAATAACTGTACGCTCAAATATTTCCATTGACATAAAGTAACGAATTTATCTTTAAAAAACATAACCATAAATCAAATAAATTAGCACGCGAGTTAGCTTTAATGGCTGCATTTAGTCGCTGATTTTTATAGAAGGATGAAGGGGTTAACCGTTTTCAAACATAAATTAATTTACAAATAAAAATAAAAAAACCTCTCTTTGCAAGCAAAAAGAGGTTTTCAACACAGAATGATCACTTGTGATTTATTTATCTAGCCCATTAATTAACCAGTCAGCAGTGTCATATGTATTCACTGCGGAGTGTAAATCGTATTACGCATACCACTGTGGAATTTGAGCTTCATAGTCACTGATGTGTTGCTCAAATGACAAGGTTAAACCTATCGCATCAAGACCATTAAGCAGTTTATGCCTAGCGGACTCAACCAGACTAAAGCTAAATACTTCACCAGAAGGTGACGTTACCGTTAAAGCTTGTAAATCGACGGTAATTTGCGCGCCTTCAGTGGCGGCGACTTCATTCATCAATTGTTGTACTTGCTCTGCAGGCAGCTTAACGGGTAATAAACCATTGTTGATCGAGTTGCCGTAAAAAATATCAGCAAATGTTGGCGCAATAATCACTCTTAAACCAAAGTCAGCTAACGCCCAAGGTGCATGTTCACGCGATGAACCACAACCAAAGTTTTCTTGGGCTAATAAAATCGACGCCCCTTTGTAGCGTGGCTTATTTAACACAAATTCAGGATTAGGCTGATCGCCAGCATCATCTAAATAACGCCAATCATGGAATAAATGTACTCCAAAGCCGTCACGGGTTACTTTAGATAAAAACTGTTTAGGAATAATCTGATCGGTATCAATATTGGTACTGTCGATGGCTACCGCTAAACCGGTATGGGCAGTAAATGCTTGCATGTGTCTCTCCTATCTCGGTTTAGTATGGTTGACGAATATCGACAAAATGACCGGCAATAGCCGCGGCTGCAGCCATGGCAGGGCTCACTAAATGTGTGCGACTACCGCGGCCTTGACGACCTTCAAAGTTACGGTTACTGGTTGATGCACAGCGATCGCCTGCTTCTAAACGGTCATCATTCATTGCCAAGCACATTGAGCATCCAGGTAAGCGCCATTCAAAGCCCGCTTCGATAAAGATTTTATCTAGGCCTTCAGCTTCTGCTTGCAGTTTTACCTGGCCAGAACCGGGTACCACAATCGCCACAACGCCCTCTGCCACCTTACGGTTTTTGGCATGCACAGCTGCTGAACGTAAATCTTCAATACGCGAGTTAGTACAAGAGCCAATAAACACTTTATTAATGCTGATATCGGTCATTTTAGTACCTGGCGTTAAACCAATGTACTCTAATGCTTTAATCATACTGGATTGGTTAATCAAATTAGATTCTTGTTCAGGATTAGGCACTACACCGTCAATCGCCACTACTTGTCCTGGGTTAGTTCCCCAGGTCAATTGTGGCGCGATGTCGTTAGCATCTAATACCACTTCAGCATCAAACACAGCATCGGCATCGGTTTTAAGCAGTGACCAGGCAGCAACAGCTTGCTCCCACACATCATCTTCTGGTGCAAATTCACGGCCTTTTAGGTAATCAAAGGTGGTTTGGTCTGGAGCAACCATACCGGCTTTGGCGCCCATTTCGATGGCCATATTACATAAGGTCATGCGACCTTCCATGCTTAATGCTTCAATGGCTTGACCACAAAACTCAACCACGTAACCTGTTCCACCATCCATACCAAGCTTGCCGATAATGGCAAGTACGATATCTTTCGCGGTAACGCCGTCAGTCACCTGGCCGCGCACTTCAACCTTCATGGTTTTAGCTTTAAGTTGACGCAGTGTTTGGGTGGCAAGTACGTGCTCAACTTCTGATGTACCAATACCAAATGCCAATGCACCAAATGCGCCATGAGTGGCAGTATGCGAGTCGCCGCATACAATCACAGTACCCGGAAGGGTAATACCCAGTTCTGGCCCCATTACATGGACAATACCCTGGTTTGGATGATGAATGTCGTATAAACGCACGCCAAACTCTTTACAGTTTTGCGCTAGGGTTTCAACTTGCGTACGCGCCATTGGGCTTAACGCATCTAAACTTGCGCTGCGCGTTGAGGTGTTATGATCCATGGTGGCAAAGGTTTTTTGTGGTGCACGTAATTGACGTCCGGCCACTTTTAAGCCACTGAAGGCTTGAGGTGATGTCACTTCATGCACTAAATGACGGTCAACATAGACTATTGGCGCTTCACCTTCTGGGCTTGCAACAATATGTGCATCCCACACTTTTTCGTATAGGGTTTTACCTGTTACCTGGGCCATTACACACCTTCCTGAATTGCTTGAGCAATAAAATCGCCCATTTGTGCTGTCGACTTTGCTTCGCTACGCTTATCTGCCGCTAATAACTCACCGGTTAAATAACCACTTGATAATGCTTTAGTCACTGCACGCTCAATGGCGCTGGCAGCTTCTTCTTGCTTTAAGCTATGACGTAACATTAATGCTGCTGATAAAATTTGTGCAACAGGGTTAGCAATCCCCTGGCCAGCAATATCTGGCGCACTGCCGCCTGCTGGTTCAAATAAACCAAAGCCTGTGCTGTTCATGCTGGCCGACGATAACAAGCCCATTGAGCCGGTTAACATGGCGATTTCATCAGATAATATATCGCCAAATAAATTTGAACATAACATCACGTCAAACTCATCTGGACGACGCAGCAACTGCATAGTCGCGTTATCAATATAAATGTGCTCTAAGGTCACATCAGGAAAGTCTTTAGCAACCTCCTCAACCACTTGACGCCATAATACTGAGCAGGCTAACACGTTAGCTTTGTCTACCGAGGTGACTTTATTTTTACGGCCTCGGGCGGCTTCAAATGCAATGCGGGCAATGCGGCTGATCTCGCGGCGACTATAGCGCATGGTATCAAACGCTTCTTCGTCATCACCTTCACCTTGTCGACCTTTTGGCTTGCCAAAGTAAATACCGCCAGTTAATTCACGCACGCACAAGATATCAAAACCACGAGCTGAGATGTCGCTGCGCAGTGGTGACATATGCTCTAACCCATCGTGTAATTTTGCCGGGCGTAAGTTACAAAATAATTCAAAGTGGCCACGTAATGGTAATAATGCGCCACGCTCAGGCTGATCATTAGGTGGTAATTTTTCCCACTTAGGGCCGCCGACACTGCCAAATAAAATGGCATCGGCTGATTCACAGCCTTTTAAGGTAGAGTCAGGTAATGGACAACCATGGTTATCAATGGCAATACCGCCAACATCATATTCGCTGTAGCTAATGTCTAGTCCAAAGCGTGCTTCCACTGCACTGAGCACTTTGCGTGCTTCTGCCATCACTTCAGGACCAATACCATCACCCGACAAAACTGCTATTTGATAACTCATACGCCGCCTAACTCCCTTTCTTTATGGATCTGTTGTTTAAAGTCAGCCACTTTATCTGCGCGGTACACTAGGTTCATCACATGTACGAGTGCGTGGGCTGATGCTTCGACGACGTCTGTGGCTAAGCCGACGCCATGGAACATTTGTTCATTATATTTAGCGGTAATATCAACCTGACCTAGCGCATTTTGGCCTTCGCCTTTAGCACCAAGTTTGTAGTTGGTAATATTAATTTGGCGTTGAGTAGCCCGCGCAATGGCGTTATAAGCTGCATCAACAGGACCATTGCCCGTTGCCGCTTCAGTAAAGTCTTTACCATCAACCGCAATGCGCACAGTGGCAGTGGCTACACCTTCTGTAGAGTCTGAATGTACCATCAAATGCTGTAATTTATACTGGTCATCGTCTTGGGTTTGTGACTCCATGAACACTAACGCTTCAAGGTCGTAATCAAACACCTGACCTTTTTTGTCTGCTAGGGTAAGAAATTGTTCGTACAAGGTGTCCATGTCGTAATCAGTTGGCTGATAACCCATTTCTTCCATACGATGTTTAATTACATGGCGACCTGAGCGCGAAGTCATGTTTAGGTTATTACGGTTTAGACCAATGCTTTCTGGCGTCATGATCTCGTAAGTATTTTTTGCTTTTAGCATCCCGTCTTGATGAATACCTGACGAGTGCGAAAATGCATTGGTGCCCACAATCGCTTTGTTTGCCTGAATTGGCATATTGCAAAGCTGGCTCACTAACGACGATGTACGGTGAATTTCTTTGGCGTTAATGCCGCAATCTAAATCTAACAACCCTTTACGGGTCGCTAAAATCATCGCGATTTCTTCTAATGAGCAGTTACCTGCACGCTCACCAATACCGTTAATGGTACATTCAATTTGGCGTGCGCCCATTTCAACTGCGGCAATTGAGTTAGCCACAGACAAGCCTAAGTCATCATGACAATGCACTGAAATCACAGCCTGGTCGATGTTAGGAACACGGTTGAAAAGCGTTTTAATAATACCGCCAAACTCACTTGGCACGGTGTAACCAACTGTGTCAGGGATATTAATGGTCCGAGCACCGGCTTTAATTGCTGCTTCAACCATACGACACAAATTATCAATTGGCGTACGGCCGGCATCTTCACATGAAAACTCAACATCGTCAGTAAAACGTCTGGCGTATTTTACCGCGCCAACGGCCATGTCTAACACATCGTCAAACGTGCGCTTTAGCTTACTTTCAACATGAATGGTTGATGTTGAAATAAAAGTATGAATACGGAACTGTTCAGCCACAGACAATGCTTGCGCGGCGGCATCAATGTCTTTTTCCAGTGCACGAGACAGCGCACACACTCGGCTGTTTTTAATGGTTTTAGCAATAGTTTGCACCGAGTGAAAATCACCAGGAGACGATACAGGAAAACCGACTTCCATCACATCAACGCCCAAACGCTCTAGAGCCAACGCAATTTGTAGCTTCTCTTTAACGGTTAAACTGGCAGCTAAAGCTTGTTCACCATCACGTAAGGTAGTATCAAAAATTATGACTCTGTTGGACATCGAATTTCTCCATCGACCATCTTGTATGTATTTCACCTAACTGCAAACATCACAACCGGCTCGTTTCAAAAGGGCTATAAACAAAAAACCCCGCGACTATTAGCGCGGGGTTTGTGTATGCTGAATAATTTATCTTGCATGTAACACAAAGGACTCCGCGCAGGTTATGCGAGAGAGGAGAAGGAGTCCGAGTAAAATCGATTGTGTGTTCATGGTTTTTGTATTCACTTTAAATAGTTTTATATTCACATTAAGCAATGTTGTGTAAATAAATATTCTGTGTAGATTTCTCTATAGCTAATATTTAACGCGAGCAGGCTCTGCTGTCAACCCTAAATTACTCAACTTGAGAAAGATTACGACGTACTAGTACCTCATTACAGTCAGCACATACCATCTCACCCAGACTTTGTGAGCATATGTTTATCATCTATACCTAACTGGGTGAGATCAAATTTTGTGAACTTAAGTGGCTGCATCGTTTATATATTTATGTATCAATGCTTAAAAAATCGTATACTCAGTTCAACCCAATTTGAGTAGATGTACACGATGAGCCGTTCGAAAAAAATCAATAAATATAAATCAAATCGCATTATGAGCTTTATGTTTAGTTTATTGCTTTTTATCGTTGCAGCACCGGCACTATCTCTTCCTTCGCAAGAACTACTGCTAAGTGATGACGTAGTTCAAAAAACTCAGCTACTCAATGTTAGTGAACAATTGGATGTGATTAATAGTCTTAATTCGCAAAAATCAGAAGACGCAAAAACACTCATAACTGCGTTAGAACAATTGCAGAGCACTCAATCTTTTAGCAACGTAGAAACCCTTCGTTTAAGCTTATTACGTTGTTTTAATTTACTCGAGTTTGGTGAATTCAATCAGGCAATCACGCTGGCAAAGCAAGGTGAACTCAATGCTCGCCAGTTAAAATACGATTCTGCAAGGCCTTATTTTATCCAGTGCGAAGCTGCTGCAAATCAAAGCCTTGGTAATGTATTACAAGAACAGCTTCAGACAGAAGAAGCATTGAGATTAGCTAGGCGGTATTCTGAACAACAAGCCATGGTGAATGGTCTGTATTTGCAAAGTAGGCAAAATACAAGCTTAGAAAACTACAACCAATCAATTGAAGATTTGCGTTTAGCATTAGATATTTTTGATGACGCACAAGAACAATTTCAGCAATGGTATTTATTACCAAAGTCTTTTGTACAGCTGGAAATATCAAATGTATTTTTCTCAATGGGTAATATTACAGAATCACTCCATTTTGCAGAGGTCGCTGCAAATGATTTATCAGCATTTGGTAAGCTTAATTTTGCATTTGCAGTTAATTTGGCGCGCATAAACATAGAAATAGATAATAAGTCAGGCGTATTATTATACCTACAGAAAGCTGAAGCTGAAAATAACAGAAACACTGCAGAACGAGATTTAGCTGTTGGCAACGCCCTACTTGCAGCCATTAACTCTTATATTGGACATAATGATACGGCAGAACAACAAGCGCTATCCAGTATAGAAGCCTTTACCGAATTCCAAGAACCGCTCTATGTCATGCGCATAAAACGGACACTAGCCAAGATTTATTTCGCTCAGAAAAAAGATACTCAAGCAATATCACTGCTCAATGAAATTATCGAGCAAGCTAGCGAACTTAAGCAGTTTTCCGATCTTGAAGAGTTTAATCACATCATCAGCGAATATTACGCAACCAACAACCAGTTTGAATTAGCGTATCAATTTCAAGTTCAACGCTTTGAGGCCGCCAAACAAGCCGCAGCTAAACTCAATAATGCTCACTTTATTCAGTATCAAGCCCGCTTAGCTGAGCAACACAACACTCCGCCTGTCGAAGAAGCAACCCCAAACATCAATCAAAATCTCGCGATTACCGCATTAATTATCTTATTGCTATCGATTGGTTTAGTGATCTTTTTAACCAAAAAACCACAAGTCACAGTCGTTGACAAGAAAGAAGAAACTCAAAAACAGCGGATTGACAACGTACTGCTCAATGCCAAACAAGGCCACTACCAAATGAGCATGCTACTGGTTAATATCAATCATATCCGTCAGGTGGATATTCCCTATGTTGAACAGCAGTTTCAGTTAGCATTAAGAGAGCAAGATCTGCTATTTCGCCATAGTCTTGATGAATTAATTATTTTACTGCCTCACACATCATCAGCCGGAGCAACTAGAGTCATGCATCAGATAGAACAGATACTCAGCAATTGGAAAAGCGATGTTAAAGCCAGCATAGGTCTGGCGAGTTTACAGCAGTTAGACACATTTGAAGTCTTGATGAAGCGAGCGATATTAAATCAGTTGAGTAAAATGAAACCACAGGACACCAAAGTCACTTAACTGGCACTTGAGCATTACACTCTGCGCATTTAAAGCATAACGGCTTCGCGTTAGCCTTTTGTTAAGTAATCACTAATTTCATCTAAAAACTCACCGCCAAAACGGTCGAGTTTTATTTGGCCAACACCATTTACCGCAAGCATTTCACCCGGGCTGGTAGGCAGCATGGCCGACATTTCTGCAAGCGTGGCATCATTGAAGACCAAATATGGCGGAATATCATGTTGCTCCGCTAACTCTCGGCGCAATAGTTTTAATCGAGCAAATAATTTACGGTCGTATTGCTGAACCGCACGAGTATTTGGTTTACGTTTGACATCAAGTAACTGGATCCGCGGCTCTGCTAGCATCAAGGTCATTTCAGCTTTCAAAATTGTTCGCGCAGCAGGGTTTAGGCGAATACTTGATCCCCGTGTTATATCTTGACTGGCCAGCCCTAAATGAATTAGCTGCCTCAACACGCTCAACCAATGCTCTGTGGATTTATCGGCGCCAATCCCCCATGTGGTTAACTTGTCATGGCCTCTATCAACCACATTTGCAGCTTTAGAGCCTCTCAATACATCGATTACGTGGTGAATACCAAAGCGTTGTTGTAAACGATAAATACACGACAATACTTTTTGTGCATCTTCGGTGCCATCGTAACGTTTAGGCGGATCTAAACAAATATCACAGTTACCACAAGGCTCAGATGCGGCTTCATCAAAATAGTGCAGTAATACCTGGCGGCGGCAGGTTTGCGCCTCAGCAAAAGCAGCCATAGTATGCAGCTTATGAAACTCAACCTGTTGCTGTGGCCCGGGTTCTGATTGCTCAATTAAATGTCTCACCCGGCCAATATCGGCTGGGTCAAATAACATGTACGCTTCTGCTTCTAGACCATCTCGTCCCGCTCGGCCGGTTTCTTGATAATAAGCTTCAATGCTTTTAGGAATATCGTAATGCACCACAAAACGCACATTTGATTTGTTAATTCCCATACCAAAAGCCACCGTAGCCACAACGATATCAATCTGGTCTTTTAAAAATTTGTCTTGCACATCAGCGCGATCATCTTGGCTCATCCCAGCATGATATGCTTGGGCATTAAATCCTTGTAAACGCAGGCGCTCTGCCACTTCATCTACCCGGCGACGGCTACTGCAATATACAATACCGCTGGCACCATTTTGTATAGTGACAAACTGACGCAACTGATTGGCTGCATTTAATTTTTCAGCCACTGTATAACGAATGTTTGGCCGATCAAAACTCGATAATAAGGTGTACGGAGTAATATTTAAGCGCTCACAAATACTGAGTCGTGTCGCTTGATCTGCGGTGGCAGTTAATGCCATTAACGGAATATACGGAAAATATGCTTTTAACTGCCCAAGGGCTGCGTATTCTGGTCTAAAATCATGGCCCCATTGGCTGATACAATGTGCTTCGTCTACCGCAAACATAGACAATTCAACCGATTGTAAGCGCTCTATAAAGTCTGGACGTAATAATCGTTCAGGTGAGACATACAAGAGTTTTATCTCGCCTGCATGCAATTTACGAAGCACTTCTGCACTTTGCTCGCGCGGCAGCGATGAATTTAGATACGCTGCAGCAACACCGCTTTGCAATAAACTGTCGACTTGGTCTTTCATTAATGAAATCAAAGGTGACACAACTATTGTCATACCTGGCAACACTAAAGCCGGTAACTGGTAGCACATACTTTTCCCGCCACCTGTTGGCATAATCACTAAGGTGTCTTGGCCCTGTAAACTGTGTTCAATCACTTCTCGCTGCCCTTCACGAAAGGCACGATAACCAAATACCTGCTGTAAACTGGCCGATAACACATCCTGCTCAGCAGCAGTGTCAAGAGTTGGGCTTGGCGTTGAAGTCAGATTATCCATTCACACTATGATGTCATTTAAAGGATGGTCATTTTAAAGCACTCAGCCACAGATGTCTTGAAGCAAAGTGCAATTGGTTTATTTAACATGCCGATGATGATTGAGTATTGAACACTTTAGCGTTAGATTAAATACTCTATGCGCATTGAAAATACATACAAAAATAATAAATACGACAAGGATTGCCCATGACTTCATCTATTCAAGATCAAGCCTTACAACAGGTTGCAGAGATTTTTGATAAACACGTTCCATTTCATAATCTACTCGGATTAGACATTAAACATTACGACATCAATGGGGTTGAGGTCGTAATAAAAATGAAACCCGAACTGATTGGTAATATCCATCAAAACATTCTTCATGGTGGCGTTACCGCAACGTTACTTGATGTAGTGGGTGGTCTAACCGCCTTTGCTGGGCTAGTTGCCAGCCGTGACGACTGGACCATGGAAGAGCTACAACAGCGCTTAACCACCTTAGGCACCATTGATATGCGGGTGGATTTTTTACGCCCGGGGCGCGGTGAAATATTTACCGGTACCGGCACGGTTATCCGCGCAGGCAATCGCGTATCTGTTTGCCGGATGGAGTTGCACAATGAATTAGGCACTCATATTGCTTTTGGTACAGGTACTTACATGGTCGGTTAATTCATAATCGACAATTTATCAACTTCATTGCCACGTTAAACTGACAGCAAACCGATAAACAAATTGCTTTATGACTTGTGCCATCAGTGGGGGCGACCTACAATCGCCCCTCTTTCGTTGTTGCCAATGTTGACCATTATGCCTGATTTAGAATACCGTAAAGGGGTTTTCCTCGCGATTTGCGCTTACACCATTTGGGGTGTCGCCCCTTTATATTTCAAATTATTACATCAAGTCCCTGCCACTGATATATTAATGCACCGCGTGATATGGTCATTTCTGTTTATGATCATTTTAATGCAATTTATTGGTGGATTTAGCCGTTTACGCCTTATTCTTAAACAGCCCAAACAACTGCTCATTTTACTGACGACATCGATATTGATCGCCGCAAACTGGCTTATTTTTATCTGGGCAGTCAATAACGACCACATGTTGGATGCCAGCTTAGGTTATTTTATTAACCCATTGTTTAACGTATTGCTAGGAATGGTGTTTCTCGGCGAACGCTTACGTAAATTACAATGGGTTGCAGTTACATTAGCGAGTGTGGGCGTACTGGTGCAGTTAATCTCGTTTGGTTCAATTCCGTTGGTGTCTTTGGCCCTTGCTGCAAGCTTTGGCTTTTATGGTTTACTGCGCAAAAAAGTCAATATTGATGCCAAATCTGGCTTGCTGGTTGAAACCGCCATTTTATTACCGGTTGCACTCGGTTACTTATTAGTAACGTTAGACAGCTCACCGGTTAGCATGTTAACTAATAGCCTTAATCTTAACTTACTTTTACTGGCCGCAGGCATTGTTACCACCATCCCTCTCTTATGTTTTGCGGGTGCAGCAGTCAGAATTCCATTTTCTATTTTAGGTTTCTTCCAATACATTGGCCCAAGCATCATGTTCATTCTTGCAGTAAAACTGTTTAATGAGCCTTTTGACATTGAAAAAGGCATCACTTTTTGTTTTATCTGGGGCGCACTGGTGATATTTATTAGCGACATGGTACTGCAACGCCAGCGACGTCATGTAGCCAATAAAAAAGCGGCCGCAGTGAAGGTTTAATCGATAGCCTTTTTGGGCAGTGCGCTAGCATGCAATTTTGCTAGCGCTTCGTCTGCATCGATTACGCTAACCAAAATCACTCTATCTTGGCTTATTGGCAAAAGAATGACCTGCACAGGATCGGTGACAGACAGCAAGGCTTTAACGCCATTATTTAATGAAAACCAACCCAGAGCATACCCAGGCAAGCCCAAACCATTTGTGCGCCATTTAGCGGCGTATTCGGGCTCTTCAATCAGGTTAACAATACGCGCTTGTGCAAAATCAACTTGGTTAATCTCAATCGTATTCGAATACAGCGGAATATTGACCTGCAGCCTTGTGTCTCCCCACGAAATCGTACTGGTAAATGATTGATAAAGCGTAAATATAAACAATCCCATTAATGGCAGCATAATCCCTAAGGTTAAATATTTTGCGTTGCTGGGGATGGACTTAATAAAAATAAATACGGTTAGCGCTAATAAACCTAACAGTATTGCGATAAAACTGTATATCGCGCCTGAATCAAGCGGGGCTAATACGATATTATTCATCGGTTCCTCCTTTTAAAAGCTCATATTATACTGCTCTTATTCGTTTCTTTTACCCATAAAAAATGCCGGAATAACCGGCATTTTTAATTGTGCGAAACGCTTATAAATCGAGCGCGAGAATTTTTGAACGGCGCTGGTAGTTATACAGTTGCTTTTTCTTATTAGGCAGCTCTTCAACATCAACAATATTAAAGCCGTGCTCTAAAAACCAATGAATACTACGAGTCGTTAATGCAAACAAACGCGAATAACCGCGTACTCGGGCTTGGCCAATAATGTTATTCAACAAAATACTGCCACGGTCAGCATCACGATAATCAGGATGCACCACTAAACACGCAAACTCGCCAGCATTGTCTTCTTCAAACGGATACAGTGCAGCACAACCAATGACTAAGTTATCGCGCTCGACCAACATAAACTGCTCAATTTCCATTTCAAGCTGCTCACGAGAGCGACGAACTAAAATGCCTTGCTCTTCCAGTGGGCGAATTAAGTTTAAAATACCGCCAATATCACTGATCGTCGCACGGCGTAAACGCTCGGCACTTTGTGTCACAATCTGAGTACCGATACCTTCACGAGAAAAGAGCTCTTGCAGTAATGCACCATCGTCTAAATAACTCACTAAGTGGCAACGCGGTACACCACGACGACACGCTTCTACACTGGCTTTCAAAAATGCCATAGTCCCGATGGTGGTATGATCATCTGCAGTCATGGTTTTCAGCATTTCTTCGATATCATCAGGCATGAGCTCGGCTATGACTTCTCCATTTTTGCCAATAAGACCGTTAGTATCACTAAAGCCAATAATTTTGTCTGCTTTAAGCTTAATAGCCACTTGAGTCGCGACTTCTTCAGCGGTTAAGTTGAAACTTTCGCCCGTAACAGAAGCCGCTATCGGCCCCATTAATACAATACCATTATTGTCTAACTGGCGTCGTAACCCTTGCGCGTCAATACGGCGCACCTTACCACTCAAACAAAAATCAACACCATCATCAACACCTAAAGGCTGTGCAATGACGAAGTTACCGCTCACTACGTTAATTTGTGCATTTTGCATCGGCGTATTGCCTAAGCTCATCGACAACCTTGCAGTAATATCAAACTGAGTCGCGCCCGCAACCTGCTTAATAATTTTTAAGCTGTCTTCGTCGGTAATGCGCACACCATTATGATAAACAGGCTCAATGCCTGCCGCTTTTAATCCTGCATCAATTTGCGGCCTGGCACCGTAAACTAATACCACTTCAATTCCGAGTGAATGTAACAAGGCGACATCATTTAAAATGCCGCGGAACTGCGGATGTGCTAATGCTTCGCCACCTAACATGACGACAAAAGTTTTACCTCTATGGGCATTAACATAAGGAGCAGAATGACGAAATCCATCAACCAGTTCAGTGGTTCTCACAGGCAAATTCACCTCGGTAATTAGTTTGGTGTTAGTCATACTTGCAACCTGAGTGCGGTTACAAGCCAGAATGTACTATAGATTAACGATGGTATTGCATTTTAATTCACTTTTAAAGCATTTTATTTCACACAAAACAAAAAATAGTTTGCCTGTTAAGTGTGAAAAAATCATTACAGCCATAAAGTTAGTTTAACTTAATTGGCTGTTTTACCTTACGCACTTTAGCTCACTCAAACAGCATAAACTTTAGCATACCAATCCTTATTTTTTAGGCTGCATCACTAGAGGCTGTATAGGTGTAGTCACCTACATCAAAGGCATTTGAAGCCGTAATGCAGCTAGTGGCACAGCCCAGAAGGGCCAATTTATCAGCATGGACTTCTTTGTTAACGTAAGACTGCATAGATAATTTTCGCTAAAAGAGCACATTCTAATGCGGATTGGTATCAGTATAGCCTACTTTTCTTTGGGCATAAAAAAAGCCCCAATTAAGGGGCTTTTTTAAGAAGTAAAATCAATTACTTGATTTTAGCTTCTTTGTAGATAACGTGCTGACGAATAACTGGATCAAATTTCTTGATTTCCATTTTCTCAGGCATGTTACGCTTGTTCTTTTCAGTAGTGTAGAAGTGACCAGTTTTAGCAGTAGATACTAATTTGATCTTCTCACGATTACCTTTAGATTTAGCCATTTTCTATTATACCTTCTCGCCACGGGCACGAAGTTCAGCAACAACTACTTCGATACCTTTCTTGTCGATAATACGGATACCTTTAGTAGATACACGTAATTGTACGAAACGCTTTTCTTCTTCTAACCAAAAACGGTGGTTTTGTAGGTTAGGTAAAAAACGACGACGAGTCGCGTTTTTTGCGTGCGAACGGTTGTTACCAACCATTGGCTTCTTGCCAGTTACTTGGCATACTCTTGACATGTCAATCTTCTCCAAAACAAATTTTTAACGCTCGAGCATTAATGTGCCTCGTATGGCCGTCGCCCGAGGCACAAAGAGGGCGCATTTTATACACGATTGACCATATAAGATCAAGCAGTGTTTATACAATCCATCCTCGCTCGGCAAAGGAGACTATCTCCTGATCACCTACAACCATATGATCTAACAAAGAAACATCTATGGTTGCCAATGCATTTTTTATTCGCTCAGTTATTCGCCGATCAGCCTGACTTGGCTCTGCAATGCCAGACGGGTGATTGTGACACACTATCACTGCTGCTGCTTTTTTCTCCAAAACAAGGCTAATAACCTCGCGAGGATAAACAGAAGCGGAATCGATGGTGCCACGAAATAATTCTACAAATTGAATGACTCTATGTTGGGTATCCAACAATAGTAAGGCGAACACTTCATAGGATCGGTCTGCTAATTGTCTCATTAAATAGTCCCGAGTTAAATCAGGATTTGTCAAAATTTGCCCTCTTTGTAGATTTTCATGCGCAATTCGCTTAGAAATTTCGGCCGCAGCCTGCAATTGAGCATATTTTACCGGCCCAACACCGGCTAATTTACAAACCTGACTCTTTGAGGCGCTTAACAAGCTGCGTAAACCGCCGAACTGATTTATCATTTCTCGGGCTAAATCCACCGCATTTTGACCCGCGAGACCATTTCGCAAAATTACCGCTAATAATTCAGCGTCAGACAATTGCCCTGCACCATGTAATAATAGCTTTTCGCGCGGCCCCTCTCCTTGAGGCCAATCTTTTATACCCATGTATGCTCCTTGTTATCGGTGAGAAGTCATACCCTCGACAAATTCAACCACATTGCATAAATTCGTAACGACTTCGCCAATCCTGAATTGTTGTATTTTTAGAAAACACTCTCTTAAATTAGTTACACAGTATGGTCGATATTTTTGAGATTGGATCCACGCAACTTGTCATAGGTTTGTGATATTGTTAGCCGCAATGAGATTTGAGGCGGATAATGCACAACATGCTGACAAATAAAAAAGTACTACTCGGAATTGGCGGCGGTATTGCCGCATACAAAAGCGCCGATCTAATTCGTCGCTTAAAAGAACGTGGCGCAGATGTGCGTGTCATCATGACCCAAAGCGCCATGGAGTTTATTACTCCATTAACCATTCAGGCGCTTTCAGGCCATCCGGTCGCTTCTGATTTACTCGATCCTGCAGCAGAAGCCGCAATGGGTCATATTGAGCTGGCACGCTGGGCTGACGTAGTGTTACTTGCTCCTGCTACCGCAAACTTGATGGCACGCATTAATGCCGGCATGGCCGACGAGCTACTCACTACCACCTGTTTAGCCACTAGCGCGCCAATCATTGTGTGCCCAGCCATGAACCAACAGATGTATCAAAACATCGCCACTCAAGAGAACATGGCCAATCTAGCTCGCAAAGGCTTAACCATTTGGCAGCCAGCCTCAGGTAACCAAGCCTGTGGTGAAGTTGGCCCAGGCCGCATGCAAGAGCCCGTCGCCATAGCTGAGCAACTGGTGCAGTTTTTTGGGCCAAAGTCTTTACAAGGTCATAAATTGTTACTCACCGCAGGGCCAACCCGCGAAGCCATTGACCCGGTGCGTTATATATCCAACCACAGCTCTGGCAAAATGGGCTTTGCTCTGGCACAAGCTGCAGCAGAAATGGGCGCAGAAGTGACGCTTGTTTCGGGGCCAGTTAACCTTGCCACACCAGTTGGCGTTAAGCGCATTGATGTCGACTCTGCACAGCAAATGCTCGACGCCGTAATGCAACAAGTTGAACAACATGATATTTTTATCGGTTGCGCCGCAGTAGCAGACTATCGAATTGCCGATGTCGCCGATCAAAAAATTAAAAAATCGGCAGAAGAAATGCAACTTGCACTGGTGCGTAATCCTGATATCTTAGCCACGGTAGCTCAGCACACAACACGGCCTTTCACCGTCGGTTTTGCTGCTGAAACGAACGATGTAGAGCAATACGCTCGCGGTAAACTACAGCGTAAAAAACTGGATATGATTGCCGCTAACGATGTCTCTATTCAAGGCTTAGGCTTTAATGCCGATAGCAATGCACTACAAGTATTTTGGCAAGACGGCAGCCAACAACTGCCCGCAACAGATAAACTGACACTGGCACGCCAATTACTTACATTGATAGAACAACAACTAAAAAAATCATGAAAACACCCATTGAACTAAAAATTCTCGACTCGCGTATTGGCAGTGAATTCCCGCTGCCAGCTTATGCGACTCCCGGTAGCGCAGGTATGGACTTACGCGCAATGACCGACACGGCAATGGTCATAGAGCCAGGTCAAACCGTGTTAATTCCAACAGGTATCGCCATTTACGTGGCCGATCCAAGCCTGGCAGCGGTTATTTTACCGCGCTCAGGTATGGGCCATAAAAATGGCATTGTGCTGGGTAATTTGGTCGGTTTAATCGACTCCGATTACCAGGGGCAACTTATGGTGTCATGTTGGAATAGAAGTGATAAACCATTCACACTCGACATTGGCGATCGTTTAGCCCAATTAATGTTTGTCCCTGTTGTACAAGCAGAATTTACCCTAGTGGATGAGTTTAATAGCTCAGATCGTGGAGAAGGTGGATTTGGCCATTCAGGCACCAAATAACCTTTTCAAGTAGTCACTGAGCCAAGGAACACATAATGGCCGAAAGCCCAAAAATAAACCGTCGTGAGCATATTTTACAATGCTTAGCGCAAATGCTTGAGACCAGCCCAGGTCAACGGATCACTACCGCCAAACTCGCCGCTGAAGTGGGTGTGTCAGAAGCTGCACTGTATCGTCACTTTCCTAGCAAAGCGCGCATGTTTGAAGGTCTGATTGAGTTTATTGAAGACGCGATTCTCTCGCGGTTAAATATCATCATGGACGAAGAAAAAGACACCATGACCCGCTGCCAGCTCGTGCTGCAATTATTGTTGGTATTTTCTGAACGTAATCCAGGTATTTCACGGGTATTAAACGGCGATGCACTATTAGGTGAAAATGAACGTTTACGCAGCCGTATCGATGTATTATTTGCCAAAATAGAAACCCAAATAAAACAAATTCTGCGTGAAAAAACCTTACGCGAAGGCGTCGGTTTCAACCTCGATGAAGCCATACTCGCTAACTTGTTACTAGCGTTTGCCGAAGGCAGAATTTCACAATTTGTCCGCAGTGAATTTAAACAAAAGCCCACTCAACATTTTGATGAACAATGGACCTTTATTCAGCAGCAATTGTTGAGAAGCTAGCCAGCATTAGGGCTATATGCAATGTGTATGTAGCTCTAGTGTCCTCCCTATATCCGCTTAATCTAATTGAATAATTAATCCGCAACTCTTGTTCCAAAAACTCAGATAAAATACAATGCCGTTACATTTTTAACATTTATTACACGGACTGTATTCATGCTGCGCATTTTATACCTCACTTGCTGTTTGTTTATTTTATTCACCACCCACACCTTCGCCTCACCTTCAATTAAAGATTTTAGTGCTGATTCTGAGTTTTCTGGCGTAAAAATTTCACCCGACGGTAAACACCTCGGTGTGATCCTAATGGAAGATGAAAAACGCACATTATTGATTTTAAATCTTGAATCAATGAAGCCAACTTATGCGGTAAAATTCAGTGGCGATGAAGAAGTCGGTAGCTACTATTGGGTCAATGACGAACGAATAGTATTACAAAAACTTTATAAACACGCCCAACGCGAAGTATCAGACTATTATGGCGAGTTATTAGCTGTAAATTATGATGGCAGTAAATCGAAATACTTGTTTGGTTATAATGGCGGAACATCAACCGGTACCAGTATTTCAAATAACGAAGCTATCCGTGCAAGTGCATTTGTTTTAGATACGTTAAAAGATGACGACAAATACATTTATGTGATGGCCTATCCTTGGAATAGACAAAATTATGCATACACTCTGGCATACAGAGTCAACGTCTATTCAGGTAAACGTAAACGCCTTACCACATCACCCATTGCCAATGCAGGCTTTCTTGTTGATAACAATGAAGAGATACGCTTTAGTTTCGCCACAGACGAGAAAAACAATGACCAACTGTTTTACTATGAAAATGGTGAATGGGTTGATGCTGATAAAATTAGAGGCGGCCTCACCGATTTCTACCCGCTTTCGTTCACTGAAGACAATAAATCAATTTACGCTTTAGCAAATGGTGAAGGTGCAACTCGCGCAATTTATGAAGTTGAGCTCGCCACAGCTAAACATAAAAAAATTATCCAGCACGATGTTGTCGATCCATTGATGACATGGGTCAGTGACCAAACCAATGCCCTTTATGCTGTTGAGTTTGAAAACGGCTACCCAGAGTATCGCTTTGTTGATACTCAAAGCGATAAAGCCAAAGCCCTACGACAGCTAATGGATGCAATTCCAGATCATCGCATTCGTATTGTCAGCGAAACCGTTGACGGTAACACGCTTATTGTCATGGCGATGAATGATAGAAACTCGGGTGACTATTACTTATTTGACCGCCAAAAACTTAAACTCAAATTCTTATTTGCTGAAAACGCAAAGCTAGACCCTAGCGAAATGTCAGAAGTACGCCCAATCAGCTTTACTAACCGTGATGGTGTAACTATTCATGGTTACTTAACGCTACCTGTCGGCATGAAAGAGCATAAAAATATGCCACTTGTGGTTAATCCTCATGGCGGCCCACATGGTCCGCGTGACTTGTGGGTATTTAACTCAGAAAACCAATTACTCGCTAATAATGGTATTGCAGTGCTGCAAGTTAACTTCCGCGGCTCTGGTGGATACGGCACAGCATTTGAAGAGTCAGGCTACTTATCTTGGGGCAGCAAAATTCAATACGATATTATTGATGCGACCCAATATGTCATCGATCAAGGTTATGCCGACAAAGACAGAGTGTGTATTTCGGGCGGCAGTTTTGGCGGATACTCAGCGCTAATGAGCCCAATGCTAGCGCCAGATATGTTCAAATGCGCAGTAGGCGTTGCCGGTGTTTATGATTTAGAGCAAATGTATAAAACCGGTGATGTACCTGAATCTTACAGTGGTGGAGCATACTTAGAAGAAGTGTTAGGCACAGATATTCAACGCCTTCGTGCAATGTCACCGACTCACAATGTGAGTAAGCTAAAAGCTAAAGTGCTGTTAATTCATGGTGAAGAAGATGAACGCGCACCGATAGAGCAATATGAAGCAATGGCAAAAGCGTTGGAGCAAGCTAACTACCCTTTCCAAAAAGAGATTTGGAGAAAAGAAGGCCATGGTTTCTTTAACGCCGAAAATCGTGAAAAATATTATGACATCATGCTTAAGTTCATTAAAGAGAACTTAAACGTAAAGTAGTTACCACTTAAGCGTTTAATTAACAAAAGCCGATACTTGAGTAGGACCTGTTGACCTTTGCTGGTTGAGTTTTGTTCGAGTTAAAAACGTTTTAATCGAGGCGAATAGATTGATGCCTAGTCATCTAAGCAACTCTTTATTCGCAAAGAGTGATTCAACAAAGAGTAAAACGTTTTTAGCCGAACCCTTCGGGCAGCGAATTATTGGCCTTTTTACTGCGATATAGACTGTCACATAAATAGCTACACGACAAAGTCTCTGCCTTATAGCTCATGTTTAAGTAATGGCCAACAATTCGTTGCAAAAACAACCTTGAAAGGTCACCAGGTCCTATAGGATCGGCTTTTTTATTGGCTGCGGTATTAATTTACAGCAAATCGCGCTATTCTCCTCGTCCCTTAGCAGCAGCTAAGCCCGTTTTAGCGTACACTCATACAAACAGTGATATCGAGTCGTTGGAGGATATATGGCACTCAGTGAAGCCGCAATTAAAGTACAAGCAGCACTAAAAGATCGTGGGCTAGAAACCCCAATGCTGCCCAAAACTTCCACGCCAGAACAACGTAAAGTTAAAATTGAACACCATATGCGTGAGATTTTGACCTTAATGTCACTCGACTTAACTGATGACAGTTTGGCAGACACGCCACGCCGTATTGCAAAAATGTATGTTGATGAAATTTTCTCGGGCCTTGATTACGAAAACTTCCCAAAAATCACCGTCATTGAAAATAAAATGGGCGTTGATGAAATGGTGCGAGTGCAAGATATTAGCCTCACCAGTACTTGCGAGCATCATTTAGTGACCATCGATGGCTTTGCAACAGTGGCTTACTTGCCACGCACAAAAATTATCGGTTTATCTAAAATTAACCGTATCGTGCGCTTTTTTTCCCAACGCCCACAAGTGCAAGAGCGTTTAACCCAACAAGTGTTAGTGGCGTTGCAAACCTTGCTTGAAACCAAAGACGTCGCGGTAAAAATGGATGCGGTACATTACTGCGTTAAATCCCGTGGGGTAATGGACTCAACCAGCTCAACCACCACCACGGCACTTGGCGGTATTTTTAAGTCTAACCCTGCAACCCGTGCTGAGTTTTTACACCAAGTGAAATAGCGTACACGGATTACGGATTACGGATTACGGATTACGGATTACCACAAAATGTGCAATAAAAAGCTGCATCAATATGACTATTGTGCAGCTTTTTTAATTGTCCAGCCTCAGCGCATCAGTTTAAACCTAGCCTATTGCAAGTTCATTCAACGCCCTGAGAAAGACAAAGGACTATTTAACCTGATCCTTACTCAGGTTAAATACCATATTGCTCACGATAAGCACTGACGCTAGCCAGTTCAGCTTCCATGCCCGGCTTTTCAGACAAGTAACTGATTAAGTCGGCCAGCTTAATAATCGACACAATCTGACAACCAAAATCACGCTCAACTTCTTGAATCGCTGACAGCTCACCCTTGCCTTTTTCTTGACGATCAAGCGCAATCAATACGCCCGCAAGTTGGGCATTGTGGGCATTAATAATCTCCATCGACTCACGGATAGCTGTGCCCGCTGTGATCACATCGTCCACCAGCATCACTTTACCTTTAAGCTCGCTACCGACTAAATTACCGCCTTCGCCGTGGGTTTTAGCCTCTTTGCGATTAAAGCAGTAAGGAACATCCACATCGTGATGATCGCACAAGGCAACCGCTGTCGTGGTGGCAATCGGAATGCCTTTATAAGCTGGGCCAAACAACAAATCGAACTCAATACCAGAATCCATTAACGCAGCGGCATAAAAGCGACCTAAACGCGCTAAGTCTTTACCCGTATTAAATAATCCAGCGTTAAAAAAGTACGGGCTCGTACGGCCAGATTTAAGGGTAAACTCACCAAAACGTAATACTTGGCGGGCTAAAGCAAACTCAATAAATTCGCGTTGATAGGCTTTCACGGTTATTCCTCTTTCATCAAATTTTAGATTAATACCAATTCCAGCAATTATCTGGTCATTCAGCGGGAATTCTGTGTCTTCTAGGCAAGTAATAGGATTGTAGGCATAGTTGCTCTCGGCAACAGCTCCTGCGTTACTCTACCTCCTGCATCCATGCAGTCGTACGTCAAAATGCTATTAAGCAGTATAGAAGGCACAGAAACCCGCCTTGTAGGAGACACTCAGACTTTCCATTTCTTTGTTGCATCGCCTTAAAAGGGAATAACCATTCTTTCAACAATGCGCCTCAAACTGAAAAGTCTGAGTGGCTCTGATTGGTCACATAATTAATGGAAATGGTATAAAAAAAGGACCGTAATCGGTCCTCATTTTTCAACAGCATATTAACTTAATGCGGCTTTTTGCACATCGACGATTTCGCGAATACTGTTTTTAGCCAGACCAAGTAGTTCAATTAATTCTTCATGGCTGAACGGCTCGCCTTCCGCCGTACCTTGAATTTCAATAATCTTGCCAGTTTCAGTCATCACTACGTTCATGTCAGTTTCAGCAGCGCTGTCTTCAATGTATTCTAAATCACTGATCGCTTCGCCTTTGTAAATACCCACACTCACAGCAGCAATTAAAAACTTAAGTGGGTTGGCTTTAATAATGCCTTTGCCACGAGCCCAGTTCAGGGCATCGACCAATGCAACACAAGCACCAGTAATTGCCGCAGTACGTGTGCCGCCATCAGCTTGAATCACGTCACAATCGATAACGATAGTGTTTTCACCTAACAACTTCATGTCTACAGCTGCACGTAAAGAGCGACCAATTAAACGTTGAATTTCTTGAGTACGGCCAGACTGCTTACCACGAGCAGCTTCACGGTCCATACGGCTGTGAGTTGAACGCGGTAACATACCGTATTCAGCAGTAACCCAGCCTTGGCCCTGGCCTTTAAGAAAACGTGGTACACCTTCAGTGAAGCTGGCAGTACATAATACTTTTGTGTCGCCAAACTCAACTAAAACAGAGCCTTCAGCATGTGCAGTAAAAGAACGCGTAATAGTAATAGGGCGAGTTTGAGCTGGTGTACGGTTACTTGGGCGCATGAAAAGTCCTGTAGTCGAATTCATATCAGATTTGAGCGCATATTATAGAGGTTCACGCCGCCAGATGCCACGACAAACCCATCCAATTCGTCATCGCTAACATATGACCTCTCCCACTTTAGTATCCATATGATTGATATCAACCAAGATACAGCACAAATCTCAGCACTAATCCTTTAATCCCAAGGCCTAAAGCGGCTATAATCAACCCACATTTGCGTAATAACTTAACAGGACACTTCATGATCCAAAGCATGACAGCCTACGCTCGTATCGAGCACAAAGCACAATGGGGTACCGCCTCATGGGAAATTCGTTCAGTCAACCAGCGCTACCTAGAAACCTACCTGCGCCTACCTGAGCAGTTCCGTAGCTTTGAACCTGTCTTACGCGATCGCCTACGTAAACGCCTTAACCGCGGTAAAGTAGAAGTGAATCTACGTTATGAGCTAGCCGACAACAGCAGCAACGAATTACAGCTAAACCAACCATTAGCAAAGCAATTATTAAGCGCAGCTAACTGGTTAAAGCAAGAAGCCGGTCAAGGCGAATTAAGCCTCACTGAAGTATTACGCTGGCCAGGCGTGCTCGCATCAGCCGAGCAAGACATGGATGCCATTGGCGCAGAGCTAATGAAAGCCTTCGACAGTGCAATCGATCAGTTTATCGAAGCACGCGGCCGTGAAGGTGAAGCGATTAAAGACATGCTATTGACCCGTTTAGATGGCGTAATGGAGCAGGTTAATATTGTGCGCGAACACATGCCAACCGTGATGCAATACCAACGCGACAAGCTCACCAACCGCTTAGCCGATATCTCAGGAGAACTCGACCCTTCGCGCATTGAGCAAGAAATGGTACTCCTAGCGCAAAAGCAAGATGTTGCCGAAGAAATGGATCGCCTTGAAGCCCACGTAACTGAAGCTCGCCGCATCCTTAAAAAAGGCGGCAGCGAAGGTCGTCGTTTAGACTTTATGATGCAAGAGTTTAACCGCGAATCAAACACCTTAGCCTCAAAATCAATCAGTGCAGAAATCACTTCAGCCGCTGTTGAATTAAAAGTATTGATTGAGCAAATGCGCGAGCAGATCCAAAACGTTGAATAGTGTCCATTTAGGTCCAAAAACGTAACATATCCATTGTTTTAAAAGGATTTGCTTTCAAACTCAATCCATAGAGGTCCAAAGATACCCACCACTTTCTCGAACTAACTGGTGGGTAATATGGTGAGTATGCTAGTATCTAGTCAATGTGTAGTGGTGGGTAAAGCACCCACCCTTATAATTGGCTGGAGAACTAGAGCTGATGGGAAAATTAACCGCAAAGGAAGTAGCAGCAAAATCCAAGGGAGAGCCTGGTCGATTCGCCGATGGTGAAGGCCTGTATTTTGTTGTACCCAAATCCGGCAAAGCGTTTTGGATGCTCCGCTACACGGCCAACAATAAACGCAAAGAAATGACACTAGCCAAATACAGTGATCTTTCTCTTGCTGATGCTCGTGCCGACGCCGCAGTTAAAATGAAGCAGTTTCGCGATGGCTTAGATCCTCTTGTCGCGAAGAAACGCGCCGAACAAGCCGAAATTAAAACCGTCGATGACCTCTTCGCCGATTGGCATATCGGTAACGTTAAAAGACTCAAACACCACGAAATCCCCGAACGCATCTACCGCAAAGACATTGCGCCACATATAGGTACGTTTAACGTCAATAGCGTCAACGCTAGAGACATAAGAGAAGTATTGAAGGCCATTGCCGCTACTGGCCGTCCAGCGATCGCTAACGACGCTCTGATGTACTGTAAACAACTTTTCAATCACGGCATAAAACTGGATCTGCTTGGTGCAAATCCAGCGAGTGCATTTTCTGTTACTGATGCTGGTGGCGTGGAAAAAAGCAAAGACAGAGCATTAACCATCGAAGAGCTCACTCAGTTCTTTCATACGGCACGAGACAACAAAGACAGCTTTAGCCGTGACAATTATCTAGCTTGTGCATTACTGGTTACATTGGGTATTAGGAAGTCTGAATTGGCAGAAGCGCCATGGAAGGAATTGGATTTAGAGAAGCAGGTTTGGAACTTATCGAAAGAGCGCAGTAAATCAGGTGTTGGTATTGTTATTCCATTACCTGAAGTTGTCATGAACTGGATACAAGAATTAAAGGTAAGAGCTTGTGGATCTGAGTATGTGTTTCCTAGCAGACGTTCAAGCAAGAACCCACACATGGGTAGAGATACTCTAAACCGTGCAATAACCAAACTCTTTGGTCATGAAGCTGGTAAAAAGAAACAACCTCCCAACGTAATGAGTGATATGGCCCACTTTACCGTTCACGACTTACGCCGCACTTGCCGTACTCTACTAGCTAAGCAAGGTACGCTCGGACATGTAGCAGAGCGTTGCCTGAATCATAAGCTTAAAGGTGTAGAAGGGATCTATAATCAGCATGATTATTTTGAAGAAAGGAAAGAAGCTCTAAATACATTATCCAAATCATTGCAGACTATCATTAACAACTAAATTTAATAATAAGAATCATTACGGCCTTAAAGGAGATACAGATGTTATACAAAAATGAATTTGGTACTGATTTTGACTTAGGCTTCAACTTAAACGATTACCCTTATCTTAAAGATAAAAGTTGGCATAACGATGTAAGTCCAAGCTTTTACTTCAGCATCGGGCAACAGTACTACGTCTTATGGGTTGATCATGTTGATCCAACTGAACGTGAAGACTCAAACGGCCGTTACTTAATCCAAGAAGCTACGAACGAAAGGGATGAAACACATCCAGAAATCTACAGTTCTGATGGTGACATAATTTTTGAAAGTGAATTGTTCGAAGATATAAGTACTTTTTTGGAGAGTCTTACTTGTCAACAAGGTCATACAGTTAGCTAATACCTGAAACATTGAGTATTTGATAGACTAGTATAAGCATCATTATCCTGGTATCCTGGCGATTCTAATATTTCCAAGATGTAATGATTAAAATGCCTAATTCACCAATACCAATTATCGATTTATTTGCAGGCCCTGGTGGTCTTGGCGAAGGTTTTTCATCACTTAAAAATAATCAATGCTTCAACATTACCGTATCTGCAGAAAAAGATTCTTCGGCTCATGAAACACTTAGGCTTCGGGCCTTCTTCAGGATATTACTCAGAGAAAATACTGAAGGGTTACATGATTATTATGACTTTTGTAACGGTAATACTGATAAACCCTATACATCTAAAACTATAAAAGAATGGGAACAGGCAGGATTAGGAGCTCGCCAAATTACATTAGGCTCCCCTGAAGGCAATACAGAACTAGACCAAATTATCGAAAATAAACTAGATACGAATAAACCTTGGGTTCTAATCGGTGGTCCTCCATGCCAAGCATATTCTTTAGTGGGCCGGGCGAGAAATAAAGGAAATGCAGAATACAAAGCTGAAGAGGATCATCGTCATTTTCTATACAAAGAATATTTAAGGATTATTCAACAATATCATCCTGCCATATTTGTGATGGAGAATGTAAAAGGGATCCTGTCAGCCAAAGTAGGAGGTAAAAGAATATTTGACGAAATACTTAATGACCTAGTAGATCCCGACACAGCGCTTAAAGCCTCAAAATCAGGCCATACGTACAGAATATGTTCACTAGTTGATAATCAAATTTTTAGAAAAGGAGATGATCCCAGTTTATTAGACCCCAAAAAATTTATTATTAAAGCTGAGGAGTTCGGGATCCCACAAGCACGGCACCGTGTAATACTTGTCGGTATCAGAGATGATATCTCTGGTGAGCTTGAATCGTTAACAAAGCACTATTCAGTTACAGTTGAAAAGGTGATTGGTAACCTTCCAGAACTACGAAGCAAACTCAGTAAAGGGCCTGACTCTGCAGAAGCTTGGCAAGTTTGTATTGAAGTACAGCTTAAAGCTTTGGCAAGTTCAACCACCAGCAAAAAACTTTCTGTAGAACTGTCAAAAACAGCCAAGTATATAACCAAAAATGGCTCACCTGGTAGTATAAGGTATCCAAAGGTATCCGGTAACGGTTCGACTGAGATACCATATCTTGATGACTGGTATCTAGATTCAAAATTAAATGTTTGGCTCAACAATGAAACTCGTGGACACATGAATAGTGACTTAGGTCGTTATGGATATGCTGCATGTTTTGCAAAAGTGTTTGGTAAATCACCGAAGGGGCATAAAGAATTTGATTTACCGGGTTTACGGCCTGAGCATAAAAACTGGGAAAGTGGAAAATTCTCAGATAGGTTTAGAGTCCAGCTTAGTAAAGCGCCATCCACTATTGGCAAAGAAAATAGCGAAACAATTGAAGGCTATTTTAAACAATAGTGAATAGTTAATATTTGTATAAGCTCGTAACAAAACTAGCTTAATTTGGAATGGCTAAGCTAGTATGTTGTATCAGGGCAACCGCATGAGTGTGCGTTTTTTGAACACTATGAATAATTTCAATACTCAATAACTTCCAATCATTCATGAAGTGATAACGTACTGAACAAATATAGCTCTAAAAGCATACTTAATCAGTATGAAAAACGTTCACGTTCTTACCCTGTGTATTGCATGCTTGCTAAAAATAATCCTTTCCAAGAATATCTCTTTCAAATTCATCTGCCACTTCAGCAATATGCTTTAAAAAAGCAATGAGATCCTCTCCATTCAAGGTATTAACAACCTGTAATGATTGAGCTACTATAGCCTGTCGTTTTTCACTGAAAGCAAAAGAACAAAACATTGAATCAGAGCTATTTCGTTTAAGAAAATCAACAGCAACATTTTTTGTTAATGATTTTAGTTTACTCCCACTAAGATCTAAACATGGTGAAACTATTTTAACTATATTTAAACCTTCAACCTTCGGTTTCATCATTTCAATGTAAACAACCTGATGCCGACCACCTTCCAAGTTAAAATCATACAATAACTCTTGTTTTTGACGATCAAATATTAACTCGTAACCAGCTAATTTTAATAAATTAAAAACCTGATCCAATATCATAAACTTTGTACTAAATACTTGCTGTCTCGCTTGGTTATTTAACTCATATATTAAAGAAGAACTATTATCTGATTGTTGCAAGCAAGAAATATTTATAACTACTTCAAAGTTATTCCATAGGCTGTCTATCAGTAACTTCGCAAACTGGTTAAACTCTTCATAATGACCTTTATATTCAGCATCTAATCGACACAACCCGTCAGTATACCCAGCAAAGAAAACCGCAATAGACAAAACTATTGGACCCGGTGATATTGCAGAGTCAGCAGATCCTTTTAGCCTAGATAAGTTTGGACGCAACAAAAATAAAAGGATAGCTCTTTTAAATAGATCACCATCATCAGCTAAAACAGGAGCTTCAATATCTGCTTCTAACACTCTTCTTACATAGGTTAACCACTCATCAACTTCAGCAGAGAAGTTTTCGCCCTCTTGATGAAGGGATGCTTCGAGCCTTTCCAAAATATAAAACTGATCATACCCTTCCTCAACTTTCACTCCTTGGAGTATTGGTAATAATCGATGAATGATACATTTGGCCGAATCTGAAATTTCTGTTTTACACTCTAAAGGATAACTATTAGGTGAACATAATGCTTTATAACCATAATGATCCAAACAACATAAAAGTAGACCTGATAAGTATGAATTATTTTCTAAATGCAGGGAATTTAAGTGATTTAAAGCCCTTACTCCTCCCCCAAACGAATCAATAAAAGATACTTTTGGAGCAATATCTACTACCCCTTTCATTTCCTCTAGAGGCTCTTCATATATGGGTTTGAAACTTGGTAAGGCTTTGAATAATTTAGATTCAACTATGACGTCACTTGGTAAGCGCATAACAAAATCTTTAATCTCTTCATCTGAGTCTAGATATACGGTAACAACATTCAATAGTGGAATAGGTGCGTTCACGACCATCAGATTTATGTTTTCTGCCACTATAAAATTATCAGCAAATATCCTAATATCATCAATATAATATTCAAGAACTACCATCCGCTTTCTATCAACCCACCCCATGCTCTCTTTTAACGCAGGGATCCCTCCTTTCCAAAAAGGTATTAAACCATCGAAACGTTGCCTACTGTCTTCTTTATACCGAAACTGACTGCTAGCTGGGACAATCATCCCGGCACCAAGAAAGGACATTAAGTTTCGCTGGCTAGTTATGAAATAACAGCGATCTTCATTTGAGTGACTTAAATGTAGCCCTTGCATATCAATTATATTCTCCATTTGAGAAGCTCCTGTTCTGGAGTAGGTAACATTTTTAATACTTGTGGACTTTCAGTACACTCAGAGAAGGAGAATTGAAGGTAACTTCTTGCTCTACTGACCATCACATACATCTTCATTTTAAAAAAGTCTTCATTAGCTCCATCAGTTTTATAACATTGGATCTGTGGGATGAAAACACTATCAAACTCCAATCCTTTACAACTTTTATCACAAACTACTGTTATAGTTCGATTAGTATAAAAATCTATTGTATTTGCATCAGTACCTGAAGAGTACTTTTGAACCTTAAAATTTTTTTTTGCTGCCAACGGACTAATAATATTAACAATTCTATTTTGCACCGTCCTATCAGGTACAATAATACCGACGGAAAGATCATCATTGTTATGCAACCAACTCACTACTGATTGTAGTTCATCTTCGAGACTATCAAACCGTCGAATTTGGGGCATTAAGCCGATCGGATTTTTATGTGCATCAGGAATCCCAGTAGACAATCCTACATAAAAATAACTAGCCAGATTTGCAATTGGCCCAGAATTACGATAATTGAAGGTCACTTCGTATTTAACAATATCCGGAGTGTAACTCTGTATATCTCGAATCGTAGAATTCCGTGTCTCTTCCATACGTTGATTCTCATCAGCAAATATGGTGATTGCTGGTGTCCGTCGTCCAGCAAGCATATTTTCTTCATGTCGCAAAACCGTTAGAAACAAATAAAACTCTTTTGGGAAGTCTTGGCCTTCATCAATAATGAGGTGTTCCCAATACATATTCTTTAACTTCGTGGTTTTCCCCTCCTTTACCAAGCTAATAGCCTTTATAAAGTCAGGTAGATATTTTTCGAGTTCCGGAAACTTAGAGCGGCCATTGCCTTTTTGCCACAAACTATATACCCACGAATGCCAAGTTTTTGAATCAAAATCCATATCAAGCTCTTCAACGGAACGCTCAACATACCGATTCAACAACTTACTGTGCATAATAAAGTCAACATTTTCCCCCTTTTTATTTAACATTGCTCCACGATAAAGTGCCAAAACAGTCTTACCAGTACCTGGCGGACCAACACACAATACTGGTCGATCAAAAGGAGCCTCCATCAAAAAATCTTCCTGCTGAACACTTAATTCAGATCGTTTTGGCAAACGCATTAAATTGAGTCCTCAATTAAAGATATAAAAGAGTTAAAATATCCTATTGTCGGAGTATCATCGGTGCCTATAATAACTGAACGGTCAAGCAAACTATTAGCATGATCACAACTGGTCTCGGCAACCAAGGTGCAAGCATGACAAGCAGACTTGTTAAGACCTTGCACTCCCTGTTGTTCCATCTCACTGCAAATTGGATCACTAGAGCACCAGTTTGAACGGAATAATGCGGTTTTAAGAGTGCTGTAGAGCCTATCGGGAGATCCTTCTCTTACCAACCCACCCAATGCACCTTCACTGTCAGCGGAAGCTGTATAGATCAATATTCCAGCCATTTCTTCTTTTTCATCGCTGTAAATACGTTCTGATAATGATGAAGAAGAATAACCACACTCAAAGCATAATTGACGAATTAGTAAGTGAGATAAAGTATGCAATAAGACGAATCGATCTGTAACCTCAGGTAAAAAACCTAAAGTGGAACGATTCCTAGCGCTACGCATGCCAGCAAGTACCTGCTCAGGTAGCCGCTTCTCCCAACTATCTAAAGCCTCAGAATCCAGTGCAATAAAAATACCTTCACCATAAATTTCATTCGCGGGTAACCAGTTGATACTTGCACCTAGCGAGGGAGTAACCATATTTTCGTAATTTGGGTCTAACCGAGTAAAACCTTTCAGTGCGCGAACAATTCTCAGTTTTTTGGCTAGTGTGACCTGTGCTATTAATCTTCGGAATTCAGTCCAAGACTGCAATTCATCATCTGGCAACTGTGTTATAAAGTCATCCAAATTAGCTTTCTCAGCGATAAACTCAGCACCTGGTAGACTTTCAGGGGGGTTAAGAAAAGCTTTCCATTCGTCAATCAGGAGGCTTTCATCTTCATTAGCTCTTGGTAAAGCACCTCCCTCTTGCCTTGTATCAAACAGGCATTCCCAAACAATCTCTGCTGTTACATTGAGTTTTTGTAACTTTTCATCTGCGACAATAGGACCGATAAACGTTGAGGCCACCGGCTCGTCATAGGACTGAAGATGCTCCTTAAGTGCAACCAGTGGTTGCCACTGAGGGTGAATCCTTATCAGATCAAAAAGTGAATCTTCTTTCTTCTCCCCCACTCGGATATCAATCGCCGATGCGACAACGGGATAATAGGCATTACTAGAACCCCTCTGTACCACTTGAGGAACTTGATCACAGGATTCCGCTAGGTCTCCACTTTGCCATGGGTGAGTCCCCTTGCACCCTTTCATAACCCCTGTCAAAGAATCTTTAAACGGTAAACGCTCTAAATCATTTTCGGATTTACAGTTCAAACATGCAACGACTAGAGATTGTAATCCAGCGCCACGTTTCGGATCGGATTTAAATTCTAAACGTGGATTATTACAATTACTTCGGGTACCTATATGCGCCCACTTATCCCAAGGTATATCGGTAAGATGACCTCCTTTACATACCGCCATAAAACGCATAGGGACTAGATGGTTTTTTTTCCCACAAGACTCACAGGATGGGTGTTCTCCATCTTTTTCCATGCGTGCAAACCATTGCTTCACTGCCCTGCAATTTGGACAAAATAACCAACTGGGAAAACGTAAATATGGTACAGGGCTACCACTTCTGTAGGCTCCAGGGAAAAGTGCCTGACCAGCGACTGGTGCAGCTCTAAATCCCTGTACTTTTAAAATACGCTCTAAACGGGGTAATCGAACATCGGGGTCACCCTTAATTTTCCATTTAGTAGTATCCATGCCCACGAAAGATTCAGAACCAAAGTCATAAATACCACCAACCCCAAATGGCGTAATGGTTTGCGCTCGCCTAACCGTTCTATCAATACTCATTTTGTTTCTCCCCATACATACACTTTGCAATCACTGTCTACATTCCGCATTGAATTCAATGTGGGCCATGGAATTTCAGGTTTTGTAGCAGCTCCCGGCCTATAGTCTATAAGTAAGGGGTCTAAGTTCGGTGATGACTTGACGTCATACCGTAACTGAATGCCGCTCTGTCTTGATAGTTCGGCCTTTTCCTGCCAAGCAGCAATGCAGATATCAAGGTATAGATTTATACCAGCCTGAGTTTTACTGTCGTGAGGTTCAGCCAGCAACATTCTTTGCCGAAGGGCATTAATAGCCAGAGCAATTTCAGGTTTATATTTATCAAAATGTTTTGCGCCTTCATTACCAGACAAACCAGCACAATAACGCATGACAATAGCCAACGCCGCATGTAAGGCTCGCTCCATAGACGGCAGTGCATAAGGTGTAACACTCGTAGGCTCGACCGCACGATAAAGCGCCTGATGGTAGGGGATAAACGATTCATACTGTGAACGGTCCCTAGACTTGTTATTTGGATAGAACGCTACAACTAAACCTGGAATAAGATCACGCCCAACTCGTGAAGAAGCCTGAATATACTCCGATGTTGTTTTGGGTTGTCCATTCATCAGAATAAGCCCTAATCGCTTTACATCAACACCAACAGAAAACATATTAGTACAAGGTAAACAGTCAATAGCTAATGCATTCCCCTTAGGCGCTTTAAGTGCTTCCAATATCTCAGGGATTTCCCTCGACGATATATTGGCCGACATTTCGATAGGCTGAATTTTTCTTGAATGTGCGGCATGTAAAGCTATAACCTCCGCCCTTTTAGGAATATCATCCAACGACATAGTCATTGTTTTACCTAGCTCCCGCCGACTATTATGGAAAATAATCTGCGTCCAATAACCGTCTGCAGCTTGCTTTGATAACTTTACATCAATGGCCGATTGCGCCAATGCTGCACTGGTGTGAACCAGTGAAGTTACCGGCGTATGATATTGCCCCATCACACCTACATATAAGCGCCCGGGGTTAGTTTCACTGGATGCTTCTTCTCTGGAAAAGAATGAATCTTCAGCCGTTATGCCAGTTGGAGGGAAAACCATACAATCACGGGCATACAAACGTCGAACTTGCTCTTCTGCACGACGAATTGTTGCAGTTGCTGCAATATATTTTGGGTTTGCACCATGCTGCTTCATTACAACGTCCATAGCAGCTTCATACACACCAGCTATAGTACCCAGAGGCCCAGATATTAAATGTAACTCATCTTGTAGTACCATAGATGGTGGTCGGCGCTTATGCTTCCCACCAGAAAAAAATGCGCTAGGTTCATCCCGCCAAGCCAGTCGAGCAAATTTATCGATAGTGCCTATCAAAAATGATGGAGGCTTTTCATAAAGCGCTTCGTCTATCACCTGAATAGGCAAGAGCTTATTAAAAGTACATTTTTTTGAAGGACAGAAAAAACTGAAACTGGCAGCACTAGCTCTAATCCCATAATCCTTTGGTTCTTGACTTTGAACCTCCGGCACAATACGGGTCCCGCACCAAGGACACTGCACTAATTGGAACGGGTTCTCCGGCCGGGACTGCTCACGCACCATCTTATATTTCTGATAGGAACCCAACGATTGTTCCGAATCAGAATCTAGGTAATTAGGTGTAGTGCTACCTCCGACCCAAAGTCCTAGGCTAAAAGGTTCGTCACCCCACTGTTCAGCATCAGCCTTTCTAATTACTTCACAAGCACTTATCATTGTCGCTGCACGTTGAAATTGTTGTGTGGTTAAAAGGCGCAACGTATAACGCAGAATAATAGCAGTACCACCACCGGAGTCGCCATGTTGATATCGGCGATGGAATAACTCAAATACTGATACAGCCAAATATGCTTCTGTTTTACCTCCACCGGTAGGAAACCAGATCAAGTCAGCAACCTCACGGTCGTCAGAATTGCTATTACCTATAGATTCAATCGCCAACAACTGAAACGCCAACTGGAATGGACGCCAACGAAATTTCCCCCATATTGAATCCATATAGTCGGGTACTGTAATATCAAAACTATTCGCATGACGCATAGTGCCGCCAAAGGCATCATCAGAATGTATCATCTGCATCAACATGATTCGGTTAGCCAAGACAAAACAACTCCTTGCTCCAGGGTTATCACATAAAAAACTCAGACCTTTATTCATTCTTTCAACTGCGGTATCCAACCGAGACAAAATTCGTTTTGATGCCTCACTCAGTCCTGCTGGGATCTTTCTCTCACTTTCATTTTTAACCCAGTCGGTATAGCTGAGAATAAATGCTTCCAATTTTAGTTTCTTTTGCTCCCATTCAATCGAATCATTGGCTAAATACTGAAGAGAGAAGACATCACTGTGCTTAAGCGCATGATCATCAGCCAATTCAGATGTAACCGGTGGTACCTCATATTGCGGAATAAAAGACGTCTCAATACTTGCCACAAAAGCCTGCTGTTTAACTATCGGCCACATCGGTGCACAGCCATGACCAATAGCAAAGGTTTTTTTATGCTGATAAATCAGTGCCAACTCTTCCTCTTCTTTATCCCAAGAATAACGATTGGGCGAAGGATAAGTACCAATATGGCCATTGGGTGTAGAGCAGCGGAACCATACCTGATGGATAACATCTTCAGGATCTAGTTTATTTTCGATAACATGACGTGAATTAACTAGAGTAACGGTAACTAACCAGCCTTTACTCATACTTCGCCAAGTCGAAACGAGCTCAGCACGTCCACCCAGTACGTTGGGTATTTTTCTTCCTGCACCCTGCGTTAAAATATGAGGTTCAGGTGATTCAAGTGTAGCTAGAGCTCTTCTCAGCCATTGCTTTTCATTCAATGTGTAGGTTGCTGCAGCAAGCTCCACGCTGACTTCAGGCACCGTCTCATCACTCTCAACATAAAATGACAGGCCTACAGAAGCAGGTTTGAGTTGATAAGCCATCGCAATAGGATCATCATTTAGTTGATTCTCCTCTTCCCCCTCCTCTAGGTTCTTGATGCCAGCTCCTTGGGGGAAAAGAGCCCCCATTAGGTAATAGGTATGAGGAGCATCTTTTTTTAGTAAAGTTTCATCATTCCCATTTGAAGGCCCCACCAACTGTGATTGAAGATATTCAACTACATTATTACGATCGCTGGATAACTGTCTTTTCAATTCCATATTTTTATCCATTCCTTTTCACCTTTGCATACTCTAAAACCGACAATGCATTATCAATGCGCTGTTGATCAAACCAAGCCTTTTTATTGTTAGGGATTGCCATCCACAAAACTGCATTGGCTCGTGTCATTGCTACGTATAACAAGTTGATTGAATATGGCTGCTCAACCAAAACATCATTATCAATAAGCATCACATAACGATTTTCAAGCCCTTTAAAGTCACGAATGTTGCTGAAAAGCAATTGTGTATCCATCCATCGTTCACCAAAGCTTTCATTGATAACAACAATTTTTCGCCTCCAGCGTTTATCCAGTTTGTGAGCCACACTATCCTCGTACGTACACGGTGATAGTAAGGTGATATCTCCAGGAGAAACACTTTCTTCATTAATCCATTGATCTAGTTGGGTTTCTATCAACTCGATCTGCGCTTGCTCTGAATCATAATTAAGGTTTTTCCATATAACGGGGAGGCCATCTGCATTTATGGGACAATTACCAATATCTCCCCCCGTATACATCAAAGTGTGTTCTGCGATCTGGCGAGTATTTCGACAATTACGCTTAAGAGGGATTTTAAAACTGCAATCTTTCAAATAGTCGAGAGCACTTCTGTCAATATCTGCATAAAGCGATCCCTGATTATTGGGGTCCATAAAGAAATACCAACAACCCTTACTCAACCCGCCATCAAATAAACGGTCCAACACTTCAATGCTATCTATATCCAGCATATCTTGGCCTTCATCTATCACCAGAGCTGTAAACTTTGGGATGTCGCCCTTCTCGACTCGACTCTTTAAACTGGCAAAGTTAATTACATGAACACGGGTTCTCGATAAGCGGCCTTTAACAAATGACGCCAGTACTGGACTGCGGCAAACAAATAACACAGAAACGTCTTTTGCATCGAGTATTTCACAAGCTCTAGCAGCAACCAGCGTTTTACCAGTTCCAGCTCCGCCTTCTATAACTACTTGGTCATTCGCTAATATCATATCTACAGCGAAGTACTGCTGGTCAGTCAGGCTTATCATTTGTTCCCAGCTATCGCCTACTTCAGCTAACAGCGACTTTTCTCTGTCAAACTCACTCCGCAGGGCACTACAGAGCACCTCCACTTCATGCACTGTTAAACGTTCTGTTTTTTTTGTTTTCTTAGACCAATGTTTGTAGAGTTTCTCGAGCCAGCGTCCAAGATTTTTTCTATCCCAGTTGATCGCATCAAAAACTTCTTCCTTGGCCAATTCAATACCAATATCACCCATTTTCACATCAGGGAACATTACGCCAAACCCAAAGTTGACTTTATTGAGATCTATACCTAATGATTTTTCAGACAGCATATTACGTATTGCTTCCCAAGCACTTTTAGCCTGATTGAGCGGACTCTCTTTTAGCTTATTAATATTACCGGCACCATCTTTGGTGAACCAAACTCCCTGTTTAACTGATACACGGCCCCCTTTAACCTCCAGTATGATTACCCCCAGAGTTGACACCACTACAAAATCGGCTTCTGCGAACTGCTTACGTTCATGCTTAGGAATATTTAAAGAATGAAACACTGTTGCCGATTCCAACTCGGTTTTTTCAAAAAGCGGAAATAACTTTTCTTCTGCCTTACTTTCAAACTTATGTACAATCATCGGGTTCATTTTCATAATTACTTCGATTCCAAATTACTAAGTTGGCCATCCACCCAAGCACCACTAATCCACTGTACGCCATCGGGTATTAATTTTTTGGTCGACAATGAAGCCAGCCGCTTAAATACAGCTTTTTCAGCCATTTTGTAGTTCAGTTCATTACTATCGCGCTCCGAAGTATTGAACTCCGCATTAAGTTGCTTACTAACTAACAGCCAGTCGCTAATGATCGCGCTATTAATCTGACTGTTACCTTGGGCATCAAGGCAGACTGCTGCAAACTCTTGCCGCATACGTCTCCCGTGGTTATCCTGCCAGCGTAATATAGAAGCCATCATCCATGGAGTCTCATCCAGTCCAGTAATGGCCGCTGTTTTCCCACCAAAATCATAATCCAGTGCTGCAGAAAAAAGGTGTTCAAGCAACCAAGCGTCGGTATCCATCATCAACAAATCATCTCTTGTTGCCGCCAACTCGCGATTAAAACAGATACTGTGCCGACTGCGTCTGGTACCAACTGCACGCATCACCTCCTCGGGTAATTTAATCGTCCATACCTGATCCTGGTGCGTGATGTCTAAGATAACTATGCCCAATGGGACAAACATTCCTCCGATAAAAGCCCTTAGATGAGTTTCGTCAATAACTAGATTATCTTTCATTTCTTCTTTACTAAAACCAGCGACATGAGCAAATAGTATGCTTTGCTTATCAGCTGCGCTTTGAGCTTGCTTAAGTGCCTCATCAATCCGCTCTGCCGTACGGCTAATGCTCTCTGTAACCGCTTGCTTCAGAATATCTTCCACCTCAATTAGATCCGCTATCTCTCCGAATACATCATCTTTCATTGAATCATTAAATTCGGCCCCTATAGACGCCATATCAACGACGACTTGCTCAAGACGTGTATAGAGAATCTCGATAATCTGTTCATCCAATGTGTCTGGTGAATGGATATTAAATACGACAACCCGTTTTTTCTGCCCATAACGATAAAGGCGGCCAATACGCTGCACCAGACGCATTGGGTTCCAAGGCAAATCATAGTTAACCATGATATGACAACGCTGTTGTAGGTTGATGCCCTCGCCCCCAGCCTCTGTAGATAGCAAGAACTGAGCATCACGTTCAAAACACGCAATGGCTGCGCGTCTCTCGTTCAAATCCATCGAACCATTGATCAACATAGTTTTATTATTGCCAAAGCGTTCATTAAGCGCTTTAAGTAACCATTCCTGTGTTCCACGATATTCCGAGAACACAAGTACTTTTTCATTAGGGTTCAAAGCCATAATAGGCTCGATCACCTGTTCTAGAAATAGAGACAGTTTACGATCGTCATACTTTAACTGACGGGCAATTTTGATTAGTCGATTTAGCAGTTCCAGCTCACCCTGAAAGAACTCATCAGCACTAGTGGTACTAGTGATAAACTCTTCGGACTCACCTTCGAATCGAGCATCAAGGGCATCGAGGGCGGCGCGACGATCAAATTCCATATCCGGAATTGGCTTCAGTTCTTTTTGCAATCTCTTACGCCGGCGAACCAGTGCTTCGTATATTGCAGCAATACTGGAAGCTGCCAACTTACGGTAGACCGTCATAACAAAACCTATCGCTCGTCCGGTTTGTCCTTTCTCCTCACCTGATTGGTAACCCTTCTGCAAGTAGAATTGCAATGCATGATCAAATTCACGAGCCTCCTCGCTGATTGGAACTTTGAGGGCGCGAGTAGTTTTTCCGTGGAAAATAAAGTTACCTTCAAGATCAGTGACATCAGCCTTTCGGTTGCGGAACACCATATCCTGTAGGATTTCCGGATTAAGGCTTAAGCTCAGTAACTCTTGCTTCCGTTCTGGATGGAGTAGTTCCAGTAAAGCGGCAAAGCTATCTTGTTGCCCCTGATGTGGTGTGGCAGTTAATAGCAACATCGATTCAGTGCGCGCTCGCAGCTCTCGTGCCAATTCAAAACGTTGAGAGCTGGAATACTTTACGCCATATTGCCGACGAGTTAAGCGGTGGGCTTCGTCAAATATGACTATATCCCATGGCTCTGCTTGCATTAACAGTTCTAGATGGTCATCATTTTTCAGACGATCCATTGAACCGATGACACAATCATACATTTTCCAATGACGTGGCTCAGTGATTGTAAAATCATCACCGTAAATGAGAAAATCACCCATACCAAATTTAATGAATAGTTCTTCTTGCCATTGTTTTGTTAAACCCGCTGGAGTAATCAATAAAATCCTTTTTATTTGCTTCCGTTCCCGCAAAGCCGCAAGTAGTAAGCCTGTTTCAATGGTCTTACCTAAGCCAACATCATCAGCAATTAACCAATTTAGATCACCGCTTGCCAATATATGATGAACAAGGTGAATTTGATGAGGTAGTGGATCTATATCAAACTTCGCCAATGAACCTGTATTTTCATTCCAGAGTTTTAGAACCCAAGCCAAAGTTCGAAGTCTAAGCCGCTCAGCAGCATCACAACCATCTTTTTCTCCAAGAATAAAACGATGTTTGACACCTTTAATTTGTCTCAGCCCCTGCCAAGGCAACCAAACTTTTTTGCCAGATACTGGGAATTCAACTAATACCTGTTCGTAATTTGCTACAACTCTGCTTTTAAGTACTACACCCTCGCCCATGGACGGTGCACCTGTCTGAGATATTATATAAAGAACATCCATCCCAACTTTAAAACCGGATCTAAGTGCTGCAGGAATTAACCATTCCGTTTTATTTTTTGTAAACCAATGAACCTGCACTTTAGCCGGATTATCTCGAGTAACTTTAATCACTCTGCCAAAGTGCTTCTTTTCATGGTCCTCGAAATGTACAACACAAGCACCAACAATGGGTATTTCCGTCTTATGTTTAATCATTTTATCTTCCGTATTTCAGGAACGTCTTTAGCTACTTTAAAATTAGTTTGCGATGTTATTGTTCTCGCACCTAATGAAGAAGGTTATTTTCTTGTAGCCATTTATAGACTTCCCCACCAGAAAAGTCATATGCCAAGAGGTTATCGTCTACAAAGTTCTGGTAATCTAAATATGGAGGCAAATCTTTAAGAGTATGGTCAACGATGTGCAGTATATAAGAGCGAAAAGAGCGGAATCCATCTAGAAGTCTAAGGCTTTGTGACCAATCATCAAAGCAATCTTCAAGATATTGAATAGCCTCTTCAATATCATCAAAATTATGTAACCTAATCATCGCTAGGCCAAGTATCCAGCTCAGATTGTTGAACTTAATATCTGGACAGCTATTATAATAAGTTCGGGCAAAACATTCTCTACCTACCCAATATTCTCGAAGTTCAAGGATCAGAGCAAGTTCATTTGCTTGTATGTTTTCTTTAAGCAATTCTCGCATTGCTTTTTTTGTCTGTCCATGACACTTGTGAAAAATCAAAACATTTTCAAGCTGAACAAAAAGTAAGTCATCGACGAAATACTCTAGAGCCAGCTCACTAGTCAGTTGACGAGCCCGCTCTTGTGGTAATAATCTTTCGTGGTACTTTAGTTCGTCATAATCAATATTATCTTCAACATCAAAAAACTTATCTTCGAGTACAATGTATTCCCATTGGCTATCACCTGATGTTTCAAAATAAGAAAGTTCAATTTCACTCTCTGATTCGAATGTTTCAAAGTAACCAAAACTAAGTAACTCCTCATCATTCTCTATATATAAATCATCACCTTGATCTACAACAAAAGAAAAATCATCAGATATAGTAAAGAGTGAACTAAGTTCTAACTCCTCGACTGCATTATCAACACTGCATTCAACATTACTCAAGCTGAAGTGATCAGTTTGCGAAAGGATTCTTATTTTTTTAGCTAACTTCATTTGATCCTCTTTAATACATGAGGAATACAAAATAAACTGCTAAATAAGAGTGCTCGGTTACAAGGATTGTTACCTTTGTTAGAAAAAAAAGAGCTTTTTATCAGTATATTCATTTCGTTCATTCAACTTCCTGCTGTCTGACACCCACTGAGTCACATATTTAAGAAGCATAATTTTGCAACAACCAAAACCTATTGGTAAATTGCAGCTTCTCAACTCTTTGCCGTATAGTTAATTTCCTCGCCTTATTCAAGCTCACAATCCTTCATCTGCCTATTGACCACACGGTCAACTAACCTATGACTTATTGTAAGTTAAATATTCAACAAGCTTTTGCTTGCTTTTAGAAAAGGTAACACTCAGAGAATTGTATACCTTAGTAATCTTCATTACATTCATAAAATTTATAATTCAAATGTAAATATGAAAAAATAGCTAGAAAAATGTGTAATTCATAAACCATCTTTATTGCATCGAAGCTCAGAATGTATACTTTAAAGGACCATTCAGTCTGAGATGTACTCAAAATCATACGAGCAATATTTTATATTGTGACTTATAGTCCGTAGACCTAAGAAATTGGACGTATGATAATCAGCTCAAACAACATCACCAGAAATGCTAATGAACAAAATATTTGTAACAGATCTTCCATATGAAGAAACTTATCTTGGATTTGATATTTACATTGAGACAAACCCAGATCAGTACCGCGAAGGTTTTTGTTGGTCAATAAGCCGAAATGACGAAGAACATGATTGCGGGTTAGATTTTGCAGTTCAGCAGGCTCTTGAAGCCGCTTATAAGGCCATCGAAAAGTTAACCAGCTAATCGACAGCCTTAACCATTTTTAGGTGGTTATGGAGTGTTTCAACAAATTCTGATTGACTGACACCCAAAGCTAAAACTATCGTCTCCAATGAGTCTAAAGTAATATTTCGAACACCACGCTCTACGCCTGATATGTAAGTCCTATCTATACCAGACTGTCTCGCTAACTGCTCTTGGCTTAAACCGGCTTCAAGACGAAAATCTCTCAACACTAATGCAGTTGCCTGTCTCAAAATCAAATTTATACTCCTTATCTATATTAGCTGTAATCAACTACGTTGAACAATTCATCGGTTAACTCAATCAATTGGTGATTTTTAACATAAGCTTCAAGTAACTTAATAGGATCTTGATAATGGCAATATATCGTTGGATACTGCTCACCAAGACAATCAGTCTCAGCCGTTACTATTACTCCCCGCTCAGCTACATGCGCGGCTTTGAGCTCTCCACTCCCCCCCGGAAATACGAAATGATTAGATACAGAAGCATTTACACCTTCTAGAAGAGATACCGCTTTCTGATAATAAAATTGCTTCACAAGATCTGACCACCCAGGGGCTGTATTAGGTGAGTTCGCTTCATAGTACTTAGCATCTACAACAGCAAACCGATTAGACTCAGGAAATTTAAGTACAGTATCTGTTCTCTGGCCTTTCTGAGCTACAGGGATAAACTTATCATCTATTGTTTGATATACAGGAACTGGTAATTTATTATTTACGGCGTACTTTCCAACTAGGCACTCATCTAGCATCGACTCCCACATATGGTGAAATTTTCGAACACCAATTAACACCTTACTTGCATTAGAGCCTTTTTGAACACGAAGATATTGAATTAGACTTTTAATTAAAAACATATCTCGTTCAGAGTAGGTAACCTGAAGCTCACGCTGTAAGTAAGCAATTTGTACTTCAATACTACCTAACGGCTTTGATAAGAGCTCAAGTCGTTCATCAAAATAACTAGATACCCCTAGCCAAAGCACTCCGTAGTTACTGAATAATTCTTTGATGACTTGAGCATGAATCTTTGCTGTTTCACAATTTGAAATATAACGAGATCGAGAAGCAAAAAAGTCGAGATATATTGGACCATTTTCAGTTGGATAAGAAGTGCTTCGAGCAATTGTTCGTGCCCAATTAACTTTACCAGAATTAATAGTCTTTTCTTTTACACGGCGAACATACAAGCCATTGGAACGATAATCATCGAGTAGCGAAGTAGCCAACGTGAATGATCTTCCCCCGATAACTTCATCGCCATTCTCTTGCGCGTAAATAGCACTGTCTTTATTCTGATAATATTTCAACAATGCTTGGATAAGTAGGTGACTAGATACGTCCAATTTTATATTTGAAGTATTATAATTTCGAGGAAAAAAAACAGCTAAACCATCGCAATAAGATACTACTCCACAAAAATTCACCTTGAGCATATCAGGTGCAATCAGACCTAAAGTGCGCATCTCATCCAATAGAGTTTTTGGAATATTTTTATCGGATAAAAAAATGCGGTCAGATAAATAAAGTATATTATTTTTCAGCATCTTGTGATGCCTCAGCCACCTCAATTTTCATGCCCTTTGCTTCGACTTCTCTTTCTATAGCAGAACTAAACACAGCAGAGCCTTGGATATAAGCTCGAGAAAGAGTTCCAAATGTTTTATAAGCTGAAGAAAAAACTTTATGTGGCCCTAAGTGACGTAATACGTCATCCCAAAGATAAACAAATAACTTACTATTTAGCACTAATTTTGCTGAGTCTGAGTCAATCAGCTCTGTAGGGCTTAAGAAAAATGGTCCTATCAAGCGATCTTCTGTAACACCTGTTTCGATTAAAACATCATTAATGCTTTGAGCTAATTTAGGCCACTCAATTGAAAATTGGCCATTAGCAGTTTGAATATATATTAAAGTATTAGGAACTGCTGAATTTGCAAAATTAATTTCCAGATATTCAAAACTCCAACGTCGCTTGAATGCAGTATCCAATGGCATTACAGCCTGATCACTGCTGTTCATAGTTGCAAGAATTGATAAATTCGCGGGGATTTCTAACTGTTTTAACTCGGAAATGCCTGCAACTCGCAATTGGTCGTTGATATGCGTAAGCATATCTGGATCTGCAGCATCAATTTTATAAGTACTTTCCCCTGTTGTATTTCTATCGAGTAACTGAAATAACTCACCAAATACAGCTGCTGCAGGAGCGCGATTGATTTCTTCGATAACTAAACAGATATGAGTATCTGGATGAGCTTTAGCTTTCACTAAGGCATTAGTAAATGGGCCAGGGCGAAAGAGATAAGTAACACCAGAATTACCTTCATTTTCTTTTAAAATATGAGGTTTTAAAGCGCCAACAAAGTCGCTGTACTGCGTGTCAGGATGAAAAACAGTAACAATTTTTTCAGCAACTTTATATTCTTCTGTATGAATTCTGTGACTCTTACCAGTTCCAGGAGCACCATAGAAAATTTTATTAGTAGCCCCCTTAAAATCAGGTCCAATAGATAGTATGGATGACCTAAAAAATATCTCAGTGCCACTTCGAATAATAGACATTTTTGGCCACAGAGGTGCAATAAGCGCAGATAAAGCAACAATTGATGCATCTGTATCTAATAAGCCTTTCTTTATATGAACATATTGATTTAGCAACGTTGAGTAGTGAACAGGCTTTTCAATATATTGATTATTACCAGATACTGGCGTCTTACTCAGAAGAAATGCATCTACAATACTACCCCATCCAATGAATCTAACCGTCGACTTACTACCTAGTAATGAGTCAACTTTGCCTTTTAAAGCTAAGGTTAAAATAATCATGAAAAGTAGGTCATCTGCTGAAGAGGACCTAAATACATAAGGGAGCTTAGCACTATATTTATCGGCTAGTGTTTGGTATGCGGTAGGATTCCGTGAAAAAGCATAAATTAAATCACCTAGCATACTAGAGCTAGCATCAGGAACAGGTAAGGCTTTTAATATAATGGAGCACATAAAATCATCATCCGAACGATATTTCTTCCCTTTTTTAGGGTCTTGATTAATTATGTTCTTCCCACCTAGTCGGTTTTTATCTGAACGAAAAACATCAAAAAAATTATCACGACTATAATGATCTAACGCATCTAATACTGGGTTCGATGGTGAACTACTGTTAATCAATTTATCGAAATCAACTGCTGAAGATGTAGAACTTTTTACTTGACGAAAAATATCCATATAGAGAGTAAGCAGCGAAACTAGAGGCTGAAGCTTTAATGCATATAAAAAGTAATGGCTTGGAATATAGCAATGATTGTTGTTGCCAGAAACATCAACTCGTGCTGAGTGTTCAAATACTTCAATATCTAAATCCAGCAATTCAAAAGCTCGTTTTGCCTCATCATCAAACTTAATCTCATCAAACCGCCATCCTGCTTCTGGTTCATTTTTAAACCAATTACCAACCATATTTAATACTGAAAGCATAATTATCTCTTGCCTTGATATAAAGTGTAACGGCTAAATGAGAGGCCGATTAATCGTGCTTAATCCATAAGCTGCGAGAAACGGTTTGACGAAGATTTTCTATTAGCTTCTTATTTGTTTCAGAAAACTGTCCATTCTCAAACTCGCCTAAAAAGAATAAGAACTCAGCCAATGGTTTAGACTCAACTTCGGATAGATGCCTAAGTAAAGGATGTTCATTATTTAATGTTATGTAATGGTCATCTTCATAACCAGGCTCCCAGAGCGATCCATCTGACGTTTTACCAATACGAATATCTATATTCTCAATCATAGGCGCAATAATACGGATTTTTTGCAAATGCTCTCCACGCCCAGAGCACAAGATACGAAACTCTAATAGCGCATTAAATATAATAGCCAATGCATCACTAAAACCTGCTCGATAGATGTTGTAACGATCAGAAATGACATTACCAAACATATCGGTATTGTCTTGACCAACATCTTCGCTGCCGGAAATGATATCAAACTCCTTTCTTACTTCACGCGGCATAAAAATTCGGGCATATTTTTTACCTTGATGCTGAAGCGCCTCTGCAACTTTATCACTAGAGAACTCAAAATTATCAAGCCCCAAAATATCTGCAATTTCATAGGTCATACGGCTGGTGGCCGAATTTCTTGTTAAGTGATTTTTAAGCCACTCTTCTAACACTGAAACCTGTTTTTTTAAATCTCCATTAGGAAGATTTTTAACCTCAATACCTAAAGTGTCTTCGAAAGATGCATACTCGAGAAATACGATTGAACTTGCCGCGACGTGATAAACATAATCTGTCACTATTTGATCAGACTCGTTAAAAATACGGTTAAACAAATCAATTGGCAGAGGGATTCGATTCTGCCAAAAAATCAGCCCATCAACTCGATACTTAGAACTCTTTTCATTCAAATAACGTTTAAAATCAGATAGATCGTATTGATAGCTCATTAATCTTCCTCTGCATCTGGTAGTTCTATACTCAAGTAACGCAATGTTTGGCTTACTTTTTGTCTAAACCCCTTTAAGGTATGTTGATTGGTTTCTGAGAACTCACCGTGCTCTGCATTTGACAAGCTCCATAGAAGCATATCAAGAGCTTTCATAGCTTCAACATTATCCTTACAGACGTTATACATTTTATGAAAATATGGATGTGACTTACCTAGCGTTACACATGTATTACCTTCCTCATCACATGAAGGTTCCCATAAGTCACCACCAATTAAAGATTCTTCTTCATGAACTCGAACGGTTCTATCATCATAGACTCGGATACCCTCAATGACAGTAGGTTCCATTTGGTTCTGATTACGAATAGTAACAATGTCACCTTCAACCTTAATGTCCGAATTTTTAGTACTCTTTTTATGTTTATCAATCGCCTTGTCAGCCGGTCCGTGTACACGGTTTGTTGACGCTGAGATTAAACGAACTTGGTCTTTAAGGAGCTCCTGTCTCCATGGAGAAATTAATCGTTTTAATTCATCTCGAATTTCAATAGGAATAATAACTCTACTCTTTCTAAAATCGATATTAAAAACATCATCAAGCTCATGGCTAAAATTTAGTTCTACTCGAAGTCGAGTGATCTTACTTTCCTTCTTATACATTCGATGCGGCCAGCCATCATGCCATATCAGACGTCCCTCCCGATAGATGTAAAGCCCTTGATTATCAAGGCTATATCTCGCATAGTCCCTTTCGCTAAAATCAAGTTCATTCTGAGACGGGATAATGGCGCCTTTCACAGTAAAAGATAAAATTTTATTTGCTACCTCAATTGGAACCGTTTTCTCCCTTAACACCCGAGAACGAACACCTTTAGTTGAGTTGTTTAATTCAGAACATAGTGGATCCCAACCTTTTAAGTTAAATACAGGTGCATCCACGACCTTCATTGAAATAGTAACGTCTCCAGAATTTAAAAATTTAAAGAATACTGCGCTAAGCTCTGTAGATAGTTCTTTCCCGAGAGACTTTATCTCTTCTCGCATTTGTTTATCACTGCCCATTTTTACTAAACGATCGATGTTCTCCCAAATAATCATCGTCCCATTGGGCTCTTTAAAGTCAGTGAGCGCATCATAATCATCGCAATACAGGCTAGAGTCTGGGGTTTCAAGCTCCCAACGATCAGAAGTGATAATTTTATCGATATCCCAAGCACGGCCTTCATTACGTCCATCTTGATGGGTCAACACCACTAAGCGGCGGCAAAATGCTGTTGATGCTGTTTTAAGCCCCATTCCAAATTTGCCTAAAGACTTAGGGTTAGTTCGTCTTGGAGAACCATAGCGCATAGCACTTTTCAACTGTTGTTGAGACATGCCATCCCCATTATCAGTGATTATTACCCTAAATTCCCCCATCAAATACTGAAGCTCAACTTCTACTTTGGTAGCGTTTGCTGCAATTGAATTATCAATTATGTCTGCAAATGCAGCTTCTTTTGTATAACCCGTATCTCGTAGGCTCTCGACTAATCTAGCCGCTGATGGACGAAAGTCGTCTTCCTCTGGCAAATCTATCTTTTGATTCATGATTCTAACGTTTCCAAATATGCAAGCATGATTTGCTTGTCTGTTTCTTTATCATCAGTAACTGAAACGACTCGCTCACTAAGCTGCTGCTTTAAACGAAGACGTTCATCAATCTTTTCTTCTATGGTATTGGCATAGAACATGTAATAAACATTCACAACTTGCTCTTGGCCGTTTCTCCACGCCCTAGCAGTAGCTTGCTCTTCAAGGGCCGGATTCCACTGCCGACTGTAATGGATCACATTTGTTGCGGCCGTAATATTGAATCCCATTCCAGCTGTTTTAGGATGTAAAAGTAATACGTCGAAACCATTCGATGCAGAGAAGTCGTCGATTAAGGGTTGTCGCTCTTCATTAGGCGTTCTTCCATCAATAATGCCAGGTGAAACTTTATATCTTTCTTTGATTGCACCTTGGATCAAATCAATTGCCTTGTGGAACGTCGCAAAGATGATCACTTTACCTTTCGCATTAGCAATTTTGTCGAGTTGAAGAATTAACAATTCAAATTTTGCACTATTGGCCTTGAGTGTTCTCACGTCACGGCTAATTGATGAATCAAGTAAAGCAGGATGAGCAGTGAACTGCTGTAGCTTATTAATCAAAGGCAGAATCCCACCAGCACCATTCGCTGCATCATTCTTCATTTCATCAATGATCAAGTCATAGCGAATAGTTTCTTTTTCGCTAAGCGATACTGCTGTATGGATATCTAACCTTTCAGGCAATTGTTTTAATACATCTTTTTTCATTCTGCGTAGTGTAATTTGTCGAAGGCTATTTTCAAGTTCATCCAAATTTTTATTTAATGTGTCAGCTATATTTGAATCAACATAGGTACTTTTGAAATCTTTTTCAGTTCCAAGGAAACCAGTGAATACTAAATCAGACAATGCCCATGCATCCATCAAACTGTTTTCAACGGGAGTTCCTGACATTGCAACAATAACACCAATTTCTAGGCGCCTAGCTGAAAGTGAACGACCTGATTTAGGATTCTTTAACATGCTAGCTTCATCAAACAATGCAAGGTCGAAGTATATTTCTTCAAACATAGCAATGTCAGAAGACATAGTGCTGTATGGCGTAATAATCACGTTGTAATTATCGAATGCTGAAACGACACCTCTCCTTTGATTACCGTAATGAAGATATGGGATAATACTAGGTGCAAAAAATCTAAATTCTCGAACCCAGTTATCGATAAGAGGATTTGGAACAACAATAAGAATTTTACTTTTAGGGTTCTTTTCTAACACATCGCAACATAAAGCAATGACTTGGGCTGTTTTCCCAAGCCCCATATCGTCTGCTAAAATTGTACCTACTGCATTTTCGGCACAAAAACTGAGCCAATTAACACCAGCTTCTTGATATGGATAAAGTGATTGAACAAACAGTTTTTTGTGGTGAGACTCTTTTTGTTGATTAGTTCTTAGTTGCTCAATAAGATCAGAAGGAATTTCAATAATTAACCCCTCTTGAAAAAGGGTGCGAAGAAGTTTAATTAGTTTAGATAAAGATAAATCACCGAATGCAGCTTCCAAGAATTCATTTATCCTTGAGCTAACAAAACAAATTCGGCCTTCGTCTAAAATAAAGTAGCCATACTTTACTAAAGCATTAGTTTGCTCCACATCCAAAGGTCGGTCTCTAAAATGCAGGGTAAAATTAGGTATAGGCGCAAGCTCAAACACAAATTGTATTTGAGCAGGACGTTTCGAAATAACAAATTCGGTATCGATACCATCTGATAAAACAGAGAATCTTCCAAGTCTAAATACAGCCTCTGGAGCTACCACCTTACCTTTTTCTTCAATTATGCCTTCATTGATCTTGTAACTCATTTACAATCCCTATAAATGCCAGGTTAAAAACCGGATAAAAACTTGCACTTTACCATGTATAAATATACAGTAATGCCACTACCAGGTTAAAAACCGGATATATACAAAGTAATATGGTGCTAAAATTGAACACTTCAAACTATATCAGAGAGTTACGACAAAATCTTGCGCTAGGTCAACGTGAACTAGCAAATTTGATAGGTTTAGGAAAAGACGGCGAACGGACGGTTAGAGGTTGGGAAACCGGAGAGCATAAACCTTCGCCACTAAAATGGGGGAAAATTGTAGATCTTGCAAAAGAAATGCAAAGTTTCTACGATAACGCCCCCTTAAAACAAGGAAAAATTGAAGAAGCTGACTTTCGCTTTATTGACCTTTTTGCTGGTATAGGGGGTATCCGTTACCCTTTCCAACAACTAGGTGGTCACTGCGTATTCACTTCTGAATGGGATAAGTTTGCCCAAAGAACTTATCTAGCTAATTACGGTGAAATGCCAAATGGAGATATCACTAAAATTGCAGCTAAGGATATTCCAGATCATGAGATTCTTCTTGGCGGTTTCCCATGCCAGGCATTTTCTCAAGCAGGTTTGAAACAAGGATTTAGCGATACTCGTGGAACTATGTTCTTTGAAGTTCAGCGTATTTTGACAGAAAAAAGACCAAAAGCTTTTTTACTTGAAAATGTGAAGCAACTTAGAGGACATGACAAAGGTCGCACGCTCAAAATGATCCTAGATATCTTACAAGGTAAAAATGAACAGGACATTCCAGAAGATATTCCGATGAGCGAAGAAGCACGTAATGCTCTAGCTGATAAGTTGAATTACTGGGTGGATGTTCGTGTATTAAGGGCAGGTGATTTTGGTGTGCCACAAAACAGAGAGCGAGTATTCATAATCGGTTTTGATAAGAACCAGTTTCCAAATGTTGATTTTGATAAAGCATTTTGTTGGCCAGAGCCACCAAAGACTCCTACATGTGTTGGAGAGATACTTCAAACCGAACTAGAACTAAAAACTGATCAAGAAAAATATGGAAAAGACCGTTTTACTATTTCAGATAAACTCTGGGAGGGTCACCAAAAACGAAAAGCTGGGCACAAGACAAAAGGTAATGGTTTTGGTTACTCATTAGTCAATGAGTCTAGTGAGTACACTAACACCATTAGTGCGCGATACTACAAAGATGGCTCTGAAATCCTTTTAGATCAAAGTCACTTAAACAAAAACCCTCGAATGTTAACACCACGCGAATGTGCTAGGCTTCAAGGGTTTCCAAAGAATTTTAAAGTTGATGCTGTATCACAAAACCAAGTTTATCAGCAGTTCGGGAACTCCGTATGTATGAAAGTGATTGAGGCAGTTGCTGAGCAAATGGTGAAAACTCTTACCATTGCAGAACAATCTATTTGTAAGCAACGCAAAGCAAGCTAGCCTCATATAAGCGAGCTTTACCAATAAAGTGAAGCTCGCTAACAACCTAGAACTTTAAAGTGCTTCTTTTCTGAAGTTCTACATCTAATAGCGATTTAATATCATCTCCCAGGGTAGAAAGTTTACGAAAAAATGCGGTACCATTAATATTAAGAGGCGGGACATTCCCTTCTTTTGCATAGAAATCTTGGACTTCTGTGAATGTAGTTGTACTATTTTCATGCTGCTGTTGAGTAACAGCTACATCCGGTAGATAAATAGCAAGAAAACCCGCCTTCTTGAGATTTCTAATTTTATGCGATGATATAAATTCATCGGAAGCCTCAAAAAAACCAACCCCGACTAAATCGTTATTAAAGCCTGAAGCTAAAAGCCTTTCTCTAGAGAATCCCGATTTAACTGAGAACCAAAGGTTATTAGGCAAAGACATAAGAACAAAGTCTCCATAAGACTTTGTATCATCTTGAGTAGTTTGAAAAATATCAGGACTTTGAGACACAATGTCGATAGCTCGCTTTAATAGCTCCTCAGAGACAGCACCAAGTACTGATACGCCGCCCTGAACCTCATTATTCCCAGTTACTTCGCGTAAGACTCTAGTCCACCGTTCTTCATGCCTCAAACGTAAATCTCGTTTGAAGTCCGAAATATTACCAAAATCGACTTGCTCTCCCCGAAGCATAGAGAGAGCCTGGACTTGATATTCAGCTCCAGAGTGAATATTTTTTAGGAATAAGGCCAACTGAGGTACTTTTTTCAAGACTTTAGTCTTAATTCTTTTTCTCGATAGGTCTGGGGTTATATGTTCATCGCACGCGTCACAATTATAGAAATATTGTCCTTGTACATCTGCAACAATTTGCTCATAAAGATCTGCTAGTTCACCACGATCTGCATAATTTTTGACTTCCTGATTAAAGTCCTCTTGAGTGAGAAGAGGAGCAATACGCTGTATTTCATTAAAATCTTTTTGATTCATGATTCATTAATTTGGTATATTTTTATAATAAAATTATCATTTTTTCTTTATTATATCCAATTAATTAGTGCGATTTACAGAAATGCGAGTCGCACTATTTGCGGAAGAGAGAAGTAGCTTACATTGGTATAATCAACCATAAGGCTAAGATATATCACTATCTGCAGTTTCTAATTTTATCGCTATTTCACGAAGACTTTTTCATTCAGTAAGTCCCGCTCTTCTATCCTATCTAAAATCCAATCTTGCACTTCGCTTTCGACCCAGGCTACCGCTCTTAAACCAAGGCTTACCGGTTTTGGGAATGTTTTATCTGCAATGTAGTTATAAATAGTCGAACGCCCTAGCCCAGTGCAATCCATCACTTCTTTCAGTTTAATTAGTCTCATTGTGAATTCCTCATATTTGATTCACAACATGGGGAACTCTGGTAAATTTTAACTTTGCAGATCATCGTTTTCGAACGGATTTCAGCTATATATCACCTATGTGCATAAGCAAACTAAATCATCAAAGGAATCTCGTTATGCACAAAAAATCAAATACAAACTCGAGTGAAGCTTGGCCAAAAACCTCTTTAGAGATACTTCAGAGCGCTGCAAATATCATTGCAGAAAAGCTCAACTATCAAGACGCATACACCAATCCACAGACAACAAAAGACTTTCTGACATATAAGCTAGGCGGTTATGAAAGAGAGGTCTTTGGTGTAATGATGCTAAATACACAACACCAGCTAATTGAATTTCGTGAACTGTTTTTCGGCACGATTGATGCTGCTAGCGTATACCCTAGGGAAGTCGTGAAGGCTGTACTTGAAGTGAATGCAGCTGCAGTTATCTTTGCTCATAATCATCCCTCAGGTGAGCCAGAACCCTCACAGGCAGACAAACAGATAACAAAGAAGCTAACTGATGCTTTAGCGCTTATCGATGTCAGGGTATTGGATCACATCGTAGTAGGCACAACACCAGTGTCTTTTGCCGAGCGAGGATTAATATAGCCATTGCCTTGCGCTCCCTGTGCTAACGACCGCTGATAACACGTCATTTGCTAACACATCTATTTCTTTCTACTCCCACTACTTACCCGCCACCAGCAAACAAAGGATTAAGAGCGCATGCCCTTAATCCTTTGCTGTGCTGTGTGTTATTTAAGGAACTCATATGACTATTTCAATTGATACCAATCAAAGACCAGCAATGCCGATTTCTTTCTATCAATTGCTGACGCAAGAACTGCTGAACACCAGTCCAAAAGATGCCAATGCAATCACCTTATATTTTCGTGATCCTGACTATTCACCTGAACGAGGTGGATTTCATCCTGTTGAGGTAAGGCTTGAAAAGCAATTTGATCATTGGCGTTTAGTCTATGTGACTGATTTTGCCTTTCACGGTTATGAATTAATTAAGGACATTGATATCTGCTTTAACAGCAAGCAGGTCTATAGCTCACTTGGTGGGTGGATAAACCATGATGAGGGTGAAGAGCTCATTGAGCTATTTAGCAACAATTTCCTCAGTTATCACCATATGGATGTTTACCAAGTTCAAGTCGCATTGGGTTAAATATCAGATTCAAATCCAAGTTCCCATATTGGTAAAACGGGAACTTGGAAACCCAGCAATATCAAGGGGTGTAAGCAATATTACCTTTTGAAGTACTCAAATCGTCTTTATAGCTCAAATAAGGAACTTGAACATGGCGGAAGTACAAGCAATCAAAAAGCATGAAACCATTCAACTCATTGGCCACTTATTGGAAATGCGCTGTAGTAAGCAAATGGCTGATATTTGGAATATCGGCCTTAATCTTGCGCTACGGATTTCTGATTTATTGGCTATCCAATTTGATGATATCCAAGGAGAACGCCTCATTGTCAAAGAAATGAAGACAGGCAAGCAAGCTAACATCAAGCTCAACCACAAGGTGTTAATGCATATTCAAGATGTCAGGGCTGAATACCCACAACATATCTACCTCTTTCAGTCCTTCCGTAATCAACAGTCTAAAAATATTAAACCTAGGCCACTCACTCGACGTGCTGTTACCAAAGCATTTGCGTTAGTAGGTGAAGAACTAAAGCTAGCGCTTGGCACACACTCAATGAGAAAGACCAGAGGCTACCATCTTTACCAAAACACTAAAGATATTGGTCGTGTAATGAAGATGCTAAGACATAGCTCTGAGGGAGTAACACTGCGGTATATCGGCATTACTCAGGATGATGTTGATAAGGATTTTGTTGAACTGGAAATTTAAATATTTGTTATTACAACCACACTAACCATTAACTCACATCACTGACAAAAACCTTACAGCTAATAGCTCTGCCTCATGTGACTGAAGCTTGAAATCTCCCCTCTAAAACTGATTAATAACTTCACTTGTACTACATGCGGTTATTGCTATTAGCTCATTAAGCTTTTGATTAAGGAAAGCATATGAACTCATTTCAACCTGGCGATCACCTTGTCACTAATCTCGATATCCTTGGGTTAACAAAGCACCATGGTCTCTATATTGGTAACCATAGAATTATCCACCTAGCCAAGAGCGGCACCATAGAAGAGATAGACAGTGGGTCCTTCTCTAATGGCAACTCTATCTGGGTGAAGAAATCGACTTATTTTCCAGATTTAGCAATCGAATATGCGCTAAGTAAACTAGGGTGTACTTCATATAATCTAGTCACTAATAATTGTGAACAATTCGTCAATGAATGCTTGGATGAACAAAGAACATCCAATCAAGTAAGTAATGTCTCGCATCTTGCCATTCAAACCGCTGCAAGGTCAGGATTACTAGGCAGAGCAGCATCAAAGGTGGCTACAGGTACGATAGCAAACGTCGCATTAGCCTCTACTGCAGCTAAGATGACCGGTGAATACTTAGGTCTACCCGATAACGTCAATACGGTATTGGGTACGCCTGGTGACCTTGTGGGTAAGCCATTGGAATGTTTATTCACTGGTACCACTCGAACACTAGAAGATAGTTATGATTGTCTAGCTAAAGGTGAGCTGTCGAACGCAGGTATTAAACTAGTCACTGGTGCGATAGAAACGGGTACAACAGCGTTTATATTTACCCCTGTTGTCGTCACTGTGACAGGAGCTAAAGCTGGTGTCGAATTAGTATCAGATGCCTGGCATTGGTTATGGGATTAATGTCTATATAACATTAAGAGAGAAAGTGGATATAAGGCCACTTTCTCTCTATTTGGTTTCTTTTACTTCTGACTCAATAACTTGAAATATTGAGCTCTGTACTCAGTTACCAATGCCTTATATACGACTATAACCAAATGAACGAGTCCTATCACCATAATGCTTAGTCTCTAACTTGGCAAAATAACTCAATCGATAAAAGGCGGCATTAAATATCAGCGGGTAATCCAGTGCATTCTTATTAATATAGTAAACGGGCTTATCCCTGGGGAAGTGTACTAAACCTCTGGCACTGTATGCATCTAGGCCTAACGCACTGGCCCAGGCTTCAACTATCTTGGTACTCAAGTTTTGCCCACTATGATTGAAATCACCTAGATGATTATAAGCATCGTTATTAAGCAAGATAGCCACATGGTAATGGTCCGTATCAGCATCAGCTCGCTCCCTTGCCCAAATATGACGCAGAGTACAACGATGCACCCGCTTACCCTCACGTTGCTTGATAAGCCTATCATGTTGGATTTTAGCGTTCAGAGATTTAAAGAACTTGCTGATCACTGTTGAATCATAAACCGTTGGTGAGTCGTGAAAATTAAGCTGTGGTAGATGCAAATCAAACCGCACCATAAAAGTACGAGAGTGATCATTCTGAGCAGTCTGTAAGGTCTGTAGAATAACGCTTAAATATTCAGCGCTTAGTGGCTTTGGATAAACATTGAGGCCTTGATATTGACCATTCTTGATGACACTAAGGTTAGTGTTAGAGATGTGACGTGTTTGCATGTTGAAATTCCATATAGGTTATTGATTCATAACTTATATGGTTCGAGTATTTTTCAACCTGCTCGGCCTCTTTACATATTCTTCAGAACGTACGGTCTAGAACACTATCTAACTAGATAAGACAGTAGTATTAACAAACCGACAAACCTAGTCCCTGAAACACAAGGCATGCTTGGACATTTGAGCATTCAAGACAAGGGATCTATGGGGTTACGTTACTCGACAATTAAACTAAGAAAGAATTATACGATATCTAGTCGACACGGGTACTTTTACTCGAATTAGAAAATGAAATATCAGATCTCAAGTAACTTTATTGAAACGAATTCTTTTTATCACCCAGTACTAATGAATCGTTATCGATTAGTTCATTATCAACAACAAGAGCTAAACGAGGGAGAGATTGGCTAGACTGACTAGCTATTTCGAAGATAGCGTTGCTGACATAAAAGCCACCAGTCTCGTTTACTTTACTAGATTTGTCTTTATCCTGAATATCTAAATTAGTGTCAATGTTGCTTAATCTCTTTTGCGCTATTAGGTATTTAGTAGGGCAATAAACTATATCAATAATTGTTGAGTTATATTTCTTCTTAAAAAATGCAAGTTGAGCAATGATCTCAATAAGTTGATAGGATATATTGCGAGCTAGCCGTGTATAGAATTCGTCCACAACAGCTAAATTTGCTTTATTCGTTGCCCATTTATTAAAGGCCTCAAAAGAAGTGGGCTCCTTGTCGTCCAAGATAGACGGCTCTCCATTGTGAGCTTTAACTGGAAGATATAATTTCAGAAATTCGACAATCTCCTTTGGTGACTTGGGCTGATCTTTGTAATGTGGGCCTGTAAATAACCTAATGATAAAGTGAAACAAAGAAATCAAGTGAGGTCTTAAAGTGTGATGATTTATAGCTGCATGACAAAAAGCACTCATCGAACATAAATCAGGCTCAATCCGTCCGTCATCAAATGCCTTTTTGACATTTATAGAGTTACTTGTTAACAGCATGAATAAGTTAGCAGAACTGTGCATATCTGGAGAGAACAACTGGTTTTCAAAGGTTAATGGTAAACCTAAATTAGTAACTTGAATATTTTCATTAAATTGATTGATACAGTAAATAAATGGACTTTTCGCAAACAAGCCACAACCACGATAAGGTTTTGGAGCAAAAACACCTGACAGCTTCAGGGCTTTAGAGGCATTTTTCTTAATAGAATTAGTATCCATACCAGTAAGCACTTTGAGCACTGATAAATGTCTAGTTAAATCAATATATGGTTCTTGGAGTAAGATACTAGCCAGTACCAATATTCGTGTATTAAGAGATTCGTTCAATTGCAATGGTTTCACTAGCCAAGCCTCAAAAAGTCCCAATACCTCTGAATTTATTTGGCTAGCCAATTGCAGGTTTACAGTTGCCTGTGAAAGACGATAAGTGGGGGCTGAACTTGAGTTATAAAGGTGTGATGGCTTTAGGCTATTAATATACCCTTCATTCACAAGATAGTTTAGTGAGCGATTAAAGGTTGTTTTAGATACCCCTATCTGGAGCCAACTCTCATTTTGTTTTGGTACTATGACTTGTGCACCATAGGAAATGTACCATCGCAATAAAACAAAACGCATACTAGGCGTAGCGCCCGTCATGCTATTAAGTAAATTTTTCAACATTCATCCCTAATTCTGCACGTATAACACTCTAAAACCCTATAAAATGCACCTTACACACTTTTAAGACACTAGTAATTCTACTAGTAATTTTGTAAAGTATCAAAAATAATAGCTAATATCATATCAAATTATGGAAAATATTTTATCTCCTCAGGACCTCAAATCTTTGTTTTATTTTCTAGACTCAAATACACCAAGTGAAATCACATGGCTAAATAATTACATAAGAAAGCAAGGATATGATGGGTATAAATATGTCCATATTAATGGGCTTATTAGTTTTTTGCTGAAGTCAGGATTACCAAAGAACTCCCAAAGTTGGTTTACTTTTGCAGACAAAATGAAAAAAGCTTATCGGACTCGCCAAACAAGAAAAGGCGAAAATAGAAAGAAAATGCTGAATGTGACATTAGAACCTAGTTTACTAAAGCATCTAGATACCGAACGCAAAATGTATGAATTTTCTAGAAGCCAGTTCATAGAAATGATTCTCGATGGGACAATACAAGATCTAATGAAGATTCAGGAACAGAAGCATATAGATAATGAAAGAAGAAAAAACATCCAAGAAGACAAAAGAATAAGCGTTTTAACTCTAAAATCAAATAATAAACAACTACAGATCAATGAGCTAACTTGCGAACTAGATAGAGTGAATAATTCATTAGAAAAAGTTCAAGAAACACTAAGCTACTTTTTTGAAACTATTCAACAACGCGCAATAGTTAATAATGAGTATGATCTTAAAACAATATTTGAACTTCAAACCCGCTATCAAAATGCAATGTCAATAAATATAAAGCAAACCTAAACGGTGGGTAATTTGGCGAGTAACACTCAATAAAACAATAAAAATAAAGATATCTCAATGTTTTATATCATATTTTTTAAAGTTACAACATTCAGATCCAAAACGTAGAATAGATTCTCAACCTGAACGCATTAACATTAAGCCCAGCATTTGCTGGGCTTAATGTTTGTTTTTTCCTAGGTTATTTCAGCCAGTACTGAACTATTATAATGTGTAAACAATCCAGCTTTACACGCCATAGCGCGTAAGAACAACTCACACAATGATTAACTCTTACTACCAACATCCAGCAATCTTATAATCAGCCGCTGGTGTACTCTGCTATAAAAGTTGGCCTACAATGGCCTATCACCGTGTTTTAACTCGCTTACCGCATTCAATAAAGGCTCTTAATGACCAACCCTTACTCAGCCACACAATGGTTACAGTTAAGTATGCAGCAACAAGGTTTGCTGCAGCCTTTTGAGTCATTGCCAGCGCTATTGCAGCAATTAAGTTATGTGCAAATAGACTCTATTAATGTGGTTGAACGCGCGCATCATCATGTATTGCATAGTAGGTTGCCACACTACGCCACCAGCATGTTAGATCAGGCCATGGGCGACAAAAGTGTGTTTGAATCTTGGTCCCATGCAGCGGCATACCTACCCATTGAAGATTATCGGTTTAGCTTGTATCGCAAGCAGCAATTACAACAAGGCGACAAACATTGGTTTGAGCCTGAACACAAAGTCATGCGCGAAGTAAAAGCACGTATTACGGACGAAGGGCCACTCAACGCCAGTCAATTTAAGCACGACGCCGACGTTAAAAATGGCGCCTGGTGGGATTGGAAACCCGCTAAAAAAGCGCTTGAACAATTGTTTATTCAAGGCGAGTTAATGGTGGCTAGGCGTGATAAGTTTCAAAAGGTTTACGATTTAACCGAGCGCGTGTTACCAAGCCATATAGATACCACAGTGCCCAGCGACTGCGAGTTTGCTCAGCATTTAATTAAGCGTTATTTAGTGGCTCATGGCTTTGGCAATTTGCAGCAAATTCAGTACCTGCGTAAAGGCCTTAAACCACTACTGACCAAAACCTTGGCGCAAATGTGCGAACAAGGCGACATTGCCAGTTTTACCGAGCCACACACCAGGCAAGTTTACTTTTATACCCGCGTTTATCGATGCCATTAAGCATTACAGCAAGTTCAACAATTGTCAGCGCTGGCAATTAGTGGCTTGTAACGACAAAGCCATCGGTAAGATGTTGCTTAACGCCTGCCAATAATTAACCCTGAGTATTGCAAAACACCTTTCCCCTGCCTTACAAGATCTGCGCTGCACTTAAATCAGTATGCAACCTTGTTCACGTTTTACACATTTTTCAACTTGGCAATTCAATAGCTTGAATTAAGTCACTAACCGCAAATTCGTTGTGAGATACCTTCAAAAGGCTAAAAATAATAACAACCTACATAATTCCTATATGGGGAGAACACACGATGTTTTATATACACATGCTGCTGTTACTAGCGGTGATATTTATTGGTATCCGCCATGGCGGTATCGCGTTTGGTTTACTCGGTGGTTTAGGTGTATCAGTGCTGGCATTCGTGTTTGGTATCGCGCCTGGTTCCCCACCTATCAGCGTGATGTTAATTATTCTGGCGGTAGTGGCAGCCTCGGCAACACTTGAGGCAACTGGCGGCTTAAATCTGTTAGTGAAGTTTGCTGAAAAAATACTGCGTAAACATCCTGAACATATCGTGTTTTTAGGCCCTTTATGTACATACTCTTTAACCGTATTGGTTGGTACTGGCCATTCGGTTTACCCACTTCTACCTGTTATTTACGATGTAGCCTATAAAAAAGGCATTCGTCCTGAACGCCCATTAGCGATGGCAACTGTCGCCTCGCAAATGGGCATTACCGCCAGCCCAATTGCCGCAGCTGCTGCGGTTGTATTGGCAACAGCGGTTGATAATAACCTTGATATCAGCTTAATCGATGTGCTTATGGTGACCATTCCTGCAACCTTAAGCGGTTTACTTGTCGCCTGTACCTGGAGCTTAAAGCGCGGTAAAGATTTAGACAAAGACACCGAGTTCCAAGCACGCTTAGCAGATAAAGATTTCCGTGAGTCGTTAATCGACCCACAAGATGACGATGCTGAAACCCCAGCGGCACAATCAACGGCTAAAAAAGGCTTAATGGTATTTTTACTGGGTATTCTTGCGGTGATTGTGGTCGCCATGTTTAGTAAGCAAATACTGCCTGCTGGCGTAAAAATGTCGGTCGCGATTCAGTTTATGATGCTGTCTGTTGGTGGTGTCATATTACTCGCCACCAATGTATCGCCCAAAAAGATTGTTACCAGTAATGTATTTACTGCCGGTATGACCGCGGTCATCATCATTTTTGGTATTGCCTGGATGAGTGACACTATTATCGAACACCACAAGAGCTATTTAGTCAGCGCGGTGAGCGACATTGTCAGCGTGTACCCATGGACATTTGCTATCGCGATGTTTGTGTCATCTATATTCTTAAAAAGTCAGGCGGCGGTATTAACCATTATGTTGCCTTTAGGATATTCACTCGGCATCCCAGCACCAGTATTAATTGGTGTACTGCCAGCGTGTTATGCTTATTTCTTCTTCCCATTCTACCCAAGTGACTTAGCGGCAATTAGCTTTGATAGAACCGGTACCACACACATTGGTAAATACGTGCTCAATCACAGCTTTATTATTCCTGGGTTTATTGGTGTAATCACTGCAACTGTTGTGGGTTACTTTATTTCAATGGCGATTAATTAATCTCAACTTATATTTGGCTTTGAGTTTTGGCCTAAGAACAAAGCGGTAAACCGCTAGTGAAGTGATTAGAAAAAGTCACTAGCATCAATAAAATGGCAGCCACATTGGCTGCCATTATTGTTTTTAATCATTGTGAAAGGCCTAAAGCGTCAAGATTGGTGACTTCGATATCAGCAGGTTTATTTGTTGGTTCGCCCACCATATCGTCCTCTGCAACACGCCGTAAACCCATCCATGGGGGCTTGACGAAAACATCCTGTTTTCAACAGTTGCCTATGCCAATATGGTTGGCTACCCGATAGCTAACTTGGCAGTCTCATGCCACATAAAATCGGGCATCGGCTCATCAAGTTGCCATGTAATATTCATCGGTTGTGACCCTGAATGTTTTATATATTTCACAAAACCAAAATTAACAAATCCCATGGTACGGCCGTTTTCATCTTTAGCTTGTTCTCGTACAAACAAAATCAATTTTCGTCCCATTTTTTCGTGCTCGATATAGCCCAAACCTCTGCCATACTCTGGTCTTGCACTATTTTGAGATTGCCAATGAAATAGCGATTCATTAATCGCGTAATCATGATACATAGTAGTCGGTGAAAATTGTTTAACAGATTTTTTCAAGGTAACAAATAGTAGTTCAACATTAAGCGCCTTAAGGACTAGAACACCTTCACGAGCTGTCGATTTCTTGCTAAAAACGCTTGCGCCACAGGCGGCGAGTATTTGCTCTCGGGTATATCTAGAATGCACTTTCAAAGATGGAATTGCTGGGATCTGCATTTCAAGTTCATTATGATGTATACGCTTAAAAAGTAACGATATGACATCAAGCAGTTCAGCTTGTAATTGTGTATGCCTCAAGGCGGCTAAGCTTTGCTTTAGGCTAGTAAAGCCTAGCTCGGAGCCCGATTTATCCCAGAAATTATAATGGCACATTAATGCAAATTGGCACTGAATTGTATTCGTATCATCAAAGCTAAAATTGTCGATAATGAGCTGCGTTAAAAACTGTAAATATGAAATAGAATTGCAGCCGAGCAAGTGATAATTTATCGCACGATAGTAGGCTTTAGCTATGCTCATATCTACATGTGGCTCATTAATTTGATTTTTACTTGCGCTCTCAACGAGTTCTAACCAACTCATTTTTAGCTTATAAATATCTTCTAACTGTACGTTGGGATGAAAGCGTAAAAAATTAGCCAAGTTTAAGGTTAGTGTTGTTTGATGCTCAAAATTATTAATCAACTGCCGCAACCTGCTCGCATTCATGGTGGCACGGCTAATGTTTCGCAAAATCATTGCCTGAGCCTGTTCTTCTAACTCAATTCGGCAACCTAAAGGCAAATGAGGAAAATCACTCGTTATCTCATCTGTAATAGACTGATTAGTTTTACCAACAAGCGCGCGAAACTTTTGTGAAAAGTCATATTCATCACGAGAATTACCCACAAAATCCAATACGGTACAGCACTGTTTATCATCGGTTAAACGCAATCCACGTCCTAACTGCTGCAAAAAAATAGTTAAGCTTTCGGTTGGACGTAAAAACAATAAAGTATCGACTTCAGGAATATCGACACCTTCATTAAAAATATCCACCACGCATAATATATTCACATGACCGCTAATTAAACTTTGGCGTTTGTGTTGCCTCTCATGACTGTTATCACTCGTAAGCACATCTGCACTAATACCGGCTAAGACAAACTTCTTCGTCATGTATTCTGCATGTTCTTTGCTAACACAAAACGCCAGGGCTTTGATCTGACGAATATCAGTGACTGTATCGTTCAAGCTGCGAATAATGCGCTTCACTCTTTGCTCATTATGAGTATAAAGATGACTTAGCTCTGCGATATCATATCGCCCTTGATGCCATTTAATTTTGCGAAGATCGGTATCATCATCGATAGCAAAGTATTGGAAAGGACATAAATAGCGCTGATTAATGGCTTCGGGTAAACGAATTTCCGCAGCAATGACTCCACAAAAGTCATCTAGTATATTTTGCCCATCATGGCGCTCCGGCGTAGCAGTTAACCCTAATAAAATATTAGGACAAAAATGTGCTAGCAATCCACGATAGCTACTAGCCGCAATATGATGCACTTCATCTATCACAATATAATCATAAAAATCAGCGCTAAGTGGTAAATTGTCCAATTGCAGATTCAAGCTTTGTACCGAAGCAAACAAATGACGGTAGCTATTCGGCTTGTGCTCGGCAACCCACAATTCACCAAATTGGTTATTCTTCAATACACCACGATACGCAGACAAAGCTTGTTTAAGTATCTCCTGCCGATGAGCCACGAATAAAAAATTAGCTTCAGGATATTGTTTATAAAAGCGGGTAAAATCAAACGCTGATATTAGGGTTTTACCGGTCCCCGTTGCTGCTACAACGAGATTTCTAAACCGCTGGTGTAATTGACGTTCAACATTTAACTGCTCAAGAATTTCTCGCTGATGTGCAAAGGGCTTTATATCAAAATGAAATGCACTGTTATCGCTAAATCCACCCTTAGCTTCTCTTAACGCCTCATGAAGTTTGTTTTTAGCTTCAATATTGCCATCAAATAATTCAAATTCACTCGATTGCCAATATGATTCAAAGGTATTGAGAGATTTATCTATAATGTGGGGAATTTCTTGAGTGGTTATTTTTAAATTCCACTCAAGGCCACTCGTCAGCGCAGAATGCGACAAATTAGATGAGCCAATATATCCAGTGTGAAATCCTGTTTCACGTAGAAATAAGTAGGATTTGGCATGCAGACGTTCGCGCTTAGTGTTGTAACTCAATTTAACTTCTGTATTTGGAAGGCTTGCTAAAAACTCCACAGCTTTAGCATCTGTCGCGCCCATATAAGATGTCGTGATTATCCGCAGGGTTTTGCCGCTTCGAGTGAACTCTTCCAGCTCATTTTTAAAAATTCGAATACCGGCCCATTTAATAAAAGACACTAACCAATAAATTTTATCCGCTGAGCGGATCTCACGCTTAAGCTCAGTGTCTAAAGAAATACCCGCGTTACTGCCACAAAACAACTCGCTTTGACTTAATCCTGTCAGCGGATAAATGGCCTTCGTAAATTCAGGAAAGTCAGTTGATATCGGGTTTTTCTTTTCAAATAGCGCCGTCAGAATACGGCCTTTACTATCAAGCAAGTTTTCAGATATCAATTGCTCATCTTGAACATGATCTCTTAACCAAAGTACTAATTTGTTAGCAAGATTAATTTGGTTTACTAATTGATTATCGCCTTTAGGGACGGCTTCAATAGCATACTCAATTATGTTTGTTAAAAACCTAGATAGCCAGACACTCGCCTCAGCACTCTCAAGTGGCCTTTCCCCTAAATAGAAAACATCACGATCTATGCTTTTATCTATCAGTTGAGTAATGAGCTTTTCATATATACCAACTTGTTCCATGTCGGATAAGCCTTTAAAAGTAAGGAAGATAAAAATATACCATAACAATATTGTTGCATGGACTATCTAAAATTTAATATTTATCAATTGAGTACGGTAACAGCTATCGAATTCACAACACCAACACACCTTGTACTTCTGCCACTACAGTTACAACAATGAAGTACGAGGCAGAGAATGAGGCCGAATCGATAACGGCTTTATCCAGTTGAAATAAAGAGATAGTTTCACTTACGCATTAATCATTAAACGTTAAACGCCGATTCTTTCATGGCTTGCTCTGCTCGGCTGATCCCTAGGCGCTTGGCAACGGCTTGCCATTGCTTAACCGCATTTAACACTTCGTCGTAAATTTGCGTGGCTTGGGTTTGAGAAAGCCGGAAGAAGTCTTTTACGTCAAAGGCTAATTGGTAGTCTAAAGCGTTGTCTGCATCGGTAATATTGAGATGCAGGCCGTGCTTACCCACTATCGGATTTAAGTCATAAGCCGGTGATAACTTCCAGCCATTCTTTGTCAATAAAAACCCATGGTTACGCAGGTGATCATCTGTGTTGGAGACCGCAATATTAAACACGATACGACGCCATAACTGTGCTAAATCCGCTTCTGTTTGTGCACCTTGAGTAGAAAGAAACTCAGCAATTTCTAAGTAGCTGGCACCCTGAGATTGTTCACCATCATAGTATTGAAGCTGTGTCATGGCCGATGAAAAATGCAGCCGCTGTTCACCCTTCCGGTCAAAGCGTTTTGTTAAAAAGGTATGATGCTGTGACGAAAACTGCTTAATTTCACTTGGGAACATGTCAACACCTGCCGCCAAAGCCAATTCATAACAGACCATCTCCCACGCTCCCACATCGTGGGTATCGTTTAAATTGGGAAACTTGGCAATCCACAAGTGGCCTTGCTCATCTGTCACACAAGCCTTGGGCCTTGCACCACCTAGTGATGAGCCTGGAGAAATCAGCATCATCAACCAACGGTAGTACTCGTCACTGTCGATATTATCGTCTTTTTCAATCTGGATGGCGGCGTACTCTAGTTCACGTAGTGACGCCATGGGTGGTGCTGCAAATTCGGCATTGTTATCCAAAAAAGGGGAGGCTAATAAAGCATCAAAACCTGCTCGCTTAAATCTGATCCCTCCCATTCGGTAAGAGTCATGTACGCCCAGCAGGTAATCCAACTCGTTTAATTGACTTGTTGCACGAATGCCTTTGTGTGCTTCAATAGCCGCACGTCGTTGCATTAAAATACGCCCCCATCGATCGGGAGATGAATCAAGAAATGCACGGAAGTTTTTATCGACTTTGTCGTTATAGAGATCACCTGAGTGAAGCTCAAGCATTGGGTCTATTTGCAAGCGATAAGCTGAAGTTAGAAACGCTTTATCGTAGGTAAAACTAAACACGCCACCCCGGCTTGAGTCGTTGTAAGCAAGCTGTCCTATTAACAGTGGCGCTTTAATTGGCTGCCAGTCGGCATAAACTTCGACGATTTCACGGCTCATCTTGAACCTTCCAGCAATTTTATGTTTTGCAGCTTGATACCGACTTCGTCGTGAGCGGCCATGTCTGCAAAGTTGCTATCCATGCCAAGTACCGCCATGACTTTCAAGTAAGTGCCTATGGCAACACCCGGATCACCAGCGAAGACTTTGTTCACGGTTTTGTGATCAAAGCCAGTTCGTTCACACAGTAGCTTTTTCGTAAAACCACGTCGCTTCATGGCTAGTAATAGGTCTTCGCCAAAATGAGAAAGAATTTTTCGCTGCTTTGGAAACAGCACATTGTGTAAATCACGCTTAGCCATATCACCAACCAAAGGGACTGTATTCCCACTATTCAACCATTAATGGGAATATAGTCGAACCCAACCATTTAAACAACTATCACGAGCAATAAATGGGATTATATTACCGTATTAAACAGAAAAATAGGATTAATATCCCACCTTTAGATTTAAATTGCGCGATGGTTAAAACGATGTTTTAGCGCTTGAGGCTGCACGGGAACAGTTAGTGAAAATAATAAACATCTCGCTAACACAAGAAGAGCGAGCATTTTTATTGTCGTTCAAAAACCGATCACCCAACTGGTCATTGCTTGGACTTTCCGGAGTTGAACAATTACCCGCCATACTTTGGAAGCAGCAAAACTTAACTAAGATGCCTCCAGATAAGTATGCATATGCTTATGACCGGCTTAAAAGAGTTCTTGCTACCAAGCCCGCAACTCCAGTTTAATTTAAGCACTCAATTTGTTGAAAATAGCAATTTATTCGCCTCACAATATGAGGCGAATAACATGATTAATTGCCCCATGGATCCTACTAGTCACCTCAATAACACGTTAAACAGCCATTTCGGTATAATCATTTACCGACAGAACAACCCCGAAGCGATAGCAAGTTAATAACACTTAGGCTGACAAATTATTCCCTTTATTGCCCAGCACGATTAAAGGGATGACGGCAGCATTCATATCAACAACACCACAAACTGGGCTAAATGTCGGGTGACGATAGCCGCGGCTGACTTTAGCGATTGTTGATAAAGTCGACGACTTATTACGTCACTTACAGCCTCGCCCCAGCAACCAAAACACACTTTTATGCGCGTAAAAGTGTAGTTAACACGCACTTTTACGCGCACAAAAGTGTGTTTTGCACGTGATTTTATGTTTATAATGACCACTAACATTGATTACCGCCGGTTAGAGGCTTTATGAAACGTACTTTACTCAATTCATTAATGACGTGGAAAAACCAACCGGAGCGTAAGCCATTACTGATTGATGGTGCTCGCCAAACGGGTAAAACGTTTCTCCTGCAAATACTGTTTGGTAAAACATTCGCCAATACGCTTCGTATCGACTTTCTAGAAAATCCTGCTTTTAAAGAGGCATTTGAAAGCTCACTCGCACCTGACGAGTTATTAACAAACATTGAACTGATCACCGGCCAGAGCTTTAACCCAGAAACAGACTTACTTATTCTTGACGAAATCGGCGAGTGTGAGCGTGCTGTCACATCACTCAAATATTTCTCCGAAAAAGCCCCGACTTACTTTGTCGCGGCAAGTGGATCAAACATTGGTTTATTAAATACTTTCCCTGTTGGCAAAGTTGAGCAGTACTATTTACGTCCGTTAACGTTCAAAGAATTTATTTATGCCTCTGAAGAAACTGCGCTAATTAAGGCATTTGACACCCAAGCAAGTTCGACGACCGCACACAACATACTGATGGACAAACTCACTGATTATTTCTTTACTGGTGGTATGCCAGAGGCCGTGGCGGCTTGGTATCAATATAAAGGTGCCAGCATATTAGAACGTGTTGCAAAGATTTCGAAAATACATGCTGACTTGGTAGAAGGTTACCGACGAGATTTTGGTAAATACGCAGGTAAAGTTGATGCGACCTTGATTGAATCCGTGTTTAGTAGCATCCCTGCACAACTCTCTATCGTGATGGATGAGTCGGTTAAGCGCTTTAAATTCAAAAACGTCCACCAACGTAAATCACGTTATAGCGATTTTGAAAACGCGATTCACTGGTTACTGCGTTGTCGCTTGGCACTGGCTAACTATCCGATTGAAGGGGCGTCTAAATCACCACTTGCCGCTTACAAAAAAGACAATATGATTAAGTTATTCATGTTCGATATAGGGTTACTCAGCCATATGCTTGGCAATAGTTATAAAGAAATAAAACAGCAAAGTTATGAGTACAAAGGGTATATTGCCGAAAATTTTGTTCAGCAAGAACTGACTGCTATAGGTATTGACCCTAGCTACTCTTGGAATGATGCTCGAGCAGAAATAGAGTTTATTGTGACTAATGATGCAGGCGCCATTTTCCCTATCGAAGTCAAAAGTGGTAAACGTACGCGCGCTAAATCTCTTACGTCATATATCGAAAAATGCAATCCAAGCAAAACATTCAAGCTTACCGGAACACAAGGATCTTCAGCTCTAGAGAAAGAACATATCGTAATGCCGTTATATTACACTCAGTATTTACCGACAAAATGGTAACGTTAGGTTACTACTCATAAATTGTGTAACCCGTAATTTATATGGCTGATTAATAAATAAGTTTACCTTTCAATAACCCAATGCGGCTGTAATAAATGACATCTAAACTGACTGAAGTATCGACAACGCCACAAACTGCTATGCATAAACCTACATTGGCAAATGAACAGGCTAATAAAGTATTTATTATCGGCCTGCCGCGTTAGTAGTACCTACACTTGATGTACATATACGTTTAAATTTTACAATTCCTTACTCCATCTAACTTGTAGTAATGACCATATAAAAACTACATTTATTTAACTTATAAAGATTTCTATGCTATACAATTGAGGTGAATTAAGTAACACAATGGTAAATTAGCTACTATATCTAATTCAGTTAAAATCAGTATGTCTTTGGCTAGTCTACTGATACACATGGTAAAAAAGAGATTATAAAATGAATATTGTGTACTGTAATTTCACAACGTCAAAACGTTCAAAATTGGCAAGATTGAAGGGTGACATTCCACAGATGTTCAATAATGACACTTCACCATGTGTCGAAGTAAATCAGTATCTGAGACAATTAGCTTTAAAAAATAAGCCCAAGAGCTTACAAACAAACGCTGAGCATCTTAAAGAATTTCTGCTTTGGGCTAATTCATCATTGAATAACATTGGTTCAATAACAGACGATACATTCGACTTTTACATTGATACATTATGTGAATACACAAAAAATAATGGAGAAAGACTTTCTTGGAATACAATTAATTCTAGAGTAGCTGGTGCTTACCGCTATCTTATTTGGTCATATGAAAAGGGGTTGTCCCCTTACCTTAATCCACAGGAAATACAAAGTTTAAAACTATCTTTGAGTCAGCGATATCAATCTAAAGGGCATCACTCTCAAGCTGTTTCAGAACCTATTAAGTTCATGCTATTAGAGGATGCTTTAAGATTTGTCTCTTCAGTCGGAAAGATCTCAGGAAAAAGAAATGCGCTAGTGAAAAAAAGAAATGTATTGTTGACATCATTTATGCTCCAGACAGGATTAAGAATATCTGAAGCCTGTAACTTTCCTCTTCGTGATCTACCAGAAGTGAATAGTCGAGGAAAATTTACGCCAGCTAGAGTTATTGGAAAAGGCGGAAAGGCAAGAGTGATATTAATACCTAATGATTTACTTTACCAAATTTGGGAGTATGTAGACATAGACAGAGAGAAAAAAATCGATGCTATTGCACACATAGATCCGAAAGATTGCCTTACATTATTTATCACCATAGATGGACAACCATTGAGCATTAACTGGGTTCAAAAACTATTTAGAAAAACCAGTAAGCACATTGGAGTTAAAGCTCACCCGCATCTTTTAAGACACACTTTTGGGACATATCATTATTTACTTAACCACGATCTAACTGGTCTTAGTAAACTACTTGGCCATGCAAGTGAAGAAACAACTAGAACATACTACGTGCATATAGCCACCTTAATAGCTTATTCTGGCTCATATAATGCTTTTCAACGTCAAATTGATATAGTGACAGAGGATTCTATTAGTGACAATTAAGTACGTACAAATTACTAAAATCACTGCTGATGAAGCTCGAGCATATCGTGATTTAAAATTTACCATAAAGTGCAAAAACACTGGTCACCCACATACCTATAATCTTAACAATAAGTGCGAATTGGGCTCTAAAAAAATTATCAGCCTTTTTTCATGGGCTATGTACAAAAATAGACACTCTCAAGGGCATTTCACACGCATATCTGTTATAGAGAAATTTCAAAAGTTCCTCCAATTTGCCTCCTTGCATGATATTACATCTCCTTCGGATCTCGATGGCACGGTCCTCATAAATTTTTGCCTTTGGCTAAAGAACGAATCCGGCCTAAAATACTCTACAGCAGGAAGTCTGTTTCGTTCTATAAGCAGTATTTTTAAACAATGGCAAAAGCATAAATCGATTTCTCCAACATTTATAATTCCGGAAAATATGTTCCCCAAAAGTAGTGGGTTATCTTCAAGTAATGAAGGATACGATATGGAAGAAATAAGGGAAATATCAACAGCTGTACAACAATCACTAGTTATCACATCGAAGCGTCTTGAATCAACATATAAACCACAATGGCTAGGAAAGGAACCTCCTATTACTGATGTTGCACCCGTTATCACAAATAAAAAAAAGCGTTCCGTATGGGCAAGCAAAGATTATTGTATTTGGTTTTGGGTAAATGAACTGCACTGTGAAAAATTAAATATCGAAAGTCTCTATAAAATACCTAGAGGTCAATCTTTTTTGAAAGGGATATCTAATGGAACAACTTATTACGCCAAAGCACTAAAAAAATTCTATAAAAGTGTCAGTGATACTGACTATTACATAAATAATTTTGCAGGAAAACCGTCTCCAATTAAGTATAATTCACCTTGGCAAAAGACAGATTACCTGGTTTGGTACTGGGAAAATATTATGCAATGTCAGGTTTTAAGTGATGCCGATACCCTTAAAAAGTACCCATTGTTTTATCATGGTTTCAGACACCGACAACCAGGTTGGTTAACCGCATTCTATAATGAGAACAACCTTAAGCTTTGGGTCTCTGCATCAGATTTAGTCCCTTATTACCTAATGTTACTTATTCGAACTGGATTAAATCCAAGCACTATCTCTAGACTTACATTAGACTGCCTTGAAGTAGACCCTCTGGATTCTAATAGAATGTTTATTCGGTGGGAGAAGTACCGTTCCAACAAAAAGGATAAAACAATCCCATTAATAAAAGGAAGTGATAGTTGGCCGATTAGAATAATTCAACGAGTAATAAAAATCACTGAATCGTATAGACCTAAAGGACAACAAGCGTTATGGATTAGTAATGCTAGCTCTGATCAAGTTCCCAGAGTAATAACAGTAAAAAGATTTCAGCAAGCTATTTACGATTTTGGAGTGCAGCTTAACCTAAAACGCCCCAGTGATAGCAAGCCCATTACGTTACAAGCAAGTTTATTTCGACCTACAATGGCTTGGCAAGAATACCTTCGTACAGAGGATTTAACATACTTACAAGCACTCTTAGCGCATACTAGGTTAAAAACTACATCAGATTACTTGAGAAAGCTTAACGACCCCATATTTAAGGCTCGAAGAGGACTCCATCTAGAAGCTATGTTACTTGGATTGGAAGGAGATAATGATGACCCATTCTCTCGATTACCAGCTGAAATCGATAAACCTCAAGAGAATCTATTAAATCATTGTAAAGATCCTTTAAACTCGCCTCAAAAGAATCAATCTGTAGGAGTATATTGTAGCTCAGCGACAGAGACTTGTCTTGGTTGTCAAAATCTTGTTATTACACAGCTTGATATAAAAAAATATTTCAGTTATTTAAACTATTACCAAACCCTTTTAGCATTAGGTGAAATTAAACAAGATGAATTTAATTTAGCTACTCAGGAGAAACAGTATATGTGGGATACATATATACTCCCTAAATATGATAAATCTATTGTTGAAATGATTCGCAACGATGCAATCCACAACCCTGTTCCTGAATGGTCGATTAAAAATATAGGTTAAGCCCATGATAAACATATCGAATCAAGAGAGAAATGCAGCACCAGAGATAAAAAATAAGCAGATTTCAAAACACTCTAAATATTCTGATAATAAGTGGGACTTTAGTTACGAGAACCCAAAATTAAAAAAATGTGATGTGACATTTAATTTTGAAAAGTTAGTATTTAACGATGGAACAAACGTATGTAGTCAACATAATGAACAATATCTTGCTGTTGCAAAGGATTTTATAGAGCAATTAATCTTTAACCCCCTCCCCTCCAACCCCAAAACATCAACATTGACAAAATTACTCACTCATGGGTTAAAACGTATACTTTCATATATGTATGATAATAAAATTTTAAAATTATCAGATATTACTGAATTTGATGCCTCATGTATTCAAAGTGAAATTCTGAATGAAACTCATAAAAATGGCCTTGAAATAACAAACAGAACTTTATTGAGTCGAGTTCGTGGGTTTGGCCATTTACAAAAGCAATCTCACAAGATGAGAGACGGTTTGACGGTTCACTTGCTAGAAGGTATGTCTGAATCTGAATGGGCTAGAATTAATGCAAATAAGGTAATTGGTCGACAAGAAAGAACTACATCTGAAATGCCTGATTCTGTAGCCAAAAAACTCTATCATGCTGCTATCAGAGATATTGAAACTTACAAAATATTACATGAAGTGAACCTAGCAAGAGAAAAATTTATATCTATTAGAAAATACAAAAAGAAATACAGAGATGACGGTACCGCATACTACGAACCCATTGTTAAAAAAACATTTCCATATTCCGATTTCGGGTTTACAAACCATCATGAAATAAATTCTTTTCAAAACAGATTGATGTCAGCTGGTTACATTCTCATTGCATTGTTTACCGGCATGAGAATCCATGAGATTTTGCGTATCAGGAATGAACACAATTTCAAATCTGAAACTTTGAACCACAATGGATACGAACAGGTTATTAGTTTTGTTATTTCACAAACAACGAAACTAGAAGCAGAACCGACAAAGTATAAATGGCAAACATTGCCTTTTATTAAACAAATAATGGATAAATTAAAACTAGGCTTGAGTAACCGTTACACCTCAAATAAGGACTATTTATTTGTTCAAAAGGCTAATCGAAGTCCATATCAAGTATCGAATATGAGTATGAATACTATGTTACGTCAATACCTCAATCACAATAACATTACATATAATAATGAAGTCTGGTACATAGCAAGCCACCAGTTTAGGAAAAAATTCGCTAGAATTATGACTCGACAAGGCTTGGGAATCAAAGCCATCCAAGATCAACTCAAACACTATGACCCCGAAATGACTAAAATATACGGTGACCCAAACATTTATATTGAGTTACAACAAGAAAAATTTATACTTTCTGAAGAACTATATGCAGAACTTTATTCGAATCAAATACCTATAATTGGTGGCGGTGCCGATGAGGTAAAGCAACTTAGAAAAGAGTTTAAAGGAATGACTAAGGCTGAACGTGAAATTTTTCTGCAAAGTCTTCCTAATAAAGCTCTTATTGAGCAAACGGATGATGGTCTATGTATGTATAGACCACAAAAGGCTCTTTGTGGTGGTGATAAAACGGCTTGCAGGCCCGCTGATTGTAATAATTCAGTAATATCAGCGGATGGTATGCGCAGAACCCTATTGTGGCGTAAACGTGAAAATGAGAGATTGTTAACTTTTTTTAAATCAAGTTTGCCTAAGACATCCTATTTAAACTCTAGGAACATTGAAATTAACAAGCTGATTGAACAGCTAGATAAAGCTGAGGTCATTAATGTCTAAATCTTTGTCACGTGGTAATCACAACGGCCTACTTAAGAACAGAGAAGAAACAAAACATAATAATACTAAAGCTTTATGGCAACAGGTAGAGCTACTGCATAAAGCTAAGCCTGAGGTTACATGGACGTATAAGGAAATATGGAGTGGTGCCGGTCTAAAAAGTAATATGGCGCTAAATAGCCCTTGGAATGCGCACATTCGAGAAGCCATTGAGACACATAATAAACTGATTAAAGAGGGGTATAGCCATAATAAATTTCTCGAAACGAATAAGCACAGATCTTTAAGAGATGACAATAGGTACTTACGAAATCAACTAAAGGATATGACAAGGCAGCGTGACAAAGCTTTACAAAGTATTGCTTTCTATCAAGCAGAAAGGGATGACCTCGAGCAAGAGGTTAAAATATTAAAGTTAAAAGTTGATAGATTAATGATGAGCAGATAATCATGCTTCACACAATTTTTTGAAATCGTTCTTTCGGCTTGAATCAAGAAGTAAACTTATAAAAACTAGCAGGCAAGAAGCAGTTTTGACCGCAAATTGGATGCCAAACGCCGTTAGAAAGCTCCTTGAAAGTGGCTTATCATTAAGTCAATTCGCAAAGCGAGAAAGTATCAACTTATCGACTTTGTATTCTTGGCAAAATAAGTATTTAAAAGCAGGTGCGGGTTTGGCAGGTAGTAATCGTTCTGATGATTGGTCACCAGAGCAAAAGTTTTCAGTTGTTTTAGAAACGGCAGCATTGAGCGAAATTGAATTAAGTCAGTATTGCCGTGAAAAAGGGCTTTATCCTGAACAAGTTAAAGCATCATTGGTACTGAAAAAAAAGTTAAATGCCTACTGGGGGGAAGACGAGGACAGTTAACCTCACTCACAGATAGGCAGCATTACGCATCCTTGATTGATGAAGCTGTTACCTCAGGCGCAAGAAAAGAGAGGGCCTGTGAAGAAATTGGCTTATCCATACGAACGTTACAGCGGTTCCAAAATGAGCAGTAAGTCATCTTTACGGGCACCTATTTTTTTATGGCCTACAACTTCCCCTTTAGAGTCAATGATACAGACGAAAGTAAACGTGCATGTAAATCAATACCACAGTAGTATGGATGTGAGTTATTATAAAATTTCATTGAGCTTTCTCCTGTTGTTTAGTCACCTTAAGCATACTACTGATGCGGCTTGCTAGGGAGAGGGCTCATAAGTATCAAATTGCTGGACTAGGAAAATTACTCGCATGCGCTCCTACTTTTCCGGTGAGCAAAGCGTTATACACCTAATTCGTAACTGAGAGTCTGAATGTATCAAATTGATTTAATGACAATACCTGTTTATAGAATTAAACGTGAAATATATTACGAACAGAGAAGTATATTTACTGAAAATAGGATCTTTGGTGGTTCGGATGCTGAATTTAAAAGGAAGTATTGTGAAGATAATCCAGATTATTTAAGTAATTATAAAAATGCAATACATGAAAATTATGGTGGAGCTTGGGAATATAATGAGATAATAGGTTTTATTAAACTACATATTTTAGGTTCACAAATTAGAGGCGAATATTGGCAAGATGATAAAAAACGGTTTGTTAAATCGAGAACTAAGCAGTTCAAATATGTAACTCATAAATTAGCTCCTGAGAATTCGTTTTACAAAGAGGCAACAAACGCAGAAATCTACCAAACGATTTGCTCATACGTCGATGATTGTCGTAATGAGTTAAAAGGTCGTCATATTGACGATTCTAACCTCAAAAACATAGGTAAATACGTAGATTGGAAGTCATTAATCAAAGGTTTATAACAATTTGATTAATTAGACTAAAAACCGCAGTCTATTTTCGCTACGCTCAAGTTTAGCCCACAATTTTCGCCAATTTTTAAGGCACTATACCTATTGAAAGGATTTGCGATAGATGAGCAAAATTGAAGAAAGTCTTACCATATTCTTCGATATCGAAAAACAGGTACGTGATCATATAAATACTCATAGATATCAGAAGGTTTTGATTTCAGAGTTAGATAACTGGAATCAAATATGTAGTTCATTAGATACCCTTGGTGACACTGGCTTGGCATTGCAAAGCTACTTTAAATCGGAATATCCTGATGAAACTGGATTATCGTATATCTATACATACGGGCTACTACAAGCGTTATTTATACAGCAAGATGCAATGAATCATTTATCAGAAGCATTTGATGTACCATATAAACTGTCAGAAGAATTAAAAGGTATTAGAGCAGTTAGAAATGCCTCAATAGGTCACCCAACAAAGAATCACGTAAAGAAAACAACGTACTTTAATCACATATCTCGTATTTCTATGAGCAAAGGTGGTTTCACCCTTGCTCGTTTCTACGATGAGGGTAAAAGTGAATTCATCGACGTAGATTTTTCGGAAATTGCAGAAACACAGCTGATGGGCATCAATACAGCATATCTATCAATTAATGAAAGGCTTCGAGAAATTGACGAAAAGCATAAGGTTAAATTTATGGAAAAACCGCTAGTAGACATCCTTGACTCAACAATGAGATATATGTTTGAGAAAGTAGGACAAGCTATTTACTCGCCTTCGAGCTCAAATGTCTCCTTTGGTTTTAAAATGCTTGAGTCGATTGAAAAAACATATAATGAGTTTCAAGGTGCACTGCAAGAAAGAAACGAGCTTACTGATTATACTAAGTACGACCTTGATGAATATTTTCATGGCATTGAGCGAGTAAAAGATTATTTGACCAACTCAAATACTAAGGATTTTTCTGAGCATGACGCCAGAATTTACTTGTACTACCTACAAGAAAATCACAAAAGCTTCGAAAGTATTGCACGAGAAATAGATGAAAGTTACGAGGAAGAATAGGTATCAAGTTGCTCAAACGGAAAATAACAGCTGGCTTTTACTTGTTTTTTGCCAGCTATTTTATTGCGTTTTTAGCAAAAGGTTACCCATAGAAATTTTAATGCGATATCCAAAAATTAGAGTTGAGAATCTAACACGCTTTTGTTGCCCCATTGTGAGTTGGGGTGGGTGATACGGTTATTTCAGACATCAGAATATTGACCACATTTTAACAATACTGCACAGTGGCTACTAAATCACAGGTGAGTCTTGCCTGAGTGTCATAGAAAAGGGGCATCGAATATCACGTATCGAATTATGTTCACTTTAGCTATGAGTTATCTAACTAAACATTACTCATCAATAGCATTTTATGTAAGAAAGGTCGTAATATTTGCAACTCTGGATAAAATGGATACCTTGTAAAAATCTATTTATTATCTCTCAGGGCAGAGAGCTCAAGCCAAAGTATCATTCATCATAGTAATCAAAGGAGGAGGTATGACTTCTGTAACATCTAAAAAGAACAGAACCATCAGTAAGCTGGCTAATGAGCTTGGTATAAATATTGAGACGGTGCGTTTTTATGAGCGGCGGGGAATGATCGAACAACCGCTAAAGCCAGACTTTGGTTATCGTCATTACCCAAATGAAACGGTGAACCGTATTCGCTTTATCAAACGTGCCCAAGAATTGGGATTTACGCTCGAGGAAATTGCTAATCTATTAAGCTTAGAAGACTACCCATGCAGCCAAGTCCAAGAGCTTGCCGAGCATAAACTCGGCGCCGTCAGAGACAAAATGGCGGATTTACGACGCTTGGAAACAGCACTCAATACACTATTGCTGCAGTGCCATAGCAATCAAGATGACAGCCATTGCCCCATCATCGATTCCCTGCAACCCTAAACGACTCTACCCACAGAAAAATTCCGCTTGACTCCGTATATAGGTACGGCACTTACACTTATTCCATAGATTGAAATCCGAGGAGTAAGCCGTGTCCCCCCAAAATCCTAATCTGCACATTATTGGTGGCATTGTCGCCGCCGTCGGCGCAGGCCTGTGTTGCGCAGGGCCATTCATATTGTTGTTGCTAGGAGTCAGTGGTTCCTGGATTAGTAACCTGACCTTATTAGAGCCCTATCGGCCTATTTTTATTGTGCTGGTATTGGTTCTGTTTGCTGTCGCCGGTCGAAAAGTTTACCGACCAGTGGAGGCTTGTGAGCCAGGAACCGCCTGCGCTGTGCCGCAAGTGCGCAAGCGCCGGCAAGTGATTTATTGGTTAACGGCACTGGCAGCGCTAGCGCTAGTGACCAGCAATTACTGGATTGTCTGGTTTGCTTAAATGCAGCAGCAAGGATTTGGCATAAACCAATTGAAGATTAATGACAGAACACAGCGATTCATAGCACTTACACTTTTAACTAACGCTTGGAGAATACAATGAGAAAAGTCACGTTACTCACCCTTATGGCACTCACTAGTTTGCCGGCTACTGCCAAACCACAAACAGTGACCTTAGACGTGCCCACCATGAACTGCGTCACCTGTCCTTTTACGGTGAAAAAATCGCTGCAAAATGTTGCAGGCGTCAGCGAGGCCGATGTCACCTTTGAGACCAAGGTGGCAATTGTGACCTTTGATGATGAGAAAACCACGGTCAAAGCGTTAATCGATGCGACCACCAACGCAGGTTACCCGTCAACTATCAAACAATAGGAAGAAGGCTATGACCAATTTATTCAATATGCTGACACGCATCGGTGATAAAGCGGGCTCCTTGGGTGCTGTTATCTCTGCTATGGGCTGCGCCATGTGTTTCCCGGCGATTGCCAGTTTGGGCTCTGCCCTTGGATTGGGGTTTCTTAGTCAATGGGAAGGCCAATTTGTTAATACTTTATTACCTCTATTTGCTTGGGTTGCCTTAGTGCTAAACGGACTGGGCTGGTTCAGCCATAGGCAGTGGCATCGTAGTGCTCTGGGTATGTTCGGCCCTGCGCTACTTTTGATATCACTTTACCCCTTGTTTCGATACGGCTGGAGTAGCTATGTGACGTATTCTGCACTCGCAATGATGGTGGCAGTTTCTGTATGGGACATTTTTTCACCCGTAAATAAGCGCTGCGACGATGACAGTTGTGCCGTTTAAGCCAATGATTGTTTACCTTAATTGAAGGAAAAAAAATGAATTTATTACCTATACGCTTATCCATACAGGGTATGACCTGCCCAAGCTGCGTTAAACATATTAAAGAAGCACTCGATTCCGTTGAAGGTGTCATTAAAACAGAGGTGTATTACGAAAACGCTTTAGCATATATCACTACTCGAGATGATGTAAATGTAGCTGAACTTATCCTTGCGATTAATGCTTTAGGCTACATTGCAACAGAACTTAAAGACATGACAATCCGTGGTAACACAAACCAGAAAGAAGACTATAGCTTAAAGCAACAGGTCGCCATCATTGGCAGCGGCTCAGGGGCATTTGCCTGCGCCATTAAAGCAGCCGAAGGCGGTGCCAAGGTTACACTCATTGAATCCAGTGATGTGATTGGCGGCTGTTGTGTCAATGTTGGCTGTGTGCCGTCAAAAATTTTAATTCGAGCAGCACAATTGGCTCAACAACAACGAAGTAACCCGTTTGCTGGACTAGAAAATCATACTCCAGCACTAAGTCGTGCGCTGTTATCTGAGCAGCAAACTGCCCGAGTGGAAGAGTTGCGGACAGCTAAATACCAAAATATTCTAGACAACAATCCTGCGCTGAGTTTAATCAAAGGTTTTGCTCGATTTAACGATGCCAATACCTTAATCATTAGTAATCTTGATGGTTCAGAGCAAATACTACATGCCGATAAAATATTAATTGCTACTGGTTCAACACCGACGATCCCGCAGATTGATGGCCTTGCTGGCACACCTTACTGGACATCCACAGAAGCATTATTTGCCAAAGCGCTACCACACCATCTGATCGTGATTGGCTCTTCTGTGATCGCGTTGGAGATTGCACAAGCTTATCGCCGCTTAGGCAGCGAGGTGACGGTATTGGCGCGTCATTCATTATTGTATGCAGAAGATCCCTTGCTAGGTGAGAAGCTGACCGAATGTTTTCAAAAAGAAGGCATTAACGTGTTGAATCACACTCAGGCGACAAGCGTTTCATATCATGGTGAACAATTTACGCTAGAAACCAATGCAGGTACTGTGATTGGTGATCAACTGTTAATCAGTACCGGACGTAATGCTAATACTAGTCAACTTAATCTTGCCGCAATCGGTATTAAAACTAACGAAGGAGGTGAGGTTATTGTTAATGAGTGGATGGAGACCAATATTTCTGGCATTTATGCCGCAGGAGATTGCTCCAATATGCCACAATTTGTCTATGTTGCCGCAGCGGCAGGCAGTCGTGCCGGTGTAAATATGACCGGTGGAAATGCCACACTGGATCTAACCACTATGCCCGCAGTGATCTTTACCGACCCGCAAGTAGCCACGGTGGGGTTAACAGAATTTCAGGCCAAGGCGCAAGGTATCGACACCGACAGCCGAGTTTTGGGTATGGAAAATGTGCCACGAGCCCTAGCGAATTTCGAGACCGACGGCTTCATTAAATTAGTGGTAGAAAAGAAAACCGGAAGAATTATCGGTGCGCAAATTTTGGCACATGAAGGCGGTGAAATTATTCAGAGTGCAGCCTTGGCCATTCGCAATCGCATGACTGTCACAGAGTTAGCCGATCAACTTTTCCCTTACCTAACCATGGTGGAAGGGCTAAAACTTTGCGCCCAGACTTTTAATAAGGATGTTAAAGAGCTTTCATGTTGTGCTGGGTAAATCATCACTGATTGATGCGGTGTTCTATATGATGTGAATTTGAAATCAAACAAGAACCGTCGAAGGTCGGTGGTACTAAATGCTACCGAGACTTAGCTTTTTTTTGTTAAGAAATGAGTGTAGACGTGTAATTATTTGTATCCCAATCCTACTAACTATGACCAGTCACCCCCAAAGGAGGTCATCATGGTCATACTAAACCGTGGACAAAGAAGTGGTGTCAAAAAGCCTTTCAGGCTTGAAGAAATTTGGCGTATTCGTACCAGACTCGAGATTGAGGATAACTTGATGCAGTTAGCACTATTCAATTTGGCTATTGATAGCAAACTTAGGGCAAGCGACTTACTATCTTTGAAAGTATGCGATGTTTCTTCCCAAGACAGGATGTTTAATCGAGTTAAGCATATCCAGAAGAAGACTGGTATTGAAGTTCAATTTGAAATTACAGCCAGAACACAACAAAGTTTGATGAAATGGCTCTTACTTGCTTCGTTAAGCGCAAGCGATTTTATTTTTTCTAGCCCTAGATTGAAACAACAGTCAATTAGCTACTCGTACTATAGATGCATAGTTAGGAAATGGGCATCCAATCTGGGATTAGATCCAAACCTATATGGAACCCACACTATGAGGCGAACCAAAGCGACTCTGGTCTATGCAAAAACAAAGAATATACGAGCAGTTCAGCTTTTGCTAGGTCATACAAAGGTAGATAATACGATAAGATATCTTGGTGTTGAACTGGAAGATGCTCTCATAATTTCTGAAAATACAGATTGCTAATATGAAGTAGCCCTAGAGCCTAGGGCTACTTCATCAACGACAAGTTAGCGGGTTTCTTTCAGGTTAAACTTTGTCCAAATTTTAGATACCCAAAACGTCCATTATTATGAGCCAAAGGAAATTAGTTAGAGATAAAAGGTGTCAACAATTACTTGAACAGAACATTTTTCTGCAGATTTTCTGATGAATCAAATTCCCAATTCAATTTCAAACCTAACTCATTTCTGTCCAATTACGTGTCAGTTCTTCTGCTGGCACGTTTATGCTCAATTGTGTGTTAGAGGTATTATAATCTGGAAAACTTCCATCCTTATTTATCAATACTAAATCTATGGATGCTCAATATTTCGGATCTCCCCTGATAGGGTCATGAACTTTCCTGCAGTACTGCATAATTATGGTGGATATTACAAGACGCGGTTTCCTTCTGACCTATCCTCGTGATGAACACTTGCGATTTTATAATAATTAGCGCTTAATAACAGTGTGTTACTGGAGAAAAACCTTCTTGCAAAGGACTTTCACCGGATTAGTCTATGGCTATACGGGGTGTATATAAGTTTGGCAAGCGGAACAAATCAAAGCGTGCCATAGCTACACCAACCTAAAGTATTATTTCATCAAACAAGAAAAATCATGATAGAGCAAGCATCAGAACTGCTAGCACAGTTCATTCAAATTGAAAAAGAAGCCTTAGATAAGTTTGATATGCCTCATATGCCAACATTAGGTAGTGCATATGAAGAAATAACTAAGCAGGGCATTGATCAAAATTTTGCCATTCCGAAGTCTTTGGGTTTGAAGGTCGTGTCCGGTTTCATTTCTGTGGGAGAAGAAATGTTACCTCAACAAATTGACGGAATGTTAGTTTGTGGTGAAGGTACACAATATGGTCGAACAAAAGAGTTTATTTATCCAATAGATCAGGTTCTTTGTGTTTTTGAAGTAAAGAAAACTCTTAATAAAGCAGACTATATAGATGCTTTCGATCATCTAAGAGTAATTAGGCAGAAGTTTTCTGAACATTTTGAATCAAAGTTTGATGATCCAAATTTTGAACCTGAAATCGAGGCTGCTCGCATTCATTTCTCACAAATTACGGGTAAAGAAGCTCCTAAGAGTTATCGTCAAATTAACTCGCTGTCTAAGTCTGATGGAATATTATTCTATTCTTTGGTCCAAGAAATATTAGCACCACTTAGTATCATTCATGGTTATGGTGGATACAGCACAGAGTCTGGTATGAGAAATGCCTTCTTAGACATATTGCTGGAGAAGGGTGAGGTTACAGGCGATGGGTTAGGAGTTCCAAGCTTGCCTGCTTTAGTAACAACGAATGGCTTTAGTATTGTTAAAGGTAATGGTGTTCCTTTTATCGCCATAAATGAAGATCGAAAATGGGCCGCATTATTATCGTTGAATCGAAATGCTGCTCGCATAATGTTAGAAGTGATTTGGTCTAAAATATCTCTTTATTTTGATGTAAAAATGCCTTGGGGTGAAGATTCAAATGTTGAAGTGCCTGTCCCGTTGATGTTTGCAGTTCCAACCGAAACCGAAGATGCTGCAGGCTGGATGTACCACCCCGTTCGGCTTAAGGAGTCTGAGTTAAGATCCCGTAAGGATGTGCAACAATGGCAGCCTGTCAAAATTGATCCCGTTATGTCTAGTGTAGTCTATTCAATGCTTGGTTATGGAGGGTATATTCACTTGGATAATATTTGTGAAATAGCAGTGAATAATTCTGTGCCTGAAGATGAATTGTTGGAAAAAATCATGAATACTCTTCTATTTAAGCAAGTAGGAGACCACATTCGGCCAATTTCTTCAATTCTCCACATGGTCAGTGACAGCGGTAATCAGGACTTTATCTCATCCAGTAAAGAGCGCTTGGATACTTGGTGTGACCGTCATGACATTAGCAAGAGTTATATCAACCTGATAATTGTTGATTAAATCAGAGTATTGAAGATTAGCTCTAAATCCATCGTTATCGAAATGGTTTATAGGATTAGATATGGAAAGGTTTTACTCTTTGATGGCAGAAAAACGTTGGCCAGATATATTCAAGTTAACAAGAACTGAGCAATCATCTCTTAAACACTCTGAAGTGGAGTGGGCTAATGTTTGTATACATTTAGAGACGGAGTTTATTCGATTTGCCAATGAAGAACTTGCTGTGCTCGTATCGACTTTGTGCCGTGAATATATACTATTACATTCTGCAAGTTACTTATATCTCAGTGGCGATGCACGAACAAAAATTGAGAACATTGGAATAGAGGCGTATCAAGAATTAAGCCATAAAGAAGCTGTTGCATTTGCGCGAATGTGTACGCATTCCAATAAAGCAGCTGAGTTACTTGTTGAACCTCAAAAGAATACTGGCATCAAACCATCAGTTGAAGAACCAACAAAGACATCCAAATTCTCTAGGGTTGATTGGTTACAACCTTTATTTAAAAGTAATTTAGAATCAGAGTTTTATCAAGCGTTAAAAGACGTTTTTCCAAGTTATTTTATCTATCCCAATGTAGTGCTTAGTAACATATTTGATTTTGACATGATTAGAGAACATCTTGCTCTACCTGAAAGAGACTTTTACTTCAAAGGGATCGTTGATTTTGTTGTTTTTGATCCAGCTGATAACCATAACCCAAAATATTTTTTCGAGGTAGATAGTCACTATCATGACAATGTAGATGCAAGACGCAGGGACAAACTAAAAAATAACATCTTTGATGCTGCAAACATTCCGCTTCACAGAGTCCGTGCTGATACCGATTCCCTGACCACTGCACATGACTTTAAGGTTGTAATCAGGAAACTTATTAGATAGAGGACAAAAGTTCAGATTAGCTCGAGCTTTTGTCCAACATCTTAGTTGTCTAGTGGCTAATCAAATTGGTCACGACATTAGAGACTAGGTATACATTTTCTAATCAAAAGTTCTTGAGTTAGGGTCAAAGCTCTAACTAATTTCTGCCCCAAAGCTTGTTTCGCATGCCTAGATTAGATTTGCTTGATACTGGCCTGTTGGCCTAATTTTAGTAATGCTACAGAGTGTCCATTGAACTAGGTCCACTCCAGATAATGCACCAAAGTGTTTACTATTTCTGTGACGATTTAAATAATACAGTGGCTTGTCTATCTATGGATACAGTCTCAACAGCAAGAATGGATAACAAAATATTAATCCTGATTCAAGTTAACTTTCCAATTGACTATGCTATAGAAATATTACTTGATGTTGAATCGATGCAGTTAGATAGGCTGAATTTTAGTTAAGTTACCAAGCCAGAAAGCCCAGAATGTTTAGTCTTCACTTAAAATTCAGCCAATTTTCAACTATTTAAATCACATACAAACTGATGCATATTTGGCTGTAACGCTGTTAGAGTACTTCGAGCATTGCCCCTCATTATTGCAAGCTCGAACTCTGAACTCTGTATTTTGATTAACACTTACTTGATATGCTTTATTTGTAGTTGTTGCGAAGTTTGAAAACGCATACCCTGAATTTATCTGAATCTCATAATAATCAGCATCATCATTATATGATGCCCAATTGAGAGAGTTTTCGCCGTAGCAATAATGGTAATTTACGTTTAAATCAACTTCTTGAAGATAACCGTACATTTCTCGAAGAGTAGAAATGTCTGTCGAAGTCATAACAGAACCACCTAGAGAAGACATACCGTCATTTCTCGAAATAGTTGCTTGACCATTAGAGCTAAAAGCGGTCGAGTGATAGTGCATTATAGAATTATAGTCGTAGGGGCCAACATCTTCCCCATCAGAAATATGTTGTTCAAAATTGTGCTCTTTCCCGGATATAATATTCTCCCAATTAATTGTAATATATGAATCACGATCTTCCCGTGATTGTTCATGCCAAAAGCCTGCAGCATGTAGGAGTTCATGTGTAGGTGTTCCGCCGCTAAAGCAACCATCTGCTAAACTAACATTTTGAGAGCCACCTCGCTTCCCTACTTGAGAGCTTCAACCTGAGCCCTTGTATATAGAGATATAGTCCGCTTGATTCGAGCGTTCGACAAAAATAACACCTGAAACATCTTCTATATCACTCATCGCCTGAAGAATTGAATTTATTTGACTGGTGCTATAATTTGTTGAAATGGTATAAGGAATTACACCCAAATCCCATCTATATTGACTACCGCTAATGATAACGGAATAAGGAGTTGGAGTGTTTAGAGTTTCAATATGCTCAGTGACAATGATATCTCCTTCAAAAATATATTCACCTTTTGATCTCTCAACTGTTAGAGTTTTGTGAACCAACACATTATTTTCATCGGCGCCTTCTACCAATATATCATACGTTTTCGAGTGTGAGTTTAGTGACAGTGTAATGCATGAAGATAAGATTAAATAGTTAAATAATTTCATTCCTTCGATCCTATTTACAATCAATAAAAGTCCGAAATTGGTTTTTATTCAGAAATTTAATTAGAAATAAAGATAGTAACATATGTCAAAATTTTGTTACCAAGATGTGATCTGCGTCTATTTACTGTTTTTATTTTGTTGCTAATATAAAAATTTATAATTATGTTTATTTATATCCAATAAAACTAAAGGATTAGTGTTATGCAATCTAAATTTTCATTTTCATTTTTGTTTTTTGTTTGCCTTATGTTCGCGTCAGCTTGTAACAATTCAGACGAAAAAGACGCTTCATCATATGAACAGTCAACCTCCATAGCTTCTTATATGCAACCGTGCACAGGTGTAAATCAAATGCTTTGCGTTTTGGCTGATGGCAAGCTCTTTTATGACGAAATTGAAGGCTTTACTTATATGTGGGGGTATACTTATGAGCTTACAGTCGAAGTCAATGAGGATGGCTCACCTTCTGCGGACGCTTCAAGTAAACAGTATTCATTGGTTAGTATCAACTCATCGGTTGAAGATGAATTGGGTGTGGAGTACGTCATTGATAATGTTGAACTTCTTGACTCAACAATTCATATGAATGATGGTGAGTACTTTTTTTTAAGTCAATCATTTGAGTGTGAAGATACAGCGTTGTGTGAGTCTTTATTAAATATGAATAACTCAGGTGGAATAGTGACAATCACTTTTAAATATATGGGGAATGGTGTTATCAATTTAATTTCATGGAATTAGAAATCTATCAATTTGCAAATAAGAAAGCCATTATAGTGCAATTATAAGTGATAAATTCGCTCTAGTAACAATCAATATTTGTAGCGGCCGATAAATATTGGTCGTATTGAATCACCATTACTTCACATGTTTAGAATTTTCCATATTTTTCAAAACTGAAATCTATAGTGGTTCACTAAAACTGGCCACTGATATAGAATTTTCCCATATTTTTATTTATGCGAACAAGGCATACACTGATGGCATTCGTAACTCAGAAATGTCCATTTCCTTTCACGGACGGCACCGTATCAATCGGTGCCGCTCAGTATTTTGTAATACCAAAAGTTATTCGCAAACAGCTAATTTAGCAAAGTTGCAGGCTCACAAATGTCCATATACGTGTCAGAGGAATGAAGCTGACACGTTCGTGCCCCATTCCTTGCCAGTGAAATTTTGAGTCGATAAATTTTGTCCTTCCCTTATAGGTACCATATCAATGTTTGGGAGCCAAAAAAATGCTTTTTCATTGAAAGGCACCAGTTGCTTCTGGAGATCAGTTTTAGGGCTACCCTATACAGTAAACCTTTAGTATTGCGAATATTTCGAATATTGACTTTTTCGAATATTTCGGATAATGTTCTGATATACAGATTTGTATAGTTTAAATTTGAATCTAGAGAGAAATACGATGAATACTGCTACAAAATTGCCAACCGCTGAAGAAATTGCACTGGCTAAGCTTGGTAGCCAAGAGTTGTCAGCCGTTATAAAAACCAATGGCGAAGCTCAAAGGATTAATGTTATCGACAAGTCAGGTAAGACTCACGAAGTCATGATTCCATCAAGTGCATTAAACATGATGATTGAGGTGCTTACTCAATTAGGTCAGGGTAACTCTGTTAGCATTACACCTATTCATGCAGAACTCACAACGCAAGAAGGTGCTGACATGCTAAATATGTCTCGCCCTACATTTATTAAGCTATTAGATTCTAAGGAGATTGTTTTTAGTCGCACTGGTAACCGTAGAAAGGTGGCCTATGCTGATCTTATGGAATACAAGAGCCGTTTAGAAGAGAACAGACTAGCTGCTCTTGCTGAACTATCCGCATTAGATCAAGAAATGGATATGGGATATTAATGACATCATACACGGTAATTTTAGACGCATGTGTTATGTATCCTGCTCCACTTCGCAGTTACCTAATGTATTTGTCCAACACAGGGCTATTCAGAGCACGATGGACAGAGCAAATACATGATGAATGGACTCGTAATCTTCTCAAGAACAACCCAGATGCCGATCCTGTGCGGCTAGAAAGAACCAAGCTGTTAATGAATGCTCATGTACTTGACTGCTTGGTTGAAGGTTATGAACCATTGATTAATGGTTTAACCTTGCCAGATGCTGATGATAGACACGTTGTTGCTGCAGCTATTAAAGGTCAAGCGGAGTCAATCATTACCTTCAATCTTAAAGACTTCCCTATAAAGGAGCTTGATCCGCTAGGTCTTTGTGCAATACATCCAGATGAGTTCTTATGTGATATGTTTGAGTTAGATAGCAGTGCTTGTGTCAAGGCTGCCCAGCAACAACGAGGTTCGTTGAAAAGGCCACCAATGAGTCAAGACGAGTTTTTAGCCTGCTTGCAAAAGCAGAAACTGCCAAGCTTTGTCTCAAAGTTAAAGAACTTTAAGCTTATGCTTTAAATAGAAATAGTTTTGTAATCAAGATTGCCAAGTGCGTTTTAATCCAACAAGTTCAGAATCGGTTAGTGAAAACACGAATTGAAAAGTGGTTGAGACACACTTTTGTGCCAAAGTGCTTCAGTGTTTATCCATGTGTTCGTTATGCATGTTCAGCAAGAAATTTTGCATATAATGAATCTAACACTTCAGAGCAGAGGTGAATGATTGTGTTCAATTCTAGTCATTAGCGGCACCGCTTCATGAGGTGCCGTTTTGCTATCTGGAAGTGGGGAATGTAGATATCGTCCAAAGTTCGTAAAACGATTATGTCCAAAAGTGTGACAGGATAGCTTAGCAATAAGAAACTAAGCACAAATCAGTCGATCAAATTTTAGTAATACCACAGAGTCGGGAGTTGCTACTCTAATAGTGACGATTCAAAGAGAGGAATTGATGATGAAGAATACTAAACTCAATATATTGCTTTTAAAATGTGACGCAACGGCACCAGTTCCTGATGATTTAACTGCATGGCTTGATTCTCCTTCTGTCGGAAATGAAATTATTACTGGTCACGATGAGATATCTCTGAGTTCTGATGATGAATATCGTGCCGCTTTAAAGACAATCGAAGGATTGTTTGATGCAATACCTAATACCGCTGAATTGGAAGGTTTTTTATCTATTCTTGAAAATGACATGCAACAACACCCCGACAAATTAGTGCCGCTCACAGCAAGTATGCGTAGAAGTGCTGAAAGTTTAGTTGAAAGTGTAGAAATTGATTTTGGTGATCAGTTATTAGACGAGTTGTAGGTAATTGGGAGACTAGAAGTTATCTGAAAACCTAACTTTGTTCGCTCTTTGTAACGCAGAAATGTCCATTTCCGAGTTAAATAAACACATATCAGCTCCATCATAACCTTAGTTAATAATCTTATAAGTTTACTACTAATTATCACTGCTGCTATAGGTATAAATTAATGAGGCTCACTTTAAGCATTAGCACTAATCTAGTTGTACTTTATATTTGAGTCTGGCTGGTAGAATTTCATCAAACTCACAGTCAAGTGCATTAACGATTTTGTATAGAGTTTCCAGTTTGATGTTGACGCAACCTCTTTCCATTTTCCCGTAATTACCTCTTTCAATACCGACATATGCTGCAAATGCCTCTTGAGAATAGCCAGCATTAACTCTTAGGTATCTTAATTTCTCGCCAAATTCAATTACTAAATCACTCACCTATCAACACTCCAGGTAAAATGATTAGATTTTCATATTGAGGTACAAGCCACCACGCCCTATAATACCCATTCGAGATAAATTATTAGGATCTGTTTTTGATGTTAGACCCATTCGTAGCTCAAATCATTAAAGCAGAAAACTTTGATAAGTTCACAACAAGTGATGTCCGCTCTGCATATTTTGCATTAAAAAAAGATCCCTCTTTGGATAGCGCAGAGATCAGAAGAATGATTTATGCAGAATTAATGAAGTTAGTAAAAAAAGGCTGGTTAGAGAGGAATATACAAAAGCAAAAGGGACAGACTAGATTCAAAAAAACAGTTCATTTTGATGCCACAAACCTTCCTGTTAAGCCTATGGCTTTATTACCTATTTCTGATATTGAAGGCATTGATAAACATAAGAAATTGAGCGCAAAACTAAACTACTATAAATCAGAACTATTATTGAGCTTAGGTGAATCAGAGGCATATAAAGAGATATACTTAGAGCTGCCTGATTTAGCTGAAGAGTTACAACCCAAGTACAATTTAGCGAGGGAAAATAGCACTAAATTGTTGGGGAAAATCAAGGCCATTGAAGCGATCATCGAACAGAGAAATATATGAGACTTAGACGTTGGCAAAATGCATGTATAGATTCGTCATTAAAACAATACCTTAATGGACAGTCTCATTTCTTGGTTTTAGCGACGCCTGGCTCAGGAAAGACTCTGATGGCCTCTGTTTTATCAAACCATCTATTGAAGAATGACCTTGTTGATTTAATCTTTTGTTTTTCCCCATCTTCGATAGTTTCCATGGATTTTGCTGAGTGCTTACAATTAAGATCGAATGAACGTTTTGACGGGCTAATTGGTTCAAAGGGCAGAGCTTATACTTATCAACATTTGCAGTACTTAGATGGTGCTTTTTGGGAGCTATTTGAAAAATATCGAGTATTCGTTATTTTCGATGAAATCCATCATTGTGCAGGATCTACTGTCGATAATGCGAATTCATGGGGAGAGCATATAATTCTGAACATTCAGAACAAAGCTCGATTCACCATGGCATTAACCGGCACGCCTTGGCGCTCAGATACGGCCCCTATCGTTTTTGCTAGCTACGCCTCACCAGATGGTGAAATCTCATGTGATTACGTCTATGGGCTTCATGAGGCCATTTTAGACGGTGTTTGTCGCGTACCTCAGATAATCGCTATTGATAACAATCATATTTCAGTAATAGAAAGTAATGAAACCGTCGTTTTCGAAAGCTTTGATGACCTACTGTCTAACTCCCAAGTTGCATACCAGGACGTAATCGAAAATGAGGATGTAATAAAACATATCATCACTTCGGCTAGTAAAAAGCTAGATTTTATAAGACTTGAAAACTCTAATGCCGCTGGCTTAATCGTAGCGTCATCGATAGAACAGGCCAATAGAATTTCAACATTTGTAAAAAAATGGCTTGAAGAAGAAGCGGTTGTAGCTACCTATAAGGAAAATGACCCGACAGCCATTATTCAGCGATTCAGACATTCAGAATCCAAGTGGATTATTTCTGTTGGAATGATTAGTGAGGGAACTAATATCCCTCGCCTACAAGTGTGTTGTTATCTCTCAAACATAAAAACTGAAATGTATTTTAGGCAAACACTAGGACGAATTCTTAGAGTTACAGACACTACTAATCAAGAAGCAATTCTTTATATGCCAGCGGAACCCAAGTTACTAGAGTATGCTTATAGAGTTAGACATGACGTGCCTGTTGAGGCTGATGTTGTAAAATTTGAAACAATGCAATCACTGCTCGTCGGCGATGAGACTAATAGTCAAAACAAAACAATTTCGTTGAAAGGGCCAAGTATTGATTTGGCCGGTAATGAAATTAAACTAAATGATTTCAATGAAAACATTGATAGCTTGTTCGATGAAGATTTTTTATCAACTTCATATGACCAAGTGATGAATATATTCGGTCGCTTCAAACAAGAAACCATAGGCCTAGGGTTAGGGTTAGGAGAGTTGAAGTAACTTTACTTACTTCAATCTAGATTATTTATCATTATACAACTTGATATCGTTACTTAATCAAGATTTTGAAACTGGATTAACAATAAAAGTTATTTTTTGTGGTTTGTCCTGAAGAGATCGAATAAAAATAGGTTCGGACTTCACTCCTGAGTAGTTTTTATCTATCATTTCACAATCATCTAAATGTTTAATTAAACTTTTTATAGCGTCTTTGTATTTTTCAGGAACCCGCATCACGACTGTTTTTTCGTATTTAGTTTTTCGACCTGCACCAGTTCGAAATCCGCCATGTTTTACCTTGTGCTCAGCTTTTTCTTCAGACATGTAAACTCCACCTTGGTTTTGTTACATAATCAAAATACCTTGAATAAATTACAGAATCAAGAGGGTCTCAATACTTTTAATGATGAGGGATGGCTTTGCATGCTTTTAAATTAGGAAGATGGAGGTAAATATTTATGTATGGCTGTAATCTTTTGAGAATTGCACATTTATTGCGCTAACAAGTAATCGTCCGATATGAGTACTCTTTAATCCCATCATTGGAAAAAAACTACGATAAATAAATGCACTTTCAATACCGTTTTTGAGTTTATTTTTGATTCATCTTCAAACACGCTTTCTAATGCAGGGCGGGATTAAGCTTTGTTAAATCTTTTAACCAAAGAAAATCTCGCTCCTAAAATCACCATTCCATGCTGCCTTTCTTATTTTGGTTGGTTTACTGGCTTTTAGCGGATGCTGCTCTAAA
>NZ_WSRZ01000142.1 GCF_009828585.1 Shewanella litoralis | reverse complement strand
CTTCGGTGAGACTGCCTCTGAGGGAGGCTTTGACAACAATGCAGTGGCAACAGCAAACATTCTGGACTCATCATCTCAGGACGTTGGTGGAAAACCATACTATTACTTGTCGGTGTTGACAAGAACGGCTGATGGAGACGAAGGTGGAAAGCACCAGCTGATCACAGCCACTGTGAACGGAGGGAAACTTTACATCTGCAAAGCACAAGCTGGAGACAAGAGGTGGTTCAAGGGAGCCAGGAAATTTGTTGAGAACGCAGCCACTTCTTTCAGTGTTGCTTGAGTGAAAGCAAC
>NZ_WSRZ01000141.1 GCF_009828585.1 Shewanella litoralis | reverse complement strand
CTGGCCTTGGAGTATTTGGGGGTGGTGGCATCCATCTTGTTACAACAGCAAATCATCTGTTTGACACCAAGGGTGAAAGCAAGAAGCGCATGCTCACGAGTCTGACCATCCTTGGAGATACCAGCTTCAAAACCACCAGTGGTGGAGTCAATGATAAGGACAGCACAATCAGCCTGGGAGGTACCAGTAATCATGTTCTTGATGAAATCACGATGACCAGGAGCATCAATGACAGTGCAGTAGTACTTGGTGGTCTCGAACTTCCATAGAGCAATATCGATGGTGATACCACGCT
>NZ_WSRZ01000140.1 GCF_009828585.1 Shewanella litoralis | reverse complement strand
GAAGAATTAGTTTTGATCCATCTTGTGAGAATCAATCAATCGATCAATAATGGCTGCTTCAGTGATGCTATCATCGGTGACATTGAAACCAGCTGGTTTCTCGGTGGAGAAGACCTCGGCCAGAGGATTACCTTCGCTCACTAGAGCTCGTCCCTCCTTCAAAATCGTCGCCAGTGGCGTCAAGAAGATCAAGACCGACAAGCCCTTCGGAATTAACGGCAGCATGGACTTGAGGGACGGTGTCGACGCCTCCGGCAGGAAGGGCAAGGGATACGGTGTTTACAAATACGTCGACA
>NZ_WSRZ01000139.1 GCF_009828585.1 Shewanella litoralis | reverse complement strand
CCGCAGCAGGTGTTCAAGGTTAACAGCCTCTAGTTTTGGGCAAAATGGGTGTAAGGGAAGTCGGCAAAATGGCTCTGTAACTTTGGAATAAAGAGTGGCTCTTGAGGCAGAGGAAGTAGGGTGATATACAGGTCTGATTTGTCTTGCATGATGGGAAAGCCTTGGTTCCGCAAGGAGTCAGGGAGGTCCTGCTGTGTAAGTGGATTTTGGACGGTATGTCAAGGGTCGGGGGTCAAACTCTGGCACTTTCCCCTTCCAATTAACTGCTAATCAAGAACTGATGCCAACAAGGGGAA
>NZ_WSRZ01000138.1 GCF_009828585.1 Shewanella litoralis | reverse complement strand
GATACATACATAAACTCACGCCTATTTCCCACCGGGGTAAGCAGAGACTATAGAATTCCATTTGCTTCGATCGATCCGTGCTTCGGAAGGCACGTTAAGCCGTTGGTCCCGGTTACTACTTACTGATGTAAGTAAGTAGTCGTTACATGAGCCATGTCAGGGGCCTTTGGCGGCTCAATAGTAACCCTGACACCAGGGTTGATGAGGTTGGTAATTCACCTCACAACCCACACGATAGAAGAAGAATCTCGGAGTTAACTAGTGTGAAGGTTGAAATTTCTTCGCAAGTTTGACAAT
>NZ_WSRZ01000137.1 GCF_009828585.1 Shewanella litoralis | reverse complement strand
AGGGAAGTCGGCAAAATAGATGCGTAAGTTCGCAAGATGCATTGGCTCTGAGGGCAAGAGTCGTTGGAACCGGGGAGGCAAGTAGCCCCATCACTCAGCCATCGTTCAGTGCTGTGAGGCTTTCGGGTTTTCTCACACTGACGTATGACTGCAGCTGGTGGACGTCAACTACCAACCTGAGGCAGGGTCAAACCTGTCTCCCAGCGGCACCCCGAGGTTTGGGCAACCAGGCTTCGGAAAAATTGCCAACTCAGAACTGCTTACGGCGGGGAATCCAACTGTATAATTAAAACATAG
>NZ_WSRZ01000136.1 GCF_009828585.1 Shewanella litoralis | reverse complement strand
TCTGTCATGTGATTAATTGCAAATCGTTTGATGCGGCACTTTATTTTAGGTGACGTATTAAACATTGAGTTCTCAAAACACTGTTTAAGTGTCTTGAATATTCTAAAAAACTAAGGCGAGTTTGCAACGCGAAAGCGGATGCGAACAATCAAGTAAAAACCAAGCTGGTTGCGATACAATCTGGCACGCTGTTAACGCAAAGTGCAGGATGATTTCACGTTAGGTGAAACTCATTTGGGTTGTATGGTTAAGTGACCAAGCGTATACGGTGGATGCCTTGGCAGTCAGAGGCGATGAA
>NZ_WSRZ01000015.1 GCF_009828585.1 Shewanella litoralis | reverse complement strand
ATCTAGCGCGGAACTCATCGTGGAGCGGGTGTAAAGCACCTAATGAAGACTCCGAATACATTAGCGCAAACCAACCTCGTTATCGAAAATATCATTTGCAATAACGAGGCGGACCATACATTTTTATATCTGAAATTTGAGTTTTATCGTTAAGAATTAAAGCCAAAAGCAAAATCCCTCGCGCTCTGGTTGAACATCAGGCGTGCCAGTTCAAGTCTGGCCTCGGGTACCATTATTTACATACGTAAGTATGGTGTAAAAGAGCCTCAACATAAGTTGGGGCTTTTTTATATCTGAAATTTGAGTTTTATCGTTAAGAATTAAAGCCAAAAGCTAAAAGCAAAATCCCTCGCGCTCTGGTTGAACATCTGGCGTGCCATTCTTGGATATCGAGAGTCGTCTGGTCTCGGGTACCATTATTGATATACGAGCGGCTAGCAATAGAGAGTAGTGTAAAAGAACCGCAACATGAGTGTGTTTGTTAATCGTTAAAATTAATGCAAAAAAGTTGTCGATAATTTGAACCGATAAAAAAATACTACCGTATAGAAATTCGTCATAACATTATATGAGGAGTTACTAACATGAAACGGATTTACCCAATTGCAGTTTGTATGTCGCTTGTAGGTTTAACAGCTTGTTCTGACGATGATGATAAAGCGGTGACAGAACCGGTTGCACAAAACGCTCAGGTCAGAGTGATCCACGCTGGCAGTGATGCACCAATGGTAAATGTGTCGGTTGATGGTACCGAGTTACTGACTGGTGTTGATTATGCGATGTCCAGTGGTTTACTTGAGGTGACATCAGCCTCCTACGACATCGATGTGGATGCCATTCTTGCTGATGGGGCAACGACGACGGTACTGAACACTACCTTGATGGCTGAAGCGGATATGGAATATACCGCTATTGCGCTGGGTAAAGTAGCTGATGAATCGTTAGCATTAAAGCTTGTGACTAATCCTGTGGCTGAGATTGCAGCGGGTTATGCCAGAGTACAGGTTTTACATGCGACACCTTCCGTAGAGCTAGTTGATGTTTATGTTACTGCGCCTGGCGATGATATTTCAGCGGCCTCACCAACGCTTTCAGCCAATTATATGGATGTGAGTACACAGCTAGAAGTGCCAAGTGGTGATTATCAAGTTCGTATCACGGCCTCTGGAATGAAAGAGGTGGTATACGATTCTGGCACGCTAACGTTAGCCGATATGACCGACTACTTTATTAGTGCTATTCCAAATACCTGGTCTGGAGACTCACCTGTTGCTCTGCATGTGGCATTGCCCGATGCTGAAGTGATTGTGAATGACATTAATAGTGGTAGCGATATTAGAGTGGTGCATGCTGTTGCAGACGCGCCAGCGGTAGATGTGTTTCTCGATGATGCCACCGATCCAGCGGTAGATATGTTGTCGTTTGCTAATTCAACAGCATACTTAAATGTACCAGAGGGCGATCACACCGTCACGGTTGCTGCTGATGCCGATAACAGTGTGGTGGTGATAGATGCGGCGCCAGTGTCGTTGATGTTAGGTAAGAGCTACAGCGCCTTTGCCGTTGGTTCACTAATTGATGATGCCATTGAACCTTTAGTATTAGAGGAGCAAACTCGTCGGGTAGCGACTGAAGCTAAATTATCTGTCGTACATAGTGCGTACTCAGCACCTGAGGTTGATGTATACCTTACAGAAACGGCAGATATTTCTGACGCGACTCCAGCTCTTACAAATGTAGCGTTTAAAGCGGCTTCGGGCAGCTTAAGTGTTGCACCAGGTACCTACAACATTAGTGTAACGGTTGCGGGCACTAAAACAGTGGCAATCGGACCATTAGAAGTCACGTTAAACGCTAATGGCATTTATGGTGTTGCTGCTGTCGACAATGAAGCGGGTGGAGCGCCATTTGGCGTGATTTTACTGGATGACTTTACCGCTATGTAGTGTTGATTCAAGCTTTTAAGTTTGTTGATGACAAAACGGCTTAGCATTAAATGCTAAGCCGTTTTTGTTGGTTATACGTTCTCAGTTATTAAGCGCTTGCTTTAAGCTTGGAGAGGCTTTAAAGCTTGGCTGGTTAAATCCTGCTATTTCCATCGCTTCACCCGTTTGAGGGTTTCGGCCTGTTTTAGGTAAATAGAAGCGCAGTTCAAACGTACCAAATTGTGGGATATAAATTTTCTCGCCTTCCGCTAAGCCTTGATGAATAACACGTAATATTTGTTCGAGCTGTTGCTTAGTCTCAACTTGAGATGCATCCATTTTGATTGCCATGGACTGGATGAGTTGTTTTTTATTCATTGTGATCTCTACTGCTTGAGTGCGTTAAGCGCTCCTTATAACAATTCGAGATCTGTGTTCATAGTTGTCTATCAATAATTTAATGTTAAGTGGTTATTTTTTATATCTATGATGGGAAAGTAAACGCTGAAGTAACGCTTTGGTATTAACTTTTGTTGTTAAAATGTTTCTGTCATCCAAAGTAGGCCATTATTTGCAATAATGATGATATTCGTTTCACTGCAAGGGTAAACGTGACAATATTGAGGTGTCGAAGGCTATGGGGAACAGCATGTTGAGTCAAGCTGCGCGATCTATTTATATCAATATTGTTGGTGTAATACTCTTGTGTATATCGCCATCTATTTTGGCGAGTGCCCCGCATCATTACGACAATCTTATTCAGCATCTGCAATTACAATATCTGGCTGAACCTACAGCACAACGCGCCCACTACTTAGCGATATTACAATCGGGATCAGATGCCGAACAGCTAGAGTACATTGACAATATCCAGCAAAGCGTCGCCGCATTTTGGCATCAAAAACAGGTTCCATTGGCCTACGATACTGTAGACGATAGCGCGTCTGTTATTGCTAAAAATATTGCCCTCGAACCTGCCGTTGAAGACTACCTTGGCGTGGTTAATTATCTACGAAAATTAATGTGGTTAACCCAAACGCAAGAATGGCCAACTATTGAGCCGGGCGGCTTATTGCGTCCGGGTGATGGGCATTCGAGTATTAAGCAAATTAGCCATCGTTTATGGTTACTTGGCGATGCCAATGAATACCATGCTGATGAAGTGTTGTATTTACCTGCGTTAGCGCAAAGCGTGAAGCGTTTTCAGTCTCGTCATGGATTAACCTCTGACGCAGTTATTGGACCTAAAACCTTATTTTGGCTCAATCAAACACCGCAGCAACGAGCAACATTACTGGCAAAAAGTTTTGTAGACAAAACCACCTACTTAAGCCAATTACCGCAACCTTATTTATTGATAAATATTCCGGCCTTTCACATGGTGTTAGTCGAGAACAATCAAGTGGTGTTGGCATCAAAAGTGATTGTGGGTAAACCATACCGGCAAACGCCAGTGATGACAGGGCAAATCTCTAATATCATTATTAATCCCACATGGACTGTACCTAGGCAGCTGTTACGCCAGGATATTTTGCCGCAAATCCAATCAAATGGTCATTACTTTAAGGACAGACACTTTGATGTATTTGACTTTGACGGTAACCGAGTGGATAAAACCCCACAACAATGGCAACAGGCGGCAGTAGGGCGCTTTCCTTACCGTGTAGTACAACGCCCAGGTGGTGATAATGCATTAGGCCGCTATAAATTCCATTTTAATAATGATCAAAGTATTTATTTGCATGACACACCCACCAAATCTTTGTTTTCGCGCGCTGATAGAGATTTATCTTCAGGTTGTGTGCGAATTGAAAAAGTACAACAGCTGGCCGATTGGTTTGCAAACCATTTAGTTATCGACAAACGTACCTGGAACCGATTACAGACCAATTACACCCAAACCCAATGGTTTGCACTATCATCGACATTACCGGTGCATATGGTGTATTGGCGTGCTTGGGTGGATGATGAACATGTTGCACAATACCGCGATGATATTTACCAATTAGCTCCCGTGCCCCCAGTGAATCTATTAAGCCAAAAGCTACAGCCTCAAGCTCGGGTGCAATAGATTGCAACAATTGTGAATCCACAAAAAACTTGGTGGATGAAGTAAAGTTAATCATTGTCTATTTTACGCCTAAGCACTTGAGAGGCATCACACTCCTGTCTTTTTCTGTGTGTTTATTGCACAGTAAAAATTATCCCCACTTGCATTTATAGCCATTAGTGTTTAATTTACTGGTCAGTTGGATAAAAAAGCAACAATGATGTACTTGCTCATTGTGAAGATGAAATCGTGCTTTAAGCCGATAAATTATGTAAATCTATAAATTAAGTGGTGTAAAAATGACAATTGAGTGCCTAACTCGTCGACAAATTTTATTAGGCTTAAGCGGTGTCGCTGTAGCAACTATGTTACCTAACACCGCGCAAGCAAGCCGTTCTACTCATGGCGTTAAAGATCTTCATTTTTTTAATCGTCATACCGGAGAAAGAAGTCAAGGAAGCTTTTGGGTTGATGGTCAGTATCAGGCAGAAACCTTGACTGAATTTAATCAAGTATTACGCGACCATCGTCAAAATGTGGCGGCGCCCATTGATAAGCGATTATTTGAATATTTGTATAAATTGCAGCTTACCTTAGATAATCAAGACGAAATCCATGTAATCTCTGCTTATCGTTCTCCTAAAACAAACCAAATGTTAGCGTCTAAAAGTAAAGGTGTCGCTAAGAAAAGTTACCATATGAAAGGCATGGCGATGGATATCGCGATCCCTGGGATCAGCACCAAAAACCTTCGAGATGCAGCAGCTTCATTAAAGCTGGGCGGTGTTGGGTTTTATCCTCGTGATGGCTTTATTCATGTAGATTGTGGGCCCGTGAGACGCTGGGGTTAACATTCACTTGTGAGGCGTCAGTGGTTGTGGTAATATCCGCGCGCTTTATTTGAGTCATCGTTGGTCGAAAATGATGACGCCTTTATACTTTATTATTTATTAAGTGAGTGACTAATGTCTTACACAATCAACGCACAAACCCGCACTGAAATCGGGAAAGGTTCGAGCCGCCGCCTACGTCATGCTGGTCAAGTTCCTGCTGTTATCTATGGTGCTGGCAAAGAGCCTGTATCTATCAAGTTTGCACACAAAGATATCATTAACATCCAGTTAAACGATAACTTCTATACTACTGATTTAACTGTTGTTGTAGACGGTAAAGAAATTAAAGTACGTGTACAAGCTGTTCAACGTCACGCGTTCAAGCCAATGGTTGAACACATTGACTTCAAATTTGCTTAATCGCTAATTTGAAAAAAAGCGCCTAAGGGCGCTTTTTTTTGTGTGTTAATTTTATGCTACAACCTAGAGCAAAATCTGGATCCCAATAAAAACATTTGGGGACGGGGCGAAGAACCTAGTCGATTTCGAAGCTGTAATAGATATCTAACGATTGGCTCAAGGTGCTCGATACACTTTCTAAATATAGCTGTGATAACAAATAGTAACGCACCGTCATTTCATAACCTGGGTTAAAGACGCCCACGCCGTATTTGATCATGAGATCTTCGCCAATATAACCACTAACAGCCACTTTTCCGTCATCGTTGGTATCAAGCTGTACATTAGAAAATCCAAACTTTTCAATTAACCCTGTTGCAGTGCTTCCTATACTGTTCATGGCGCCACCGTCAAATTGCGCCCCTAGGCTGAGTGCTGCGCCCATCATTAGTGAGTTACTTTGCTCGTTTGAGGTTGAGGTGAACCCTTTACCTGTAAGGATGTAAGATAACACCTCGGCTTGTTCTTTGGCGGGATTAGAAAACAGCGTGACCACAGGACGCATTGGCGTACCTGTTACCCTTACGCCTGCGGTGATGTCTTCATCTTTAATGTCTCTAGTGGCTTCAATATTAAGATTTGGCACACTCGTTGGGCCAACAAACTGCACTTCACCAGTATCAATGGTGAGAGTTTGCCCCATAAATTTATAGGTCCCTTTAGTCACCTTAATATCACCAAATAACATAGGCGGTTTAAAAGCCTGCTGCTTAAGCGCTAAGTTACCTTGCAGCTTACCCTTTAAGCCCATGCCATCGATAGTGAGGTTTTTACCCACATTAACATTGATGTCTGCGGTAATAGCATAAGGGCTGGTTTTAACGATTTGTTCAGAAATCGAATCATTAAAAACCACATCGTTTGATACCGCAACGCCACCTTCAGCGAGCGGCACAATCTTGATTTGCCCAGAAGGCACATTGACCTGGCCTTTAACGGCAAACAGTTGCTGATCAAATGTCATATTAATGTCGGGAGAGACATTTAAAATGGCCATCGGTGGCTGAATAACCGCTAAGTTACTGCCTTTGATATCGATGTTGCCGCTAAAGTTGCCTTGTGGCCAGGCGAGGGTGCCTTGTGTTGCAACTTCGCCATCGCCCATATGCCATTGGCCATTTAGTTGGCCTTGCTGGCCCTCTAAGGCTAAAGATAAGTACAACTTATCGATGAGTGTGGGGTTGCTCGACAATGCAAAAGCACCGTCACTTAATTTAATATTACCCGAAACACTTGGGTCCATTAATGAGCCTGCAAGTGTTAGTCGGCTCGATAATAACCCCTCTAATGTAGCAAGCCGCGGGAAGAATTCACCAAAGGGAGCAAGATTTAACTCATTAATATTGATGTTACCCTGCAAGGTTCGGTCTGGCGTAATGTTAACACTCAGCTGGCTTTGCCAGTTTGCAATACCAGAGGAGTCAAAGCTCAACGTGCTCGTGACCTGTTTTTCATCCAGTGTAGCTCGCAGTAATAGTTGTTGATAATCGATACTCACGGGCTTGGTTTTTGCTCGGGTCAAGGTAATGTTGCCAGGCATCAAGGTAAATTGTAAGTCGGCAGTGGGTTTTTTACCTTTGATCCAATTCACTTGGCTTGTTAACGCTGCCTGTCCATCCCAGGACATTTTTTTAGATAATATAGGCGCCAATAATCGCCCTGGATTGCCACTAAAATTAATGTTGGCTTGGCCTGTGCTGCCTAAGCTTATGTCGTTTACCAGACAGAGTTTATTGTGTGGGTGTACTAAACAAAAACGGCTAATATTACCGCGCTGCTTAAGCTGGTCCCAATCAAAGGTAATCGGGGTGTCTTGTTGCCATGCTCCGAGTACATTTGACAGATTGAGTTGGGTAAACTTGCCATTAACTTGTTGCTTGTCGAGATTGCTATTAGTCGCTAATTGCGTGTTGATTACCACGTCACCTTTTGTGGTTAAGCTGGTTTGTTGTTGCTGTTGGTCACCTTCGCTCACGAGGGTTAATTGACTCAACTTATTATTGTTCCAAAATAATAAGCTGTTATTGAGTGCGACTCGATAGCGGTGTTGCTCAAATGGACGGTAGTTTGCTACTAGCGTGGTATTGTCTATTTTACTGCCGTTATAGCTGAATTTATTAATTTGAGCATCAACATCGACAATCGGATTGGCGCTATTGCCACTGACATCAACCTTAGCAAAAATATTACCTCGTCCGCCCGGCAGCCATTGGCTTAAATCAGGCACACTCAGTTCAGCGTCAATATCCCAAAGGGTATCGGCAGTACCATTAATCAGTAAGTTAGCACCAAGTGCGTTGGCTTGAAGATTGTCTGCATTAATGGCAAATGCCTGGTTAATGGCAATATTACCTTGCAAATTTAACGGGTAGCCATTGAGCCTGCCGGTTAAGTTTGCCTGTTCAATGGCGACTTTCCAGTCTTTAGCGCCAATATTACCCTGGCTGGAAAAGGTACCACTGAATTTACTTTTGAGCGGGTTAAATTGAGTCAGATAGTCAATATGTTGCAATTGAATATTATCGGTGCGCACATTGGCTTGCCACACTACATTATCTTTATAAGAGAGTTGTCCCTCTAAGTCGATATTGCCCGCAATCGATTGAATATTAAGAGTCTTAATGGTTAATTGTTGTTGGCGGTTATCAATGTCGGCACGAATAATAAGGTTAGGGTTGAAAGGCGTTGTCAGTTGGCCCTCAAGCTTAGCCACTTGATCGCTTAGGTTACCGTTACTGGAAAATTGCTTGATTTGCGCAATGTATTCAGGTTTTTGTAAGGGCCATTGCAAATAAGCATCATTTAAGCTGACTTGATAAGCGAGTTGCTCAGACGTTAAGTCGATGGTTGACGCTAATGTAAATGCGTTGCTGCCTTTTGCTATTGCATTGATATTGAGCTGGCTTAAGTCTTGAGTTAAATCGAGTCTTAATGTCTGCTCAGTTAATCCTGGGACCTCGGTCACATGGTCAATATTGGCTTGCAGTTTTAATGTCAGCGGGTAATGGTCTAAAAAGGCAATATCACCAATCACATTGACATCGCCGTAGTCATGTTGAATATCAAGTTGGGTGATACCTAATTGATATTGACGAAAACTTGCCGCTAAGACGATGTGGCTAAAATTATCTTGGCGCTCAGCGATATTCAGTTGCGTGTCAACGGCTTCAAATTGTTTCACTTTTATCGGAAAAGGCATAAAGATGGCCGGTAACTTTGCTAAAGGCCAATCATTATTTGTTTCAGCTGTTTGTGTATCGGGACTGTCGTTATTTGTGGTGGGAATGTTAACCACCAACCCCTGGCTGGTTAAGGTTTCTATTTGCAGGCCACTGTCATTCCAAATGGCTTCTGTAGCAAGTTGGTCTGCGTGATAACTCATGTGGTTAACAGTGACATCAACTCGGCTAAACTGGGCTTTATTAAGGCTGATACTTATCGGCAGTGTCAGTTCTTGCGGGGTCTCATCCGCGATTTCTGGTGCGCTTGGCTCACTGGCTGGAATATTGTCCGTGACAATATCTACTTTGAGTTTGCTTGCCGATAGATTCGTGACACAAATTTGCTGGTTGATAAGGCAGGTGGGTACCCAATCAAGCTCAACACCCTTAGCTTCGACTTGAATGCCTTTCATTGCCCATGATAGGCGGTGTAATTTGAGGTCATTGTTAAGGGTACCAGATTGATATTCTAAGCCGATATCGCTGACTAATTTATCGACCAACATCACCGTGATTTTACTGCCAAACGGTGTGCCTATCGACACCGCTACGAGCATTAAGATGATTAAAGGCACATAGATTAAAATACGGGTATAGAGCTTAAAATTACGCCACAGCTTAGCTTGAATACTCAAGGCGGCAGGTGGTGTTTTGGCCGAATTAGCTTGTGCTTTAGGCGTTTCGTCTGGGTTTTGTGCGTTTGGTGTATTGTTGTCTATCATAACTCTGTCCCCATGGTGAGATGGAAACGGAATGAGCGCGCTACGGTTTCGGTTTCTTTTAAACCAAAACCTAAATCAAGTTTAATTGGCCCAATTGGCGATATCCAATGAACACCACCGCCCACCGCAACCACTGGCTCGAGTTGTCCGGTGTCAAAGGCATTACCCGCATCAACAAAGCTAGCGACGCGCCAGGTTGGGGTTAAGTAATACTGATATTCTAGGCTGCCAATAGCTAAATAACGTCCACCAACAACTTGGCGCGATATGCCACCATCGCTGTTTGTGTAGTCAATATAGGGGCCAAGTTCTTGGTAGCTATAACCGCGAATACTTTGGTCCCCACCGGCAAAGTAGCGCAGTGACGGCGGAATAAAGCTAATGTCATCTCTACTGGCAATGTTGGCGCCTAAATCGAGGCGTGCCACAAAGCGGTGCTTATCAAAAAAGGTTTCAATCCATTTAAACCGTGCTTGAAAACGTGCTAAGCGAATGGTTGAACCCAGTGATGGGTCTGCATATTCCATGCTGTATGTTTGTCGAAAACCCGATTTAGGATCCAGGGTGTTGTCACCGCGAACCGTTTTAGTGAGGTTATAGCCCATTAATAAAAATCGTGGATCGTACTCGGTATCAAGCTGCTCATAAAACTCCCGAATAGACTCAACTGAATAGCCATATAACCAATTGCTTTTTGAGCGTTGTTGACGTGAAAGTCCAATCAAATATTTTTTAGACTCTAATTGCCCCGTATTGTCGAACGAGCGGCTTTCTTCATCATAGTCCTGGGTCACGCCGTAAGTATCACGTAATATGCCCAATTTAATTTTAAGTTGGTCATCTAATGGATGACTCAGTGGAATGGTGTAGGTTGTCAAAATTTTAGGTCTATCAGGTGACCACTCCGCGCTAGTTTCTTGATAATGGCCATAGCGGTTAATTTGTGGCGTGCGCCAGGTGACTCGCACTCGAGGCTCAAAGGTGTCCTCGGTGCTGTTGCCGATATCTGCACCTAAGCCGACCTCAATTAAGTGGCTTGGTCTTGGGCTTAGCTCGACTTTTATCGGTACCACACCATCACTGATTTTATCTATTTGAGGCAATACTTTGATGTTACTAAAGTAACCTGTATCGAGCAGGTTACGGTTAAATTCGGTAAGTTGTTGTGTGGCATAAGGCGCGTCAGCATCAAACGGGATTAACGCTTCAATAACATCATCATTCAACGTGCTGCCTGCAAAATCAACCTCACCAAATAAGTAACGCTTGCCTGAGTCAAATTGGATATTGATTTGCGCGGTATTAAAGTCGCGGTTAATGCTAATTTCAGATTTAGTATAGCGACCATCAAAATAACCACGCGCTAACGCTAAAGTGACTAATTGAGATTTTAAAGCATCGTAAACACCGTGATTTAGGGTATCGCCGGGTTTAATATTAAGACTGTTTAACCACACTGCAAACCTGTCATCTTGCAGCATTTCACCGCTAAAATTGATGTCGACCCACTGAATGATAACGGGATCCCCGGTGGTGATGTTGAGGTTAAGCTCCCAGGGACCAGAGTCGGTTTCTTGTACGTCAATATCAATAATGCCATGGTAATAACCCATGGATTCTAAAGCGTCTTGAGTATTGTCATCAACGGTAAATAAAAAGGCCCTGCGCTGCACATCAGATTCAGGCAGGGTACCTAAATGGGCGATAATGTTTTTTTCAAGCTTTTTACTGACACCATCAATACGCACGTTAAGCCAACTATTCTCGGCCAGCGCAAAGCCTGACATCAATAGAGTCAGCGAGAATAACAATAACTGGCTAAATTTAAGTCGTTTAGAGGACAAATTAGGCAAATTTTCCAAAAATAGGGCTAATGATGCTTGTCACCATATCAATATGACTATTGTCGCTATAAAGATGAAAAGTCGCAACAATATGATTGTAATAACATGGATAAATGGTTACAAAGATATACGCCTTTCAAGGACTTGCCGATCATGAATAAATTATATTTAACAATAGCGCTGTGTTTAGGGATGACTTCATCACAGGTTATCGCACAAGACAACAGCCCTTTTTCGATTGCGATACACGGTGGTGCTGGCACCATTAATGCTGCTGATTTAACGGCTGAACAAGAAAAAGCCATCAGAGATAAGTTAACTCAAGCCATTGATAGTGGCTATGATGTGCTGCAAAACGGTGGCGACAGTATCGAGGCCGTTAAAGCGGCGATTAACATTTTAGAAAACAGCCCATTATTTAATGCCGGTGTTGGTGCGGTATATACCTTTGATGGCGGCCATGAACTTGATGCTTCCATCATGGACGGTAAAAACATGAATGCCGGTGCTGTTGCCGGCGTAAAACACATTAAAAACCCTATCGATTTAGCCATATCTGTCATGCATAAGTCACCTCATGTCATGTTATACGGTGAGGGCGCGGAAGAGTTCGCCCTGACTCAGCAGTTCAATTTAGTTGCTAATAGTCATTTTGATACACCGCATCGCTATGCCCAACTACTCGATGCTAAAGCCAGTATTATCAAGGCCGAGCAAACTAATGGCGGCGATTATCAAGCATCAGTAAACCAATTACGCGATAATTATAAATACGGAACTGTGGGTGCTGTTGCTCTGGATAAACAAGGCAATTTAGCCGCAGGCACTTCAACCGGCGGTATGACCGCGAAGCGTTTTGGCCGTATTGGTGATTCACCGGTAATCGGCGCAGGCACCTATGCTGAAAACGGAGTGTGTGCCGTGTCCGCGACAGGTCATGGCGAATATTTTATTCGTTACCATGTTGCCGGTGATATCTGTGCCAAAGTGAAATACCAGCAAAAAGGCATTATTCAAGCCGCTGACGAGGTGATTAATCAAACCTTGGTGAATGCAGGCGGCACTGGTGGGGTGATTGCTATCGATAAGCAAGGCAATATTGCGACGCCATTTAATACTAGCGGTATGTATCGGGCCAGTCGAGTGAGCGGCCAGGCTGCAAACGTGATGATTTGGCGAGATAAATGATCGCCAGATAACATGGCAAATCTGAGCAAGCTAATCGATTAACATAATCGATTAAATTTACTGTCCAGTTAACCAATCTTGACTAAACTTAATCTGTATCGGTAGCAATCATACCGATTAAGTTTATTTCGCACGAGAGTCATTTGTGCACTTGGGGGTAGTATGGATTCGATAAAAATTAAAGATCACATGGATAGACGTCCAGTTTTATTAACTGCAAATATGTCGTTAGCTATTGCTGTTGAGCAGTTATTAACAAGCAATAAAAACGGTGCTCCTGTTGTGGATGCAAAAGGGGAGTTAGTGGGATTTTTATCGCAGCAAGATTGCTTGGCGGTAATGCTTAAGAGCAGTTACCACTGCGACATGACCAGCACAGTGTCCGATTGCATGAAAAGCCCTGTATTGACGGTTGCACCAGATGACAGCATTTTAGCGTTAGCTGAACAAATGCTCGGTGCTAAACCCAAAATTTATCCCGTAGTGAGCAGTGGTAAAGTCATTGGCACTATTAACCGTACCAATGTGTTAAGTGCAATGAATACTTACATGCAGCAATGCTACTTATCTCCGGCATAACAATCGTCAAAATTATTATCATTATGCTGTTTTCCTTGCTAGGATCGCTTTTTTTCGATGTAAGCAAGGGAATCAGATTTGAATTCGGACCTTCACCCGCTCTCTAAGGCGTATCTCAATCTTTGTTATCAAACCGATGCGGCAAAAATCCGTCGTCGCTTATTTCGTATCAATAAAGAAGCTGAGTCTGAAAAAAAATCTCAAACGTTAGCGCAACTCACCGAAGATGCTAAAAAAGCCTACGCCAAAGCGCAGCAACGTTTGCAATCAAGACCTGTCATTAATTACCCAGACGAGCTGCCTGTTTCGCAAAAGCGTGAGGACATTGCCTCTGCTATTGCTAATAACCAGGTGGTAATTGTTGCCGGTGAAACTGGCTCGGGTAAAACCACTCAGCTACCTAAAATTTGCTTAGAATTAGGCTTAGGCACGCGCGGCCTAATTGGACACACTCAGCCACGCCGTTTAGCGGCTCGTAGTGTTGCAAACCGTGTTGCAGATGAGCTTAATAGCCCATTAGGTGAGGTTGTTGGTTTTAAAGTTCGCTTTGCCGATGCCATTAGCGAAAACAGCTATATCAAGTTAATGACCGACGGTATCTTGTTGGCGGAGCTCACTTCAGATCGATTTTTAAATCAATATGACGCCATCATTATCGATGAAGCCCATGAGCGCAGTCTTAACATTGACTTTATCTTAGGCTACCTAAAGCAAGTACTGAAAAAACGCCCTGATTTAAAAGTCATTATTACCTCGGCAACCATCGATGTTGATCGTTTTTCGAAGCACTTTGACAACGCGCCAGTGATTGAAGTGTCAGGGCGTACCTATGAAGTAGAAACTCGATACCGACCGCTGGTGCGTGATAATGATGCCGATTTAGATATCAGTGACGGCATTTTTGCTGCGGTCGATGAATTAATCGCTGAAGGTCCCGGCGATATTTTGATATTTATGAACGGTGAACGCGAAATTCGTGACACTGCCGATTTACTGCGTAAGCAACAATATCGCGACACTGAAATTTTACCCTTGTATGCGCGTTTGTCTTACGGCGAGCAATCTAAGGTGTTTAAAAGCCATATTGGCCGGCGCATAGTGTTAGCCACCAACGTGGCTGAAACCTCATTAACTGTGCCGGGCATTCGCTATGTGATTGACCCTGGTACCGCACGTATTAGTCGTTATAGCTACCGCACTAAAGTACAGCGCTTGCCAATTGAGCCGATATCTCAAGCCAGTGCCAATCAGCGCCAAGGTCGTTGTGGCCGTGTTGGGCCTGGTATTTGTATTCGTCTTTATGATGAAATGGACTTTATTCAGCGTCCTGAATTTACCGACCCTGAAATCTTGCGCACCAACCTGGCCTCGGTGATTTTGCAAATGTTGGCGATTGGCCTTGGCGACATTGCTGGTTTTCCGTTTATTCAGCCGCCAGACCAAAAACACATTCGTGATGGTTTTTTACTGCTCGAAGAATTACAAGCCGTTAAAAAACAGCGTAGCGAATTAGTACTGACTCCATTGGGTAAAGACTTAGCCAAAATCCCACTTGATCCACGCTTAGCTCGAATGGTTATCGAAGCCAACAAATTGGGCTGTTTGCATGAAGCATTAGTGATTACCTCAGGTTTGTCGATTCAAGATCCACGTGAGCGTCCCATTGACAAAAAACAAGCGGCAGATGAGTGTCATCGCCGCTATGCCGATAAAGACTCAGATTTTGTCAGCTGGGTAAAACTGTGGGATCACGTTAAAGATCAAAAACACGAGTTGTCGGCCAGCCAATTTAGAAAGCAATGTCGCGATGAATACCTCGCTTATTTGCGTGTACGTGAGTGGCAAGATTTATACACACAGGTCAAACAAGCGGTACACGAGCTAAAATGGCGAGTAAGCGACAATGCCGCCAGTTATGAGCAATTACACAAAGCCATATTGTCTGGCTTGTTAAGTCATATTGGTTTTAAAGGGGAAAACAACGAATATTTAGGTGCCCGTAACCGTAAGTTCTTTGTGTTCCCGGGCTCGCCTTTAGCTAAAAAAGGCCCTAAGTGGATAATGGCCGCAGAGCTTACTGAAACATCGCGTTTGTTTGCTCGTTGCTGTGCCAAAATTGAACCTGAATGGGCCGAGTCTTTAGCCAGTCATTTAGTGAAAAAGAACTACCTAGAGCCGCATTTTGAAGCCAAAGCGGGCAGTGTTGTCGCACTTGAAAACCAGGTACTATATGGCTTAACGATTGTGAATCGCCGCCGGGTGCAATATGGCCCAATTGATGCTGTTGAGGCGCGTGAGATTTTTGTGCGCAGCGCATTAGCAGAAGGGCAGTTACAAACCAAAGAAGCGTTTTTTGTTAATAACCAAAAACTACTTAACGACATCGAATCACTTGAGCATAAGTCGCGTCGCCGTGACATTTTGGTCGACGAGCAAGTGCTGGTAGATTTTTATGAACCCCTTATTCCTGCAGGCATTTATAACGCGCCGTTGTTTTTTGCCTGGTGGAAAAAAGCCCGTCAACAAACCCCTGATTTACTTGATTACAGCCAAGCATTATTAATGCAGCGCAGTGCCGATCATATTTCGGCGTTAGACTTTCCTGAAGTGTGGCATAAAGCCAACCTAGGCTTAACGGTGAGCTATCACTTTGAGCCCGGTAATGTTGATGATGGCGTCTCTGTGCATATTCCTGTGGCACTCATAAATCAAATTGATGACAGTGATTTTGATTGGCTTGTGCCAGGGCTGCGTGAAGAAAAGCTGGTGGCACTGATTAAGTCGCTACCAAAAAATTTACGGCGTAATTTTGTGCCAGCGCCTGATTATGCCCGTGCCTGTTATCAAGCAATGAAGCCATTTGAACTGCCGATGCTCGAATCGATGTGCAAGCAATTACTGCGCATGAGTGGCGTGCGGATTTCAGCGGACGATTTTGATTTAACCCAGATCACTGAACATCTTAAAATGAATTTTAAGATTGAAGATGATCAAGGTCGCCTGGTGGCGCAAGGTCGGGATTTAGAAACGCTTAAAGGTCAGTTGCAAGGCGTAGTGGCTAAAGCTATCCGTAAGGTGGCAGATAAAGGCATTGAACAGCAAGCGATTACTAGCTGGACATTTGGTGACTTGCCTGTGCAGTATCAGCAACGAAAAGGCAACTACGAGGTTAAAGCGTATCCGGCCCTTATCGACAACAAAACCGACGTGTCAATTAAGCTGTTTGATGATGAGCATGAGGCTAAACGTCACCATCGAGTGGGCTTACGCCGGTTATTGCTAATCAATATTCCGTCGCCCGTTAAGCACTTGCAGCAAGCGTTACCTAATAAAGCTAAACTTGCGATGTACTTTAATCCGTTTGGCCAGGTGCAAATACTGATTGAAGATATCATTAATGCGGCAGTGCAGCAGTTACTCGATCAAAAGCAGTTAGATATCCGTAATGAGGCGCAGTTTGAGCAAGCTAAAGAGTGGGTGCGTCAGGAACTGAACCCTACCGCTGAGCAAATCGCCTTAAACGTTGAACAAGTGCTAACCATATACCAGCGAATTAAAAAACGCTTAAAAGGCAAAATTAGTTTAGATATTGCTTTTGCCATGAGTGACATTCAAACGCAACTAGACAGCCTAGTGTATAAAGGATTTGTCGAGGATTGTGGTTGGCAACGTCTGGCAGATGTGGCGCGTTATCTCAAAGCGATTGAAAACCGCTTAGAGAAATTGCCGGTTGATCCCACCCGTGACCGCCTGCATATGCACAGTATCAGTAAAGTACAAGATGCATTAACAGCACAATCGGCTAAGGTGCCTAAATCACAGCCCATGCCACAAGCATTAATAGAGGCACGTTGGATGATTGAAGAATATCGTGTTTCGTGTTTTGCACAGGTGCTGGGTACTGCGTATCCAATTTCAGAAAAGCGGATTTTAAATCACATTAACCAGGTATAAGTCACTGCGGTTTTCACTCAATTAGTAAGTAGACACTTCTGTTTCTGTACTCTCGATAACACACCGATGTTCGCATGGGTGTGTTATTTTTTTTGAAAGTCTTTCATTATTTTTATCGTAAAACAGTGTTTTCTACTAAAATTGACTCAAAAAGCGTACAAAACTGAAAGTTTTCTGTAATTCCCTGTTTGAAACCGAATGGAGTATTGCTATACTCGCCAGCAGAAGAACGTGATTGGAACTCTTCTCTGTGTAAGGTAAATGTCATCCCTCACATCGATATTGTGTATTGAGAGGTACACAAATCAGTGAACAAAATAAGACAGGCCTTCTCCCCCTACGACCTAGAAATACTGGAGTTATTATGGAAGTTCATGAATACGAAAATGCTTACTATCAAGTAAAAGATGACGTGTTAGAGTCTTTACCTTCAGACGAAGAATAAGACGATTGAACGAGCATATGAATGTACTGACCTTTGCGTCTCCACATTAAATACTCCGACACCGAAAATAAAAATAGCAGCCTAGGCTGCTATTTTTATTGACTAATTTATTATCCAGAGCCCAGGTTTATTAACCTTCAATTCTGCCTTTTTCCGGTAAAATTTCAACAATAACCCAGGAACTGCCTCTTTTATGCAATCGGATCGTGCGGTCATCTATCCATTTTCTGCCGCCTTTCAATCCTTCCATTTTAACCACAACAGTAACATCGTCGGTGAATTTTCGGAAAAAGTCGATATCAATTTCATCAATAGACATAGTGACCTGGCTCATTGATAAACCCAGTACATGGCGTTGAACTGCTGAGGCAATGTGGTAATGGTCCATGACTTCTTGAATGTCAGCAGCGACAAACTGCTTCGCTTTCTGTACATCTTTATCGATATAAATTGCTTGAAAAAAGCCGAGTGACACTTGCTCTGGACTTAGTTTAGGCTTAGATCCATCTTCCGGTGACTGCTCACATGCACTGATAAAGAACAGCAATAATAGGGTGACTAACGAAATTGGTTTTATGTTTAGCATAGGCAAATGACGACTCAATATTTAGACTTATTATGTTAACTCAGTATCTCGGTTTATGACTGGGCTGACAAGCATAGAGGCAATTTAATGGTGTGAGTGTTGAAAACGTAACCACAGTGGACAGAAAAAGTGAAATTTAGTTATTAACCTGAGCTCGGGATAATAAACGCCTTTCAAACAGTCCTTTGCCCTGCTAACAGCGTTGAATCGACTTACAATAGGCTAGCTATTGACGCGTCAATTCGCCTTGTTAGCTGAACAAATGACAAGCTTAAAAGTGAGAAGGGGTAACATGTTGATTTTAAATAGCATAAGTTCATCCCTTATCCCGAGCTCAGGTTTATTAGATAATGCTTTTTATTCGCGCGTCCTTTAGTTGGCTAACGCGACATTTAACTCTGACGAAGCGCGGGTGAAGTATCGACTTGGCAAACGGGTAAATGAGTTTTTTAAGGCGTTTTAGCAAAAATGTAGCGCTTTGAGCATAAATCGAATATTAGCTTTATGGTAATTAAACACCGACTAGCGATATTTTGCGCAGTTAGTCACTATTTCTGTGGCTTAGCGCCACATTTGCTTGACGATTCAAACAACGCGTGTCATATATGATATTAGTTAATTAGATCATATTTGATCGCTGTATCAATACTGTAGAAGTCACGTATTGTTTGTGATGCTTGTCGTTGTAGTTTTATAACGAATACAGGCGTCAAAAAAGTTAATGTTATCCACAGAATCTGTGGACAAGTTTGTTGATGACTGTGACTTGTATTTATAACCTACTGTAAAGTATGTTATTTTTTTTGCGGTTAAAAAATGCCGCTTCTGTACTTCTGTGTCAATTTCAGCCTTAGTTTTCGTTTAGTGTCGCAATAAAAGTCGCAATAAAAAAAGCACTGATCATCATCAGTGCTTTTTTGTTGGTCGATGTTAACGTACCGCTATTTTTGGCTATTTTGCGATGCTTGAATGGCCGTTAACGCAATGGTGTAAACAATATCGTCAACTAATGCGCCACGAGACAAGTCATTGACTGGTTTGGCCATGCCTTGCAACATTGGGCCAATACTGATCAAATCAGCACTACGCTGTACCGCTTTATACGTTGTATTACCTGTGTTTAAATCTGGGAATACAAACACGGTCGCTTTACCTGCCACTGGGCTGTTAGGCGCTTTAGATTGTGCCACGTTTGGCATGACAGCTGCGTCATATTGAAGTGGTCCGTCGATGATTAAATCAGGGCGCTTTTCTTTTGCGATTCGAGTCGCTTCACGCACTTTATCGACATCAGACCCCGTACCAGAGGTACCAGTAGAGTAACTGATCATTGCTACGCGTGGCTCAATACCAAATGCTTTTGCAGATTCTGCTGACTGAATAGCGATATCAGCAAGTTGTTCAGCGTTTGGATCGGGATTAATTGCACAGTCACCGTAAACCAATACTTGATCGGGCATCAACATGAAGAAGATTGACGATACTAGGCTTGAACCTGGCGCAGTTTTAATTAACTGTAATGGTGGACGAATAGTGTGAGCCGTTGTATTGACTGCACCCGATACAATTCCGTCTACTTCATTTTCGGCTAACATCATGGTGCCTAATACCATGTTGTCTTCAAGCTGTTCGCGTGCAACGACTTCGGTTAAGCCTTTACTGCGACGTAACTCCAGCATAGGTTCTACGTATTTTTCGCGAACATTTTCTGGCTCAATAATTTCAATGCCATCACCTAAAACAACATCTTGTTGTGAAGCAATACGCAAAATTTCTTCACGGTTACCAATTAATACACAACGAGCAATACCGCGTTCTGCACAAATTGAAGCCGCTTTAATGGTTCTTGGTTCTTCACCTTCTGGTAGCACGATGGTTTTTCGTGCAGCACGTGCAAGCTCTGTCAGTTTATAACGGAAGGCCGGTGGCGATAAACGGTGCTCACGTGGCGAATCTTGAGTTACGCTTTCAATCCATGTTTGGTCAATATGGCTTGCAACGTATTCTTGAACACGTTCAATACGCACTGCATCATCAACAGGCACTTCATGGTCAAAGCGCTGAATATTAAGTGATGTTTGCCAGGTGTTTGAGTCAATCAAAAATACAGGTAAGCCGGTTTCAAAGGCTTGTTCACAAAGCTTCATCACTTCTGGCTCTGGCTGGTATCCTCCGGTAAGTAAAAGGGCACCAATTTTAACGCCGTTCATCGCGGCTAAACAGGCAGACACAATCACGTCAGAACGATCGCCAGAAGTCACCAGTAACGAGTTGGCTTTAAAATGCATCAACATATTTGGAATGCTACGAGCACAGAATGTCACTCGTCGCATACGACGTGTGTGCATTTCGCCTGCGTTGATAATTTTGGCATTTAAATGCTTGGCTAAATCTGAGGCTCTAGGTGAAATGAGCTCTAAATTGTATGGCACACTGCCTAAAATACGCAGCGGACTTTTACCCGGTAATTGGAACATACCAGAGCTGTCAGTGGCATGAACTTGTTTATCGTCAAACACTTCAGATAAATCAGGACGTGTTCGGCCTTCATCATCCACTGGCGCACCAATTTTGTTGATGATGGCTCCGATAAGACGTTTATTTTTTTGCCCACCCCAGGAGTTATAGGCAATTTCAAGGCGGTTCATTAACCCATTTGGCGTATCAACGCCTGGCGTTGCAATAAAGATCACGTCAGCATCAAGTGCTTTAGCGATTTCATAGTTGATGTCGTCAGCAAAAGGGTGGCTGCGTGTTGGTACTAAACCTTCAATAATTAAGGTTTCGGTATTGCTAGCACATTCAGCCGCGCGAGCAATAATTTGCTCCATTAGCACATCTTGCTGTTCAGAGCGGATCAGGGCTTCAGCGTGGTCCATGCTATATGGCTCTAGCGGGTTGACTGTAGGTGATGTGCTCAAAATAGTGGTTGAGCGTTCTGGGCCTGAATCGCCAGAGCGAATTTGCGCAATCGGCTTAAAGAATTGCACTTTAACGCCTTTGCGTTCTAAGGCGCGAACCATTCCTAAGCTTAGCGAGGTTAAACCAACGCCAATACCAATGGGAATAAGCATAATATTACGAGACATGAAAACCTCTTAACTAGGTATTAATCAAAAAAATACTATCTTGGTTATTTAGCTGCAATTAACTTGATTGCATCTTCAGCGATAACCCATTCTTCATTGGTTGGGATCACCATTGCAATCGTACTACCTGTCTTGGTAATCACACCTTGCTGACCAAAACGGGCGGCTTTGTTTAGTGTGTCGTCTACGCTAAAGTTAAAGATTTCAAGTAGATTTAGCACTTTTTCGCGGATAAGGTTTGAGTTCTCACCGATGCCGCCAGTAAAGATGATGGCGTCTAAACGGCCTAACGGAACTGTATATGAAGCAATGTATTTGGCTAAGCGGTAGCAGAAGATTTCTAATGCTAATGTCGCGCCTTTATGCCCATCTTGGTAACCTTCTTCAATACCTCGACAATCATTGGTGAGCTCTGAAATACCTAATAAACCACTTTGTTTGTTAAGTAAGTTATTTACTTCGTCAAGGGTGTAGCCCAGTTGTTTCACCAAGTGGAAAATGATTGACGGATCTAAGTCACCACAACGTGTGCCCATCACTAGGCCTTCTAATGGGGTTAAGCCCATCGATGTGTCAACGCTTTTGCCGCCTTTGATGGCCGTCACTGAGGCGCCGTTACCCAAATGAGCACAAATGACATTGGTATCTTTAATGTCTTTACCTAGTACTTTGGCTGCTTCGCGACTCACAAATAAGTGGCTGGTACCATGCATGCCATAGCGGCGAATGCCATGCTCACGATACAATTTGTAAGGAAGGGCATACACATAGGCTTTTTCTGGCATTGATTGGTGAAATGCGGTATCGAAAACGGCAACTTGTGGAAGCGTTGGAAACGAGGCGATAGCGGCGCGAATACCAATTAAGTGAGCCGGGTTGTGCAAAGGAGCAAGTGAAGCGCAATCTTCAATACCTTGAATGACTTCTGGGGTAATGATGACTGAACGAGTGAACTTTTCGCCGCCGTGAACGATACGGTGGCCAATGGCTTTAATTTGTGCGGCCAATTGTGGCTGTTCGGCTAAAATTTTATTGACGATAAATTCAACCGCTTCACGGTGAGCGGTAAATGCACCAAGTTTGGCTTCGTTTTTGCCGCCATTGAATTTCCACTTAATGCGTGAATCTTCTAAACCAAAACATTCAGCAAGACCAGAAATTTGTTCATCGCCTGATTGAGCATCAATGATGGCAAATTTTAATGATGAACTACCGCAGTTGAGCACGAGTACTAATTTGTCTGACATGTTAACGCCTTTTAAGTCAATGAAACTAAATGAAATAATAAAATCCATTTTGGTTAAGGTTTATGACTATTCATAAACATCACTCTGAGTGTTCTTACCGAATTGATTGCAGCTGCAAAGCGCGTTCAATCCAACAGTGTATTTTTGCCAATACGCTGTATTATGTTACTGTTAAACCCATGTACTAGGCCGTTTAGGTACCCATATTGAACATGAATTTGCTTACGTTATTGACTGACGGTCGTCGTTATATGAAGACCTGGCCTATGGTGCGACAACTGGGGCTGTATTTCCCTGAATATCGAGTCGTCAAAGCTACCCAACTAGCCATGATAGCCATGCCTGTGCTTGGCATTATTGCTGCGGCTAGCCAGCTGTATGTTTTAGGCTGGCACTTTTTACCGCAAGCTATCACTGTATTATTGTTTTTTATTAGCTTGCCTATACAAGGTTTGCTGTGGCTTGGTTGGCGAGCGCGCCACCCATTACCGTTATCTTTATTTGATTGGGGCAATCAACTCAGTTCAACATTGACTGAGATGGGGATTGCTTGCCAACCTCTTGGTGCCAAGGCCTGTTACCTAGACATGGCGACCATTTTAAAACTGGCCTTTGAACGCCTAGACCGACAATATTGGGATGAATTATAAGTCATCTTATACTTAAGTGGTCGCTAATTTAGTGCTGTTGGCCACAATCTTGCTTAATATGTCGCTTTTATGCCTCGGTCTAAAAATACCTGCTGGATTTGTTGCATTGTTTGTGCGCTTGGGGCACTGACATTGGCTAACGTGTAATCTTCACCAAATGACTGCCACTTGTGTTCACCTAATGCGTGATAAGGCAGTAATTCTACTTTCTCAACGTTTTGCATTGGCTTAATAAATTCGGCTAGTTCGATCGCAGACTCAACATCTTCAGTAAATCCAGCCACTACCACATAGCGTATCCAGGTTTTAATGTTGCGTTTGGCAAGGTATTGAGCAAATTGTAAGGTGCGATGATTACTGACTTTGGTTAAATCGATGTGCTTGGCATCATTCATTTGTTTAATATCAAGCAGGACTAAATCGGTATTGTCGAGCAATTCGTCTATAACAGGTTCGTATTTACGCACAAACCCATTGGTGTCTAAACAAGTATGAATGCCCTGGGCTTTGCAGGCTTGAAACAGCTCGCTGACAAATTGCGCCTGGAGTATGGCTTCACCACCACTGGCTGTAATACCGCCGCCACTGGCGTCTAAGAAAGGTTGGTAATCAACCAGCTGGCTCATAATGTCATCAACAGAGATGAGTTTTCCGCCATCTAGATCCCATGTATCACGATTATGACAATACTGGCAGCGCATTAGGCAACCTTGCATAAACGCGATATAGCGGATACCCGGTCCATCAACTGTACCGAAAGACTCCACTGAATGTATGCGACCTAACGTCATGGTTGTTCCTTAAATGTCGATAAAAAAAAGGCTGTATCGAGAGTGTTGATTCTTCGATACAGCCAATTTTAGCAGAGACTACAGACCTTTAGTGAAAGTACGCGTGATAACGTCTTGCTGTTGTTCAGGCGTCAGTGCATTAAAGCGCACTGCGTAGCCTGACACACGGATGGTCAATTGTGGGTATTTATCAGGGTTCACAATGGCATCTTCAAGCATTTCACGGTTCATCACGTTAACATTTAAGTGTTGGCCACCTTCACGATTTGGTTTGCTAACAAAATAACCATCCATTAATGAGGCTAAGTTTGTACGGCGACCCGTGTCGTCTTTACCTAGTGCATTTGGCACGATAGAGAAGGTATAAGAGATACCGTCTTGAGCGTGGGCAAATGGCAGTTTAGCAACCGATGTTAATGAAGCTATCGCGCCATTTTCATCACGGCCATGCATTGGGTTAGCCCCTGGAGCAAATGGTGCACCAGCGCGGCGACCATCTGGGGTGTTACCGGTTTTCTTGCCATAAACCACGTTAGAGGTAATGGTTAAGATTGACTGTGTTGGAATGGCATTGCGATACATTTTCTTATCGCGAATTTTAGCCATAAAGCGCTCAACTAGGTCGCAAGCAATGTCATCGACTCGTGGGTCGTTGTTACCAAATTTTGGATAGTCACCTTCGATATCAAAATCAACGGCAATACCGTCTTCGTCACGAATTGGCTTAACTTTGGCGTATTTAATCGCAGACAATGAGTCTGCTGCAATTGATAAACCGGCAATACCACAGGCCATAGTACGGCGAACATCGCGGTCATGCAGGGCCATTAATGCAGATTCATAAGAGTATTTATCGTGCATAAAGTGAATGGCGTTTAGCGCTGTCACATAGTGAGTGGCTAACCAATCCATTAAGCCGTCTAAGCGAGACATGACATCATCAAACTCAAGTACGTCAGAGGTGATAGCATCTGCTTTTGGTGCAATTTGCAGTTTTAGTTTTTCGTCAACGCCGCCGTTGATGGCATAAAGCATGGTTTTGGCTAGGTTGGCACGCGCACCAAAGAACTGCATGTGTTTACCGACAATCATAGGGCTCACACAACAGGCGATAGCGTAATCGTCAGACTCAAAGTCAGGACGCATTAGGTCATCGTTTTCATATTGAATAGAGCTGGTGTCAATAGACACTTTGGCACAGTAGCTTTTAAAACCTTGTGGTAATTTAGTTGACCACAATACGGTGATGTTTGGCTCTGGACTTGCACCCATGTTGTATAAGGTGTGCAAGAAACGGAAGCTAGATTTAGTCACTAATGTACGACCATCAATGCCCATACCTGCAATTGATTCGGTTGCCCAAATAGGGTCGCCTGAGAACAATTCATCGTATTCAGGAGTACGTAAGAAACGCACCATACGGAGTTTCATCACGAAATGGTCAACCATTTCTTGCGCTTGTTGTTCTGTTAATACACCACTTTTTAAGTCACGTTCAATGAAGATATCAAGGAACGTCGATGTGCGACCTAATGACATAGCTGCGCCGTTTTGGCTTTTAACGGCAGCAAGGTAACCAAAGTAGGTCCATTGAATGGCTTCTTTGGCATTTTTAGCAGGAACAGAAATATCACAACCGTACTTAGCGGCCATGGTTTTCATTTGACCTAATGCACGATGTTGCTCTGAAATTTCTTCACGAAGCTGGATAACACTTTGTAAGTCTTCACCCGCTTCCATTTGCGCTTGTAATGACGCAAATTGGTTGAATTTGTCTTTCATTAGGTAGTCGATACCGTATAACGCGATACGACGGTAATCACCAATAATGCGACCACGGCCGTATGCGTCAGGTAAACCGGTTAAGATACCTGATTTACGGCATGCCATGATTTCAGGCGTATAGACATCAAACACACCCTGGTTGTGGGTTTTACGTAATTCTGAATAAGTATATTGCACGTCAGCGTTCAGTTCACGGCCATAAGCCTGGCAAGAACCTTCAACCATGCGAATACCACCGTTAGGTAACATAGCGCGTTTTAATGGCGCTTCTGTTTGTAAACCGACGATAGTTTCAAGATCTTTGTTGATGTAACCCGCATCGTGCGACGTAATCGTCGACACCATGTCTGTATCGAAATCGACAGGGGCGTGAGTTTGGTTTTCTAACTTGATGCCTTCCATCACTTTATCCCATAAAGATAAAGTCGCATCAGTTGCACCTTCTAAGAATGACTCGTCACCCTCATAAGGAGTATAGTTTTTCTGGATAAAGTCACGCACGTTAACTTCAGTTTTCCAATCGCCTGCTACGAAACCTTCCCACGCGTTGGCAAATAGTTCGGTTTTATCTGTCATTTACTTAACCCTCTGGTTGTTTAACTACGGATACGATTGCAAGTGAAACTGGCGTTGTTATCCGTTGAGTATGTACATTCAATGTCTAGGAACATTCGCTAGACTGAGTCGTTTACCGCTTCTGCGACATTCTTGGCAACCTGTGTGCCTAACTCAATTAATGACGCTTCAGATGTAATAACCGGCTAATGGTTTAAATTGGTAAGACCATTTATCCATGTGTTAATAATAGCACAAGACGTCAGTATTTTCGGTAGAATTCGTTAATGGATTGGTAAAAGTGTTAACTGGGTAACAATCCCGTTTATTATTGGGTGCGAGTTGGGCAAATAAAAAGCGAAACCTGATCGGCTTCGCTTTTTTGATGGTTGTATGCGCTGGTTAAAATTATAATAGCGCAGGGATGCCTTCAATCATGCCAACAGCAAGCATTGCGGCTAAACAAATCACAAATGCAAGTCCAGGGATCACGATACGGTCAGCAAATGACAATGTTTTAGGACGCTCTTTATCACCAATTAAGCCGTTGTTATCTAATAGCATGGTCAGTGCCCAGGCTAAAACGGGGTTAGCAACAAAGGCGGCAAAAATACAAATGCCTGCAGATTGGCTGCTCGTGGTGTCTTTTACCATCTGCAAGCCAGCTTCAAGTAATGGTAAAAATACTCCTACTAGTAACGCGATAGACATCACAGGGCGCCATACGGTGATATCCATTGGGTAACCCACAATAGCTACAATAATACATAAACTACCGAGCAAAATTGCACCTGCAGGAATAGGGCGCTTAGCGATGGCCGCAGGGATCATATACGTTCCCCAAGATGAGGTGATGTTACCCCCGCCCACAGCAGTACCTACCATCTGCCTGATTGAACATGTGGTCATAGTGTCATCCACATCCATTAAGACTTTTTCAGCGCCTTTAGGGTAGTTCAGCTCCTGGAAAATACGGTGACCTAAAAAGTCGGGTGACCACATGGCAACCGCTAAAATAGCAAACGGTAACGAGGCAATAAAGTGCGCCATATTCGGTAAACCCAACATCCAACCGTGTTCGGTAGAGCCCCACCAATACACAGGGTTTAGATTAGGAATGCCAGGGGCGGTAGTGAACTGCAGGTCAAGCCCTGCTCCTAAACCAAAAGCCAACGCAATGGCGGCAATTGAACATAACGGAATGGCCAACCAGCGTTTACCAAACTTAGCCAGCGCAGCGTAAATCACCACGTTAATCACTAAAATAATAAAGGCGACATAACCTAAAGAGTAATCTAAGGCGTGCTTAGCTTGCAGTCCGCCAGCCCAGTCAAACAATGAGCTAATTTGGCTTTTTGCGCCCATAAAGCCCAGGAACACTAATAAGCCGCCAGCAACCCCGCTACTGGTGAGATTGACCAGTTTTGAGCCGCCTTTAAAGTAACTGAGTATTAACCCAAATATACCGATTAATATGGCAAGTGCTAGAGGATGCGCACCCGCAAGGGCGATAGTGCCAATGAGGGGGATCATGGGGCCGTGGTTACCACCAAGGTTGGCGCGTGGATTAATTAACCCCGAACTAATAATGCAAAAGAGTAAGGCTGGAATGAGCATTTCTACGCGCACAATTTGAATAGCAAATTCGGCACCTAGGCTGACATGATCCCACTTTTCGCTTAAGCCAGAAGCCCATGCCGCCATCACTGCCGAGTACATTACAGTAATACCAATGGTGCCGGCGATGGCAGGGACTAAGTCTTCCCATTCAAAGCGAAAATCACGCCCAGGCAGGTTAAGTCCCCAGCGCCTTGGTTTCATTATTTTTAATTCGTTTTCTAAATAGGCATCACGAGTGGCGAATTCACTGGCTGGGCGATGAAGTTCGCGGTAACTCGCTTCTGTATCAGGTGTGACTGATTGACTGGCTTTATCTGACATAATTTCTCATTCTCCGAAAAGAACAGGTTATTTCATCAATTGATGAAGTTGAGTGTGTTCCATTGAAGTGATGGCGGGTGCCCATTTGGTCAGCTTGCCAGTGAGCTAAATCAGCTCGAATCACTTTACTCGACTGTGATGCATTGTTATTAAATAGCATGACAGTGATGTCCTTATTTACGGCTTAGTTAATGCTTTTGTGGTCTTACATATCTTGGTAAGACCAATTTACCTAGTGATTTTAGCATAGGCTCACAAGACCATCACTTGCTATCAATAAAGTTGATGTTTTGTTTACTCGAAGTGGGAGCTGGTTAACAAGTTGATGGCAAAATTAGATCAATAAATGACACCTAAATCGCGTTAAAAAGTCAAAAAATGTACAGCTTGATGCTCAGTATCAGTTTCGCTGATGCTTTGTTCTACCAATTCCATTAATTATGTGACCAATCAGAGTCACTCAGATTGTTCAGTTTGAGGCGCATTGCTTAAATACCGTCAGTATTGGGTTGCAGGAGATAAAGGTTTTGTGAAATAGCGATGAGATTAGCAATATGAGATTAGGCAGCTGATGAGAGGTTAGCTCATAATTGATGAGGGAGTCAGTTTACTTAGCGATAAGTCGGCGTTAACTGACATTCGCAATTAGGGTCTGTTGATCTTTCAAGGTTGTTTTTGCAGCGAATTGTTGGCCATTATTCACATTTATAACTGCGCGGCAAAGACTTAGAGGTGTAGTTATTCTACATAAAAAGTCGATAACGCAGTAAAAATGGCCAACAAACGCTGCCCGAAGGGTTCGGCTAAAAACGTTTTACTCTTTGTTGAATGGATTTTGCTTAGATGACTAGGCATCAATCCATTCGCCTCGATTAAAACGTTTTTAACTCGAACAAAATTCAACCAGCAAAGATCAACAGACCCTAATCATTGTGGTTTATTCTGTTATCGCGTTATCCGTTTGGCCTCGGCAATGAGGCAATTGCGTAATGGGTTATCACCCGTGTCTTGACGCCAAATAAATGATAAATGGCGCTTTAAGTTTAGTTCCGGCGTACTTAATACCACTAACTCCCCTTTGGCGACGTCTTTTTCAACATCTAAATAGGGTAGGCAACTTAAATACACGCCATTTTTAACTAATGCTTTTAATAAGCCGACTTGTTCGTATTCTTTCCAAACATTTAATTGGACAATTAATCCGTGAATAGCGGCATCAAAAATACGCCTCGTACCAGCTCCAGGCTCCCTTAGTACCCATTTAGCTTGTTCTAGCTGCGAGACGCTGGTTTGTTTGTGTTTAGCAAATGGATGATGCGGTGAGGCAACGACCACAAGGTGATCGTCAATCCAGGGCTCTTGGTATAATCGACTGTCATCGATGCGCCCTTCAATAACCCCGATATCAAATTGGTAATCAAGTACTTCTTTGGCAACGTGATCACTATTTTCAACGGCTATTTCAATCCTTAACTCAGGAAAGTCATTATCAATTTTACTGATAAGCTTAGGCAATAAGTGTTCTGCCGCAGTCTGGCTTGAACACAGTTTAACTGTGCCGCTAATAATATGTTGGTCATGCAGGCCTAAGGCAATTTGCTGCGCATCTTGCAATAACTTTTGCGCTCTTGGACGCAGCCATTGCCCCCAGTGGCTCATGATTAAGCGATTTCCCTGGCGAATAAATAGCGGCCGTCCTAACAAATGTTCAAGTTGGCTTAATGACATGCTGACCGCAGATTGACTCATTGATAATTTTTTGGCCGCAGCACTGACACTTTCGAAACTGGCGACAGCATCAAAAACAGCGATTTGTTTCAGTGTATAGTGCATAAGTTACCTATTGATAAATCTATTTTTAAGTGAGTATGTTCGGCTATTTTTGCGATGAGGTATAGTCGCAATTGCTGATTTTGTGGCGAGGTTAGCAGTAATTTACGTTCACTCAGGATATGGACACACGTTACAGCGTAACAAAAATGATATATAAAAAACGGCATCCTAAGATGCCGTTTGAATATCGATCAATGATACGGATTAGCTATCCATATTTAGAACTTGTATGTTGCCGTTGTGTGGAAATAACGACCTACGTTGTCATACGCTGAACTGGCAGCTTCTGTACCTGTTGTACCATAAGGTAAATCACGGTTAAACAAGTTATCAATACCAAATTTTAATGAAATACCAGAGTCGAAGCTGTAAGACACAGAAGCATCGCTGATGTAGTAATCACCATATGCCATCGCGCTGCTTGGATTCGCGTTGTTGTCCAGGGTGTAGTTTGTGTATAAATCTACCGCCTGAATGTAACGCGTTCTCCATGAGTAATCCCAGTTATCGATAGCATAACTAATACTCCAGTTAACTTGCCATTCAGCATAGCCTGCAGTACCTGCTAACTCTTCATATGTGTCTGGCTCATCCTGGAAAGAGTAGTCATCACGTTTTAACAAATGAGTGGCAATTAAGTTGGTACGAACATCGCCCTCAAATGCTTCGAAGGTATAGCTGATATCAAAGTCGATACCAGCGGCTTCAAGCGCTGCAATGTTTAATGCAAACTGTCTAATTTGAGTGACTTCGCCCGTGGCTGAATCACGAGTAATTAAGCTACAGTACTGGTTATTGACGCCATTTGTTGAATCAACACAGCGGTCAAGAATATCCTGAGCACCTACAGCGCTAATGGCGTTCTCGATTTCAATGTTCCAGTAGTCAGTTGTGATTGATAAGCCATCAATATAACTTGGCTGATACACCACACCGAAAGTGTAACTTTTTGATTCTTCTTCTTTTAACTCTTCATTGCCGCCGCTTAAACCTTCTAGGGTTTTATCGTCGTAATCTGAGTCAAAGCTGCTTGAAACACCTAACGCTGAACAGTTAGCTTCGCGAATTGATGAGTCACTTAAATCGCTTAGGTTAGAAGTACGGCATGGGTCGTTAACGCTAAAGAAGGTTTGACTTGCAGCGCCATAAAGCTCACTGATGTTAGGGGCTCTAATCGCTTCTGAGTAAGTGGTACGAACACGAATTTCGTCATCGACTTCCCAGCTTAAACCGGTTTTCCAGGTGGTTGCATTACCAATGGTGCTGTAGTCGGCAAAACGCACTGCTAAATCAAGATCTAACTGACGAACCATAGGTAAATCGGCAAGTAACGGTAGTGTCATTTCAGCAAAAATTTCGCTAACGTCAAATTCGCCTTTGTCTTCGCCTAATACGTTGAAGAACGTGCCTTCAGCATTGTTAGGTTCAAAGATTTCACTTTCTTCTTTACGGTATTCAACACCGGTAGAGAAACCAACATAACCCGCTGGCAGTTCAAACAAACCTGAGTTTGTCATGGTGCCGCCGAGCACAGTTTGTTTAATAACCGAGGTACCTGTTGATGTGGTATTGATATAATCAATGGCTTCCTGGCTTGGTGCGCCATAACCAAAAATATCAACCGCAACACAACCCGCAGCTCTTGCTGCTTCGTCACGACAAACCGCTTCACCATCCACTAAAATTGAATCTAGTGCATTTTCATAGTTACTGATAACAAGGTTATTACTGTTAATGCGTTCAAGATCAGTTTGGCCATAAACGGCATACAAGTCGTAATCCCAATCTTCAAAAACAATACCTTCAAGGCCCAATACATATCGTTGGGTTTCGCGAGTATCATCTTCAATACGCACACCTAAATCGGTCATAAAGCGGCGGATATTGACGCTATCAACATCATTTTCTTGCATTAGTGACGCAAGTTCTGGGCTGATAAACGCGTTATCGATGCTAACGGTATTCGTTGGGTCAGCAAAGAAAAATGCTGGTTGACCTTCGTCTTTAGACTGACTATTAGCGTATTTAGCTTCAAAATACACATTGTGGTCATCGTTCAATTGGTAGTTTGTTTTGAAGTTAACGTTATAGCGTTCAAATTCTGGCTGTAAAGTCACAAACTGGTTTAGGTTGGTGAAATCACAATCAGCACAACGAATACCATCAACATTTTCACCTAAATAAACATCTTTTAGTGAGCCGTCTGCGTTAAAGGTTTTCCATCCGTCTAAATACATGGTACCCGCATTGCTAATACTGTAATGGCCTGCATTTGGGGTTAATATTTTATCCGGATCGGCAGGGTCGTTATTATCAGCAGTTCGGTTTGTGTTAGCTAGGCTTGCAAAAGATGTGGAGGTTTGCTCTCTATCAAATGCATTAAGCTGCTCTTGTGAGCTGTATTCAACTGCAAAAGCGATATTACCGTCACCTTGGGCAAAATCTTTACCGTAAGAAATAGAGAAACGGTCTTTGTTAAAGTCGCTATCGTCAGCCCAGCCTTTGGTGGCTGAAACATCTAAGCCGGTCACGTTTTTCTTTAAGATAAAGTTAACAACACCGGTTACCGCATCAGCACCGTAAATAGCAGACGCACCACCCGTTATCACTTCAACTTTGTCAATCCACACACTTGGAATTGTATTGACATCAACAGACGATGTACCTGCAGAGCTTGATACATGGCGTTTGCCGTTAACTAATACCAAGGTTCTGGCTGTACCCATACTTCTTAAATCAAGTAAGTTAAGGCCAGAAGTACCAATTGAGTTACCTGAGTTAGCGAGCGAGAAAGTACTGCCTAAGGCGGGTAATTGGTTTAGCGCTTCACCAATGTTAGTCACACCTGTAGACAATAATTCATCACCGCTAATCACAGTCACTGGGGTAGGTGCAATGGCACCTTCACGAATAATACGTGAGCCCGTAACTGAAATACGTTCAACATTTGATTCAACGGCTTCTTCAGCAACAGCATTGATTGATGTGATGGCCGATAAGGCTACACCACTCATTAACGCAATGCGCACCGCATTGGCTAATTTTGAATTAACTTGCATTTATCACTCCCAGAAATGTTTTTTATTATGGCGTATATGTCGTCAATATTTAGCGTGCCGTATTGACGTAACATTACGCAAGCATGTGTATAACCAGAAAGTGCATAAAATACAACAGGGGTTTTTTTTATTTGTAACTAATTAAGTATTAACGTAAGTTGTTATTTGGATTAACAAATCAAACACAACTGTACGGCTTTAATGCAAATTTGTCAGTGGTCAAATTTACAAAAGCTGAATTTGTTAACTGAGTGTTTAAAATAACGATAAGTGAGCAAGTTATTGGCATTGTATTAAATATACAATGTTATTTTATTGTGTTTTTATAGGGTCTTTTTTATGATGAAAAAAAGTAAAGATGTGGTTTATTTTGATATAAATCATCATTTGTTATTTATTTAAATGAGATTCATTATTTTAAGGCAATCAACATAACGGACAGTAAAGTATATTTACAATTATGTTAATATGAATATTTATTCAGGATGAGTGACTAGTTAGTTTGTCGGGCCAGCTCGTTTTACGGTAAGAAAAAATTAAAACTGAGTGGCAATATATAGAGTGGTAATAAACAGAATGGGTGTAATGCCTTGGATAAAAAATGCCAGCAAGGTTGCTGGCATTTTGTTTTGTGGTCAACCTGATTTTGGCTTACATCAGGCGATTGTTATTTATTGGACGTTTTCGCTATCGCTAAATTCGCCAGCAAATAGTACAGACGATAAATAACGCTCTGCAGCAGAAGGTAAAATAACCACAATCGTTTTGTCTGCAAATTCAGGTAATGCAGCGATACGGTTAGCGGCAACAACAGCAGCCCCAGAAGAAATACCCACTAAGATACCTTCTTCTTTCATTAAACGGCGTGCCATTTCAATTGAATCTTCGTTACTCACCGCTTCAACACGGTCGATAATCGACAAATCTAAGTTACCGGGAATAAAGCCAGCACCAATACCTTGAATTTTATGTGGACCTGGTTGAATCGGTTGTCCTGCTAACGCTTGGGCAATAACTGGTGAGTCAACAGGCTCAACAGCAACAGAAGTAATGGTTTTACCTTGCGCTTTTAAGTAACGGCTCACACCTGTTAACGTGCCACCTGTACCTACACCGGCAACAAACACATCAACTTCACCATCGGTATCGTTCCAGATTTCTGGACCAGTGGTTTTTTCGTGTATTTCAGGGTTAGCTGGGTTACTAAATTGTCCAAGCACTAAATACTTTTCTGGTGCAGACTGACGAATTTCTTCAGCCTTATCAATAGCACCTTTCATGCCTTTAGCGCCTTCTGTTAGCACTAGGTTTGCACCTAACGCTTTAAGCAGTTTACGACGCTCTAAACTCATGGTGTTAGGCATGGTTAAAGTGAGCTTGTAACCACGTGCAGCAGCAACATAAGCAAGTGCAATACCTGTGTTACCCGAAGTCGGTTCAATTAACTCGATATCTTTAGTTAGCAGGCCTTTCTTTTCAGCATCCCAAATCATGTTTGCGCCAATACGGCACTTAACACTGAAGCTTGGGTTGCGTGCTTCAACTTTTGCTAACACTCTGCCATTGCTGACACGGTTTAAACGAACTAACGGGGTATTACCTAAAGTGTATGAATTATCTTCGAAAATTTTGCTCATGGATTATTTGCTCCTATGGTTGCATCGTCTAATCATAATCTGCTGGTCAGGATTTAGAAGTGAAAGTTTGTTCTTCTTTATTCCATTTAGTTATTAGCGATAATGCTGTTATACTAAAAAGGCAGTTTTTGGTGAGTTATTCGGCTTTTAGGGTAAATAAACACCACTTGATGGTCTGACCATTATGCAAATTTAATTTAGTATGACGAAAACAAAATATAAAATACTAGAATAGCTGCAATAAGTTAATTCAGCTCAGTTGAAATGTAACGAGGCAGATGACGAGAATGGTTATTGCGATAGCATCATCATACTTCACTCGCATCATGGGAATGTCTGGTTGCTGATGAGCATTAACTCACTTACTCACTCATAATGGTAGAGCAAAATGAATAAAGTTGTGATTTCTGGTAGTGGTTTATACACCCCTCCTTATAGTGTATCTAATGATGAATTGGTGACCTGTTATAACAGTTACGTTGACCAATTTAACCAACAACATGCAGCAGACATTGAAGCTGGCACCACAGTGGCATTGGCTTACTCATCGAGTGAGTTTATTGAAAAAGCCTCAGGCATTAAAAGTCGTTATGTGATGGTCAAAGACGGCATTTTAGACACCGATATCATGATGCCATTAATTGCCGACAAGCCTTCTGATGCGTTATCAATGCAAGCAGAAATGGGCATTGCAGCGGCAACGCAAGCGTTAGCGCAAGCAAATTTAACCGCAGAAGATATTGATTTAGTCATTGTCGCCTGTGCTTATACCCAAAGGGCTTACCCGGCCATTGCCATTGAAATACAACAAGCCATGGGCACCAAAGGCTTTGCCTATGACATGTTAGTGGCGTGTTCGTCTGCGACGTTTGCGATTGTAAATGCGGTCAATGCCATCCGTGGCGGTACAGCTAATCGTGTGTTAGTGATAAACCCAGAGCTGACTTCACCACAAATTAATTTCCGCGATCGCGACAGTCATTTTATCTTTGGTGATGTGGCGACGGCCGTGGTGGTTGAGTGTGCTGAGCTTTCAACCTCAGAGCATGCCTTTAGTGTGTTATCGACGCGGTGTGTCACTGATTACTCAAGCAATATTCGCAGCAACTTTGGTTTTGTTAACCGCTGCGATCCTGCGCAGGCCAACAGCGCAGATAAACTATTTCACCAACAAGGGCGCAAAGTGTTTAAAGAGTTGCTGCCGATGATTTATCAGCACCTGGATTCGCAATTTTCTGATGAACAAATCAAGCCAGAAGAGTTTAAGCGTTTATGGCTGCATCAAGCCAACATAAACATGAATTTATTTGTAGTGAAGAAGCTTCTTGGTGATAATGTTGAACCATCACAAGCACCTATCGTACTTGATGAATATGCTAATACGGCATCTGCAGGGTCAGTGATTGCTTTTCATAAATTCAACCAAGACTTCAAAACCGGAGATTTAGGTTTACTGTGTTCATTCGGTGCCGGTTATTCGATAGGCAGTATTGTGCTCGAAAAGTGCTAATTTATTAGTGCACCGATAATAATTAAGGTGAATATATTGCGTATATTGATTGTTGAAGACAGTACAACCGTATCTAAAATCTTAACACATTTGATTATGCAAGAGCTCGGCTACTCTGTAGACGTTGCGCCTGATATGTCCAGTGCTTTGGCGTTGTTGGAGCAACACAAATACTTTGTGGTGGTGGCCGATTTAAATTTACCTGATGCGTCCAATGGTGACATTGTCCGTCTGGTGTTATCGTCTTATAAAACGCCTTGCATTGTGCTAACCAGTAACTTAGATGCGCATCAACGTCGCGACATTCTTAAGCTGGGTATTGTTGATTACATCCCGAAAGACAATCGGTACAGCTATCAATATGTGGTTAAGCTGATTGATAGACTGTATCGCAATCAACAGGTGAAAGTATTGGTTGCCGACGATTCTGTTGTGAGTCGTAAGTTTGTACGCATGTTATTAGAGCATCATTTGTTTCAGGTACTTGAAGCCAATGACGGTGAAGAAGCATTAGCGGTGCTAGAGCGTGAGCCTGATATTCAACTGCTGATCACCGATTACAATATGCCAAAAATTGACGGTGTTGAGCTCATATTACGCGTACGTGAAAAATACAACCGCGAAGATATCGCCATTATTGGTTTATCTAATGATAATGATGAAAGCTTGTCGGCTAAATTTATTAAAAATGGTGCAAATGACTTTTTGCAAAAACCGTTTGTGCACGAAGAGTTTCATTGCCGGGTGCTTAACACATTAGACTCGCTCGATATGATGCGTAATTTATGGACTAAAGCTAACCGAGACTATTTAACGAAAGCTTACACACGGCGCTATTTTTTTACTGAGCATAACGGTAAAGAGAGTGAGGTGGGCACCTTGTCAGTGGCATTAATTGATTTGGATTTTTTCAAAAAAATTAATGATACCCATGGCCATGATGTAGGAGATCAAGTGTTAGTTGAGTTTGCTCAGCGGCTCGAACATGCATTTGGTGCTAATTTTACAGTGGCACGCTTTGGCGGCGAAGAGTTTGTTGTGGCTTTTAAAGGATTAGACAGCACGAAAACCAGCACCTTAATGAATAAGTTTCGTGAGCAATGTCAAGCCAATCCAATCAGCACCACCGCGGGTGATTTACCGGTGTCGTTTAGCTGTGGTGTGGCGACCAAAGCCAATGAATCGCTCGATCATGCATTACACCGTGCAGACGAATTACTTTACCAGGCTAAGGCCGCTGGGCGTAACCAGGTGATGAGTCAGTAATAAGTAATAGCGCACATAAAAAACGCCGTTGATGTTATCAATCAACGGCGTTTTTTTGTGGCTAATTTATTGGCAGATCAGTTTTATATTCATCAGTTATGCGCCTTTAAGCCCTTTGTAAACTCTCGCTGAGCATCGGTTATTAACGCGCAATGGCATTATAACAACCAGGCGTAACTCATCTTCATGAAGTAGGTTTTCTCTTGTTGCGTTAACGAATCTATGTCATCGTTTGCCACAAATGCGTCTGAATATCCCACATAAAACACACTCTGCGGATTTAACTTATAACCGTATAGCAATTCATTGCCTAAGTCTTGATAACGCTTATCCGGATTTTGGTACAGATATAAATTAGGGTCGCGTTCAATGCGAGTATACACACTGCTTAAACGAATAAAGCTATTGAGGGTTAATTGCCAGTTTAAGCGTACGTCACTGAGGTTGGCGGTAAATAAACGGCCATCGTCAACATCTAAGGTTTGGTATCGGTGTGAAAAATCGAGTACTAACGATTCAGTTATCTTCCATTCAATACCCGGATTATACATGTGTACCGTAGCAGGGCGGTTATTGGCAAAATCGATATCATCACCCAAGTACATATCCAGTTCGAGCTTGAGTGAGCCTACTGGAGTGAAATTGGTGTATAACCAGCCTAAGGTTTCTTCAAACAAGGTGGTGTTACCGTCAATATCTATGATGCTCGGATTATGACGTCTGCCCACTCGTTCGCGCTGAATCATCCCTGTGGCAATATAACTTTGTAAACCACCTTCAAACTCAATAAACATTTCGGTTTCTTGTTCAAGTCGCTCGTCATTCTGGCTATGAGTAATATCCCAATCACCGCCTAATTCGATCCGGCTAAAAAAGTGGTTATCCGGATACCAAATATACCCACCACCAAACACATACTTAGTTAAATCAACTTTATCAATAAAGCCTAAATCGGCTCTAAAATCGCTGCCAATCGATTCGTAATTAGTCGATACATACCAGTTTCGACGTTCGTGTTGGTAGGCGATGTTGTACATAGCATCATCAAACTCACCGTCTTTATCGGTGCGCAATACCCGCTCGTTAATGGCACAATCACCGATTTCACAATCATCAAAAGTGTAGTTGCAATCGTCTCTGCCGCAAAACTGATTGAAAAAATCATCAGGGTATTGTGTTTGCGAATGGGCATATTGCGCGGTAAATGTGTCTTGTTTTGTGGGTTGGTATTTAACATCAACGCTAGCTAAATAGTTATGGTAATCATCCGCTTGCTTTAAGGTGACTAAACCACCAACCGAAAATTGCTTACTTGGGTCAAATCGGTAGCGGGTTGCAACGTTATGGCTTTGCTCATTAATGACCGCAATGTCGGAGCTTAAATTACCTGGCACCAAAAATTGGCTTTGAATGTCATTGGCCGCCAACATGGCAAAGGTATGATCGTCAGTTTTACTAGTAAGTTTTACCCCATAGTCAGGCGAGCCAATATTACGGGTATGCAGTAAATCTAACTGGGTATCAAAATAGTCTTTATTGTCTAAAAAGAATGCGCGTTTCTCTGGGAAAAATAGCGCAAAGGTATTGTTAACATCTAATTGCCCTGCGTCGGCTTCAACTTGCGAGAAATCGGGGTTAATGGTGGCATTAAGTAACGTCGTAGGGGTGATCCCCCAACGTAGGTCAACACCCGCTTCTACGTTGGTATTATCTTGCCATGGGCCCGTTTGCGCAAGCTCTCGCTGCTCACTCTGATCTGCCACAAAAGATGGCGTTATTTGGAGGTCTTTACCTTGTGTCGCCCCTGCAAGGCCAGAGACGGTACCTAATTGGCAAAGCTGGCATGCTACATTACGGTCAATTTGATGAGTCGATAATCGATGGGTTTCATTACGAGGATAAAAACGGATTAATTCTAGTCCCCATGTTTGTAAAGGGTGGCTGTCATCAAAGTTAAATAAGCGCAGTGGCAGTTGTATTTCAACTTGATAGCCTTGCTCGGTCAATTTACCTTTACTGTACCAAATACCATCCCAGGCATCACTTTCCTGGCCTGTGAGTTCGTTTTCGATTGAATCACTTTGCACCCCATAGGCATTAATAAAAAATTGATAGGCTAGGCGAGCATTATTAAACGTGTCGAGCTTGATACCGACCATATCGTCACCCCAGGACTTATCACGATCTCTTAGGTTGACCCTGATATTCTCTGGCGATGGATCGTGAGCGATAAACGCAAAATATAAACTGCTTTTAGAGGCAAAGACTTTGGCGTAGGTATTGACTGGGGCGGCAATGTTTTCACCAGGAGAGGTTTCGTATTTTAACATTACCTGCGCAGCTTGCTGCCAAACAGGCTCGTTGAAGTCGCCATCGATTTCAACTTCTTGATTGATAGTCGGAATATCTAAATGAAATTGTTGGCTAGAACCTGCAAAACAGTTTTGCGACACCACAGCAGACACAATACTTGTAATGAATACAGCACGAAAAAAATTAATCACAACCAGTGTTTCTCTTTATTGTTATTTTAACTATTGTCGCAAAAAAGTGTGCTTATGGCAGGTCTGACTTGTGACTAAAATATCAATGAATTGTTACAGAATGTTGAGCAGGCATAAAAAAGCCCATTCAACAGAACGGGCTAGTGTAGAGCATTGCATCATACTAACGAAAATGAAGCGTTTAAAAAGCTAGTCTGGTGCAACCATTGGGTTTTTGTAAACTTCGCGGTATTTGTCGACCCACATTGAGGTTGCACCGCAAATGGCCACCGGCATCACAATAAAGTTCACAATGGGGATCATTGAAAACAAGGTGACCGAGGCGCCAAAACTGTAGCTCGAACCCTTGGTGTTTTTAAGAGCAAACTTCATGTCATCAAAGCTGACTTTATGGTTATCAAATGGGTAATCACAATATTGAATTGCCATCATCCATGCGGTAAATAAAAACCACAATACTGGCGCTGCAGTTTGGCCGACGACGGGGACCCAAAATAACACCAAAAATAGCAGTGCTCTTGGTAAATAGTATTTAAGCTTAGTCCACTCACGTCCGAGCACTCGCGGCAAATCTTTAACCATGTCGATAGATGTGCCAGTGTTTAGGTTTTTGCCGGTAAGATGTTGTTCCACTTTTTCAGCGAGCAAGCCATTAAAAGGGGCGGCTAGCCAGTTCATTACCGAGCTGAAAATAAACGACATCACCACTAACATGGTCAGAACAGCCAGTGGCCATAAAAAGAAATGCAACCAACTTAAATAGTCGGGCAGTTGGCCGTTCATCCAGTCAAAAAGCAGGGTCAACTGACCAACCGCAAAATACATCGCCCCTGCAAACAGCACTAAATTGATCATCAGCGGGATAAATACAAATGAGCGTAACCCTGGCTGTTTAATTAATTGAAAGCCTTGCATAAAATAATTTACACCGCTCTTTTTAACGGTCTGAGTATTGTTTACCATTTAACTCGCCTATTTTGTGACTCATAACGTTGAGTTTGACCAGCCAAAGACAATAAAACAAGCGATAAACTGTTTCAAAAGGATAAAAATCGTTACAAAATGCACCTCAATTGCTAAAGTGAGCTGCTTTTTCCTTTTAATGCGTACCTGAACTGGCAACATGAGATTAAAACAAATAAAACTTGCTGGATTTAAGTCGTTTGTAGACCCAACTAAAATCCCATTTGATAACGCGTTATCAGCAATTATTGGCCCAAATGGCTGCGGCAAATCCAACGTGATTGATGCTGTGCGCTGGGTGCTGGGCGAAAGTAGCGCTAAAAATCTTCGTGGCGATTCGATGACAGATGTTATTTTTAACGGCTCATCTTCACGCAAACCGATTTCTGTAGCCGGAGTTGAATTAGTCTTTGAAAACACTCAAGGGCGTTTAGCTGGGCAATATGCGAGTTATCAAGAAATCTCAGTGAAACGCCAGGTTAACCGCGACAGCGAATCAACGTACTTTTTAAACGGTCAAAAGTGTCGGCGCAAAGACATCACCGATTTATTCATGGGCACCGGCCTTGGACCGCGAAGCTATGCGATTATTGAACAGGGCACCATTTCTCGTTTAATCGAATCTAAGCCGCAAGAGCTGCGGATATTTATCGAAGAGGCTGCGGGTATTTCTCGTTATAAAGAACGCCGCCGCGAAACCGAAAATCGCATTCGCCATACGCGTGAAAACCTAACCCGTTTAAACGACATTAGAGTTGAACTTGGCGCGCAACTGGACAAGTTATCACAACAAGCCAAAGCCGCATTACAATACCGCGAGCTTAAAAATAGCGAACGTCAACTGCACAGCCAATTACTGGTTATTCGTTATCAAGAGCAACTCGCTCAAACCGATAAACTTGAAGCTGAATTAAGCGGATTAGAAGTTCAATCAGAGCAACTGCAAAGCACTGCCCAACAAGGTGACACCAGTGTTACGCAGCTGAAACAGCAATTGGCTGAGTTAAGCGATGCTGAGCATAAATTAGTTGAACATTACTATTTAACCGGCAATAACATTACTAAGCTCGAGCAACAACTTAAACATCAGCAACAACAAGACTCACAGCTGCAACAGCAAATCAGCGCGTTACAACATCAATTAGACGCAGGTGAGTTAGCTATTGCAAGTTTGAGCGACAGCTATCAGGCGTTAGTGGCACAGGCTGATGCTTTAACTCCGCAATGCGAACAAGCCCAAGACGCACTTGCGTTGATTGATGAACAATTGTCTGTGGTTGAAGAGGCTTGCGATGATCAACAATTGCAGCTGACTCAATACGCTGAAACGCTGGCGACGACTAAAATGCAATTGGCGTTGTCACAATCAAGCTTAAATCATCACCAACAAAGCGTGCAGCAAGACGAGCGCCAAAAATTGCAATTAACTCAAGAGTTAGCTGCGTTGGAGCAACAAGATAATCAAGCGCAGCTAAACGATACCCAAACACAACTAGATCGTGTTGATTCGCAGTTGGCTGACACACTTTCACAGTTACAGCAAAGTGAGCAGCAGCTTAGCAACGCTCAACATGCGCTAGAGCAGCAGCGAGAAACATACCAAACGCTTAAGCAAACCATGACTCATCGTCATGCCCGTTTGCAACTTATCGATGAGTTACTTGCAGGGCATACACAATCGACAGGCCAGCAATTATGGCAAGTGATAGAAGTCAGAGCGGGTTGGGAAAAAGCCGTTGATATGGTTTTACAAGGTCTCAGCCAACTTCCGGTGGTAACCGCCGGCGAAGCGCCTAGTCAGTCATTGATTGGCTTTGCCCAGCAAACCACCATGAGCAATAGTGCATTCTCCACTGAGGTCAATTTAGCGCCATGGCTTTCGTCGGTCATTTGGGCGCAAAATCTTGATGAAGCGACGCGTCTGTTACCGACCATTAATCATGATCAATACATTGCCACTCAAGAAGGCTACCTAGTGGGCCACGGTTTTGTATTAAATCATACCCAGGCTGGGCAGTCTGCTATCGTGCTTAGTCAGGAGCGTGCAGTTTTGATTGAGCAAATACTCGCGCTGGAAACACAATGGGATATTGCACAACAAACGCTAACGGAATACACCCAGCAAGCCGCTGAGCAGCAAATACAATTTAGCCAGGTGCAACAGCGCACTCATCAACTGCAAATTAGCCAAACTAAGTTGCAATCGACCGTGGCAAGTTTGCAGCAACAACAATCCGATAAACAACAAAAGCTGCAACAGTGTCATGATTCGCTGGTTAAACTTGAACAAGCTTATCGTGACAAACAAATGCAGGCAGAAGCATACGAAGCGCAAGTTTTCGCTCAAGAAGAGGACTTGTCGACTGCCATTAATCAACATGAAGTCGCGCAGCATGCATGGCAAAGTAACCAGGCAAAGCTCAGAGAAACCAAAAGCAAGCGTGCTGAAGCCCTTAATAAGCTTACGCAGCAACAATCTCTGCGCCAACAACATGCCACTCAACAAGCGCTTAGCTTGCAACAATTACAACAACAAACTGAAAAACAGACTGAATTATCAAATCAGTACGCTCAATTACAACAAATGTTGCAAGACAATCAACATCAGCGTGGTGAGCATCAATTAGCACAATTATCTGCCCAACTTACTGACGCGCTTGAGCAACAGCAAGCCCTGCAGCAACAACTGCAACAAAATCGTGCCCAACAAGCCGAGCTGCAAACTAGTCTAGATAGCTCAGTATTGATGCAAAAACAACAGCTTGTAGTGTTACAGGACTTGACTCAAAAGATAAGCGCGTTAAAGTTACGTCGTGAGGGGTTAAAAGGGCAGGCCAATGCGCAGCTACAATTACTGCAAGAGCAGCAAATTGTGTTGCAACAAGTGATTGCCGATATGCCCCTGCAAGCTTCTGCCAATGTGTGGTCTGAGCAACTAGAGAAAGTAAAACAAAAGATTATTCGCCTAGGGGCAATTAACCTGGCGGCAATTGAAGAATTTGAAACCCAGCGTGAACGCAAAGCTTATTTAGACAGTCAAGATGATGATCTAAATAAAGGATTGTCTACGTTGGAAGATGCAATCAGAAAAATCGACAAAGAAACCAAAACCCGCTTTAAGGCGACATTTGAAGCGGTCAATCACGATTTAGGGCAATTGTTCCCTAAAGTGTTTGGCGGTGGTAAAGCGTATTTGGCGCTCACTGATGATGACTTACTCGAAACAGGAGTCACTATCATGGCCCAGCCACCGGGTAAGAAGAATAGCACCATACATTTACTTAGTGGTGGAGAAAAAGCCTTAACCGCTTTATCATTAGTCTTTGCTATCTTTAGGCTAAACCCAGCACCTTTTTGTATGTTAGATGAAGTTGATGCACCTTTGGATGACGCAAACGTCGAGCGTTTTTGCCGCTTATTGCAAGAAATGTCACAAAGTGTGCAGTTTATCTATATCAGTCACAATAAAATAACGATGGAAATGGCTGATCAACTCATTGGCGTTACTATGCATGAACCAGGCGTTTCAAGGATAGTCGCAGTGGACATTGAAGCCGCAGTTGCCTTAGCCGACGCGGTATAAATTTGAAAGACAGGGATACTAATGAAAGATCTGCAATTGGTGTTTTTTATATTAGGCGCAATCGCAATTATTGCGGTGTTAGCGCACGGTTTTTGGTCAATTAGAAAACAACAACCTAAATCAATGAAGCAAAGTCCGATGGCCGGATTTTACAAAAACCAAGCTCAACGTCGTGACACTGATGGTTTCGATGCCGATGGTATTGGTAAAGTGCGGGTGCGCAAAGCTGATGAAGTAGAAGAGATAGTCAATAAGCCTATCCTTAAAACTAACTTGAGCCAAAAACCGCTTAATTCATCACAAATGACTCAAAGTAACACTCCATTACAGGATGCGTTACGCCAACCAGAGCCTGTAGTAAAACAACCCGTTCAGCCAACGTTGAATGTTGAAAATGATACGCCAACACCAGCATCTCATAGCTTGGCACAAAGTGTAAGTTCAGCCATGAGCTTACCGAAAAAGATTTTTAATACCTCAACCAGTACAGCAAAATTAGAAAGCTATACGGGTAAACCATTACCAACAAAAACTGAGCCGCTGAAAACTGCTCCGATTCAAGCTGAGCCCACTAAGCCGTCTATTCAACCTGAGGTACAGCAAGCAGCGCCAGCTCCTCGCGTTGAGCCACAGCCTGAACAGATAAAAGCTCAGCCTAAAGCGGTTGCAGCAGATGAGCCGATTGAACCTACCGATGTATTAGTGCTGCACATTGTGGCAAAGCCGGGTGAGCAAATACACGGTGCAGAACTATTGCCTAGTCTGTTGTCACTTAACTTTAAGTTTGGCGACATGGATATCTTCCATCGTCATATCGACAATGCAGGTACCGGTAAGGTGTTATTTTCATTAGCCAACATGTTAAAGCCCGGTGTATTTGACCCTGACAACATGGAGCAATTTGTCACCCAGGGAGTGGTGTTATTTATGACATTACCCGCTTTTGGCGACCCATTAATGAACTTCACCATTATGCTTAACTCGGCTTACCAAATAGCTGCTGATCTCGATGCAGAATTACTTGATGGCCAACGTCAGCCCTGGTCTGATGCGATTAAAAAAGACTATATAAGACGTGTTCACGCTGCGTAAGAAGACACTCAATATAGTATTGAACATTACCGCTTTAAGGCCGCAGCAGCGGCCTTAATTGTTTTATTCCCATCGGCAATAGCGGTCTATGTTATTTGATGAAAATTTAAGTTAACCCTTGTATGACGGATACCCAAATGCACGCAATTCAAACCGAAATGGATCAACTGACTCAGACCATCAATCAGCACAATATTCGCTATTACGTTGATGATGCTCCCTCGATCCCCGACGCTGAATACGACAGATTAATGCAACGTTTGATCACGCTTGAACGTGAATATCCGCAATTAACCTTGCCAGACTCGCCTAGCCAACGAGTGGGCGGTGTAGCACTGCAAAAATTTGCGCAAATCACCCATTTAAAACCCATGCTAAGTTTAGATAATGCCTTTGAACAAAGCGATTTCGACGCTTTTAATAAACGTATTACCGATAAAGTCGACCAGGTTGACTATGTTTGCGAACCTAAACTAGATGGCTTAGCGGTATCGATTACCTATCGAAACGGTATGCTTGAACGTGCCGCTACTCGAGGCGATGGTTTAATTGGTGAAGATATTACCGAAAACGTGCGTACTATTCGTTCTATCCCATTAAAACTACGTGGCGAAGGCTTTCCTGAATTAGTCGAAGTGCGCGGCGAAGTGTTTATGCCAAAAGCTGCATTTGAGGCGCTCAATCAACGCCAAATGAGCAAAGGTGATAAAGTGTTTGTTAATCCACGCAATGCTGCTGCGGGCAGTTTGCGCCAATTAGACAGTAAAATCACCGCGTCTCGAGCACTAGGGTTTTATGCTTATGCTCTGGGCGTTGTTGAAGGTGAATCGCAGAAAATGCAAATGACTCACTTTGGCCAGTTAACCCAGCTTAAACAGTGGGGCTTACCGATGAGCTCAGAAGTGAAAGTTTGTGACAGTGTTGAAAAAGTCTTTGTCTATTATCAGGATATTATGACTCGTCGTAGTCAGCTTGGTTATGAAATCGACGGCGTCGTCATTAAGGTTAATGACATCACAAAGCAACAGTCATTAGGGTTTGTTGCTAAAGCACCGCGTTGGGCAATTGCCTATAAATTCCCTGCACAAGAAGAAATGACCTTGCTTGAATCAGTTGATTTTCAAGTAGGTCGAACAGGCGCTGTGACACCGGTTGCACGGTTAAAACCGGTGTTTGTCGGTGGCGTAACCGTGTCAAATGCAACATTACACAACGCAGATGAAATTGCCCGTCTTGGGGTCAAAATTGGCGACACTGTCATTATTCGCCGCGCGGGTGATGTTATCCCACAAATTGTCGCCATTGTTGCAGAACAGCGACCCGATGATGCCAAAGAGATTGTGTTTCCGCTGCATTGCCCAGTGTGCCAGAGTGTGGTTGAACGTTTAGAAGGTGAAGCGGTTGCGCGTTGCAGTGGCGGTTTATTCTGTGAAGCGCAGCGCAAAGAAGCCATCAAACATTTTGCATCGCGTAAAGCGCTTAATATTGATGGCATGGGCGATAAGATTGTTGAGCAACTGATTGATAAAGAACTTGTCAAAACCCCTGCAGATTTATTTTCGCTCACCGCATCGGCCATCACCATGCTTGATCGCATGGCCATGAAATCGGCCACTAACATTGTTGCCGCCATTAAAGAAGCCAAAACCACCACACTGGCGAGATTTTTATACAGTTTGGGTATTCGTGAGGTTGGTGAGGCCACCGCGGCAAACTTAGCGCAACATTTTGCTGACTTTGAACGCATACGCAGCGCGAGTGTCGAGCAGCTACTAGAAGTGAGCGATGTTGGCGCTATCGTGGCAAAACACATCAACCAATTTTTTGCGCAACCGCATAACATTGAAGTCATAGAACAACTGCTCGGCGCAGGTATTACCTGGCCAGCAATAAAACAAGCTGACGAGTCGCAATTAAGCCTTAAAGGTCAAACGTGGGTATTAACAGGCACGCTAACGCAACTTAACCGCAATGATGCTAAAGCACAACTACAAGCTTTGGGAGCGAAAGTGGCCGGCAGTGTGTCTAAAAATACCGATTGCGTAGTGGCAGGAGAGGCGGCAGGTTCAAAATTGGCGAAAGCGCAGGAACTAGGTGTTAAAGTGATTGATGAGCAAGGTTTATTAGACTTGCTCAACGCAGCAATTCGTTGATGCACAATGATCACTGTATTAATGTCTTTGGCCGCCGATAAGAGTCTACTGTGAATTTTAGTCATATAACCTGGCTCGATGAGCGCGGCCATATTAAGCCGCCATTATTTTTGTATTTAATTTTGGTCTTTTTAGCACGAGGTTGGTGTATCTTTGTTGCGTCACTGACTCAATTTAATGACCGTTCGGCCCTGGTGCGCTTGTTTTACCCAGAAAAAAGCGATTTTATTTTGGCATTGATTGCCGGTGTCGGTGCAGTATTACTCTATGGATTAGTCATCGCTGAGCGTAAGCGTAGTTGGTTGCTGTTAAGACCCTTATTTAGTCGAAGTATTTGGTTATTATGGGCTTTACTCATTCTCGATGCGGTGTTTTTATTGCAACGAATCGTCCATGACGATTACTTATTTAAAGTGGGTTACTCGCTTGATGCACTTTTTTTATTTTGGTCGGTGATTTATGTACTAAAATCAAAGCGGTTGCATTATTACTTTGCAGATTGGACCTTAGAAGATAGTGATATGGCTAATGCATCGAAAACAGACACTCAGGCAAACAAACCGCTGTAATTGATCGTGTTACATTGACTGAAGTAATGCTGTAACGGCTTAATAATGAAATACATAACGAGATATCAAACGACAATGTTAGCGTAATAATGACATTATCACTCAAGCCCGAATAGGCGAATGTGAAAGGATCACGACTTTGGCTAAAGCAGAATTAACACAAATACCTGTTTCTCAAATGGTTATTGGCTTAACCGTGAAGCTGCCTTTGTCGTGGACCAGCCATCCTTTTTTCCGCAGTAAAGTAAAATTAGAACAGCAAGTGCAAATCGAGATGATAAAAGGTCTTGATGTAGATTTTGTTTATGTCATTGATGGCCATGACTTATTACCTGTTATCGAAGCCCCTATCGAAATAGAACAACCGCAAGAAGAACTCGTTCAAGAAGTGGATTACCGTCCACTGGCTAAAAAAAGTATGCGGCTAAGCCAACAACGTTTTGTTAAATCGGTTAATGACAGTCGCACAGTGTTTGGAAAAGTGGTGAGCGATCCTGAAGGCACTTATCGTGAAGCCGCCACCTTAGTTGAAGACTTAGTTGGGCATTTATACGAGAGTGAAACCCCGCACTTAACTCTGGTAGGCAGTGGCGATGCCGATAAAAGTGTTACACAGCATGGTATTTCTGTGGCGGTGCTTGCCATGATGATTGCCCATACTCTGCAGCTCTCAAAAACCGAAGTGCGCGATATTGCATTAGGCAGTTTATTTCACGATATTGGTAAGCTTAAAGTGCCAGAAGACATTAGACGCAAGCGCGGTGAGCTAACGGATGTCGAAGCTAACTTTCTCAAAAAACACCCTAATTTTGGCTTTGATATGCTAAAGCGAAGCGGGTTATTTCCTGATGCCATGCTCGATATTGTGCTGCACCACCATGAGTTTATTGATGGCAGCGGCTTTCCTGATGGCTTAAACGAAGCCAAATTGCTAATCACTACTCAAGTCGTGTCATTAGCCAATGATTATGAAACCTTATTGTCTAAATACCACACTCCGCAAATCGCGCTGGGGATATTATTTAAAAATCACAGCAGTAAACACAGTGATAAGTTGATTTCTGTATTGGTTAAAATATTAGGTATTTATCCACCGGGTACCATTGTGCGTTTAACGGATGATTCTATTGCCAAGGTCATGATGACCACCGCTGACGTTAAACAGCCGCATGTATGGTCTTGTGACACCAGTGGCGGCGAGCCCAGTTTTCGATTTTTAATTAGCGAAGATGTACAGGTTAAAGAAGTCATTAAGTTAGATGAATTATCGGAAGGCGCCGTTAAAACATTGCAAGCCAATAATTCAATTAGCTTTTATTTTAATCATTTTAATCACTAAAACCTCGCGAGAAACAATGAATACCATTACCCTAATTGGATGTGGCTGGTTTGGACTTCCTTTGGCAAAACACCTTATACAGCAGGGGTTTCAGGTTAAAGCATCAAAACGTCATGTTGATGATTTAGTCTCGTTGCCACAATTTGGCATTGAAGCCTACCAACTCGATTTAGCCAATATCACCCATGATGTAAAAGCCTTGTCATTATTTGATGCTGACGCCATTGTGATTAATATTCCTCCCGGGCTTCGCCGTGGAGAATCAGACTACATTACTTATTTAACAGAGCTAAAATCGCTAATAGGTACGAGGCAGTATCAAAAGGTGATTTTTATTAGCACTACCGGAGTTTACCCATCGCTTGACCAGACAGCCACTGAAGCCGATGCTTGCGCATTTAATGACACCAGTGCGACTTTATTACAGGCAGAGACAATGTTTGCTTCCATGGCCAACAGTTGTATTGTTCGATTCTCTGGCCTGATTGGGCCTAAGCGTCACCCAGGACGTTTCTTTGCCGGTAAATCTGATGTCAGTGGTGCGAATGTTGCGGTTAATTTAGTGCATCTTGAAGATTGTATCGCTGCTGTGAGCTTAATTTTATCAAAACAGGATACATTACCGATTTATAATCTTGCGGCGCCAATTCATCCTACTCGTGGTGAGTTTTATGTAAAAGCCGCTGAGCATCTTGGGCTAACCGCGCCAGAATTTAATCATCAATCACAACCGAGTAAAGTGATAGATGGCCAGTTAATTTGTCGTGATTTAGGTTATGTATATCGTCATCCAAATCCGCTCAAAATGCTTGATGCTTGCTAAACGAGCTTAGGCTATAATGGCCGGCATATTTTGAATAAAAGGCAATTATTGTGACGACTCAAACTCAAGCGTTTGCATTACTTCCAGGTGATGAATTCGTAGAACTGTACAAAGTATTAAAAGTACAAGGCTTAGTGAATGGCGGCGGCGATGCAAAGCACGTTATTACTGAAGGCCAGGTGACCGTAAACGGTGAAGTTGATACGCGTAAACGTAAAAAATGCGTTGTTGGCGATATTATTTCGTTTAACGGTGCAAACATTGAAATTGTTGCGGCTCAATAAAGGACAAATTTATGCAATTCCCAGATGATGATAACGGCCAAATGCTGGCTGCGATGGCAGACGCCGGTATTGATTTAACTCAGCCTCTTGAAGTGGACTTCTTCTTGGTATTTGACGATCAGCGTGATGCTGAATCGGCTATCGAAGCATTAAGCCAAACCGACATGAACGGTGAGCTAGAACTTAACTTTGACGAAGAAAGTACCAAGTGGGAAGTGATTGTCTGCCTACATATGGTGCCAGAGTATGATGCACTTGTTGCTAAAGAAACTGAGTTGAATACCTTTGCACAAGAGTTTGATGGTATTTCAGACGGTTGGGGTGTTATGCAACATCAACATGGCGACGATGAGTTTGCTGACGAAGATGATGATCACCAGTGTAGTGAGCATTGCCACCACTAAACCAGTTTAAGTTTATGGTGAGTTAAGCCGTTAATGCTGAGCATTCTCGGCTTTTTTATTGCCAAAAAAGTAAGGGTTGGCAATAATTCAACACGCTATTCTTTGATTTCTTCAACCACTTCTTTGGTTTCTCGGCCAATGGCTTTTACCGTGTCGCGTGTGCCGTGGCCAATGGCGGTAGTGACTTTCTTTGTTGTGTGACCTATTTCTCTGCCCGTTTGTTTTAATTCCGCGCATGCTGATAAGCACAACATAATACTCAACGGCAATATTAAGATGACTTTCTGTTGCATTGTAGTAACCTGTTAATCAGTGAATGTTAACCATATCATCAGCTTATTGAAAGAGAAGCCGCTCTATGATGAGCGAGTCAAATAAGGGAATATTATGGATGTTAATGCCACAAAAATAGGCCAAATTATCTTTGTACTCACAATAGTAGTGGTGTTTTTTACCTTAAAATTTGCCAAAGGTAAAACGACAAATTTACCCTTGATTGGTTTTTATGCCATTTTGCTCAATGTTATTTTTGCGCCAGCAGGTTGGATATATTGCTGGTACTGGTCAACAAAGCCACAGTTACCTAAAAAGTAACTTCTGCCAATATCGCAAACTATTATTGTGCAATATCAGCATGAGGTTAATATAGATACCCAAATAACCTGAAGATGCTCTGAAACACTAATCTCCAAGTTGATTAGGTATAAATGTCGTTAACCACGGTTAATGGTTAAATCAGATACATAGCCGTGCTGAGTTGCGACTAAAGCATTTTTCAGCATTATCGCTGCTTCATCGGCCGTCATAAAACTTGATGTGTCGATGTCTTTGCCGCTAGTCGACCAAAAGTCGGTTGCCATGCCGCCAGGATAAACCGCAATCAACTTCATTGGGCTACCTTTTAGCTCTAATCTCAATGATTCAACTAAACCTTTTACAGCCCATTTTACAGCGCAGTACGTTGACTCATTGGCTTTGCCCGCTTGTGCTGCAGTAGACATGACCACAACCACATTAACCTTATGATCACGATAACGGCTCACCAGTTCGCGTAAAACCAAAATACTTGAGGTTAGATTATTGCTAATGAGTTGCTCAATTGCTTGCGGGTTTTGTTGCTCAAGCGGGCCAAAGTAACCACTACCCGCGCAATGAATCACCGTGGTTGGCGGCGCAGATAACTGAGAAAACAATTGGCTAACCTCTTCAGCAACACATAAATCAGCAGCTTGAACCGAAATATTGGCTTGTTCGGCCGTGCTGAGCTTAGCCATAACCGCAGCCAACTTTTGTTCGCTACGACCGCTAATGAGCAATTGGCATGCGTCTGCTGCATATTGTTGGGTAAGGGCTGCACCTAGGCCACTGCTGGCGCCAGTAATCACAATCATAATAAACCTTATGGCAAATATTCACTAAGCTGGTCACTATACCAATGCAGTGCTAAACCGCAATCATGTAATGAGTTAAGCCAACGAGAATAAATTACCGGAACGCTTTGTATTTTGACGTTAAAAATTGTCTAATACTGCCTCGCTCATTGTCTTTTTGACTCGCTAATATCGAGAATCTTAATGTTTGAACTCACACTCCAACTTGCGCTTATTTTATTTGCTGTTGCTTTAATTGCGGGATTTATTGATTCAATCGCAGGTGGGGGCGGATTACTTACCATTCCCGCTTTAATGTGGGCGGGCTTACCTCCTGCAGCTGCGTTAGGTACTAATAAATTACAAGCCTGTGGTGGCAGTTTTTTTGCCAGTTTATACTTTGTCCGTAAAGGCATGGTTGATTTACGCAGCATAAAGTTGTCGCTGGCATGTGCTTTTGTGGGGGCTGCCATTGGTACCATTCTTGTGCAAATGATTGATGCAAAGCTCCTTGAGTTAGTCTTGCCATTTTTAATCTTAGCAATCGGCTGCTACTTTTTATTTTCTAAAAAAATCAGTGAAGATGACCGTCAGCAAGTGTTCACGCCCACTTTATTTGCTTTTACCGCCGCACTCGGTGTTGGTTTTTATGATGGTTTCTTTGGCCCAGGTACCGGCAGTTTTTTTGCTTTAGCCTTTGTATCACTCGCCGGTTTTGGACTTGCTAAAGCAACCGCTCACGCCAAACTATTAAACTTTGCCACCAATATTGCTTCACTTATTTTCTTCTTAATTGGCGGCCAAGTCGTCATCGTTTTAGGGTTAATTATGTTGGTAGGGCAATCTATTGGCGCAACACTGGGCTCACGTTTAGTGGTCACCAAAGGTGTTAAAATTATTAAGCCGCTGGTAGTGATTATGTCATTGGGCATGAGCATCAAGTTGTTATGGACGCAATATATGTAAGCGGTTGTAAGCGGTAAGCGTCAATCTATTTAACATAAGCAATACTTCAAATTAAAGGGATGCTATGCGCATTATTCACACATCTGATTGGCACCTAGGCCAATATTTTTACGGCAAAAGCCGCGCTGCAGAGCATCAAGCATTTATGCACTGGCTCCTTAGCCAAATTGAGCAGCATCAGGTCGATGCGCTGATTATTGCGGGTGATATTTTTGATACTGGCACACCACCAAGCTATGCCCGTGCGCTCTACAATCAATTTATTGTGCAAATTCAACAAAGCGGTTGTCAGCTGATTATTTTGGGGGGCAATCATGATTCAGTGTCGACCCTCAATGAGTCAAGGCACCTGTTAGCCTGCCTCAACACCACCGTTATCCCGGGAGCATTTGACAGCATAAGTGAGCATGTAATTCCACTTAAAAACCGTCAAGGTGAAGTGGGCGCTATCTTATGTGGGCTGCCTTTTTTAAGGCCGCGCGACATGGTGCTCAGTGAATCAGGAGAATCGTCTACTGATAAGCAGCGCAAGCTAGGTGACGCCATTAGTGATTTATATCAGCAGTGTTTTGAGCAAGCCTGCGCATTAAATGCAACGTTAGCAGCGCCGGTTGCGATAGTGGCAACTGGCCACTTAACCACAGTCGGTGCCAGTACATCTGAGTCGGTACGCGACATTTACATCGGCAGTTTAGACGCTTTTAACGCCTCACACTTTCCGCCAGCGGATTATATTGCCCTTGGCCATATTCATCGCCCACAAGTGGTGGCTAAGTCTGAACATATTCGTTATAGCGGTTCACCCATCCCTTTGAGTTTCGATGAGTTATCAAGCCAACATCAAGGCAATAAATCAGTGTTTTTAGTCGAATTTACTGAGGGCAAACTCCATTCTGTTACGCCTCTAATGGTGCCGCTGTTTCAGCCCATGCAAGTATTAAAAGGTGATTTGGCTAGTATTGAGCAGCAGTTATCAGTGTTTGATGACAAGCTTACTGGCGAGCAAACAACCTGGTTAAGCATTGAGATATCTCAGCAAGACTATTTATCTGATCTGCAATCGCGCATTGCCGAACTCACTCAAGATAAAGCCGTTGAGGTATTGCAGTTAAAACGTGCCCGTAGCCAACGTCAGCAACATATTAAACAACTTGATAATGAAACCTTATCTGAGCTTAGTGTCAGCCAGGTGTTTGCCCGTAGATTAGCTCAAGAACAATTTGAAACCGACGCACAACAGGCTCAGCTCAGTAGGATTAAGCAATGTTTTGAGCAAGTGGTCGCCGAGGTAGAGTCAGATCGTAATTCTCAGGAAACCGCCGCAAGCCATGTACTGCAAGAGTCTACTCACACATCCAAACTGACTGAGAAGACAATAGATAACGCGCAAGATGGTGAACAAGCATGAAGATTTTAAGCCTTCGTTTTAAAAACATTAATTCGCTTAAAAATGAGTGGAAAATTGATTTTACCCAATCTCCTTTTGCTGAAAATGGCTTATTTGCGATTACTGGCCCCACAGGTTCAGGTAAAACCACCATTTTAGATGCCATTTGTTTAGCGCTGTATCATCGCACACCGAGATTAAATAATATCTCTAAAACCACCAACGAGCTGATGACACGCGGCACGGCAGAATGTTTAGCTGAAGTCGAGTTTGAAGTGAAAGGTGTGGCTTATCGTGCTTTTTGGAGCCAACGCCGCTCGCGTGATAAAGCCGACGGTAATTTGCAAGATGCACAAGTTGAGTTGGCATTATTAAGCGACGGTAAAATCCTCGCCAGCCAAATTAAACGTAAAACCGAATTAGTCGAAGAAATCACTGGCCTTGATTTTGCCCGCTTTACTAAATCAATGATGCTCTCTCAAGGGCAATTTGCGGCGTTTTTAAATGCCGATGCCAATGATCGAGCCGAGTTATTAGAAGAGCTGACCGGCACCGAAATTTATGGCTTAATTTCGGCGCGAGTGCACCAGCACTTTAGTGAGGCTAAAACCAACTTAAAAGTGTTAGAGGTCAAATTAGGCAGCGTTGAACTATTAGATGACAATCAACGCGCGGCTCAGGAACTGCAAATACAACAACTTAATCAGGCATTAGACGCGCAGCAACAACAATTAACTCAATTAGCCGCGTATTTAACCTGGGCGGATAATGCCCAACAAACTCAAACAGCGTTAAGCAGCGCCAATGAGCAGCAACAGCAAGCGCTTGAACGCCAGCAACAGCATCACTCTGAACTGACACAATTGGCGCACAGTGAGCCCGCTCAGCTTATTGCTCCCTTGTTTGATCAACAACAAAAAGCACACCAAAAAGTCACGGCCTTGGCTATGCAAATCACTCAGCTTGATGAACAGGCGCAGTTGACCCAATCTGAGCTACAAACTCATCAGCAGCAACATGAACAACATCAGCAACAGCTTGAACACATTAGCCAAGCGCACAAAGCCTTATTGAGCTTGATTGATCAACAAGTATTGCCACTTGAGCAACAGATCCATCAGGTCAATTATCAGCTATCGCAAGTGACATCTAGTTTTAAGCAAACTCAGTCGCAACAACAAAAAGTGCAGCAACAACAGCAGCAATTATTAACCCAACAACAATCGTTTAGTGCTGATAAACAAAAGATTGAACAACAGCTTAATGCGCTGCCACAAGGTCAGGATGTTGCTAAAGCCTTCGGCGCGTGGCAATCGCAATATGCCCAGGTGCAGCAATTAACTGAGCAACTGACGCAGCTTGAACAGCAAGGCAAGCAAGATAAACTCAATACTGAGCAAACCCAGGCTTCTTTAAACCAATTGACCCCGCAAATCACTCAAGCTCAATTGGTATTAACTCAAGCAAACGTGCAGCAAGCAAACAGTCAGCAAGCTCTGGATAATGTATTAGCCGGTGAAGATGAGGCGCAAATCAGTGCGCAGTATCAACAGTGTGTTGATCAACAATCTGGGCGTTATCAACTGACTCAACTGTTTACTCAATTTGCCCGCTCGCAGCAGCAATGCCAGCAACTGAGTCAACAGTCGGCCCAGTTTGGCAGTGAGTTAAACGCTATCGCGCAATCATTAACAGCGTTTCGTACTCAGTGGAGTGATAAAAATCAGCAAGTTAAAGATGTGCAAACCTTATTGCTGCAAGAGCAACAAATCGCAAACTTAACCTTAGAGCGAGCTAAATTAAAAGCGGGCGAACCTTGTGCATTATGTGGTTCGACAGAGCATCCTTTAGTTGAGCGATACGAGGCGCTTAATGTATCTGCAACAGAGCTACGGGTGCAGCAATTACAAACCGAACTCGACACCATTAAAAACCAGGGTGAGCAGCTTAAAAACCAGCAAACTGCACTGCAAGTCAAATTGGATAACAGCACTGCACAGCTCACTCAAGCACAAACTGAATTGCACAGTATTGAGCAACAATGGCAGCAGCAAACTCATGCCTTGTCGGTGGGTTTATCTCTAGACACTCAACAGCAAGCAGCGTTAGATGAGTATATTGCCGCCGCAGAAGCTCAGCAGCAACAATTAGCTACCACGCTCACTCAGCTCAGCCAATGCCAAAAAAACTTGCATCAACATCAGCAGCAATGCATTCAAGCTGAGCAAGCGGTGAGTCAGCTAATTAATCAACAAGGTTTGCTAACACAGCAACTTGAAAGTGCCAAACACAGTACTGTGGCACAGCAGCAGCGAATTGACACCATAACTCAGCAACAAACAGACATGGTTAATCTGTTGTCTACGCAAATTACCGCCAGTGGGTTGAACGTGCCAACGCTTCAAGAAGCCCCGCAGTGGTTAGCGGCATTACAACAACAGTTAACGGATTGGACCAACGCGCAACAACTGGCCATAGACAACCAACAGCAATTAACCTTAACCCGCGAAAAAATCACCAGTAACCAGCAGCAGTTAACCGAGCTTAATGAACAGTTAACGTCGCAGCAGCAACAGGTTGAGCAAGTTCAAAGCCAACTTGAAAGCTTGCAAGCTAGGCGTCAAAGCCTGTTTGCAGACAAAGTGGTCGACGATGAAAAAAAATTAAGCCTACACGCTTTAGAGCAAGCTCAACAACAACTAGCACTAGCACTACAGCAGTTACAAGCGGCAGACAAAAAGTGCGCTGCGCTCCAGGTTCAGCAGCAAGGTGTGACTAATCAAAAAGCAGATGCAGAGCAAGAGTTACAACATCTGCAAACACAGTGGCAAGATGCGTTACAACACAGTCCATTTTTTGATGAGGCAGCATTTAATGCAGCGTTACTGACACCACAAGAACGTGAAAAACTACAACTGCTTAAGCAGCAACTCGATAATGATATCGTCAAAGCAAATACCTTGGTTGAGCAAGCTTTATCAAGGCAAACTGAGTTGACTCAAATTGGTGAGCAACATGATTATGATGCGAGTCAACATGAGGTTATTGCGAACAAGCACCAAACGCTTGACGTTGAGATGCAACAACACAAGCAAACACTGTGGCGCTTAACGCACGAGCTCGAACAAGATAAGAGTAAAAGAGCAGGGCAGCAACAACTGCTGATTGAACAGGCTAAAATGCAACAAGATTACGATGATTTAGCTTACTTACATTCGTTAATTGGTTCACAAAAAGGCGATAAGTTCCGCAAATTTGCCCAAGGGCTTACTTTGGACCATTTGGTTGCTTTAGCCAACCGCCAGTTAGATAGGTTACAAGGCCGATATTTATTAGAGCGCAAAGAGTCCGATGCATTAGAGCTACAAGTGCTCGACACATGGCAAGGCGATGCGGTACGCGACACCAGAACCTTATCGGGTGGCGAAAGCTTTTTAGTCAGCCTAGCCCTTGCCTTGGCACTGTCTGACCTTGTTAGTCATAAAACGAGCATTGACTCACTGTTTTTAGATGAAGGCTTTGGTACCTTGGACAGCCAAACGTTAGATACCGCATTAGATGCACTCGATAACTTAAATGCATCGGGCAAAATGATTGGTGTGATTAGCCATATCGAAGCGATGAAAGAGCGGATTAGCGTGCAGATAAAAGTGAATAAAATGAACGGGCTCGGCATTAGTAAATTACCGAATGAATTTGCCGTTACTGGAGTTTGATCTGCTTCAAGCTCCCGTGATTACTGCAATCGAGTTCAAACAAATTATTAAATAAATGTCATTTTATATTTGTAATATGATTTTTTTTTGATATAAAAGAGCGTTGATATGCAATTTGAGTGCAAAAGTTCGTGTTTTACGCAGTTTTACCGGACGCCGTAGTATCAAATATTGGGTCATATTAACCATAAAAAATAACGTGAAGACATAGTGTTAACCTGTTGTTGTCTATGTCTCGCAATAACAATTTGCAGTAAAAGAAAAACAATAAATATAAAGCGTCATCTTTTAGGGTGGATTAGACATTGCTAACGAGTAAAATTATGGGCTTTCAAAGGCCCGATGTAAGTTCGTTGAACTTACCTAACTTGCACAAGAAACTATTGCTTGCAAGTGTGTTTGTTGTTGGTGCTGCATTATTATGGCCAACCCAACAAGAGTTTTCATCACAACGTATTCCAGTGGCAATCGATATCGATTCGTTATTGCCACACATCGCACTACAAGACCAAACCCCAGTTACTGTACATCAAGTGACTCCCATTTTAGACCGTGTTATTGAAACGGGTGACACCCTAAGCCATTTGTTTGAGCTTGCCGGTATCGACCAGCGCACCATGTATAAAGTGCTTGAGGCCGATTTAGAAGTATTAGCGTTAGATACATTATTGCCAGGTAACCGCATCCAGTTTTGGGATAATGCCAACGGCGAGTTAGAAAAGTTAGAGCTGTATTTCAACCCCGCTCATCAAGTGGTGTTTACCCGTTTTGACGACGGTAGCTTTGAAGTTAAAGACATCAACATTGATGGCATTTGGCAAAATCGTATCGTCGGTGGTGAGATCAACGGCTCTTTTTATGTTTCGGCAAAAAATGCAGGCCTAAGTGCCGGCGAAATCCAAAAGGTCGAATCACTCTTAAAAGCCAAGTTGAATTTTTCTCGAGAGCTTCGTGCTGGTGACACGTTTTCGGTACTGGTTAATGATCAGTTTGTAGAAGGCGAACCCACGGGCGTGACCTCTATTGAAGGCATTCGCATCAATACGGGCCGTCGAGACATTACTGCGTTTCAAAATATTGATGGTAATTTTTACGATATCAATGGCCAAAGCCTAGCCCCTGCATTCCAACGTATTCCTTTAGATCGCAAAGTGCGCTTAAGTTCGCGCTTTAATCCAACACGTAAACATCCTATTACCGGCCGAATTCGTCCTCATAATGGTACTGACTTTGCGACACCGATAGGCACCAAAGTTGTTGCACCAGGTGAGGGTGTTGTCACTATGGTCACCAAGCATGCGTTCGCCGGTAACTACATTGTGATTGAACATGACAACAAGGTACGTACTCGCTACCTGCATTTGTCGAAGTTTTTAGTCAAAAAAGGCCAGCGAGTCACTCGCGGTCAAGTGATTGCTTTGTCGGGTAACACCGGCGCATCGACAGGACCACATTTACATTATGAATTCATTGTAAACGGTCGCCCAGTTGATGCCATGAAAGCCAATATTGCCGAAGCTAAGGTGTTGCCTAAAAAGCAATTACAAGAGTTTCAGGCGCTAGTGCGTAGCCGAACTATGATGATGGACCTGGGTTAATGAATTCTCAATAACTCTGCTGTTTATTAGCATGATGAAAATAATATAAAAATGCAGCCTAAGTGCTGCATTTTTTATGACTGTTTGTGACACTGCCGCCATCAGCTCGGTATTGGTATCGACAAAAGCCAGAGTGCGATTTATGTTAGTGCACAAAGAACAAAGAACAAAGAACAAAGAACAAAGAACAAAGCAAAAGCAGACCCCAAATATAGCGGTAACCCTTGTGGGCTAAAATTGTCGCATTAGCAGAACTGTTCTAGTGTGAATATTTCAATACTCGTCCCTAAAGGGCAACGTTAGGTAATACCAATTCAATGAAGCAAAATATTGTTCATATTGCCCTCGTGGTAAAAGATTACGATGACGCAATCGATTTTTACGTAAAAAAATTAAATTTTGAGCTTATCGAAGACACTTATCAGCCCGAACAAGATAAACGTTGGGTGGTTGTCGCGCCGCCAAACTCACACGGTACGGCGGTATTACTGGCTAAGGCTTCCAAGCCTGAACAGCACGATTTTATAGGTAATCAAACGGGCGGGCGCGTGTTCATCTTTTTGAATACCGATGACTTTTGGCGCGATTACAAGCGGATGAAATCGATAGGTATTCACTTTGTACGTGAGCCACAAGAACAAGACTACGGCACCGTTGCTGTATTTGAAGATTTATACGGCAACTTATGGGATTTACTTCAGCTAAATCCCAACCATCCAATGGCAAAAAGGTAGATATTAGCTGATATCTACCTGCTAATTTATTGTTCTTGCTACAATACTATTCATACATTGTCATTTAACTCAGCTTGCGGGTTTATCCGCTGCATTTATTGCCTAACATTATCGGTATCCGTTTCTGTTCTGGGGTCCATTTCATAAGCCGTTGGGCTGGCCATATCTGTCACAGCGCGAAAGCTTTCTTTGGTTTCGAGCGTTGATGGGATGGTGTGACTACGGCGTCTCAATAAAACGATAACAAAAAAGGTGGCAAGGCATATACTGGTAAAGGCGTATAACCCTTGAGCACCGATTAGCCCCATAGCAAGTGATGCGATTGGTGCCCCGATGGCAGACGATAAGCCAAGTGTGATGAGCATGGCACTGCTTATTTCAACAAAGTCTTCTGAGGTCGCGTTGTCGTTAGCGTGAGCTAAGCATATCGCGTACAACGTCATACAAGTTCCTCCCCAAAAAAAGGCCGAAATAGCGGCCGGCCAACCGCCAAAGGTACTGACAACATAGGGAAGACCGATAAATAACATTGACACCAAAGCACCGGCTAGCGCGGTAAACATCAGCACACTTCGTCGATCAAAACGGTCAGAAAACTTACCTAAAGGCACCTGAAAACAAGCTCCACCAAGCACGGTAGCGGATAAAAATGCGCCTAATTGGATACTATCAAAACCATTATCTTTCGCATAAATAGGGGCCAAAGCCCAAAATGCACCAGTAACAAACCCCGCTACTACGGCGCCAATCAGTGCGACATGAGAGTGTTTCCACACTTTGGCCATATTTAATGTCACTTGTTTAACGACTGCGGGCGCAGATGAACGAGTCAATGACACTGGGATGATCGCAATAGATATGAATATAGCCGCTAAACCGAACAGCATGGATTCACGGGCGCTACCTAAGTTAAATAGCTGCTGACCACACATCACCATGACTAAATTTAATGTGGTGTAAATAGACAGTATTGAACCTCGATTACTTGCTGTAGATGTACCGTTTAACCAACTTTCGATAATCATATACAAGCCTGAAATGACCACTCCAATCAGGAATCGTAACAACATCCAACTATAAAACTCTGGTAATAAAGGGAATACTAATATGACCACGGAGTAGCACGTTGCGAGCACGGCAAAGCTACGTATATGGCCCACTCGCTTCAGCATGTACGGTGTTGCTAAGCAACCTGAGACAAAACCTAGAAAGTAAGCTGAACCAGTTAATGCCACTTGCGTGTCGCTGAACCCTAATTCACTCGCTGCAATGGGCAGTAAAGTAAGTAATAAACCATGGCCCAGTAATAGGAAGGCATTCGATATAAGTAAGGCTGAAATTGGGATTAACGCGTTTAACATGTTACTCCAAAGGCTGCTATGGCATATACACAGGTATATGGTGAGCCAATATTTGTAGTATGAAATTCAGATTTTCTAAGCGGATTTTAATCCTGTAGGTTGCGATGTTGATGCTATTGTTGTGCAACTCGACTATGACTAGCGTGCTAATAAGCGACTGCTACTGTTAGATGAGCTTATCAGCATCATTAAGGTTGGAAGATTTATGCCAACTATTGGGATTGTTTTTTTATTGAATATTATCAGATGATTAGTTTTAGCGTGTTACGATGAGGTTAATTTAATAGCACCAACTCGGTAGGCATTTAATCAATGTTGCACTTATATTGAACAAACTTGAATATCACAAAGTGCCAAACAATTAGGGGAAGCGATGAATCTCAATCAAGTGACATTACCTGTGTCGAATATGGATAAGGCGGTGGCGTTTTATCAAGTTTTGGGGTTTACCTTAATCGTTGATACGCCACATTATGCTCGCTTTGAATGCCCGATGGGCCAGAGTACTTTTTCGTTATCACTAGAGCCTGAGCCGACAATGAATGGCGCGGTGATTTACTTTGAGCATGCTGAGTTAGACCGCTGGGTAGATGACTTGCTAACAAAAGGGATTGAGTTTGCTCAGTTACCCACAGATGAAGCCTATTTATGGCGTGAGGCGATATTATTTGACCCGAGTGGTAATAAGCTAAAGCTTTACTGGGCAGGGGAGAATCGCTTAAATCCACCCTGGCGAATAAAAACTTGAGTTCATGATTTGTAATATATTTTTAATCATTCTTGTAAATAATTAACTTGTGGTTATTTAAAAAAACTTAAGCGTAAGGCGATTGTCCCACTTCTTCGGCGACCAGCCATACTCGCATATCAAACTCATACTGGTGATAATCTGGCAGCATAAAAGTGCACAATTGATAAAAGGCCTTGTTGTGGTCTTTTTCACGAAGGTGGGCGAGTTCATGTACCACCACCATTTGTAGCAGTTCAAACGGGATTTGCTTTAAGCGTGAAGAGATACGAATTTCATTTTTAGCTTTCACTTTGCTGCCCTGGCGACGATTCACATAAGAATGCAACCCAAGTGCGTGGTGGCTGACATTAATTTTTTCATCAAAAATCACTTTTGCTAATGGATCTGATTGGCGCATATAGGTGTTTTTCAATTCGATGGTCATATCATACAAGGCTTTGTCAGTACGGATATCGTGCACGCGCGGGTAGCGACTTAAAAAGTGTGCACCTAATGCGTTGCTATCAACAAGCTGACCAATTTGCGCGACAACTTCAGGTCGGTAACCGCTTAAATAACGTAATGCACTGAGCTCACTCTGACGCTGTTTAATGTCGGCGCTGGTAATGAGCTTACTCATATCTGTTTTGGGTTTTAATGCCTGGCTTGCCGATTTAAGTGGCATTTTGGGCGGAGCTTGGCGGCTTTTGGGTTTACTGTCTGACATGTTGGTAACTTGCGTGCAAATGTGAAGTGAGTGATAAAGGCATGATAACGGCGTTACTGACTATTGCTGTAACGCCATAATGTGGCAGTTTACGCTTTACCAAAAATAATGCGGTTATGTTGTACATAGGCCACATCAAATGCGTTTTGTTGCACACGCTTAAGATCTAACGATTCAAAATCAACCTGCGGTGGGTTACGCTTTAACTGCTCTTTGATTGCAACAGGTGAGATAAGATTGACCGGAAGGTCGGTAATTTGAATCGCCGCTTCGAGTTTAAAACTGGTGGCACTGCCGGCTAATTTACCTTTTTGTTCACGTTCAATAATGACAATTTGATCGACTTTATAATCTTCCATCAGTTTGTGAAAGGCGAAGTGAAACTCACGAATACTCTCGGTTTCATTTGAGTTTGATATGCTAAAAGACACTTTACGGCATGCTGGTACGTTATAAGTTTCGCCTTCATAAGTCAGCATGCTGATAATGGCTTCGCCACCTTTTAATTCTACACCACAAATTTTCATGTTAATCCTTACTGTTTTGTTACTGCACATCAGTTTTACTGACGTGTCGTTATTCATTGAGTTGCGCAAATGATGGTGCACAACCCTTTATATTGTTTACTTAAAAGACGTTTATTATCCCAAGTTTAAGATAGTTAGTCTTCTGAGCTGTTGTCTTCTTCAATAATCTGAATAGGTTTGACCTTACGGCGCATTGGCGCGTCACCAACGTCAACACCGGTAATAAAGCGTTTATCACGTTTAGGTGCCGCTTTGGCCTTTTTCGCCACTTTTGCTTTACCGCTCACCGCGTCACGAGGCTGCGCGCTGCCCGCTTTACCGGTGGTAGGTTTATCTTTTAGGCCACTGAATTTAGCTTTCATGCCCTCAATAACTGTGAGGTCAAAGTTTTTACGTAAAAACAGCTGCACTTTCTTAAAGCTGTCCCAATCTTTAGGGCCAACAAATGAGATAGCATCACCTTTAGCGCCAGCACGGCCAGTACGGCCGATACGGTGTACGTATTCTTCAGCAAATTTTGGCATGTCAAAGTTAATCACTAATGACACGTTAACTAAATCAAGACCGCGGGATGCCACATCGGTGGTAACCAGTATTTGCGACTGTCCCCGCGCAAACTTGTCCATAATTTGATTACGTGCAGATTGTTTTAAGTCGCCGCTCAATGCTGAGGTGGCAAAACCTTCAGCTGCTAATAATGTCGCTAAACGGTCGGTATCAGAGCGTGTAGCGGTAAAGATGATGACCTGTTTGTGCTGTTCTTGCTTAAGAATGTGTTGCAACAGCGCTTGTTTGTGATCTAAATGATCAGCAAGAATGATACGCTGGACAATATCTTTATGCTCAGAGTACGACTCACCAATGGCCACATGGCTTGGGGTTTTAAGCAAGGTGGCTGCAATTTCGTTAATGCTGTCGTGATCTAACGTGGCAGAGAACATCAGCGTTTGACGACGCTTATGATCGGCAGCATCGTTAATGGCTTTTAATTGCGGGGCAAACCCTAAGTCGAGCATACGGTCTGCTTCATCAAGTACCAGCAGCTCAAGCCCATTTAAAAAGAGGTGACGTTGCTGTAAATGATCGGCAATACGACCTGGCGTAGCGACAATAAAATGCGGATCGCGAGCCAATGCTTTAGCTTGGTCGTTAAAGTTTTCGCCGCCTAATACACTGATCGCTTTGTATTGGGTGTTGGCCACCAATAAACGCAGTTGACCATATACTTGTTGAGCTAATTCGCGAGTGGGTAGCAATACCAATACGCGTGGGTCTTTTTTAGACAAGGCGCGAGTCGAAATAACGCGTTGCATAGCGGGTAATAAAAACGCTAAGGTTTTACCTGAACCCGTTTTAGACGAGGCCATTAAATCTTTACCAGATAAGGCAATGGGCAGTGCTTGCGCTTGAACATCGGTCGGCGTGGTAATGCCAAGGTGCTTTAAACTGTCAAGCAGGCGCTTGTCCAATTGAAAATCGGTAAATTGCAAAGGTAAATCCCCTAAAAAATGATAGCCACGGATTATAGCGGTTTCACTGTGCTATAGCCAACAAGAGTCGCTTTAGTTATGCTATTTTTTGACATCATTCATTTAGGTTGAAACTTTGATTTTGAACATCAACAACTGATTCAATGAATGATGACGTGTGAATAAATTCCTCGCTTGAAAGGATTAACGATGACAAAGCTGACTGTAGGATTAGCATTAGGCAGCGGCGCCGCAAAAGGGTGGGCGCATATTGGGGTCTTAAAAGGCTTAGCCGCATTAGATATTTATCCTGATAAAATTGCCGGTTGCTCTGTGGGCGCATTAGTGGGCGCGGCATATGCAAATGATCATTTAGCTGAACTTGAAACCTGGGTGAGCGGTTTTTCTAGCTGGGATGTGCTCGGCTTAATGGATTTAGGTTGGCGTAAAGGCGGCTTAATTAGCGGCGAAAAAGTGTTTGATGTTTTAGCTGGCCGTATTGGCGATCTTAATATTGAACAGCTCAAGCGGCCCTTTGCCGCGGTGGCGACTGATTTATATTCTGGCCAGGAAATTTGGTTTAGAGAAGGTGATTTACGCCATGCCGTGCGAGCATCGTGCTCGATGCCGGGTTTTTTACCGCCAGTACAACAAGACAACCGCTGGTTAGTCGACGGTGCAGTGGTTAATCCTGTGCCGGTGTCTTTGTGCCGCGCCATGGGGGTCGATGTTGTTATTGCAGTTGACTTAAATGGTCATCGCCGCGGCCATATGCACATGTTGCCTGAGCAGGTAAAAAGCCGCGTGCCTAAACCTTCTGAGCCGATAGCCGAGAAAAAACAGTTAGAATCAGGCTTTATGGATTTGTGGGGCAAAGGCAAAGATTACATGAGCGGTTTAACCGATAAATTTTCACTTGGCGGCAGTAAGTCTCATCCAGGAATGATCGCGGTGATGTCGCAATCAATGGACATTTTAGAGCAGCGCCATAAACGGTCTCGTTTAATGGGGGAGCCGCCTGATATTTGCATTGTGCCTGAGGTGTTTGATATCGGTACGATGGAGTTTCATCGTGCTAAAGAAGCCATTAAAGCAGGTGAGGCCGCGGTACACGACATTGCCCATTTACTTAAAGCAACGCTAGCAGGACATTAATTTTTTATAGCAGGCCACGGGTAGCGAGGTGGCCTGCCTCTCGCCAATTTAGTGTTTATCTACTTCGCTTAAATGCAGCATTACTGTTATTCCCACCAGTCTGCTTTCTTATGATCTGGATCAAAGAAGCTTATCTCGATATAGCGCCTAATACACAGCATATAGTGTTAATTGATACTGCTGCGCCGATATATGGTGTTTTATACGGCAGTCAGAAAAAGGTGGATTGTATGCTTGTTGTGGTGAAAAGGGACGGATGCCGTACTGCGTTTGACGCAAGTCGTATTAAAGATGCGGTAGTGGCTGCAATGGATTCTGCGGGGCAAGCAGATCACCAATATGCACTTGAATTGGCTCAAACGGTACAAGCGCAAATGGCTGATAAAGCCCAGGTAGATATTCATGACTTACAAGATGCCGTTGAAGTCTTGTTAATGTCGGGTCCATTTAAATCAGTCGCACGTCATTATATTGAATACCGCCACGACCGTGACAAACACCGTGAAGCACAAAGTAAATTAAATTGCGCTATTCGGGGCTTAGTTGAACAGTCTGACAGTGCCATTTTAAACGAAAATGCCAATAAAGACGCCAAGGTTATTCCCACTCAACGCGACTTGTTAGCCGGCATTGTGGCTAAGCACTATGCTAAAACGCATTTATTACCTAAAGATGTGGTCGCAGCCCACGAAAAGGGCGAAATCCATTACCACGATTTAGACTACGCGCCATTTTTCCCGATGTTTAACTGCATGTTGATTGATTTAGCAGGCATGTTAACTCATGGCTTTAAAATGGGTAATGCTGAAATTGACACGCCTAAATCCATTTCGACTGCAACAGCAGTTACGGCCCAGATTATTGCCCAGGTGGCGAGCCATATTTATGGTGGCACAACCATTAATCGCATCGATGAAGTGTTAGCTGAGTTTGTGCAAAAAAGTTATCAAAAACACCTTGCTGTGGCGAAAAAGTGGCAAGTAGCCGACGAAGAAGGGTTTGCGATGACGCAAACCGAGAAAGAATGTCACGATGCCTTTCAGTCTTTAGAGTATGAGGTCAACACCTTACATACCGCTAACGGGCAAACACCCTTTGTGACCTTTGGTTTTGGACTAGGGACCTCATGGGAGTCACGATTAATCCAACAATCGATGCTTACCGTGCGCATGGCTGGCCTGGGTAAAAACCGCAAAACTGCGGTATTCCCTAAATTGGTGTTTGCGATTAAAGATGGCGTTAACCATAAAGCAACTGACATTAATTACGACATTAAAAAAATGGCGTTAACGTGTTCAAGTATGCGCATGTACCCCGATATTTTAAATTATGAGCAAGTGGTCAAAGTGACTGGTTCGTTTAAAACTCCAATGGGGTGTCGCTCATTTTTAGGCGCCTATGAAGAAAACGGCCAGCTGGTGCATGAAGGGCGTAATAATTTAGGCGTGGTGAGTTTAAACTTACCGCGTATTGCCTTAGAGGCCGGTAACGATGAGCAACGTTTTTATCAGTTACTTGAAAAACGTTTATTAATTGCCCGTAAAGCGCTCGATACCCGCATTGCCCGTTTAGAAGGCGTTAAAGCCCGTGTTGCACCGATTTTATATATGGAAGGTGCGTGTGGCGTGCGCTTAAAAGCGGATGATGATATCAGCGAAATCTTTAAAAATGGCCGTGCGTCGATTTCATTAGGCTTTATTGGTTTGCACGAAACCATCAATGCCATTTATGGTGCTGATAAACATGTGTTTGATGATGCTGCACTTCGCGATAAAGCGGTGGCGATTATCAGTAAGCTCAAGCAAGCTACCGAATCCTGGAAACAAGAAACCGGTTATGGTTTTAGCCTATACAGCACCCCAAGCGAAAATCTATGCAGCCGTTTTTGTCAGCTTGATACGGCTCAATTTGGCGTCGTTGCGGGCGTGACCGATAAAGGCTATTACACTAATAGCTTCCATTTAGATGTTGAGAAAAAAGTTAACCCGTTCGATAAAATTGATTTTGAACAGCCTTATCCAGCTATCGCTAATGGTGGATTTATTTGCTACGGCGAATACCCCAATATGCAACATAACATTGAAGCATTAGAAAACGTGTGGGATTACAGCTACAGCCGAGTGCCTTATTACGGCACCAATACTCCCATTGATGAATGTTATGATTGCGGCTTTATTGGTGAGTTTAATTGTACCAGCAAAGGTTTTGTGTGCCCTAAATGTGGCAACCATGAGCCTAGCCGTGTCTCGGTGACTCGCCGAGTATGTGGCTATTTAGGCAGCCCAGATGCAAGACCATTTAATTTTGGTAAACAAGAAGAAGTTAAACGCAGAGTGAAACATTTGTAATGCATTACAGTGCTTATCATAGTGTTGATGTAGTCAATGGCGAGGGCACCCGCTGTACGTTATTTGTCAGCGGGTGTGAGCATGCGTGTAAAGGGTGTTATAACCAAAGCACCTGGCGAGCTGATTCTGGTCATCTATATATTCAAGCGCTTGAAGATCAAATCATTGCGGACTTAAATGATAAGCGCATAAAGCGTCGAGGTTTAACGTTAAGCGGTGGCGATCCACTGCATCCTGTTAATGTTGAAACCATACTCCAACTAGTTAAACGGGTTAGGGATGAATGTCCCGACAAAGACATTTGGTTGTGGAGTGGTTATCAGCTCAATGAGTTAAGCGAGGCGCAACACGCTGTGGTTGCACTGGTTGATGTATTGATTGACGGTAAGTTTGAGCAAGAAAAAGCTGATCCCGCGCTATTGTGGCGCGGAAGCAGTAATCAGATTGTTCATCGATTTACCCGTGAGTGATCCCGAGCATCTTGCGATAACGCTTTGTCCGTTGTTTGGTTTTAAATTGATCGACCAATAAACTCCACATTGGTGAATCATCTGTTTGTGGTGTGTGTCCCTGGCTCATACGTCTTAATTGACGTTTAATGATAGCCATCGTCGCTAATCCCGCCAACGGCTTACTTTGCCAGTCGACTCTGGGTAACTCTGGTGTAAAGTCGGGCTGAGTTTGCCATGTGTTTACTAAGTTAGGGTAAAATGCCAGTGCACTGGCAATGCCGCATATCGCAAAGCCTGCATCGAGCACTTGCTCGGCAACCGCTTTACGCCGAATGCCCCCGGTTAACATTAATGGAATGGGCGAACTTGCCACTAATTGGCTGGTTAAACTGAGAAAATAAGCTTCGCGGGCGAGGGTGCGTTCATCGGCGCTGCGACCTTGCATGGCCGGTGCTTCGTAACTGCCGCCAGATAATTCGACCATATCAACTTGATGTTGCGCCAGCATAGCAATGACTTTTTCGGCATCGTCAATATCAAAGCCGCCACGTTGAAAGTCAGCTGAATTAAGCTTAACTGCGATATCAAATTTATCTCCGCAGCGCAGCCTGACTTGCTTAACTACTTCAAGCAGTAACTTTGATCTATTTTCAAGACTGCCGCCCCATTCATCGCTGCGCTTGTTAGTGAGCGGTGATAAAAATTGCGCTAATAGATATCCGTGGGCAGCATGGATTTGCACGCCATCAAAGCCGGCTTGCTGGGCTAAGCTTGCGGTGGTCACAAAGCGGTTAATGACATCGATAATTTGTTCATGAGTCATGGCTTTAGGCTGTGAAAACATCGACGAATGCTTGCCTAAATCAAGTGCGATAGCCGAAGGCGCTAAATTTTTACCGCCCATGGCTTTAAATACTTGTCTGCCAGGGTGGTTTATCTGCATCCACACTCGGGCCTGTTTTTGCTTAGCAATGCTGGCCCATTGTCTAAATGGCGCTATATCACTATCGGCCTCTAACGCGACGCCACCTGGACCTGTCATGGCATAACGGTCAACCATGACATTACCGGTAATCATTAAACCTACGCCCCCTTTTGCCCACGCATCGTAAAGTGCAAACAGCGCGCTATCAGGTTGTTGTTTTGCATTGGCGAGATTTTCTTCCATGGCGGCTTTGGCTACACGATTAGGGATGATGCCACCGTTAGGCAAGGTATATGAGTTAACTAAACTGTCGGCCATTAAATATTATCCTTAATGAAGGGGAGTAGATTATCCCTCTTTATTGATTAACCTGAGCTCAGGTTGATTAATGCCTGTCATCATAAAGTAATACCTCCGCAAACAAAAACACTGCCAAGCACGGTCACGTGCTTGGCAGTGTTTTATGTTAAGTGGTGTTGATTAGATACGGTAGGTTACCGTTAACTTAGCGTTACGTTCTTCGCCTGGTAAACCGCCTAGGAACATGGCTTTATCGTAGTATGACTTATTAAGTAAGTTATTAATATTTAGCTGAATTTTATACTGTTCAACATCATAGCTGATGGCCGTATCAAATACGGTGTAACTTGGCACATAACCGTCTGGAATACCAAATGAGCTTGAGTTGGTGCTGCGTTCACCGACATATTCAGCCCCTAAGCTTACCGATACTGGCGCGGGTAAACTCAGTTCTGCTGCATAAGTCACCCAGGCACTTGCCGTAAGGTATGGCACGCCTTTTTGGTGTTGACCATAATCACTGCTATTAGGATTTTGATTGTCGCGAGCATCTTGGTAAACGCCATTAACGTTCACTTTCCACTGTTCATTTAAATTGGCATTTAAATCGAGCTCGACGCCTTTAGTATCTTCACTGCCGTCGTAAAAATAAGGGTCTATTGTAGAGGTTACCGCACTGCTGTCGTAGTCAGGGTTACTGTAGGCAATATTGGTTCGTGATGATTTAAAAAAGACTAATGAGGCTAATAGTTGATCATCAAACGCTTTGAAACGCACGCCTAAGTCATTACTGACCGATTCTGAGTCTTCGCGGTCGGCTTCATTGCCGGTAACATCGCCCAACACACTGTAGGCTGTACGACCTTTAGAGTGATTAACGAAAATTGAAACATCATCCGTTGGCATATACGTTAAGCCAAGATTGAAGGTAATTCCGTTATCTGTTGTGTCCGCTTCTGGTTGTGGCTCAGCTAAGCTTGAGCTGTAACGGGAATCAACACCGAGATGTTCATAGGTTTGCTTAATTTCATTAAATGCCACCCCAATACGGCTGGTAAAGCCAGCACCAAGGTATCCGACATGTTGTACGCCTAACCCCCATGCGGTGACGGTTTTATTGTAATTACTGGTCAGTAATGGATCGTAATCTTCAAATTCGCCTTCGGCCCAGTTGGGGTTACGAATATCGTAAATGTACGGCAGGGTACCTTGGTAAGATACATCGCCATTGCTGTCTTTTAATACGTAATCGGCATCCCAAATTGAGTATTGTTTGAAGCGAATTGTGCGGTCTTCAAAGTTAGCATTAACTAATAATTCGTTACTGATATTGCCAATGTCAAAGTCGTAACGTAAGTCAGCAAAGTATTGCCAAGATTGTTCATCGGCAGAAACTTTACGATACTCCTGACGACGAGCGGCATAAGGATATAACACTTCATCTTCAACTAACGGTGCGCGTGGGTCTTGGTTAATGATGCCATTTCGTTCCCAATACACGTAGTTATACGCGCCAGTTTGGCGAGCAAAGCTGGTTTCATAATTTCGGTATTGCAATTGTTGGTTTAAAAACAGGTTATCGGTTAAGTAAATGTTGTGAGTCAGTTTGAAACGTAACTCTTCACCTTCGTTATCTTTTGCCATTGGTGAAATTAAGCCATTGTGACCAAAATCGTAAGGTGTTTCACCATCTGATGCACTCAATGAATTAGCCAGTTGTTGACGCTGCTCATCGGTGAGCTGCACGCCACTGCTGGTAGGGTTATTAACCAAATCTTGCCAACTTACCTGGTCTGCCGTTTTACCATCAACAGAAGCCGCATTATAAATCCGGATTGGGTGGCCAATGGAATCTACGGGAATAGAATCGTTTATGTAAGCGGTAGACAGCATGAGGTTTTGGTTGTCGTTCAACACAAACTTTAGCGAGCCGTAGACTTCGTCGCGGTCGGTTCCTAAATCGCGGTATCCGTCACTGCGAGCACTTTTGGCTACCACACGATAGGCGACATCGTCAGAAACCGCACCTGTGCTATCAGCCATAAATGAATATGTGTCCCATTGACCCACTTCGGCTTCCATAACATGCTTACTGACAAACTCTGGCTTCTTTTCTATTAAATTCATTACGCCGCCAGCACTTCCCATTCCGTACAATCCAGTAGCAGGGCCTTTTAATACTTCGACTGAACTTACATTAGTGAGCGAACGGGTAGGGTTAAAGGTGTTGCCAAGTCCTGCGCCGCCATACATGCCGTCATAGGTGTAATTTGCTCCTAGGCCTCGAATGACGAGGTTATCACCAATACCGTAGTTGTTACCCGCTTGGGTCACACCACTGATATTACGAATTAAATCTTGCATGTTACTGACACCTTGGGCATCGATTAATGCTTCGTCAACAATCACTACCGCAGCGGGGGTTTCCATCAGCGACATGTCTGATTTGGTTGCAAGGCCAGAATTCATTACCACTTGGTTTTGGCGACCATATACGGTAATGCGTTCATAATCCTCAGATGATGCTTGAGTTGGAGTATTTAACTCTGTTGGCGTTGAGTCTTGAGCATAAACAGGAAATAAAACACTTTGGCACGTAATAGCCAGTAGAGAGAGTCTGAGCGATGTCATAACGGATACCTTTGATGGAATTGCTGCGAATGATAATGATTATCATAAAGATTGCAATGAGGTTTACACGTTAATGTGATAAAAAAGTTTACGACAACGCTAGGCTGCACAATGTTTATCCGGTTTGGTTGCAGAATAAGCACTGGATAAATAAAAAGGGTGTTTTAGGGCGTTGCCTTTTTTTAAAATCATTGTCTAACATGACACTTGAGAGGCATAAAGTTGTATATGCAGTGTTTGGTTGTCGCATATTAGGTGGGTTTGGGTATATAATCTGCCTCCGAAAAGGTGTTGTGAGGTATACAACTAAGTAGCCTATTCAATAACACACCAAAGTATTTAAGGTAACCAAATGAATTTAAAGCAAGAACTGCAAACATTAAATGATAAATTAGACAAGTTTCGTCGCAAATTAGCCGCGGCTGAACAACGTGGTGATGCCACGGTTATCATGCAGTTTAAGAAAGAAATTGCCACTGTAACCAAGCGTATTGCCAGCACCAAAGGTCAGCAAACGCGCGAGTTAAGTAAAGAAGGTACAGCGTTAAAAACGCTTGGCTTTAAGCGTGCATTAACCAAAGCTGAGCAAGCAGATATGGGCAAGTTAAACAAGTCGGTTAAAGGCTTGGTTGTTGTGCATCCGTTAACGGCATTAGGCCGTGAAATGGGCATTAAAGAAGTGACTGGTTTTGCTCCTGCTAAGTTTTAATATTTTCTTTTACAGTTAGTTGTCGTAAGGTTAATTCATGCCGATAAAATATATCGCAACATCTAAATTACCCACTCCTTGGGGAGTGTTTGACATGCACGGTTTTGAAGAAACCGCGACCGGTAAAGAACACGTTGCGTTGACATTTGGTCAACTTGATCCCACTCAAGCTATGTTAGGTCGCATTCATTCTGAGTGCCTAACCGGTGATGCGTTATTCAGTTTACGTTGTGATTGTGGTTTTCAGTTACAAGCTGCAATGCAAAGTATTGCAGAAAAAGGCCAAGGCTTTTTGCTGTATCTTCGACAAGAAGGTCGTGGCATTGGTTTGTTGAATAAAATCCGTGCCTATGAATTGCAAGATGCGGGTGCCAACACTGTCGAAGCCAATGAGCGTTTAGGCTTTGAAGCCGATATGCGTAAATACGACATGATTTTGCCTATGCTCAAACAAATTGGCGTAGAAAAAGTCAACCTGATGACTAACAACCCGCGTAAAGTGATGGCGATGCAAAATGCAGGTATTGAAGTCTCTGAACGTATTCCACTGCAAGTGGGTAAAAATCGGTACAACGAGTCATATTTGAAGACCAAATCAACTGAGCTTGGTCATATGATGTCTGAATACCATTTCAACGACGAATAAGCAGATCGAACAATAACGATATGGTGATAAATCAAAGGCGACATCATAGTCTTGTGGGTTTATCATCGTGTCGTTTTTTACGTTCAGCTTGGCTTGTTTCTGTACTCGTTTTACCTTCCATCTTGACGACTCATCATGCTGTCGCAGAAGAGATAACCTCCGAACCCGATGCTTCACATTACGCTTTCGCCAATTATTTAGGCAGCGGTATTTACCGTACCTCTGGCCAAAGTGCTGCGGTGGTGAATATTCCTTTAGGTTTTGATCTTGAAGAGTCTGATGAGCACCTTTTGAAGCTACGCTTAACCGCCTCGTTGGGTTTTTTTGATTATTCTTTTAATGATTTACCCGGTGGCAGTTTTCCTAAAAGTGTCGGTACGCTAACCCTGACCCCTGGCATTGAATATCATTGGCTGGTGGACGACCAATTGACGTTAGAGTCTTACGTGGATTTGGGATACGGGCATAACTTTTCGACCCACAGTCATGTGGGGATTTACTCTACTGGCGTGTCGAGTTTGTATCGTTTTGGCTCCGCTGAATATAGCCCTGTGTGGGTTAACCGTCTTTATTATGCAGGTTATAAGAGTAATCAAAACGACAGTACTGAGGGGTATTCGGTACTAAAAACCGGTATTGATTTTGCCTTGAATTACGATTGGCAATGGGATGATATTCGGGTTGAACCGAGAGTGTTTGTCGCAGGGCACTGGTACTTTAACCAACTCAAATTTGTCACACCAGTCGGTAAAAATGTCCTAACGTCATACACTTATGAAATTGGCTCGACTTTGGCTTTCTCTAAACCCATTAATTTTTCGGCTATTGGCTTAGACAGTGTCGAAATTGATCATATCGGGTTAAGTTATCAAGTGGGCGGCGGTTTAAAAGTATGGCGTTTGATTTTTGAGTTCCCGTTGTAGACTATTTCAACGGGCGATGGGCGTTACATTGTTTACAGTGTAATTAATTACACTTTAATTATTTGCACTGTAAGAGTGTGCATTTAAAGACATCAATAGCCGCAATATAAACAAAAAAGTGCTGAATATTCAGCACTTTTTTGTTTATCGATTATCCGTTGCCCCAAATGTTGGCATTGACAGGTTTACCCGGAGTATCGGTTGATTTGTTGGTTTGCGCTTTAACCGTTTGAGGCTTTTTAGCCGCAGCATGTTGAGGCTTAGACGCGGGCCTGCGAGAGTCATCTTTAGGTGGCGGTAAAGGTAACTTGTTTGCTTTAAGGTACAAGTATTCAACTTTGTCACGTGCCCACTGCGTTTTGCGTAAAAATTTTAAGCTCGACTTTACACTCGGATTGTCTTTAAAACATTGGATGTTGATCCTCGAGCCGAGTTCTTCCCAACCGTATTTTTCAACCAGTTCGGTAACAATAGTTTCCAGCTTTATGCCGTGAAGTGGGTTGTTTTCTTGTGTCATGGGCCGTGCGAGCTAATTAAGTTTGTCAATATTATACCCACATTATTGCCAAAGTGATATCAATGCAAAACGGCAGCCGAGGCTGCCGTTTTGTGATGTGGTAGAGCGAATATTATTGTTCGTTGGCTAAATTGATACTGTCTTCATCGTCTGAATCAATATCACCTTTACCTTTGGTTTTAATGATAATCAGTGCCGCAATAATCGCTGTGGTTACCATGCCAGCAACCGTTGACACTGTCATGGGTAAACCAGCACCTAACGTAGATGAGTTAAGCATAAAACTTATTACCACACAGGTCATAAACATTGCCGGAACCGTACAAATCCAGTGGAATTTGTTATGGCGCAATAAATATGCTGCTGCCGTCCAAAGCATTAATACTGCTGTGGTTTGATTAGCAACCCCAAAGTAGCGCCAAATAATACCGAAGTCGACCTGAGTTAATATTGCACCGATAGCAAATAATGGCAGTGCGAGTAAAAGGCGTTTTGGCAGTGCAACTTGTTTGATGTTAAAAAACTCAGCCAAGATTAAACGAGCAGAGCGAAACGCGGTGTCACCAGATGTGATAGGCAGTACAATAACCCCTAAGATTGCTAAGAATCCACCAAAAGCGCCAAGTAATCCGTTAGATGCTTCATACACTACGTTTGCAGGGTTACCCGCCATACCCGCATTAAGTCCTTCAACACCTCCAAAGAATGACAAGGCAATAGCACACCAAATCAGCGCGATAACACCTTCACCAATCATTGCCCCAAAAAACACAAAGCGGCCATTCGATTCGTTTTCAACGCAACGGGCCATTAATGGCGATTGGGTAGCATGGAACCCCGATACAGCACCACAGGCGATGGTAATGAACAGTGCAGGCCATAATGGCATGTCGTTAGGATTAAGGTTAGTGAAGAAGTCTCCCATTTCAAAGCCAGGTAACATGGTGTGTTCAGTTGACAGCATTAACGCGATGGTTAAACCAAGCGACATGAATACTAATAGCGCACCAAAGAAAGGGTAAAAGCGGCCGATGATTTTATCGATTGGAACGATAGTGGCAATCAGGTAGTAGCAGAAAATCACTCCAACAAAAATAGCAACATCGTATCCGGTTAATTTACTCAACAAACCTGCGGGCGCCGAAATAAAGACCACACCGACGAGCAGTAATAAGACAATCGCAAATAGATTCATAAAGTGTTTGGCGTTCTTGCCTAGATATTTACCTGCTAGATTAGGTACAGATTGACCATTGTTGCGAACCGACAACATACCTGAAAAGTAATCGTGCACCGCGCCTGCAAAAATACAACCAAACACAATCCATAACATGGCAGCTGGGCCATAGAGTGCACCTAAAATAGGACCAAAAATTGGACCGACCCCGGCAATATTGAGCAATTGAATTAAGTAGACTTTACCTTTAGACATAGGCACGTAATCGACGCCATCAGTCTGAGTAAACGCAGGTGTTTGTCTTTGGGTGTTAATGCCGAATACTTTTTCGACAAACGCCCCGTAAATAAAATACCCACCAATGAGTAATCCAACACAGAGTAGAAACCAAGTCATTTTTATATCTCCCCATAAATATAGTAAGACAAGGTTAAAGTATCTCTGTGAACAATTGGGACGTAACTCAGTAACAGGTTAATTTGATGGGGTAAGCGGTAAATAATGCCTTTAAAGCGTTTCACCCAGAGATAAAACGTGCAGTACATCACTGATTAAAACACTATTGAAAGCCTAATAATTGCTTTAATTCTTTAAGATAACGACGTGAAACGGGCACTGTCGCACCACTGTGAGTGGTGACATCTGCACCCGTGTCTGTTATTTCAATTTCTGATATGGCATCCGCTGAGAGTAGATATTGTTTATGGCATCTAAATAATGGCGTTTTTTCTTCTAATACTTTGAGGGTGAGCTGAGTGTGAGACACCCCTTTATTTGAATGAACATGAATACCGCCTACATCACTGACAATAAATTCAACATCGGCGGTGGTGACCACTTTGAGCTTACTGCCTGTATAGCAAGGCAAGTGAGCCAGTTGGCTGGGTAATATACTTGCCATCGGTTGAGGCGTCATATTACTGCGCACTTTATCGAGGGTTTGATTAAAGCGTGTTTCATCAATCGGTTTTAATAAATAATCGAATGCATTGTTATCAAATGCCTTTACGGCATATTCATCAAAAGCGGTAATAAATACTGCCCGAGGCATTTGCTCAGGATTGAGCATGGCAATTAATTCCATGCCATTTATCCGTGGCATTTGAATATCCACAAAAATCAAGTCGGGTTTTAATCGGTTGATGTGTTGTAACGCTTCTATCGCATTGCCACATTGAGCGAGCACTTCGATGTCTGAATGTTTGCCCAGTAGATCGGCCACTTCCTGGCGGGCAAAGGGTTCATCATCAATAATTAAACAGCGGATCATAATGTCGCCTCTTCAAGGGGAATACGCACTTGCACACAAGTGAATTCATCTGTTTTGCAGTGAACCTCGATACCATATCGTTCACCAAAAAGATTTTGTAATCGTTTATGGACGAGGTTCATACCTAATCCCTCAGTATTGGTTGAGGGTTGGTATAAGCCCGCATTGTCGGTAACGCTGAGGATCAAATCTGTGCCGTCGGTGCTGGCTTCGACCTTTATCACGCCTTCATCGAGTAGCAATGAAGTGCCATGTTTAACCGCATTTTCGATTAACGGCTGCAAGGTAAATGCTGGCATTTTGTGGTGATGATAAATGCTAGGGATAGCAATACTCACCTTAAGTTTGTCGATAAAACGGGCGTGCTCAATGGCGAGATAAGCGTCGATATGTTCTAGCTCATCAGCGAGGGTCACCAAGCCTGTGGTGCGTGTGAGGTTGATGCGCAAAAATTGCGACAATTGTTTAATGAGTTTTTTGGCCATGGGTGGATCACGGCTAATAATTGCGCCAATGGTGTTTAAAGCATTAAACAAAAAATGGGGGTTAACCTGGGCGTGGAGTAATTTAATTTCGGCTTGCATCAATAAGTTTTTTTGCTGTTCAAAGCGGCCATATAAAATTTGATTGGACAACAACCGAGCAATGCCTTCTCCCAATGTACGGTTGATGTTAAGAAACAACTTGTTTTTAGGCTCATACAGTTTAATGGTGCCAACAACTTCGTCGTTACTGCGCAAGGGAATGACTAAACTTGAGCCCAGATTGCAATGAGTTGATATCGAACAGGCATAAGTCGTGTCGACACCATCGGCAAACATGACTTTATTTTGAGCAATAGCATCTAAGGTGATTTGAGACGAAATAGCGGTATTAGGCAGATGATGGTCGGCGCCAATCCCGATAAAAGCTAATAGTTTATGGCGGTCGGTAATTGCTACAGCACCAACACGGGTTTCTTCAATGATAATTTGCGCGACTTTTTGGCTCGACTCTTCATTAAATCCTTTCGATAAAATACCGACACTGCGCTCAGCAATTTTTAGGGCATTGGTTGAAAAACTTGATGATAATTTATCGAACATGGTTTTTTGGTCACGCACTATGCTCATAAACATGGCTGCGCCCAAGGAGTTAATTAATAGCATGGGAGGAGCAATAACATAAACCAATTCCCAGGCTTGATCGAACGGTTTGGCAATGAGTAAAATCAGGCTCATCTGTAATAACTCGGCAGCAAAGGTCACCATAAAAACCCAGGCAGGCTTGTATAGCGACTCTTCTTTGCCGACTTTTTTCAAATAATAACTGAATAAACCGGCAGATAAGCCTTCGAGTGTGGTTGAGATGGCACAAGCAACATCGGTAAAACCGCCCATAGTGTAACGGTGCAAACCACCAGTTAAGCCCACAAAAAAACCAGTAACCGGCCCGCCAAGTAGTCCGCCGAGTACCGCGCCCATAGCACGAGTGTTGGCTATAGCGCCGGTAGTTTGTTCACCAAAATAGGTTGCCAGAATACAAAATAGTGAAAACACCACATAAATAAAGACTTTGTGGGGCAAGCGTTTTGAGCTTTCGGCAAAGAGTTTAAATAATGGTGTTTTACTGACCAAATAGACAATAACGAGGTACACGCACATTTGCTGCGTGAGTAATAAAATCAGTGACATAATTTCTCACACAATGGTGATTCCTGCTTGGAATCACCTTCCGGTAGCGTAGCTAAATTAGAATGCGTGAATAATATTACGGGAAATGAAGCGCTGTTAACGTGACGACTTACTCAATATGGTTAATTGAGTATTGTCATGTTGTTGATAAAATTCATCTATCAGTACTCTGAGGATTTTAGACTTGGCGACTTTGGTGGTTTTGGCAATTTCATCTAGCTGTGAAATGCTTTTTTCAGTGAGAGTGAATGTCGCATGGCGATACATTTTAGTGCTTTTTTTATCGAGTCCTTTGAGAAACTGAGCCGTAGTTTGCCCAGACGGATTTTGGCCCGCCGTTTTGCCTAATGCATAGTTATTTGCATCCTCAATAAAATCATCCACAGACACTTTTTGGCGCGTATCTTTGGGCTTCTTACGCTTGAGATCAGTTAAACTCATAACTATTTTCTGGCGGTATGGCAAATAGCTCATCGGCAATAGCACGGATTTCATCAGCGGCTTTACCATCGGGTTCAATTTCTAATACAGAAGAGCCGCTTTCTTCGCTGTCATCGTAGATATTACGGCTAAAAGTGACCGAGTCTAGCGCGCGTAATCCAAATGATTGCACCACTTCTTTGGCTTCTAAAATACGCTTACCTTGTGATGGTAGTGCAGGGCATTGAGTAATCACAATCGAGGCTACCATTTTAGGATTGACCATTTTACAGGTGCTAAGCATGTCTTCCATGTGCGGTAAGGTTTTTAAATCACGGCGTTTAGGGCGTAATGGAATAACCACATAAGTGGCCACAGACATAGCTGCACGCATGGCTAAGTTGTCTTGGCCGCCACAATCGACAATCACATAATCAAAGCGTTCGTCTAAACTCAGTAAGTCATTGCGGATTTTACCGTAGAGCTGGATGCAGTTAATGGCTTTTAAGCTGGGGTCATTGTTACGAGCCTGGATCCAATCTGATGTGGTGCGTTGAGGATCGCAATCTACCATCAATACATTGGCATCGAATTTTTGGGTAATGTATACCGCAAGGTTTTGCGCTAAACAGCTTTTGCCGCTGCCACCTTTTTCTCCACCAACGAGCAATATCATGTTTAGATCCTCTACGCTTAACGTTGTATAACGTCGCAACTGGCTAATGCTGCTAATTTATTGAGTATAGAGCAGCCCACTCAGACTGCATGAAATATTCAATGATTTAAATTAATTGAAGCGCAATATGATAGCTTTGCGGCGAACATTCAGAGCAGCGACACACCTGGCCTTTAATGGTATTTTGCTTAGGCGTGTTTTCGTTAAAAGTTATTGCGATAAGATCACCCAATTTAAAAGCGTTTTTAAAGTCTAGCAATACACCTTTTCGGGCTAAATCAATGCAAACACCAAAGTCCTGGCAAGACTCGCCTTGGGCGTTTATCCAATCTAAACGTACCCGTTCAGCTTCCATATCAACTCTAAGTGAACCGCGTTTTTCGTCAAATCCTGTTGGCTCTTGGCCCATACTGTCGCTCCTTGAAAATCAAAACACTGAATTAATGGCTGTGGTATTACTGTGATTAATCTTATTGTTAGCATATTTGCTTTGTTAAGCAAGCGCTAAGACAGAGTTAATGTTCAATCATCCTCGTTCTAAGGACGCTATGCTAATTGTCGTAATCCTGGTTTTTAGGGTAAGGCATTTTTAACTGACCCCAACGGATCACTATGACCGTACACGCCAAAACGATAGTTGATACTGAGATGGCTAAAATACGCCAGTCTTCCATGGCTTTCATGTCTAAGATGAGGTATCGCGCTAACGCGACGATGGCAATGTACAGTGGCATGCGGATGGGTAACTTACCCGACTCGATGTAGTTCACCACCATGGCGAGCACTTCGAGGTAAATGAACAGTAAAAGTAAGTCGGCTAATTCAACGGTACGAATAGCGATCATGTGGAGGATTTCTTCACCGATGGCAAATAAGGTCGCCAGCGCAATGATGAACAAGACTAAGTGTTCAAAGCTCTTTAAGGATTTGATGCTTAACTCTTTCGCTTTATGTAATGGCATAGTTGTTATTCTGTGAACAAATGAGTCTGCATTATCGACGAGTTTCGATAATTTGCCCAGTGATCCGGTTCAACTTTAGCAAATTCACAGATAAAAAAACCGCTAATAGCATTGCTGCAATTAGCGGTTTTATGAATACATGTCGTATTGGGGTATTAGCTTAGCGCTTTAACCCTTCGTTTAGTAACGGACGCATGGTTTTCACTAGCTGCGTGGTTACTTTTGGACTGCCGGCAACAATGTTACCTGAAGTCATATAATTATGAGCGCCCATAAAGTCGGTCACAGTGCCGCCAGCTTCACGACAAATTAAGTCGCCTGCTGCGATGTCCCATGGTTTTAAGCCGATTTCGAAGAAACCATCTAAACGGCCTGCAGCAACGTAAGCTAGGTCTAATGCTGCAGAACCTGTACGGCGTAAATCTGCACACAGCGGAAATACTTCTGCCAAAATAGCCATGTAGGTGTCAGTGTGTTGGCGAGCCTTGAATGGGAAGCCAGTACCAATCATGGTATTGCTTAGGTCGTTAACATTGGTTACACGTAAACGGAAATCGTTTAACTTGGCACCTTTACCGCGAACAGCTGAGAATAATTCTTCACGAACTGGATCGTAAATGACGGCAACTTCAATTTTGCCTTTATACTGAACTGCGATAGATACTGCGAAATGAGGAATACCACGAACGAAGTTGTTAGTGCCATCCAAAGGATCAACTATCCAAACGTAATCTTTGTCTTTACCACGGTTTTCACCGTCTTCTTCGCCCACGATAGTGTGATCTGGGTAAGATTTACGAATTTGATAAGTAATAGTTGCTTCTGCTTCCTTGTCTACACTAGTTACAAAATCATTAATACCTTTACTGCTAACCTCAACACGGTCAAGTTCAGTATAGGCGCGCATAATAGTTTGGCCCGCAGCGCGTGCAGCGCGCGTGGCAATAGTCAGCATCGGATGCATTGCAATCCCCTGGATGTTAAAGAACGAGTAAAATAGCGCCCGCATTATACTTAATTTAGAGATTATATCAAATGCAGATTTTCATATAACGTAATAAACAACGACTGTGTTAATATATGGGCAATATTTTTTGTCTAAAGAAAGTCGTACATGCTCAGTAATATTCGTGTTGTTTTAGTTGGAACGTCTCACCCAGGTAATATTGGCTCTACCGCTAGAGCGATGAAAACCATGGGATTATCTAATTTATATCTTGCTGAACCTCGCGTTGAGCCAGATGGCCAATCAATTGCCCTTGCAGCAGGTGCTTCTGACATTCTTAAAAATGTCACCACGGTTAATTCATTACAAGAAGCCATTGCAGACTGCAGCCTAGTGATTGCCACCAGTGCAAGAAGCCGTACATTAGATTGGCCAATGCTTGACCCGCGTGAAGCGGGGCAAAAACTAACCCAAGAATGTTTAAGCGGTCCTGTTGCGATTGTATTTGGCCGTGAAAACCATGGGTTAAGTAACGAAGAGCTACAACAGTGCACATATCATGTGGCGATACCTGCGAACCCTGAATACAGTTCACTCAACTTAGCGCAAGCAGTACAGATTATCTGTTATGAAACGCGTGTGGCGCATTTAGCCCAGACAGAAGCGCCGGCAGAAACTGAAGAATATCCATTAACGGTTGAGCTTGACCGATTTTTTGTGCACCTAGAATCCACCTTATCTAAAACCGGTTTTGTGATAAAAAATCATCCTGGTCAAGTGATGACTAAACTGCGTCGTTTATTTACCCGAGCGCGAATTGAAGCGCCAGAAATGAATATTCTGCGTGGTATTTTGAGTTCCGTTGACAAGAAAATGGACCAACAAGATTAATCCGTAAGGAACACACCATGGGCGTCATTGCTAGAATTAAAGAAGATATAGAGTCGATTTACCACCGCGATCCTGCAGCAAACAGTACTCTCGAGATTATATTTAACTATCCGGGGATGCACGCCATTTGGATCCATCGAGTGAGCCATAAATTGTGGTTAGCGAAATGGCATTTTACTGCGCGTTGTTTGTCGACGTTTTCACGTTGGTTAACTGGGGTTGAGATTCATCCAGGGGCAACAATAGGCCGACGCTTCTTTATCGATCACGGCATGGGTGTCGTGATAGGCGAAACAGCCGAAATTGGCGATGATTGCACGCTTTATCACAGTGTGACCTTAGGTGGAACGACCTGGCAAGCAGGCAAACGTCATCCAACCTTGGGTAATAATGTGGTGATTGGCGCGGGTGCTAAAGTATTAGGCCCCATTACGATGCACGATGGTGCGCGGGTTGGTTCAAACTCTGTGGTAGTTAAAGATGTGGCAAGCGATCACACCGTCGTGGGGATCCCTGGCCGAGTAGTCGCATCACCAACAAACCAGTCAAAAGAGAAAACTGAGCGCCGCACAGAAATGGCCAAAAAGTATGGTTTTGATGCTTACGCTGTGTCACCAGATAATCCCGACCCAGTTGCAAACGCCATAGGGCAGATGCTTGATCATATGCATTTAATGGATTCTAAAGTCCAAGAGTTATGCCAGGCTATTCAGCAAATGGGCGGTGAAGTGTGTACTAAAAAGTTGCCAGAGTTAAACGTGGATGCTTTTGATGAAGCTGAGCGAAATGCCGCGAGTAATCGTAAACAAGACATCGATAAGTTTGACCCTAGTATTTAACGATAACTAAGTCATTGTAGATACAGGTCAAAAAAATGGTCGATATTGCGATTAATTGCCTTATCGGCATTGAATTTTTACGGATAAAAAGGTTAAATACCCCCGCGAAAATAAAACCTTTTGTTATATGAAATACCTTAATACCTGAGTAAATTAGTCGGATTAATACTTGACTAAATTAGTCGGGTATGATGAAATTACTGCATACTTTTTGGGAGCAGTACAAGTTATGAAACTTACATCAAAAGGTCGCTATGCAGTGACAGCTATGTTAGATGTTGCTATTCACTCAGCTGCAGGCCCAGTGCCCTTAGCCGATATTTCTGAAAGACAAGGTATCTCTTTGTCTTATCTTGAACAACTCTTCGCAAAGTTACGTAAACATGGTCTAGTGTCGAGTGTTCGCGGACCCGGTGGCGGTTATCGTTTAGGCCTAGAAGCCGTCGATATTTCAGTAGGTATGGTCGTGCATGCCGTTGATGAATCTGTTGATGCCACTCGTTGTCAAGGACAAGGTAACTGCCAAAGCGGTACTCGTTGCCTAACCCATTCGTTATGGGGCGACTTAAGTAAACAAATTTCTGAGTTTTTAGATGGTATTTCGCTTGCAGGCTTAATGCAAAAACGAGACGTTCAATTTATCTCGCTAAAGCAAGATGAAATGCAAAAGGAACATAGAGTGAGTTTGTAACTCCGCTATGTTGATTGATAAATAATTATTTGTACGTTGTATGTAGCCTCATCTGAGACTGCTAAGTACGGAGTGTGTTATGAAGCTTCCTATCTATTTAGATTATGCCGCCACAACCCCTGTAGATCCGCGTGTCGCAGAAAAAATGATGCAACACATGACAATGGACGGCGTGTTTGGTAATCCAGCATCGCGTTCACATCGTTATGGTTGGCAAGCAGAAGAGGCGGTTGATGTCGCCCGTAATCAAGTTGCTGATTTGATTAATGCTGATCACCGCGAAATCGTTTTCACCTCAGGTGCGACAGAATCAAGCAACCTTGCGATTAAAGGTATTGCCCATTTTTATCATAAAAAGGGCAAGCACATCATCACCAGTAAAACTGAACATAAAGCGACTCTTGATACTTGTCGTCAGTTAGAGCGTGAAGGTTATGAAGTGACTTACCTTGAGCCAGAAGCCAATGGCATCATCCCAATGGAGCGCTTAGAAGCGGCCATGCGCGATGACACTATTTTGGTTAGCATTATGCATGTTAACAACGAAATTGGTGTGGTTCATGACATCAATGCCATTGGTGAGTTATGTCGTTCAAAAGGTATATTCTTCCATATGGATGCTGCGCAAAGTGCAGGTAAATTACCGATTGATGTGCAAACAACAAAAGTTGATTTGATTTCGATTTCTGGCCACAAGATGTACGGCCCTAAAGGTATCGGCGCGTTATATGTCCGTCGTAAGCCACGTATTCGTCTTGAATCACAAATGCATGGCGGTGGGCACGAGCGTGGTATGCGCAGTGGCACATTAGCGACACACCAGATTGTTGGTTTAGGTGAAGCTGCAGCCGTAGCTAAACAAGATATGGCAGAAGATAGTGCTCGCATTACTCGTCTTCGTGACAAGTTATGGAACGGCATCAAGCATATCGAAGAAACCTATATCAATGGTGATATGGAACAACGCTACAGCGGCATCTTTAACGTGAGCTTCAACTTTGTTGAAGGTGAGTCGTTAATGATGGCATTAAAAGACTTAGCGGTTTCTTCAGGTTCAGCCTGTACCTCAGCCAGTTTAGAACCGAGCTACGTATTACGAGCATTAGGTTTAAACGATGAAATGGCTCACAGCTCAATTCGTTTCTCAATTGGTCGTTTCACTACCGATGAAGAAATTGAACACGCTATCAAAACGATAACTGAATCAATTGATAAGTTACGTGAGATGTCTCCACTTTGGGAGATGTTTAAAGATGGTATTGATTTGAACCAGGTTCAATGGGCACATCACTAATCGTATAACGACAAAGATTTTGGAGCAGTATCATGGCTTATAGCGAAAAAGTAATCGATCATTATGAAAACCCACGTAACGTTGGTTCATTTGACAAAAACGATCCATCAGTAGTCACCGGTATGGTTGGCGCACCCGCATGTGGTGACGTAATGAAGTTGCAATTGAAAATTAGTGCCGACGGCATTATTGAAGATGCAAAATTCAAAACCTACGGTTGTGGTAGTGCTATAGCGTCTAGTTCACTGGTCACTGAATGGGTTAAAGGCAAAAGCGTTGACGAAGCAGCAACGATCAAAAATGCTGATATTGCTGAAGAGTTAGCATTGCCACCAGTTAAGATTCATTGCTCAATTTTGGCAGAAGATGCCATTAAAGCGGCAATTGAAGAGTATAAAAGCAAACAAGCTAAGTAATACCTGGAGTGTAGATGGCTATTTCAATGACACCTGCGGCGGCAGACCGAGTAAGATCGTTTCTTGCTAACCGTGGTAAAGGCTTAGGTTTACGCCTTGGATTGAGAACATCGGGTTGTTCAGGTATGGCATACGTCATTGAGTTTGTTGATGAACTCAATGACGATGATGAGCTTTATACAATCGATGGTGTCAATATCATCATCGATGCTAAAAGCTTCATTTATTTGCAAGGTATTGAATTGGATTTCGTTAAAGAAGGCCTTAATGAAGGCTTCCAGTTCAATAACCCAAATGCAAAAGGTGAGTGTGGTTGCGGTGAGAGTTTCACCGTTTAATTATTCACCTTAGCCGTTTTATCGAAAACAGTAAGCATGATATCTGCCCATGAATTATTTCGATCTGTTCAATCTAGAACCTGCCTTTGATATCGACACCGCCTTACTTGCAGAACGCTACCGCGAACTGCAACGGGCGGTTCATCCCGATAAATTTGCTAACGACACCGAACAACAAAAATTGCTTTCGGTACAACGTACTTCGCAAGTGAATGATGGTTATCAAACCTTAAAAAATCCCTTACGCCGTGCTGAGCATATGCTGAGTTTGCGTGGTATTGAATTAAGTCACGAAACCACCACCCTAAAAGATGGTGCATTTTTAATGCAACAAATGGAGTGGCGCGAAGCGTTAGAAGATATTCAGCACAGTAATGCACCTCAAGACTTGATAGACGAGTTATACGACTCTTTTGGCGAGTTTGAATCGACGCTGTCGACTAAATTAACCGCGTTACTCGCATCAACTGAAGAGGCTGATGCATTATTGGCTGCAGATCAAATTCGTAAGTTAAAGTTTATGGCAAAATTGCAAGATGAGTTAAACCGCATTGAAGATGGTTTGCTTGACTAAGTAAGGCATACATTAAATTTTATGACTAGCAATGCTGGTCAATAACACAACAAGTTGGAACACTATGGCACTGTTGCAAATTGCAGAACCTGGCCAAAGCGCCGCACCGCACCAACACCGTTTGGCTGTGGGTATCGATCTTGGCACTACAAATTCATTAGTGGCGACAGTGAGAAGTGGCCTTGCATCGACTTTAGCTGATGATCACGGTCGTCATTCTTTACCGTCGGTTGTGCATTACGGTAAAGACACCGTGCAAGTCGGCTATGATGCCCAGGCTAAATCAGCGTTAGATCCGCAAAACACCATCGTATCGGTTAAACGTTTCATGGGCCGCAGCCTGGCTGATGTGCAATCGGGTGTACATAAACTCCCTTATGCATTACACGCTAGCGAAAATGGTTTACCTGTGTTTAGCACACCTACAGGGCCTGTGAACCCAGTGCAAGTATCGGCAGAAATTCTTAAGCCACTAATTGCTCGTGCAGAAACAACACTAGGCGGCGAGTTACAAGGTATTGTGATTACTGTACCCGCTTATTTTGATGATGCTCAACGTCAAGGCACTAAAGATGCGGCTGAATTATTAGGTGTAAAAGTTTTACGTTTGTTAAACGAGCCTACCGCAGCGGCAATTGCTTACGGATTAGATTCTAAGCAAGAAGGCGTGATAGCCATATATGACCTAGGTGGCGGCACGTTTGATATCTCTGTGCTGCGTCTAAACCGCGGTGTTTTTGAAGTACTCGCAACCGGTGGTGATTCTGCGTTGGGTGGTGATGACTTTGATCATTTGTTAGTGAGCCATTTACAACAAGTGTGGGATATTACTGAGCCTAACAATCAGTTGGCGCGTCAGTTATTAATTGAAGCACGTAGAGTAAAAGAAGCCCTAACAGAAAACGATAGCACAGATGCTAGCGTTGTGATTGATAATCAAACATTAACCACTTCAGTTGAAAAATCGTTATTTAATGAACTGATTGGCGCATTAGTTAAAAAGACTATTAGCAGTTGTCGTCGTACGCTTCGTGACGCCGGTGTTAGTGTTGATGAAGTGATTGAAACCGTGATGGTCGGCGGCTCAACGCGCGTACCTTTAGTGCGTGAGCAAGTGGAAGCTTTCTTTAAGAAAATGCCACTGACCTCCATTGACCCTGATCGCGTTGTCGCTATAGGCGCTGCGATCCAAGCTGATATTTTGGTGGGTAATAAACCAGAGTCAGACTTGTTATTGTTAGATGTTATTCCATTATCGCTTGGGGTTGAAACCATGGGCGGATTGGTTGAAAAAGTCGTGACCCGTAACACCACGATTCCGGTCGCACGCGCACAAGAGTTTACCACGTTTAAAGACGGCCAAACGGCGATGGCTTTTCATGTGGTACAGGGCGAGCGTGAATTGGTGGAAGATTGCCGTTCACTCGCACGTTTTACGCTACATGGTATTCCGGCTATGGCCGCAGGCGCTGCACATATTCGTGTGACATTCCAAGTGGATGCAGATGGATTGCTCAGTGTCACAGCGATGGAGAAATCCACCGAAGTGAAAACCACCATTCAGGTTAAGCCTTCATTTGGTTTGTCTGACACTGAAATTGCAACCATGCTAAAAGACTCAATGAAGCATGCAAAAGATGACATTATTCGTCGTATGCTGGCTGAGCAAAAAGTAGAAGCGGCGCGAGTGATAGAGTCATTAAATGCCGCATTAGGCAAAGACGGTGATTTACTTGATGAGCAAGAGCGTAAGCAGTTAACAGACGCTATTGCGTTACTTGATGTTACCGCACAGCAAGATGATGTTGATGCCATTGAGAAAGCTATTGCTAATCTCGATGATCAAACTCAAGATTTTGCGTCACGACGCATGGATAATTCTATTAGAGCGGCGCTAAAAGGGCAGTCGGTCGATAACATATAGGTGAAATAATGCCACAGTTAGTATTTTTACCCCATCAAGAGCTTTGTCCAGACGGCGCAGTACTTGAGGCAGAAGTAGGTGAGACTATTTTAAACGTTGCACTGCGTAACGGCATTCACATCGAACATGCATGTGAAAAGTCATGTGCCTGTACGACTTGCCACGTTATTGTTCGTGAAGGCTTTAACGAGCTTGAAGAAAGTGACGAGCTAGAAGACGATATGCTTGATAAAGCTTGGGGTTTAGAACCTGAAAGTCGTTTATCTTGCCAAGCTAAAGTGGTTGATTGTGACATGGTGATTGATATCCCTAAATACACTATCAACATGGTTAGCGAAGGCTAAACCGCGCAGTAAACTAAAAAAGGGTAATGATAATGTCATTACCCTTTTTTGATCTTATCGGCAGTTAACGGTTGCTGTTTGACGCTAAATTTCGCATTATCTGTGCTCTCATGTTGCTGTCAGTACTGTTTATTATGCCTGAAACTACGATTTTTAAACCGAAACAAAAACGAAGCCAAGATACTCAGCAAAAGTTGATTGATGCATTACACCACTGCTTACAAGATAAATTTTTTGAACATATCAGTATTAAAGAATTGGCAGAACACGCAGGTGTTTCTGTAGGAACCTTTTATCGTCGTTTTAAAGATAAAGAATCATTACTGCCATTGTTATATCAAGATTTTGGCCATGATCTCGACGTGTGGGTGAGCCAACTTGAACAACGAACCTCAACAGACTTGACGCAAGCCTTAACCCTTATCTGCCAACAGATATACCAATTTTTATGTGATCGGCAAAGTGTATTCCGCACTTTACATCTCAATTCGCGCTTGCACTCTGACATTTTAGCATCGGATAAATTAGTTAACCGTGAAGTGATTTATCAGCGTATTTCGGCACTGATATTACGTTACCATGTCGAAATAAACGCTAAGAATAAAGCACAATCTGCTGATTTAGCTGTGTTTATGATGATTTCGACTTTATTAGATAAAGTGTTATATCCCACCTTAACGCCGGCATTAGCCAGTCAATTATCTTGCGATGCTTTTGCCGCCGAATTGCCTAAAGTGTTACTCGCCTACCTAAGATCGGTTTAAGCTTTACTCGCCAAACTTGCCCATAGTGAGTTAATCGCCAGCTAATCGCTAACTCAATCTACAATGCCTGTTTGCATTATTTGTGTGTCTCGCGTAGATTATGTGAATCAGAGTTCGCATAATTAATGGTGATTAGTTACCTTGCTTTACTAAGAGGTGTATCGATAGCGCTGACATGGCTCCTCTAACATTATGGCTTTTCTAACACTATGGCTCCTCTAACAACATAGCCTATACGAATAACATGACTCACCACAAAGAGGCAAAAATGAAACAATCACCATTGGCAATGACGTTGTTAAATGTCGCTACAGTCATCTTGCTTAGCAGTATGACGCAAGCTGTTGCAGCGCAGGTTACGAAACAATCTGTACAGTTTACCAATCACAGTAAAGCTAACTCATTGCCTTTTTCAGAGGCAGTACAGGTCAATAATACCTTGTATCTCTCTGGTCAGATTGGCTTTGATAGCCAAACTAAACAATTGGTTACTGGTGGGGTTGAGGCTGAAACAAAAGCTACCCTGACTAATATTAAACGTACGTTGAATCAAACCGGTTATCAACTCAGTGATGTGGTTAAGTGCACCGTTATGTTGGCGGACATCAATGATTTCGCTAAATTTAATCAAATCTATCAACAGTTTTTTAGCTCGCCTTATCCTGCCAGAAGTACTTTTGCGGTCAGTGGATTAGCGCTAAACGCTCAAATAGAAATTGAGTGTATCGCTGCCAAATGAGGTTAATTCACCACTTTGTCTTTTTTGGCTACAAGGATTAGTAGCCTCATTTTTTTATTGAATAGGAATGCGCTATGTCTATGCCATCTTTTAGTCAAAAGAACATTATTGCAGCAATGCTCGGTAGCTTAAGTCTATTTAGCGTGGCAGCGTCTGCTCAAACAGTGATAACGCCTCAAAAAAGTCCGTTTATTGCCTATGATCAACCGACAATCGCTATAGTGGGAGTCAAACTAATTGATGGTACTGGCGCTAAAGCTAAAACCAATCAAACCGTGATTATGGAGCAAGGCCAAATCACTTATGTTGGCGATGCGAGTAATGCAGATATCGCCGCAGGTACCACGATTATTGAAGCTGCCGGTAAAAGCGTGATTCCAGGGCTTGTGATGATGCACGAACACATGTTTTATCCTACCGGTAAGGCTCAGTACACCGAAATGCTTTACAGCTTTCCCAAATTGTATTTAGCTGGCGGGGCAACAACAGTAAGAACGGCTGGCACTACAGCGCCTTATGGCGACTTAAATGTGCGTGATGCGATTATGCAAGGCACCACTTTTGGTCCGGACATTGATGTTACCGCGCCATATTTAAACGGCCCAGGTTTACCCATTTTGAAACTTAAATCGTTACGCGATGCTGAAAATGCCAAAAAGATGATTGATTATTGGAGCTATGAAGGTGTCACATCATACAAAGCCTACATGCAAATTAGCGAGTCTGAACTTAGCACCGTGATTGACCTCGCACATCAGCGCCAGCAAAAAGTCACTGCGCATTTATGTTCTATTACTTACAGAGAGGCCGCCGATTTAGGCATAGATAATTTAGAGCACGGCTTTTTTGCGGCCACTGATTTCGTTAAAGATAAAGTCGCAGGAGAGTGCCCAAAAACGGCCCATCAATCATTAGTCGATTTAGACATTGATTCACCTGAAGTGGTTAATCTGATTAACCATTTAGTCGATAAGAAGGTTGCGCTGACTTCAACGCTAACCGTTTATGAAACCTACACTAAAGGTCGACCTAAAGCTTATCCGCTGGCGTTAGAGGCACTCATTCCTCAACTTAAAACCCATTACGAAAATAACTGGCAAAAGATTGCTCAGCAACAAGATGCGACATGGCCAGTGGTGTTTGAAAAAATGCGTAAGTTGGAGAAACGGTTTGTTGAAGCCGGCGGTTTATTAATGGCAGGAACCGATCCCACAGGCTTTGGTGGTGTTGTTGCTGGGTTTTCTAACCAGCGCATGGTTGAATTGTTAGTTGAGTCTGGTTTTAGCATTGAACAAGCAATTAAAATATCGAGCTTAAATGGAGCCATTTATTTAGGCAGAGATAAATCAATTGGCTCGGTGGAAGTCGGTAAGCGCGCAGACTTAGTGTTAATTAATGGCGACCTAAGCCAGGACACCAGTGCTATTCAGCAAATGCAATATGTGTTTAAGCAAGGTGTAGGGTATGACTCTACGGCGTTAATTAATGCAACAAAACAGGTCGTTGGAATGCATTAGCAGTAAGCTGCTGGCACAATAAACAGACTCAACAATCTCTTTTTTTGTGCCAGCGGCATGATCTATTCTCTATTGCTTGCCACGTTATTAAGACTTATCTACATCAGGGTTCAGCTTCTAAACTTGCCTTTTAGCCAACAATGATTAAGCACATTCAAGATTATTTTTACGCTAATTTTGAGCAGGTTAATTATTTATACCACCAGTCATTGATTTTAAATAAACTCAGCGTATGATGCGCGAAAATTCCTATTTTGGAGCACTCTGTGCGCATCGCAATACTGTCTCAAGGCCCGCAATTATATTCAACTCGTCGCTTAGTCGAAGCTGCTGTCGCCCGCGGACATGAAGTTAAAGTTATCAACCCATTAAAGTGTTATATGAACATCAACATGACTAAACCTAGCATTCATATGGCGGGTAAAGATTTAGGCCATTTTGATGCCGTGATCCCACGGATTGGCGCCTCGGTGACTTTTTATGGTTCTGCAGTGTTGCGTCAATTAGAAATGATGGGTGTTTACTCTGTAAATAGCTCAATTGGTATTGCTCGCTCACGTGATAAATTACGTTCGATGCAACTATTGTCGCGCAAAGGAATCGGTCTACCGATTACTGGTTTTGCCAATAAACCGAGTGACATTCCTGACTTAATTGATATGGTCGGCGGAGCGCCATTAGTGGTTAAACTGCTCGAAGGCACACAAGGCATTGGTGTGGTACTTGCTGAAACCCGTAAAGCAGCAGAAAGTGTACTAGAGGCCTTTATGGGCCTTAAAGCTAACATTATGGTGCAAGAATACATTGCCGAAGCCCAAGGAGCTGATATTCGCTGTTTTGTCTTAGGCGATAAAGTGATTGCGGCCATGAAGCGCCAGGCAAAACCGGGTGAGTTCCGTTCAAACCTACACCGCGGCGGCAGTGCGACTTTGGTTAAGCTTTCACCACAAGAGCGCTCTGTTGCACTACGTGCAGCTCGTACAATGGGATTAAATGTTGCTGGCGTTGATTTATTGCGTTCGAACCACGGTCCAGTGGTGATGGAAGTCAACTCTTCACCAGGACTTGAAGGTATTGAAGGCGCAACTCAAAAAGATGTTGCGGATGCGATTATCTGTTTTCTTGAAAAAAACGCCGCTAAAGTGAACAAGCAAAGCAAGGAAATTGCCGCTTGTTAATATAAATGACGTAAACAAATGCTCAAATGTTACTGCGGTTGCTGATAAAACTAGGCTTTTTCAGTTTAATTACGTATAATCCGCGCGAATTTTTTAAACTTGCTCACATTAAGGAAGCTAGTTATGGCGATCGAACGCACATTTTCTATTATCAAGCCAGATGCAGTTGCTAAAAACCACATCGGTGCAATCTACAACCGTTTTGAATCAGCGGGTCTTAAGATCATTGCTTCTAAAATGGTACACCTTTCTAAAGAACAAGCTGAAGGCTTCTACGCTGAACACAGCGCACGTCCTTTCTTTGGTGCTTTAGTGTCTTTCATGACTTCTGGTCCAGTAATGGTTCAAGTGTTAGAAGGCGAAAACGCTGTTCTTGCTAACCGCGAAATCATGGGTGCTACTAACCCAGCTGAAGCTGCTCGTGGCACTTTACGTGCAGATTACGCGGCAAGCATCGACGAAAACGCAGTTCACGGTTCTGATGCTGTTGAATCAGCAGCACGTGAAATTGCTTACTTCTTCAGCGCTGAAGAAGTGTGCCAACGCACTCGTTAATCTTCACTTAGAAGATGATAAAAGGAGCCTCATGGCTCCTTTTTTGTATTTAAGAGTAACAATGAACATTTGAATTCTATCGCTCAGCTATCAACTTTTTGTTATCAAGCCCCTATATTCATCACTCCAATGCAGCATTCATACCATTGCGGGTTAATAAATGATGACCAGCGAGAGCTTAAGCCCTTTTAACACTCACCTGATAAGGATAGCTCAGTAGCTTTTGCTATTTGAAAGGGAACAACCATTACTACATAGCGACGCCTTAATCAAAAACCGCTGGATGCATTCTGAGTGGTCACTTGTTAATTTAACATCTAATGACTAGCACCCAATAGTTAACAACTGTATTGAGATTCAGTTTGATGATGCTTTGCCTTTTCTCGCAGTTGATCTTTGAGTTTCGTGCTCACAAAGGCGCAGTGATGTTTAAGTGTACAGTTGAGCCGTTCAAGTCGCTGCCTTAGTTACCATGATCTATTTATTCTTAACGAGATATTTTACCATTAAATGTTATCAAATTGTTTTGTTTAACGTGTCAGTTTTTGAGCGATAAACGAGCAGAACGTTGAATGTTGTGAGGTTAATTGCTGTATTTATACACGATTTTATAACTGTTTTTGACCGTTTGAATAAGCGGTTTGCAGTATTTATTAACATATTTTGAATAAAAATAAGCGTATAGAATACGTTTAAGTTCTTTTGTGAATAAATAATCAGTGTCTCAGAGAGACAAATTTGCTGTTTTTTAGTTCAAATAAATAATAATTTAATTAAATTTACAAAATAGTAATAGATGCATTTTGTGATTAAATGTATCTATATTGTTTTAAATGTTGATTTTTTGTTTTTTTAAGATCCTTTATTTGTGTTTTTGTGGTTTTTTATTTGTATTGATTTCAATTTATTTAAATAACATAAAAACTACAAGATAAGCTTTTATTAATTAATTGATTGATTTTTATGAGTAAAAATTTAGTCAAATTAATTATCTCTTTTGGTTTTTTTTATCATTTTGTTTACATGTTGCCGTTGTTGACGAAAGGTTTTTTATTCATTAATAATGTTTTTGGTAATTGACTAGTTCGATTATTAATAATTAAAAATATAACAACTTGTTTTATTTAATTCCAAGAATAGGGAGCTTTTCATGAGTTCAGTAACATTGACAGCTAAAGCGATTCGTCGCAGTTTATTAGTTGTAGCAGCAACAAGTGTGGCAACGACAGGTTTGTTTTCTTCAGCCGTTATTGCTGCCGACGAGCAGAAAGTTGAACGGATCGAAGTCACCGGTTCACGTATTCAACGTCAAGATATGGAAACCGCTTCGCCTGTAACCGTCATCTCATCTGAAGCCATCCGTGCAGAAGGTTTCACATCAGTTGACCAATTACTGCAAGCACAAACCTCAATGGCGGGTGCCGCGCTAGGTTCAAGCTCAAATAATGGTTCAGACGGTGTTGCACAAGTTGATTTACGCGGCATGGGTTCACAACGTACGTTAGTGTTATTAAACGGCCGTCGTATGGTTAACTCTGGTTCAGGTGCTGATAGCTCTGTTGATTTGAACTCTATTCCAGTTGCAATGATTTCACGCGTTGAAATTTTAAAAGATGGCGCATCAGCTGTTTACGGTTCAGATGCGATTGCTGGTGTAGTTAATATTATCACCAAAAAAGATTTCGAAGGATTCCAATTAGACCTCAACGGAAGCACTACTAGCGAAAGCGACGGTGAAACTGGAGAAATGAGCGGTTTATATGGATTTAACACTGATGGCGGTAATTATACGTTTGGTGCAGCTTATTCTAAGCGTGAAAGTGTTATTCAATCAGACCGTAGCTGGACAGAGCCTGGTTATAGCTCATTCTTGCCAACAGGTTCATTAGGCAGCAAAGTGCAAAATGATGCTGGTGAATGGGTAGCACGTAGCACTGGTTACGATTACACCACAAGCAGCTATTACCAAACACCAAACGAGCGTTACAGCTTGTTTGCTAATATGGTTCAAGAATTAGATAACGATTTAGTACTAACAGGTGATGTGCTTTACACCAAGCGTAAGTCTGATCAACAACTTGCTCCTCAACCTGCTGACGTAATGTTAAACGTATGTGGCGCTGATGGTGTTGCTGCTGGCGCATCTTGTATTACGCTGAGTGATGCAATGGTAGCCGGTGGTATCGCAGCAGATGATACTGGTCGTGTTAACTACCGTCGTCGTACAACAGATGCAGGTCCTCGTATTTACTCTCAAGACACTGATACATTCCGTATCTCTGCTGCATTAGCAGGTGAGCTTGATATTAATACTGGCATGAACTGGGATCTTGCTTATACCTACGGTAAAAATAAAGCAGACTCTAGTGTTGATAACTCTATCAATGCAACAAACTTAAAAGAATCAGTATATGCGAATCAAGATGCTTGGTTCAGTGGTGTACCATTAACGGGTGATATCGTTAATGATATTAGTTTTACTGACAACGCGAATGGCGGCAATGAGCAACACACAGTTTCTGCAGGCCTAAACGGTGATTTGTTTGATGTAAGCGCAGGTACTGTTGCATTTGCTATTGGTGCTGAATACCGTTACGAAAGCGGCTATTACAATCCAGATCCAGTGACTGTTGCCGGAGACAGTACAGCTGCACAACAAGATGCGACCGATGGCGATTACAATGTCATTTCTGTATTCCAGGAAGTGAGCGTACCTTTCACTGACAAGCTTACTGGTGAATTTGCTTTACGTTACGATGATTACTCAACTTTTGGTAAAGCGTCAACGTGGAAAGTCGGTTTAACGTATGAAGCAACCGATGATTTAATGCTTCGTGGTGTTGCTGCAACCGGTTTCCGTGCGCCGAGTATCAGTGAGCTATTTGGTGGTGACACCGGTTCTTATGACTACTTAGATGATCCATGGGGTAATGCCCAAGATCCGCAAATCCTAGTACGTTATACGTCTGATGATGATCTTAAAGCAGAAGAGTCAGACTCATATACTGCTGGTGTAGTTTATTCTCCAAGTTATGTTGACGGTTTATCGTTAACGCTTGATTACTGGCGCTTTAAAGTCACTAACGCGATTACTCGTTTAGATGTTCAAGCGGGTTTAGACGAATGTTTTGCTAATGCATCTGCTGCAGCATGTGAAACGTTCAATATTGGTGCTAATGGTGATTTATCTAATCTTACTAACTCGTTAACCAACGTAGGTAGCCAAGATACCAGTGGTGTAGACTTCAACTTAGCGTATAACTTTGAAGCGTTATCGTTAGATTGGAAAATCAGCAATGACACAACTTACCTGCTGAACTTTGAGCAAGAAGGTAACGATTACACCAACTATATCGACGGTAACTTTGGTGCTTATGCCGAAGTGCGTAACAACTTTAGTATTCAAGCTGGCCAAGATAGCTGGAATGTTAACTACTTCAACCGTTACATTGGTGAAATGGACGACCTAGGTACTGGTGATAAAGTTGACGCAGTGCTATACCACAACATCGCAGGTACTTACTTCGTGACAGACATGATCACCCTAAGCGCTGGTGTGAAAAACTTCACAGATGAAGAACCATCAACCGTTTCTAACGGAAGTGATGGCGGTACAGTACCAGAAGTGTATGACACCATTGGTCGTCAATACTATGGTGGTGTAACCGTTAAGTTCTAATACGTGCCACAATAATGAGTGCTAAGTCGTGCTCATTTTGCGTGATAAAAAGCCTACAGAAATGTAGGCTTTTTGTATCTGTCAGTTGATAGATGTTTAGTGATTTAACCTAAGTTCTAACCTATGTTCATTGAGATATTTCTGCTGACAGTTGCTGCAGCGTTGCTCTGTAGGATCTTGTTGTAATCTGCTTGTTTCAATGTCCATTTCACAGTCAGAACATAGACCATAGAGACCGAGATCGAGTTGGCATAATGCGGCATCGAGCTTCATTAATCGAGCAAATAGATCGGTGTTGGTAAGCTTGACTTGTGACAGGTAATCAATAACATCCCCGAGTGCTGCTGCATGTGCGAGTGGGCTCGCATCGGGTGAAATATCCTTGGTAATTAGCAATAACTCGTACCTCAATTTGAGTTCAAGTTGTTGTAATTTTTGCAGTATGTCCTGATAGTTGTGCAACTGAAATAACCTTTGCTGATAATGTCACTAGAAATTCTATTCTAGGCACAAAAAAAACGCAGGTTATGACGAAGATCAATTCTAAGGTAGATTTTTGCTCTCAGGCGGCAAAAGTATGCCGCCTGAGACGATAAACATTAGCGTAATGACTGATGAGCCTGTTGCAGTACTTTGACTATCTCTTCGGTGGTTTTGTACACCCGTAATTCACGGAATAGTGTATCCGCCTCTGGATATTGACGATTTAAATAGCTAAACCATTGTTTAATTCGTGAAGGATAATAATCTGATTTCCGGCCACTGAGTTCTTTCTCTGTGTAACTCATCAATAATGATAACGTTTGTAACCAGGTATAGGGCGTTGCACCGGTTTTGATGGTATCACCTAAATTGGGTAACGAAATTGCGCCGCGGCCAATCATGACACTGTCACAGCCAGTGACATCCATGCACCGTTGAGCATCTGCGGCATTCCAAATTTCGCCATTAGCGATAACGGGGATAGGTAAACGTTTACGTACCTCAGTGATGTATTCCCAGTAAGCAGGTGGCTTATATCCGTCTGTTTTGCTGCGCGCATGAATAGCTAATTCAGATGCACCAGCTTCGTACACGGCTAAAGCGTTTTCCATAAATAAGGATTTATCTTCGTAGCCTAGGCGTATTTTTGCGGTAACGGGTTGCTCGCTTGGCACCGCATCACGCATGGCCTTAACAATCTTGTGAATGTTTTCTGGGTATTGCAGTAATACTGCACCACCTTTACTCTTATTGACCGTTTTAGCTGGGCAGCCAAAGTTAGCATCAACACCATTAGAGCCTAATTCAATCGCTCTGATGGCATTTTCGGCCATCCAATCAGGTTCTTGCCCCAATAACTGCACACGCACAGGGGTACCTGAAGGTGTTAATCCGTGATTGAGTAACTCAGGGCACAATTTGTAAAAGACTTTCTCCGGTAATAACTGATTTACCACTCTTACAAACTCAGTGACTACTAAATCAAATGGGTTAATGGCAGATAAAATATCACGCATATGGTCATCAACCACACCTTCCATCGGAGCTAAAATAACGCGCACAATACACCTTGCTGAATAAAAAAGTGCGCTATTTTACCGTGTTTATCAGTCGATAACAGCATTAAGCATCATTTTAACTGCCTAAGTTGGTTAGCAAACTCACTTTATGATTATTTATCATCAGGATAGTCGATAAATAGCTTGTGTTTAAACTCCCTCAGGTACTTCTGGTATTGTTGGTTTTGTGTTACGTTAACTGCGTCCTAGCCCAATTTTTTATTACTTATCGTGAAGTTTTTCACACTTTATTATTTATTTTGAAATAAAAGTCACTGAGCGCAGGTCTCTTTATGCAAGCCGGCAATACTGTTGGTCACCATTACATAATCAAGACACGAGGAAGATAAAAATTATGAACTCAATCAAACAAACTACTGTAGCTGTTGCGTTAGGTGCTGTTGTGATGACTGCTGGTTTTGCTGCTGAAGTACAAGCTAACCCTTTTGGATTTGAACAATTAACTTCTGGCTACCAATTAGATGGTGGTGAAGGTAAGTGCGGCGAAGGCAAATGCGGCGGCGACATGAAAAAGTCTGCTGAAAAAGCGGCTGAAGGAAAATGCGGTGAAGGCAAGTGCGGCGGCGACATGAAAAAGTCTGCTGAAAAAGCGGCTGAAGGAAAATGCGGTGAAGGCAAGTGCGGCGGCGACATGAAAAAGTCTGCTGAAAAAGCAGCCGAAGGCAAATGTGGCGAAGGTAAGTGCGGCGGCGACATGAAAAAATCTGCTGAAAAAGCCAAAGAAGGCAAGTGTGGTGAAGGCAAATGTGGTGGCGCTAAGTAATCGTTAATCAATATTAACCACAATGATTAGATATTACTTCGGTTTATCTGACACAATTAAGGCCTGAGTTTCAGGCCTTAATTTTATCTCGAATTTAGGGTTTAAGGACGCATTATGTCTGCACTACAACATCTCCCGTTAAGCCACGCGAGTGTCGGTTTAGGATTACGTCGTGAAATGCTCGATGAATTTTGCCAACATGTACCGCAGGCCATTAACTTTTTTGAAGTTGCCCCCGAAAACTGGATGACATTAGGGGGAAAATTTGGTCGTCAATTTAAGCAGCTAACTGAGCAACATCGTTTTTTTTGTCATGGTCTATCGCTCTCTATTGGCAGTCCAGCGCCATTAGACGCTCAATTCGTCCAAAATATAAAACGTTTTTTAGACAGTCACAGCATTGACGTATATTCAGAACATTTAAGTTATTGCTCTGGAACTGGGCACATGTACGACTTGATGCCGATACCATTTACCGAAGAAGCCGTGATCCACACAGCACAACGTATCAAGCAAGTTGAAGATATTCTCGAGCGTCCTTTTATTCTTGAGAATGTATCATTTTATGCAGCACCCGGGGCGCAAATGAGCGAACAAGCTTTTGTGAATGCGGTATTGCACGAAGCCGATTGTAAGCTATTACTCGATGTTAATAACATTTATGTTAATTCAATTAATCACCAATATAATGCCAATGAATTTCTGGCCGCGATGCCAACAGAGCGTATCGCCTATTTGCATATTGCTGGCCATTATGACGAAGACGTCGATTTAAAGGTCGATACTCACGGGGCTGACGTGATTGATCCTGTATGGGCTTTATTAGAGCGATGTTATCAATTGCACGGTGTTCACCCGACGTTGCTCGAACGAGATTTTAATATTCCTAAAACAGAAGTTTTGCTCAACGAGATAAACCAAATTCATCATTATCAACAAGATGCTCTATTACAGAAATAAAGTAGTTTGAGTCAAATCGTGGTTGTCGCTGTTATTATTGAGGAAACTGAAATGGGATTTATTGACGTACAGCAGCAGTTTATGGATTACATTCGCGATCCCAGTCTACCTTTGCCTGACGGCATAGAAGCACGGCGAATGACAATATACCGAGAGCTGTTTTTTAACAATATTTCTGGCTTTGTCTCCAGTGCCTTCCCGGTATTAAAAAGCCTATACTCTGCCGAAAAATGGCAGGCGCTCGTGCAGCAATTTTTTGTTGAACATGATTGTCAAACTCCGATATTTGTCGAAATAGCTGCTGAGTTTTTGGCATTTTTACAGCACCAATACACGCCATCTGAACATGACCCCATTTTTATGCTGCAACTGGCGCATTATGAATGGTTAGAATTGTGCGCCGCCGTGGCACCTGACACAGCCGCATCGCAGTTATTAGGCAGCGATATACAAGATAAACCTTTAGGGTTAGCCGCCAGTGCTAAGGTTGCTCAATATGGGTTTGATGTTCAACACATTAGCGTCGATTATCAGCCAATAGCGCCAACGGCTCAAGCTCACTTTTTTTGTGTTTACCGCGACAGTGAAGATGAAGTGGCATTTTTACAACTTACGCCATTAAGTGCGCAAGTCTTAGCTCATATCGAAGAAATGGGTCGCGCTCAACAAGCGGTTAATGTTGAAAACATTATTGATTGGCTTAGTGAACATTATCCGCAAATGACCAAGGATGCCTTATTTTCTGGCTGCTTACCTTTATTGCAGCAACTCGCACAGAAGGGGATTGTGGTAGCGGCCAATTAATTTAGTAGGCTTAGTAATTTTAAGGTTTTTATTTTGTAAAGATGTGTCTAAAATAAGCCACTTTTTGTGATCGGCTTCACGTCAATATTGCTGATTAACTCACTTGTTAATCACATCATTGAACGACTTAAATAAGCCATTGCAGTAAAAATATCACTTTAATCTAGGAATTATCATGAGTCAGCCGTTTAAAGACCCGTTTAACATTGTTTATTTTATTGGTTTTATTTTGGTTTTATTAATTCCGACATTACCAGCAAGTCTTTCATGGTTGAAAGTGTCAGGATTAATTTAACACTTATTTCAGAATAATCTGTCATGATATTGCCTTACTAAACCACTCTGATAGAGTGGTTTTTTGTTTATGGCGAGGGTAGTTATGGCGCTAAAACGCGGCTTTTTTTTGATTATAGGTTTATGCAGCCTAATCCTAGGCTTAATGGGCATACTGTTACCGTTATTGCCCACGGTGCCGTTTATTTTGTTATCGGCATTTTGCTTTGCCCGTTCAAATGATCGCTTACACCATTGGTTAGTGACACACCCTTGGTTTGCAGAAGGGATCAATCAATGGCAGTCAAAAAGAGCTTTGAGTCGGCCTTTAAAACGCAAAGCCATGTTAATGAGCTGCTTAAGCTTTTGTGTCAGCATTATCATAGTGCCACTTATGTGGGTTAAAATAATGTTGTTCAGCATGATGCTCGTTTTGTTGTTTTTTTTGTGGCGGATCCCAGAGTTAGAATAATAAATCGCCAGTTAATGCATGACAGTTGCAACTGAGATTAAACGGGCATAAGATCACCTCAGTATTTTTATCAGAGTCCACCAATCACGTGGACTTTTTTATTGCTCAATCACTTTTAAACAGAGTTAACTAATTATGATGAACCAAGACAGTTTAGCGCTTATCAAGAACAGCATTAAAACCATTCCTGATTATCCAAAGCCAGGCATAATGTTTCGTGATGTCACCAGCTTGTTAGAAAGCGCTGAAGCGTACAAAGCAACCATTGCTATTTTAGTTGCTCACTACCAATCAAAAGGTTTTACCAAAGTGGTTGGCACAGAAGCGCGTGGTTTTTTATTTGGTGCGCCATTAGCTCTTGAGCTTGGTGTTGGGTTTGTTCCTGTGCGTAAGCCTGGTAAATTACCACGCGAAACCATTAGCCAAACTTATGAATTAGAATACGGTAAAGATACCTTAGAAATTCATACCGATGCGATAAATGCTAACGATAAAGTGCTAGTGATTGATGATTTATTAGCCACTGGCGGTACAATCGAAGCAACGGTTAAGCTTATTCGTCAGCTCGGCGGCGAAGTGGCACACGCAGCATTTGTTATTTCATTGCCTGAAATTGGCGGCGAAAAGCGTCTACAAGGTTTAGGGATTGAAGTATTAAGCTTGTGTGAGTTTGACGGCGAATAGTTCGGTTAAAATAACTGCCAATTTATTAAGCAGTTAACCGCGTTAGCAACCATCAAATGCCCGCTCAACAATAGCATGCCAGGGCGTGGCATGTTATTGTTATCCCCTTTAATGGGATTGACTCCCGATAGCTCTCTGTGGGGAATTTCATGTCTTATCAAGTGCTCGCCCGCAAATGGCGTCCAGCAAAATTTGAACAAATGGTTGGTCAGTCCCATGTACTCATGGCACTCACTAATGCATTAAGTCAGCAACGTCTTCATCATGCTTATTTGTTTACCGGAACCCGTGGGGTCGGTAAAACCAGTTTGGCGCGCCTGTTTGCCAAAGGGCTAAACTGTGAAACCGGCGTCACCGCTAATCCTTGCGGTGAATGTTCAAGCTGTATTGAAATTGCTCAAGGGCGTTTTGTCGATTTAATTGAGGTCGATGCGGCGTCGCGCACCAAGGTGGATGACACCCGCGAATTACTCGATAACGTGCAATATCGTCCATCGCGTGGTCGGTTTAAAGTTTACCTTATCGACGAAGTTCACATGCTGTCGCGCAGCAGTTTTAATGCCTTGTTAAAAACCTTAGAAGAACCCCCTGAGCACGTAAAATTTTTGCTGGCGACCACAGATCCACATAAATTACCGGTAACGGTATTGTCTCGTTGTCTGCAATTTAATTTAAAGAGTTTGTCGCAACAAGAGATCTGCAAGCAACTCGAGTACGTGATTACTCAAGAGCAATTGCCTTTTGAACCTCAAGCATTAAATGTATTGGCTAAGGCGGCTAATGGCAGTATGCGCGATGCATTGAGTTTAACCGACCAGGCCATTGCGTTTGGTAGCGGGCAGGTGATGCTTGAGCAAGTACAAACCATGCTCGGTAGTATTGATGAGCAACATGTTATTGCGCTATTAAAAACCTTATGTGATGCCGATGTCGGCCCATTAATGCAAATGGTGGCAAAAGTGTTAGCCTTTGGCGCCGATGCTGAAGAAGTGTTGCGTAGTTTGCTAGAGTTACTGCATCAAATCACTTTAACCCAGTTTGCCCCCGCCGTTGCTCAACAGTCTCTGTTCAGTGAGCAAATTTTAGCCTTTGCCCAGCAATTATCGCCAGAGCAAGTGCAATTGTATTATCAAATGTTACTCAATGGCCGTAAGGATTTAGCTTTTGCGCCAGATCCAAAATCAGGGCTGGAAATGGCATTGCTGCGTGCGGTAGCTTTCACGCCTGAAAAACAAGTCAAACGTTGGGTAACAACTACGCCAGCGGTAATTGATTTAGCACAAACGCACGAGGTCACAGATACAAGCCCAAAGCTTAAAGATTCAGTATCCGTTAGCCAAGCAACGCCAAGTGAAGCTCCAGCATCAATGCCATCGGATGTTACACAAGCCAATGCAAGCCAAGTCTTGGCAACCCAACATGATACTGAATTAACCCTAGCAGATTCGAGTGATGCTGCTTCGCCTGACGATGACACGGTGCAAAGTGAGTTAAGCGATGATGAACTCGATAATACGCTTAGTGATGCCGATGAGGCCACTGATGCTGCATTAATAGCGGAGCAACATGTGTTATTGAGCCAAGCTGAGAGCTTTGGTTTTAATAATAATTCATCCAGTAAAACGGATCCGCAATCTGCAGCTTTGCAAACGATAGGGCTTGAGCCTGTTACGACAGAGATTGACCTTGCTGATGCTGATCAAGACGCTAGTGTTCAATCTACATCTACATCTACATCTACATCTGCAGAAGAGTCGGACTCCTTCAGTAATACCACAGAGCCGAGCGACGTTTTAGGCGTTTCTGTTGATAACGCAGTCAATGATTCACTTGATAGCACTTCAAATAGCTCATCAGACGATCCTTTTGATGGTTATTCGTTTACTGATTACGATCAAGACAGTGAATATCAACCTGCTGATCATGACGATTATATGACATTTTCTGCCCAGTCAGAGTCTTCATTACAGTCACAGCCGTTGCATGAGCCATTTGAACAAAAGAGTACCTCTGGTGAAGCGTCATCGTCTGATATCGAGCAGGTAACAGCGGTGAAATCAGACGAAGACACAGCAGAAAACCAAGAAGATGCGTTAGATTTTTTGAATGTGGTACTTGCCAGTCGTGACTCATTAATCGCCGATGTCGGTGCGTTGCAACAAAAAGAAGCTGAAGCAGCCAAAACGCCGCTTGCCAGTAAGTCAGCTAGCATGAGTAAAGTGCCTGCTGCGCCGAAACGCTTTGCGACTACAGCTGAATCATCTCCAGAGCCTTTGACTGATCCATCGCTTGACTCATCACTTGAGATGTCAGTCGAAAATACACCGATTGAGCATCATCAAGCTACTGTTTCTGCGTCGGTAATTTTAGCTGATACAACGCCTGATGATGGCTTAAGAGCTCTAGACTCGACAAATGTCAGCACAACTAACCGTACCGCCGAGACTACAGATACTCAATATGACAGGCCGCCTTGGAAAGAGCCTGCAGCAGATGAGACATTCACTACGTTTAATGATTTTGCTCAGCAACAGGCCGCACAATCTGCCCAAGTCGGCGCAGCAAAAAAGCCAACCGCGAGTGCGTTAACGGCGTCACCCTCCGCAATAATTGCAGAGCCTTTAACTCAATCTGCAGAGCCTAAAGCAGCCAATGCAATAGTGCCTTTTACTCCACATAGTATTGAAGGTAATGAGCTTGATTTACATTGGTATAAAGTGATGACAAATGTGTCTGTAGGAGGCCGTGTTAGGCAGTTGGGCGTTAATTCAGTGTGTCAGGCATTAACTAATCCATTGGTGTTGGTATTAAAACCAGATCAAAAACACCTTTCAGCGCCCATTGCGATAGATCAATTGCAAGTTGCGTTGACCGATTATTTACAGGAACCAACCGAGGTTCATATTCAAATTGGTATTGTTCCAAAGCGTGAAACACCGTTAGAATTACGTAAACGATTTCATCGCGAGTTGATTGCTCAAGCTGAACAATCAATTTTGCAAGATGATAATACTCAATGGATGATCCAACGATTATCTGCCCAATTAGACAGTGATAGTATTGAGTACCCGCCTGAGCAATTGGCGCAAATTGCCCAAGATATTGCTCAAATAACGGCTCAATAATGATTAATAAAGGGTAATTTAGGTTGAAATGAACATATCTTCATCTCAAAAATGCTCAGCCTAGATTGCCAATCGATTTTATTTCAGTAAGATTAGCGCCATTATGGCGACGTGCTAACAATCCTAATTAGAGAGAGACATGCTATGTTTGGTGGAAAAGGCGGTATGGGCAATTTAATGAAACAAGCCCAAATGATGCAAGATAAAATGGCAAAAGTGCAAGAAGAGATCGCACGCACAGAAATGACGGGTGAGGCAGGTGCTGGCTTGGTTAAAGTCACCATGACAGGTAACCACAGTGTGCGTAAAGTTGAAATCGATCCAAGCTTAATGGAAGATGACAAAGAAATGCTTGAAGACTTGATTGCCGCGGCCTGTAATGATGCAGCACGTCGTTTAGAAGAAAATCAAAAAACTAAAATGGCTGAAGTAACCGGTGGTATGCAATTACCACCAGGAATGAAAATGCCGTTTTAATCGTTGTTGTTAACAACAAACAAAAAAGCTCAAGCATTATGCTTGAGCTTTTTTTTAGGCGTCTGAGTCAATTGGTACAGGGGCTAATACCACATAGCCTTGTGCTTGATAGTCATTAATGCATTGCTGAAATTTATTTTCGAGTTTGATTTCATCAAAAAAGCCCAAGGCATACGAGTCACATTTCACTTTCATTTTTTGATCGTTAATCAAAATCGCTTCTTTCTTTAATTCTGCAAATCCCATTGCATACGCAATGTCGACAAACTTGAGATTAATTAGATAACCAAGCGCCACTGCGACAATGATAATAATCAACTTTTTCATAATACATCCTTAATATTCTTAATGATTCCATGAGTTAATCAGTGAGCGTTTACTGTTCAATTTAGTATGTTGCACTATCACTGGGTATAAAACTAGTAAGCAATCCTTATGCCAAATAAAAGCATCATAAAAATCAATCTCTTATTGAAAATTATTGCACTGTCGATGGTTTACTTTGCGAGTATATGGCTAATCTGACCAATTATTTTGCTAAATGTGTGACGGTTTTTTGGTATTTTTAGCCGCTATCTGTGATCAAAACTTCAACCTAAAGTATCTAATTCTTAACTCGAGGTTAAAAATGTTTGACATTGGGTGATGGTGGATTATGATAAGTTAAGTTAAAAATTTTATACATCAAGTATCTTGAGGTTAACATGAATAATAAACAGAAGTTGATTCAATGGTTACAAGAGACCAGTTTTAGAGAAGTGACATTATCAGTCGATTTTATCGTGACCGGGTATATTAGTTACTTTTACCTAAGTCAGTTGCTTAATGCCACACCAGAGCAACTCGCCTCCATAGAGTGGCTTTCTACAGTGCTACTTGAGGTGATTGTTTATTCTATTGTTTTGATGGTGGTCAGTTATATTGCATTGGCGTTTATCAGCGACGATGAATTATCTCGGCCAATGGATGTGAGAGAAAAGCAGATTAATTTAGTGGGCTACAAATACAGCGCCATCATTTTACAAGTCGGGGTGGTTTTAGCCTTATTTCAATATAATATCGCCGCCCAGGATTTCGAGTTTATGCAATCAAGCGTGCCGCATTTACCGTTACACATTTTAGTTGGGGCTTTCTTAGCGGCGGAGTTAGCACATTATGGTGTGCAGTTGTACAAGGGCCGTTCTGGAGATATTTATGAGTAAGCCTGATGACAATAAAATCGGGATTTCGAACTCAATTCGCACCCTACGGTTTTTAAATAATGAAATGACTCAAAAGCAATTAGCTGAACACATTGGTGTTACTCGGCAAACCGTTATGGCAATTGAATCGAATAAATACTCGCCGACACTTGAGGTGGCGTTTAAAATCGCAGAAGTGTTCAACTTACCGTTAGATAAAGTATTTAGTTACCGTTCGGATAAATAACTCGATGATCAAATATGCTTCTTAAAGGATTAACCTTTGCATTCACGCTCAGCTCAGACAATAATCGCACAGCATTGTCGTCCAGTGAATGTGTTTTGGGCAGTGTCGATGGTATTACAATTAGATCAGTCATTAAGGTATTCGCAATTTTATGAAGTTTAGTCCCTTGCTCGATGAGTTAATTCAATCTTTACGTGGTTTACCTGGCGTAGGCCCTAAATCTGCGCAGCGTATGGCATTTCAGTTGTTAGAACGTGAACGTAAAGTGGGTTTAAAATTAGCCGAGTCATTACAAAAAGCCATGTCTGAAGTAGGGCATTGTCAAAGTTGCCGCACCTTTACTGAGCAAGAATTGTGTCCTATTTGTGCAAGTCACCGCCGTGTTAATGCCGGTATCATTTGCGTGGTTGAAACACCTGCAGATGTGCTCGCCATTGAAGCCGGTGGTCACTTTACAGGACGTTACTTTGTATTACTTGGGCATTTATCGCCACTTGATGGTGTCGGCCCAGAAGAGCTAGGTCTGGCACTGTTAGAGCGTCATTTAGCGTCAGATGATGTCAGCGAACTTATTTTAGCCACCAATCCCACTGTAGAAGGGGATGCGACAGCCCACTTTATTGCTGATATGGCCAGACGTCACAAAGTGATTATTAGCCGTATCGCACACGGTGTCCCCGTAGGCGGCGAACTTGAGTATGTCGACAGCACCACGCTAGCCTTGTCATTTAATGGCCGTATTCCGCTTTAATCGCTCATATCTGTGTTAACGGTTCATAAAACTTTTGTTTGCCTGCCAATCACAGATTGGCAGGCATTTCCCGTCAATATTGTCTCTCTTGCGAGCATACTGTCATCAATTTTTATTCACAAAATACTTTTAGAGTCGATAAACACGGATTGTTGCGGAAATATTGAGCAATAAAATCCAACAGCCCTTGAAAACAGTTTAAAGCCCCCCATTTCTTGGTTAACGAAGATTTTTACACGAGTGGATAGTTCAACTCGTTTTGTATTAACGTAACACCAAGGGAAATTATTCATGTCTCAACAAGAAACTCATGGCTTTCAAACCGAAGTAAAACAACTATTGCATTTGATGATCCACTCTTTGTATTCCAATAAAGAGATTTTCTTACGTGAATTAGTCTCAAATGCCGCCGATGCTGCTGACAAATTACGCTACCTTGCATTAACCGACGATGCACTATACGAAGGTGACGGTGAATTACGCGTACGAGTGAGTGCAGATAAAGAAAAAGGCACGGTTACTATTTCTGATAATGGTATCGGTATGACCCGTGACGGCGTTATCGAGCATTTAGGTACCATTGCCAAATCAGGCACAAAAGATTTTTTCAATAATTTATCTGGTGAAGCATCAAAAGACTCACAACTAATTGGTCAATTTGGTGTTGGTTTTTACTCTGCATTTATCGTGGCCAAAAAAGTTGTCGTGCGTACTCGTGCTGCCGGCCATGCGGTAAACGAAGCGGTATTGTGGGAATCAGAAGGTGAAGGTTCATTTAACGTAGAAACCATCACTAAAAACACTCGCGGTACTGAAATCACTCTGCACCTTCGTGACGAAGAAACTGAGTTTGCAGATGAATACCGTTTACGCTCAATTATTTCTAAATATTCAGACCATATTTCTATTCCGGTAGAAATGTTTGAGGCAGGCCAACCAGAGTCAGAAGGTGAAGACGGCGAAAAGATTGCTGCCACTGAAGGGGCTTGGAAACCAATGAACAAAGCCACCGCGCTTTGGACACGCAATAAAGCTGATATTACTGACGAAGAATATCAAGAATTTTATAAGCATATTTCACACGATTATGCCGATGCCCTTAAATGGTCTCACAACCGTGTTGAAGGTAAGCAAGAATACACCAGCTTAGTTTATATTCCTGCTAAAGCACCGTGGGACATGTTTAACCGTGACCACAAACACGGCCTTAAACTGTTTGTACAACGTGTATTTGTGATGGACGATGCTGAGCAGTTCATGCCTACTTATTTACGTTTCGTAAAAGGCTTAATTGACTCAAAAGACTTACCGCTAAACGTATCGCGTGAAATCTTGCAAGACAACCAGGTGACCAAAAACTTACGCCAGGCGTTAACCAAACGTGTGCTGGGTATGCTTGAAAAGCTGGCTGAAAATGATGCCGAGAAATACCAATCATTTTGGGCTGAATTTGGCCAGGTATTAAAAGAAGGCCCAGCAGAAGATTTTGCTAACAAAGAACGTATTGCGGGTTTATTGCGCTTTGCTTCTACTCACGACAATTCAGCGGCAACTACCGTGTCGTTAGACGCTTACATTGAGCGCATGAAAGAAGGTCAGGATAAGATCTACTTTATTGTTGCCGACAGCCATGACGCCGCAGTAAATAGCCCGCACCTAGAGCTGTTACGCAAAAAAGGCATTGAAGTATTATTGATGTCTGAGCGTATTGATGAGTGGTTAATTAATCACTTAACCGAGTTTAAAGGTAAAAAACTGCACTCGGTGACCAAAGGCGACCTTGAATTAGGTTCACTAGAAGATGAAGCGGATAAAGAAGCCCAAGATAAAGTGGCAGAAGAAGCTAAAGGCCTAGTTGAACGCATTAAAGCGGCATTAGCCGACAAAGTGTCTGATGTAAAAGTTACCTCGCGTTTAACTGACACTCCAGCGTGTGTAGTGACGGGCGATGGAGAAATGTCGACGCAAATGATTAAATTGATGCAAGCTGCAGGGCAACCTGTGCCAGAGTCAAAACCGACATTTGAAATCAACCCAAGCCACCCATTGGTTGAGCGCTTAAACAACGAAGCTGACGAGCAGTTATTTGCTGATTGGTCTAACTTGTTATTACAACAAGCGTTACTGTCAGAGAAGGGCAGTTTGTCAGACCCGTCTGCGTTTATTAAGCTCACAAACCAGATGCTAATGGCCAGTTTTAAATAAGCTAACCTAAACAGTAAAAGCGGACACTCAGTCCGCTTTTGTTTTTGGATGATACCGGGGGCAATATGGACTACCTGATTAATTTAACCAAAGAAAACATTCAGCAAGTTGTCGATACCTCCATGGAAAAAATGGTGGTATTGGCTTTTTGGGCGCAACAGCAGCCTGAAAGTGTACAGATGCTGCAAACGTTAGAGCAGATAGCACAAACTCAGGCGGGTCGATTTATTTTGGCAAAAGTCGATTGTGAAGCAGAAATCGAAATTGCTAATTATTTCCAAATTCAAAATTTACCCACCACATTAGTGCTCGACAAAGGCCGCCCGATTGATGGCTTTGCTGGTGTGCAAACGAAAGAACAAGTAGAGAGCCTACTCGACAAGCATTTGCCACCATTATGGGTTCAAGAGTTTGCTGCGATTAAGCAACTGTTAGCCGAAGGTGAATTAACCGCTGAAGAGTTGACGCAACTCGCGACCCAGCTGAAAACGGTATACACCAGTGCGCAGCAAGCCGCTGAAGTTGGCTTAGTCATGGCAGACGTTGCTCTACAGCAAGGGTTGTTAGCCGATGCTAAAGCATTATTAGCTCAGATTGGTTTAGCGGATCAAGACAGTTACTATCAGAATCTAATGGCCAAATTAGCCTTAGCTGAAGATGCGGCTGATACACCCGAGATCCGTCAGTTACAACAAAGTGTTGCAGAGCAACCTGATAATGTAGACGCGGTTGTTTTATTAGCAAAAGCATTAAATCTGGCGCATCGAAATGAAGAAGCTCTGGAGTTATTGTTTGCTATTTTGCAAAAAGACTTAGGCGCATTAGACGGTAAAGTTAAACAAGCCTTTATGGAGATACTCACCGCGATAGGACAGGGCAATGCGTTAGCCAATCAATATCGCCGTAAATTGTATACCTTACTGTATTAAACATGCCTTAGCGTTTTTGTTACAAACCTTATTAGATTTAGGTCTAATGTCATAACAAAAGCGCTATTAAAAGTGCGGTATATGTGCGAAAATCGCCGCCCTAAAAAGAACATAAACTTAAAAGAGGACTTTTGAGATGCGCATTATTTTATTGGGTGCCCCAGGTGCCGGTAAAGGTACCCAAGCTCAGTTCATTATGGAACAGTATGGTATCCCACAAATCTCAACCGGTGACATGTTGCGTGCAGCGGTTAAAGCTGGCACTCCATTAGGTTTAGAAGCCAAGAAAGTCATGGATGCAGGTCAATTAGTGTCTGATGATCTGATTATTGGTCTTGTGAAAGAGCGTATTGCTCAAGATGATTGTGTAAAAGGTTTCCTACTTGACGGTTTCCCTCGCACAATTCCTCAAGCAGATGCAATGGCTGAGAATGGCATTGAGATTGACCACGTGATTGAAATCGACGTCCCTGACGAAGAAATCGTTAAACGTATGAGCGGTCGTCGTGTTCACTCTGGTTCTGGCCGTGTTTATCATGTTGTGTTTAATCCACCTAAAGTGGAAGGCAAAGATGATGTAACGGGTGAAGAACTTGCTATCCGTCCAGATGACGAAGAAAGCACAGTGCGTAAGCGTTTAGGCATTTACCACGAGCAAACTAAACCATTAGTTGATTACTATGGCAAAGTGGCTGCAGAAGGTCGCACTCAGTACAACAAGTTTGACGGTACTCAGTCTGTGTCTAAAGTCAGTGAACAACTTGCTGACGTGTTAAAATAGCGATACGTGAATGTGTCATAAAAACCTGCTGATGCAGGTTTTTTTATGCCTGAAAATTGTCCCGTTAATGTCTTCCGGTACTGTGTCAGTTCAAACTGTGAGAAACAAGCCCAACAATTACTGCGATTTAAGTTAAAAGTAATATAAAATTGTCGTTTATCTATGATAAAATCTGCCGCCATTTTCGCAGAGGGCGACTTTTCAACGTTGAAGGTCGTCACAGGCAATTAACATCACACTGGCACGGACGCTAAGCTATGAGAGCCCATTATGAAGTTTCCCGGTCAACGTAAGTCAAAGCACTATTTTCCTGTAAACAGTCGTGATCCTTTATTGGCTCAACTTACGCAGCAGCCGCAGCCATTTTCGACTTATATTTGTGGTATTGATCAGACGCTTGTCGATATTGAAGCCAAAGTCGAAGACGAATTACTTGAGCGTTATGGTTTACCTAAAGGTAACTCAACCTTGATTAACGATGAGCAAGCGCATAATTTATATCATGAGCTTAAATCGAATGAAATGATCAGCGACGAGTTTGCTGGTGGTACCATCGGAAATACGGTCCACAATTATTCTATTTTAGCGGACGATCGTTCGGTATTATTTGGCGTTATGAGCCAAAAGGTTATGGTTGGCAGCTACGCATATCGTTACTTATGTAACACCTCATCGAAAGTGGATTTAAACTATTTACAGCCTGTTGATGGTCCTATTGGCCGTTGTTTTACCTTGATTTCTGATTGTGGTGAACGCACGTTTGCTATCAGCAAGGGCTCAATGGACAAGTTAACCCCAGAGTTTATCAACAAAGACGTTATCCAAGGCAGCTCGGCATTAGTGTTAACCGCTTATTTGATGCGAGCCAGTGATGGTGATGGCATTACCGATGCCGCGATGACTGCCATTGAATACGCTAAAGAAGCCGAAGTGCCTGTGGTACTAACCTTAGGAACACGCTTTTTAATTCAAGAAGATCCCAAATGGTGGCAAGACTTTATTCGCAATCATGTGACTATTTTGGCCATGAACGAAGATGAAGGCGAGGCGCTAACGGGCTTTAAAGACCCGTTATTGGCCAGTGAAGCAGCGCTTGAATGGTGTGATATGGTATTAACTACCGCAGGGCCGATTGGTTTATATACCGCAGGTTATGCAGAAGACAGCGCCAAACGTGAAACCAGTCATTTACTGTTACCGGGCGCAATCCCTGAGTTTAACCGCTATGAGTTTTCACGGCCCATGCTCAAAGAAGATTGTGAAACGCCCATTAAGGTGTACGCGCACATTTCTCCGTACATGGGCGGTCCAGAACTTATTCGTAATACTAATGGCGCGGGTGATGGTGCGTTATCGGCTTTGCTGCACGATTTGTCTGCCAATACCTTCCATAAAACCAACGTACCAGGGTCAAGCAAGCATAAACGCGATGGCTTATGCTACTCATCGTTTTCGCAAGTGTGCAAGTATGCTAACCGTGTTGCATATGAAGTGTTAGCGCAACATAGCCCGCGTTTATCGCGTGGCTTACCTGAGCGTGAAGACAGTTTAGAAGAGTCATATTGGGAGCGATAATTTCGCTTTAGTTAAAAAAAACGATAATGCATCATCATTATCGTTTTTTTTTGCCTGGAATTTAATAGAATAGTCTCAGCTCAGGTACAATCAAAACTTATCCATTTATTAACAGCAATTAGCATCAACTATCAAAGTAAGTAATCAGGAGCGTCACGTGAAAGGACAAATCTTAAGAGAGATGCATGTACTTAAGGCTATTGAGCCTGAGTTTGAAGTTCAGCGCCGAGTTGCATTTATTAAAGCAAAGCTTAAAGAATCGCACTGCCATAGCGTAGTGCTTGGCATTAGTGGTGGTGTGGACTCTTCTCTTGCTGGTCGTTTGTGCCAGTTAGCCGTAGACAGCTTAAATACAGAACAGAGTGACACAACTTATCAATTTATTGCTGTTCGTCTGCCATATCAAGTGCAAAAAGATGAAGATGAAGCACAGTTAGCCTGTCAGTTTATTCAGCCTTCAAAGCAGGTCACGGTGAACATTGCTGACGGAGTCTTGGGCGTTCATCATGCCACTCTAGCGGGTTTAGTTGAGGCTGGTATGACATTACCAGAAGAAAACAAAGTCGATTTCGTCAAAGGTAATGTTAAAGCCCGAATGCGGATGATTGCGCAGTATAATATTGCCGGTTTGGTGGGGGGATTAGTGGTAGGTACCGATCACAGCGCTGAAAATATTACCGGTTTTTATACTAAATTTGGTGACGGTGCTTGTGATTTAGCGCCATTATTTGGATTAAATAAACGTCAAGTGCGCAAGCTTGCAGCATTTTTAGGTGCTCCAGCGTTATTAGTTAACAAAGCACCCACAGCAGATTTAGAAGACAATAAACCACAGTTAGAAGATGAAGTGGCACTGGGATTAACCTACGATCAAATTGATGACTTTTTGGAAGGCAAAGATGTGCCTAAGTCAGTAGAAGATAAATTGGTTGGAATTTACAAGCGCACTCAACATAAGCGTCAGCCTATCCCAACCATTTACGATTAGTTTAGGGATAAATCTTCGCTGGCAATCAGCTGCCTTGTTGTTTCAATAAGGGCATTGGCATATTGTCGATAATCTAAATACGGCGTCAGTAAACAGGTTTGCTGGCGCTGTATTTTATTATTAACGTCAACTGTTTGTGTATGTTCAATGGTGTGTAAACCAAGCCGTTGTTGGGTTTCTTTACCGCAGACAATGTGCCAGCACTTTGGGTTGAATAACGGCTCAGTCGCATGGCTTAATTGGTCTGGAATAATCTGTATTTGGCAGCTTAATCGGTGCGCTAATGATTGTGGCGATATATCTTGAAGCAGACCTTGTCTGATTGGCTTCCAGGCACCTCCCTTGTTTGCGCTTAGGTCGGCGTGTCGGCAACAAATTTTAGCCATAATAGTGACAATTTTACGCCAATGATTACCATTTAATGCAATGATATCCGTGATGGCATTAAGGTGATTATGATGCCAGTTAGGCGGCAATATCGGTGGGGTAGGCAGGTAGAAAATCACCTCAGCGTGACTTGGCCCTAAGGTTAATATGGTTGGCTGTGATGGCATGGTATTCCTCTATGACTGCATTGAAAAAAGTCATTATTAAACAACAAATGAGTTTACGATAATCATTGATTAAGGCAAAAAATGCGTGCGATTGTGATTGGTTCTACAAAACACCTACTGTTTGCCAGCTTTTATGCTGCAATCGGGATTAGTGTTGCCATTCTGTTTACCGCTGTATGGCTGTTAAACGATCGGCCTAATTTATCAATATGGCATACCACGCATCTCACATCAGAATATCATCAACAATCTGGTTTAGCCGATTTTAATCAATACCTTAAATTAGAAGATAAACTGTTTGCTGAAGTTGAGCGCAAGATATATCGTCAATACCAACCACAGATATCCTCACCACTGAATCGTTATGAGCGTCACAGTTTGTCTGACCCCGCCTTGTGGCAACAAAACTGGAACCGCTCTTTTGAATGGCAAAACTCTCAGGCTGAATTTGGCCTTTTGCTGATCCACGGCATGTCAGATTCACCTTATGTGATGTCGCATATCGCGCAGCATTATCAACACCAAGCGCATATTGTGGGATTAAGATTACCCGGCCATGGCACCGTACCTTCAGGACTGACAGACATTACCTGGCCAGATTTAGCGGGCGCGGTATCTCTTGCCGCAGCACATTTGGCTACCAAGTTGCCAGGTAAACCCATTTATGTTGCCGGTTTTTCTACCGGCGCAGCCTTAGCATTAAACCATGAGCTTGAAAATATTAACCTTAATAAGCCGACAGACTTTGCGGGAATGATATTTTTATCTCCCGCGATAGGCCTCGCACCTATTGCTGCTGGGGCATATTGGCAAGCTAAGTTGGGACGAGCATTAGGCCAAGATAAGCTGTACTGGAATAGTATTCAAGCTGAGTATGATCCTTTTCGATATCAATCTTTTGCCGTCAATGCGGGGGACGTGGTCTACCGTTTAACTTTACGCAATCAAACGTTACTGGCTGGGTTAACGGATAAGCAATACCAGGCCATAGCACCGATATTAACGTTTCAGTCAGTGGTCGATGATACCGTGTCGTCCTTATCTGTGGTTGAAAAACTTTATCAACACTTGCCAGCATCTAAAGGGCATGAATTAGTGCTATTCGATGTCAATCGCAAACACAGCCATAATCAATTATTAATGCATGACCCTTTAGCACCGTTTGCGCCTTTTTGGCTCACGACGCCATTACCTTATCGTTTGAGTTTGCTTGAAAATGATATGCAACATGATAATCATGTACAAGTGCGAGAACTGGCAAAGAACACCAATTCAACGGATGTACAGGCGCTGACATTAACCTGGCCTAAAGAAGTGTATTCATTGTCTCATGTGGCATTAACCTTCCCCATAGAAGACACCTTGTATGGCCCATTAGCCAGTGAAGAGTCAGACAAAATACAAATAGGTCGAGGAATATACCAGGGTGAGAGAGGGATCTTTAGTGTCACAGCTGCAGATATGTTACGCCAAAAATGGAACCCATTTTACCCGTATATGATGAGTCGGATGGACGGGTTTATTCAACACCGCCCATAACGTTATATCAGCTTATTGAGTGATAATATCGATGACGGTCTTATTGCGTCCATCTTGTTTTGCTTGATAGAGATTGTCGTCTGCAATTTTTATCCACTTGTCTAACTCATCTGCGTAGTTGGGATTGGCGGTAATGGCGCCTATACTTACCGTGATATGAAAAGATCGTTTGTCCTCTGGCGATATCATCTCAAACTCAGCTAAAGCCTCCCTAAAGCTGTTTAAGTGATGCTGTATATGCAGGGCGTTAGTCAGTGGTAAAATGAGTAAGAACTCTTCTCCACCATATCGAGAAACAATATCTATATCGCGTTTAAAGTATTTTTGCAGTAATTGGGCAAATATACGTAAACACTCATCTCCAGCTAAATGGCCATAGTTGTCATTAATCTTTTTAAAGAGATCTAAATCCAATACTGCAACGGTAATAGCTTGTTCACTTCGTAAACAAAAATCCAATAATTCAGTAAATTTACGTTCAGCGTACCGGCGGTTGTACAAACCGGTTAGTGGGTCTCGATCAACAAGCTCTTTGAGCTTGCGGTTTGCAGCCTCTAACTCTTCCGTCCTTCTTGCTACAGTATCTTCAAGTTCGACTTGATGATCGATTAATTGCTGTTTACTGGCGGCTAAACGTTGATACAAACTGAATACTTCTTTGGGCGAATTTTCGTCAATGCTTTGCACTTTATTCAGACCTAATCCAGATGGGCTAAATTGGCTAGCGACCGCCTCTAAAGGCACGGTAAGTAATGCACTGAGTTTTTTTGAAATGTAAAACGTACCCAATAACGATATTAGTAGCATGATGAAACTACTGAACATTTGCTCTTCAGCCAGTTTAAGCAAAGGAGAGAATTCTTTTAGGATATATACCGTCCAGCCGTTATCCAGTGTTTTGTGGGCATAAATATACTCTGGCACTATTGATTTAGGACGTTCAATATTGAGTAGCTCTAAGCTTGTTTGATAGACACCTTTGTTGATGGCAAAGGTAAATGGCGATAACGAATTTAACCCAAGCTTTTCAGAAGCGTAAATAATTTGGTTTTGTTCATCAACCATCACCACCGATTCATCCTCGGCATACTCATTAGTTTGGTCTACATGTGAAAAATGATTTAAATCAAGAGAGCCTTCAATGATCCCTGCCGTAGTCGTGTGCTGTTCATTGGTATAAAACGGTGCGCTCATGGCAATAATGGAATCATTACCAAAGCCTCGCCCAAGAAATACCGATGACACAAATAAGCGGTGGTTGTAAAACGATTCAATAAAGTAATCGCGGTCTTTAATGCTCACATTTTGTGTTTTACTTTGGGCTAATAAACGCGATACAGGGCTGGCCGCAACGATTTCAGCTTGAGGATTGGCAATCAACATACTGATAAAACCGGGATAGCTACTGTGTAAATTAGACAAAATCGGTTGCCATCGTAATGGATCGTCAGCGGCAATCGTTAATTGATTCGCTGCGTTTGCAATAACCGTTTTGTGACTGTTAATGTAATTTTGAGCTGAGGTTGCTAAATGAGACACCGCATCATTGATGTTTTTTCTTAACATCGTTTGTTGGCGTTCTAAATAATAATAGTTAAATATCAACGCAGAAAACAACAAGGTGAGGGTAACCATGAGGGTGAAAAAGTAAGTGAGTTGCGCACTTAATAAGCGGCGATGACGATCTTTAACCTTGTCTTTAAAAAACCACAGTTTTGGTATTGCTAAAATAAGCAGTGAGGCAATGCTGGTATAAACCAAGCCATTAACGCCTTGTTTAGCAATAATAAAACCTAAATGCGATGACGGAATATCCATGATAAAGGTGACATACACGTAAACCAATGGCGCACCAATAATTAACCAGTATGCAGCATCGGCATACAAAGCATAAATATCACGTCGTCTGGCGTAACCTAAAAATAATGCTTCAAGCCCAAAGAATAAATAAACATGAGGACTGTCCCAGTTAATCATTAGCCCTGTCGAGGCGAGCATTGCGGTCACAAATGCATACCAAGGCCCGAGTAATACAGCTGCTATTACGGTGACAGTATTGCCCAGTACAAATTGCACATTGGCAAAAAACTGGATGGGGTAATAATTAATTAACAAACCCACTACGCCTAACGCAATAGAAAAAAGTAGATGTTGTTGGTTAACCTTGGGAAGCTTCAAAAAGAGATCCTTATTGATTTTATTATAAAAAGCGTCTTGCTATTCAACACTTATCTCAAGAAACCATTGAGATTTCAATGTAAAACCAGACTTTTTATTATTCCTTTGTATTTTTAATACCTTAAGAATGCCAATTAATAACGCTTTTACAGGTCACTTTTGTTCGACCTTGGTCTAACTGAGTTTAACCAGTATGCAACACTTATACAATATTATTTATGTTAAGTTATTAATTTATATTGATTTTATGTGTTTTGTTTACCTTTAGTATATTCGGGTACGACTAAGGTCTTGATTGTGGTGTTGCCCTGAGTTGCTAAATTAACAATGACTTTACAAAAACTAACACAGGGGAGTCGCAATGAGTTTTGAAAATAACGATAAGGCAGCGGGTTACTGGCGTGAGAATTTACGCTTAGTACTTAGCTTGCTTGCAATTTGGGCTGCAGTGTCTTTTGGCTGCGGTATTTTATTAGTTGATGTATTAAACGAATTCACCTTTATGGGATTCAAACTGGGGTTTTGGTTTGCGCAGCAGGGTGCAATGTATGTATTCGTGGCGCTGATTTTTGTTTACGTAGCGAAAGCTAATGCATTAGACAAAAAATACAATGTTCAGGAAGACTAAGGGGCACTACGATGGATGTTCAAACACTCACTTATTTAATTGTCGGCGCCACATTTGCGTTGTACATCGGGATCGCCATTTGGTCTCGTGCAGGTTCTACTAAAGAGTTTTATGTTGCTGGTGGCGGTGTTCACCCTGTGATGAACGGCATGGCAACGGCGGCAGACTGGATGTCTGCGGCATCATTTATTTCACTAGCAGGTATTGTGTCGTTTGTTGGCTATGATGGTTCTGTATATTTAATGGGCTGGACAGGCGGTTACGTACTATTAGCATTATGTATGGCACCATATTTACGTAAGTTTGGTAAGTTTACCGTACCAGACTTTATTGGTGACCGTTATTACTCGCAAACCGCGCGTACGGTTGCGGTAATTTGTGCCATTTTTATCTGTTTTACTTATATCGCAGGTCAAATGCGAGGCGTAGGTGTGGTGTTCTCTCGCTTCTTAGAAGTTGAGGTGGAAACCGGCGTATACATAGGTATGGCGGTGGTGTTCTTTTATGCGGTATTAGGCGGCATGAAAGGGATTACTTACACTCAGGTCGCGCAGTATTGTGTATTAATTTTTGCTTTCATGGTGCCAGCTATCTTTATTTCGGTGATGATGACAGGTCATATTTTACCGCAAATCGGCTTTGGTGCTGAGTTAGTCGACGCTGCGGGTAATGGCACTGGAGTGTACTTACTCGATAAACTTGATGGCTTATCAGCAGAACTTGGTTTCTCCCAATACACCGAAGGTTCTAAAGACATGATCGATGTGTTCTTTATTACCGGTGCATTAATGTTTGGTACTGCAGGTTTACCACATGTAATCGTACGTTTCTTTACGGTACCTAAAGTGAAAGATGCACGAGTCTCTGCTGGCTGGGCATTAGTGTTTATCGCAATTATGTACACTACGGTTCCTGCGTTATCTGCATTCTCACGAGTGAATATGATTGAGACCATTAATGGTCCTGACTCAACAGGTGTAGATTATGAAACAGCACCTTCTTGGATTAAAAACTGGGAAAAAACAGGACTGATTACCTGGGAAGATAAAAACAACGATGGAAAGATTTTTTACACCAGTGGTGATAAAAATGAAATGAACATCGACCGCGATATTATCGTACTTGCCACGCCTGAAATTGCATCGCTTCCAGCATGGGTTATTGCCCTTGTTGCAGCGGGTGGTTTAGCGGCTGCATTATCGACTTCAGCGGGTCTGTTGCTTGTTATCTCTACTTCGGTATCGCATGACTTGCTTAAGAAAAATTTGATGCCAGATATTTCTGACCAAAAAGAGTTGATGTACGCTCGTATTGCCGCGGCATTAGGTGTGGTGATGGCCGGATACTTTGGTATTAATCCGCCAGGCTTTGTGGCTGCGGTGGTGGCGATTGCGTTTGGTCTTGCTGCAGCATCGTTATTCCCAGCTATTATCATGGGGATCTTCTCTAAGACTATGAATAGAGAAGGCGCGATTGCAGGTATGGTGATTGGCTTACTGTCTACTGCGGGTTACATTGCTTACTTTAAGTTTATTAATCCTGCTGCCAATACATCTGAAAACTGGTTCTTCGGTATTTCGCCAGAAGGTTTTGGCATGGTGGGCATGTTTATTAACTTTGGTGTGGCATTTGCGGTCAGTAAAGTGACAGCTAAGATACCTGATGAAATTGTAGAAATGGTTGAGTCTATCCGTTTCCCTAAAGGATCGGGTGAAGCACACGACCACTAATCATCACTCTTGATTATTAAACAAATTGAAAGAGCGCTTCGGCGCTCTTTTTGTTGGGCTTAAGTCCTATAGCAACCATATCAACGCCTTTGCTATAGTGTTTATATTGATGTATTCAATATGGGCATAATATGGATGCAAGCGAGTTACAACCCGTCGAGCAGTTTTTAGCTGCACACTCTCCATTTGATTCATTACCCGCTGAGGTGATTAGCCGTTGCGCTAAAAACATTACGGTTGGCTATTACAGTAAAGCTTCTGCTTTTGTCGAGTTTGATACCCAAAACCCTAAATTGTATATCGTCCGCAGTGGCGCATTTGAGGTGCGCGATCCTGAAGGCATACTGGTTGATCGGGTTGCAGAAGGCGAATGCTTTGGTTTTTCGACGCTATTATCGGGCGAAAAGGTTGTTAATAAAGTGGCCATTTTAGAAGATGGTTTGGTGTACCACTTACCTCAAGCCATTTTTGCGCAATTACGCGCAGAGCAGCGCAGTTTTGATCAGTTCTTTGCTCGAGCGTTTGCTAAGCGTTTGCGTAATGAAGGGCGCTTTAAAGCAAAAGATCTCACCACGACCAGTCGTATTACCTCAATTATGTGTGCTAAGCCCATTATTGTTCAGGCTCATGACAGTGTCATCGATGCGGCTAAAATCATGCGTGATCACCGAGTGTCGTCAGTCCTGGTGATTGATAATGACAAGCTTGTGGGTATTTTAACTGACCGTGATTTACGAAACCGTATTATCGCGGAAGGGTTAGATGTTAATACTTTGGTGAGTCAAGCCATGACGGTTAGCCCCATCACCACTCATGCCAATGCACTAGTTTTTGAAACCATGCTCACCATGAGCGAACACAATATTCACCACTTGCCGGTTGTTGATGGCAGTAAAGCCATTGGGATGATCACCAGCACAGATATTTTACGTGCGCAGCGTTCGCAACCCTTATTACTCATTGGTGAAATTGGCCGCCAGGCTAACATCGATAGCTTAATCCAAGTCAGTAAACAAATTCCGTTATTACTGCAAAACCTCATCAGTGCTGACGCCAGGGCTGAAGAGATTGGCCGAGTATTAACGTCGGTAACTGATGCCTTAACGCGCCGCTTAATTGAGTTAAACCAGCAAATTTTAGGTAAGGCACCCATGGCCTTTTGTTGGTTAGCCTTTGGCTCGCAAGGCCGCCAAGATCAAGTGGCGTGTTCTGATCAAGACAATGGTTTATTGCTGGCGCACGAACCTGATGAATTGGCCGCTGCTTATTTTGAGGCATTAACTCAAGCCGTATGCAAAGGACTTGATCAGTGTGGTTATGTTTATTGCCCTGGCGATATTATGGCGCAAAATCCGAAGTGGCGTTTACCGTTAAATCAATGGAAATCGTTATTCAAACATTGGGTATTAACGCCTGAGCCTAAAGCATTAATGCATGCCAGCATCTTTTTTGATATGCGTGCGGTATTTGGGCCAATGAGCTTATTCAGTGAATTACAAGATGACGTATTAGCGTCGACAAAAGACAACGACATATTTCTAGCGGGTATGGCAGGAAACTCGTTAACCGAATCACCGCCGTTGGGTTTTTTTAGAAAATTTGTACTTGAACGTGATGGCAGTGAAGTCAAAGGTATGGATTTAAAGCATAAGGGCAGTGCATTGATTAATGATATTGCCAGAGTGTATGCATTAAGCGCAGGGATAAAGGAAGTCAATACCGCCAAGAGGATAAGAGTCTTGATGGAAGCCAACATCATTAATCGTAAAGATGCACTAAATCTTGCTGATGCGCATGAATTTATTGCTCATATGCGCCTCGCTAATCAAGGGTATCAAGTAACCAATAATTTACCGGTGAATAATTTTTTAAAGCCACAGCATTTATCCTCATTGCTAAGGCATCAACTGCGCGATGCATTTAAGGTGGTGCATGACGCGCAAGCAGGGATTAAATTGAAGTTTTTGAGGAGTTTTTAGTGGCCAATCTGTGGTGGATAAAAACGTTATTGTGGCGTAGCAAAACAAAAGTGTTACCTTTGCCTTTACAAAATTATTTAGCGGCAATCACGCCGGTATTGAATCAACGTTTTATCGATGCACCATTAATGGCTATTGACCTAGAAATGACAGGGTTAGACCCTAAGAATGACCAAGTGATTAGTATCGGCTTAGTGCCGATAGTGAAAGGCGAGATCCCATTAGCAAAAGCGCAACATCTCATGATTGCCATTAGCGGCAGTGTCGGACACAGCGCCACTGTTCATGGCATTGTTGATCATCAACTGCACACCGCTTTAACTTTGCCAGAAGCGATGTCATGGTTTTTATCGCAAACCGAAGGTCATATTTTAATTGCACATCATGCACCACTAGACATCCAGTTTATTCAACAACAGCTGGTACGCTGTTTTGGTCACTCAATCCCGTTGGTCTTTATTGATACTTTAGCTATTGAAAAAAAACGCAGGTTGCAACAACAAGATATTTTACAGCAAGGATCGTTAAGGTTAGGTGCAAGCCGAGCGCGTTATCATTTACCTGTATATTCGGCTCATAATGCTCTGGTTGATGCGTTATCGTGTGCAGAGCTCTTGCTCGCGCAAGTGGCGGCGATGGGGGATGTTAAAAAGTTAACAGTAAAGAAATTGATTGATGTTATTGGGTAAGTTGTTAAATCGCGGTTTGTGATTAAAGACAAGAAAGCCAGATTAAGACTGACTTTCTTGTATCAATAAGGCGTTATTCTGCAGCTTTAGCTTTACTAAAAAAATAATCAACAGCAGGTTTGATTAATTCCAATGCAGTTTTGTCACATGGGGGTAATGTCGCTTCGCTAATATTAATTGGCGTAGTGCGCTCGCCCCATTTTAACAGCATGGCGGCAGAGGTTAAGCCCGCACCAAAAGCACAAGACAAAATTGTTTGGCCTGGCACAATTTTACCTTGTGATAACGCATCACAAATCGCGATAGGGATAGTTGCTGCAGATGTATTGCCATAGTCGGCAATATTCACAAAAGCTTTTTCTTTAGGAATTTTCATCCGGCTAACGAGAGTGTCGATAATACGTTCGTTTGCTTGATGGGGAATGACAAAATCAACATCATTAATGTCGGTATTGCATTTCTCAAGCACTTTAGCGCTTAAATTACCCATGCCATGGATTGCACGCTTAAATACATCTTGACCGTTGATGTGGATATAAAAATCCAGAGACTCAGTATCAAATCGGTCCATTTGGGTGCCAAAGTTAGATTGTAAAATATCGCGCCCTTCAGGATCGTTATTTAACTCATAACCTAATATGCCGCCTGGACTGTCACTGGCTTCTAGTACAATTGCGCCAGCGCCATCGCCAAACAATACTGCGGTTTCACGGCGAGACCAATCTAAATAAAAAGATAACCGCTCAGCACCAATGATAAGAATCTTTTTATTTTGGCCGCTTTTAATCATTGAACTTGCTAAGCCTACGCCATACAAAAATCCACTACAGGCGGCATTAATATCAAAAGCGCCACATGTTGCACCAATATTGGCCTGTACGGTAGAAGCAATGTTAGGAATTAACGTATCCGGGCTGGCGGTGGCTAAAATAATTAAATCCAATTCACTGCCATCTATACCAGCTGCTGCAAGCGCGTGCTTTGCCGCAACCGATGCCATTTCAGAGGTATTAACATGGCTTATATTACGTTTACTGATCCCTGTACGCGTTTTAATCCATTCATCGGTAGTTTCCATGAATGTGGCTAAATCGTCATTGGTCAGTGTGGCGGTCGGTACTGATTTTCCCCAACCGGTAATGTGTGCATACTGCATAGCAATTCTCTTAATATATGTTGATAGTCATCTGTTTAACATCAATAGTCTGGTATAGAAGCTTATTCGGCCCTAAGGTTTATGATTGATATTATCATTGTTGTTATGACTTAATTTTTTGTTCTACTAATTGGGTAATCGAATCTGCAGCATGCAAAATATGTAGGCGCAGTAAATCGGTTGCTTTTTGGACATCACGATCTTTACACAGTTCAAGTAAAATCCTGTGTTCACGCTCAGCGGTAGGTATTCCACCAGTAAACAACAATTGCAAACGAATATACCGATCGCAATTGGTATTTAAGCCGTGAACCACATCGAGAGTATGGGGGCGGTTTGCCGCCTCGTACAAACGGGTATGAAAACGGGTGTTAAGCTCACTCCAACTGGCCACTGATTCTTTAAGCTTAAATGCCAATTCCAGTTGTACGAGCACGGCTTCTGCTGCTTCGAGGTCTTGCTCGGTCAAATTAGGAATGGCTTTTGCCAATAAATCTGACTCAATCATGGCGCGAAGTTCAAATAACTCGGTTACTTGTTCAACTGACAGTTTCGTTGCTGTCGCCCCTTTATGGGGTTCAAAATTAACTAAGCCTTCAGCTTCTAATTGCACTAAGGCTTCACGAACTGGAATTCGGCTCACATTTAACTGTTCAGCAATTGCTGACTGTCTTAGCGGTTCGCCTCCTGCTATATCACCAGAAAGGATCTGTTCTCTGAGCGCTTCCACAACAAGTTGTGTTCGTGTTTTATGAATAATAGGAGGTATATTGCTCATGTATTTTTGTGTTCATCACTAATTTCTTCGAGCAAGGGTAACGCTTAGCAGCCGCATTATAAAGTGAAACATATGCATAAATGCAGATAAACATCATAAAAATGGACTAAATGATTAAATACGCAAAATTAAACAGTTTGTCTGGCACCAAATTGATGTCAGTGGGATAATCTGCTCAGTATTGAGTTTGAGGAGTGACTAGGTTGAAGAAGGCTGTATTTTTAGATCGCGATGGCGTTATTAATAAAGACACTGGTTATGTGCATAATGTCGATGACTTCGAATATATCGATGGCGTGTTTGAAGCATGTTTAGCATTAAAAGAGATGGGCTATCTACTTGTTGTAGTCACTAACCAATCAGGTATTGCTCGTGGTATGTACAGCGAAGATGACTTTCATCATTTAACCGAGTGGATGGATTGGAACTTTGCTGACAAAGGTGTCGACCTTGATGGTATCTATTATTGTCCACATCATCCTGAAAAAGGTTTAGGTGAATATAAGCAAGATTGCGATTGTAGAAAACCTAAACCCGGTATGCTTAATTCTGCATCCCAATTTCTTAACATTGATTTAAGCCAATCAGTGATGGTCGGCGATAAAGCCGATGACATGAGAGCGGCAAAAGCGGCTGGTATTAATAGCGCGATATTAGTGCGTTCAGGTAAAGTCGTCGACGAAGCTGGCATCGAGCTTGCTACAGCAGTAGTCGACAGTATTGCTGACGTACCAAACATACTCCGCCAGCCTGAATAACAACACGTCACTTAAAGCAAGGTAGTCTTTGGCAAATAATGCCTTGCTACCTTCTACTATTTTTAGTTTATGACTTAATTCCCTCCCAGCATTTCAGCCCACCAGGCTAATATCATGTCAGTAATGGCATTGCCAAATGGGTTGTTTTTAATGACGCATTGAATTAACCCTTAGTCAGTTATCGCAATTAAGATGGGTAATCACTCATGATTAACATGCTATTAACCTCGTTTGAGGCATATATCCGTCTCAATAAGCTTATTTAGACGCTTTTTCACTCTACAGCCAGTTTTAACGCCCTAATCGACTATGATAATAATAATTACAACAAAGTTAAAGTCGGCCTTATTTGTACATAATGTCAGCATAAACAGCTAAAAACATGTCGTTGAGTCTAAAAACTGCGCAATTAGGCATTAATATCAAATAAATTTTATAAAACCCCTTGCGCAATAAATTGAGTTCCCTATAATGCGCACCACTGACACGGAACACAGCGTCTAACGCATTGTTACCAAGTCCGCTCTTTAACAATTTATCAAGTAATCTGTGTGGACATTCACAGGTATTGGGTTATTCGAAATTGTCTTCTTGTTCTTCGGAATGTAGGCAATCAAAAAATTTAAACTCGATGATGAGAATGTTCATAGTAATATGAAGCTACAGCAATGTAGTGAGTAATTTGTGAGCTCTTTGAGCGAAGCGAATTATGACAGTAGAATTCATTGAGCCGTTCGACGTAGTCGAACAAAAAACTTTAATTGAAGAGTTTGATCATGGCTCAGATTGAACGCTGGCGGCAGGCCTAACACATGCAAGTCGAGCGGTAACAGAGAGTAAGCTTGCTTACTTTGCTGACGAGCGGCGGACGGG
>NZ_WSRZ01000135.1 GCF_009828585.1 Shewanella litoralis | reverse complement strand
CTTTGTTTAGTTACATAAAGTTAAAAGCAAACTAACATCCGACACACGTCTGATCGATCAGACCATAAATACGTACAGTCATGAGCAATATAATGTACCGAATTTAAGACTCTGTCGCACTAACATATTTGACATTTAGTGAGACTTACAGTTCAATTTGTCAAAAAAGTTAATGTGACATGGTACCAAAGTGTATACATATTAATGCTCGTGACCGTACATGTCTTTAGTCCTGAATTTGTTCGGCGCTGTATGAAACCTTCTCATCCTATACGCGGTTACAATGTGAACAGGATCAA
>NZ_WSRZ01000134.1 GCF_009828585.1 Shewanella litoralis | reverse complement strand
CAGGTGCCAAGAGTTATCAGCAATTTTCAGCAACATCCAGAGGGCTGTTCCTCAGGTGCCAAGAGTTATCAGCGATTCTCAGCAACATCCAGAGGGCTGTTCCCCAGGTGCCAAGAGTTATCAGCAATTTTCAGCAACATCCAGAGGGCTGTTCCTCAGGTGCCAAGAGTTATCAGCAATTCTCAGCAACATCCAGAGGGCTGTTCCTCAGGTGCCAAGAGTTATCAGCAATTTTCAGCAACATCCAGAGGGCTGTTCCCCAGGCGCCAAGAGTTATCAGCAAATTTCAGCAACATCCA
>NZ_WSRZ01000133.1 GCF_009828585.1 Shewanella litoralis | reverse complement strand
CAGTGTTTTGAGAACTCAATGTTTAATACGTCACCTAAAATAAAGTGCCGCATCAAACGATTTGCAATTAATCACATGACAGACTCATGCAATTAATTACTATCAGCTTTCCAAATTGTTAAAGAACAACACTGACCGGCTCGCGGCGTGTTTCACTCTACTTCCGAAGAAGTTAACAAGTAATCTGTGTGAACACTCACATGCATCGCTGCACTTTAGGTATTGAGTTAGTCGTATAGGTAAGGAGGTGATCCAGCCCCAGGTTCCCCTAGGGCTACCTTGTTACGACTTCACCCCAGTC
>NZ_WSRZ01000132.1 GCF_009828585.1 Shewanella litoralis | reverse complement strand
GTAACCGTGATAGTGCGCGTTAAGGTTTCACCTTCTTTGAGTGACTGCACATCAATGTGGGGGTTGTTGAGCGTGTAGCTCCAGTTGCCGTTTGCATCAATCGAGAAGCTGCCGTAGTTGCCATCGGTGACATTGGTTTGCACCTGGAATACAGCTTCGCCGTTATCCACGTCAGTGACATCGAACTTACCTGTTACCGTTTCCACGGTGGCCGCGTCAGTGTCAGAGCTGCCGTCTTCGGTGACGGTGCCTTTATCTGAATCTGGGTTACCTGGAGTCACGCTGATGTCAGCAGGATCGTT
>NZ_WSRZ01000131.1 GCF_009828585.1 Shewanella litoralis | reverse complement strand
TTTGATACGTTATACTCTGTATCGAGTGAATACTCACTAATGTCTGTAGGCTAAACATCGGTGCTAATTACCTATAATGAAGAACAAAATCCTAAGGATTCGAACCCCTGTTACCGCCGACTCTTTATAAACCAAAGTGGGCGATGTCCTAAGCTCTATTTCTAGACGAATGGGACACTTTTGATACGTTATACTCTGTATCGAGTGAATACTCACTAATGTCTGTAGGCTAAACATCGGTGCTTTTAAATTGTTAAACGCTTTTTCTAAAACAATAATAGTTTCGAATTATGTTCAACCATCT
>NZ_WSRZ01000130.1 GCF_009828585.1 Shewanella litoralis | reverse complement strand
CGTGATTGAGCCTCGTTGACGGTGATGTTACGTCCATCGAGCTCTTGTCCGTTCATTCCTTCAATCGCATCCTTCATTGATTTCTCATCCTTGAAGGTCACGAATCCGAATCCCCTTGACCTTCCGGTCTCACGGTCGTTGATGATCTTGGAATCAACAACGTCGCCGTATTGAGCGAAGGCAGTCTCGAGAGCTTGATCATTGGTGGCCCAGGCTAGACCTCCAACGAAGCACCGGTACTCAACATCAGAGGACGCCATTGAAAAAGAGAAGAAGATCTAGGGTTAACAGTATAGAGGAGAAGTAAAG
>NZ_WSRZ01000129.1 GCF_009828585.1 Shewanella litoralis | reverse complement strand
CCCTCTGGATGTTGCTGAAAATTGCCCCTCTGGATGTTGCTGATAACTCTTGGCACCTGGGGAATCCCTCTGGATGTTGCTGAAAATTGCCCCTCTGGATGTTGCTGAAAATTGCCCCTCTGGATGTTGCTGATAACTCTTGGCACCTGGGGAATCACTCTGGATGTTGCTGAAAATTGCTGATAACTCTTGGCACCTGGGGAATCCCTCTGGATGTTGCTGAAAATTGCCCCTCTGGATGTTGCTGATAACTCTTGGCACCTGGGGAATCCCTCTGGATGTTGCTGAAAATTGATGATAACTCTTGGCA
>NZ_WSRZ01000128.1 GCF_009828585.1 Shewanella litoralis | reverse complement strand
AGCTTATCATTTTTTATATGTCTTGCCTCAAATACTTGAAACGATACACACATAATGCCATCATGCATGGTTTGGTGGTGAATAGATTATATTGTTTTAGTGACCAGGCTGAGTCTGAACAGCTTCTCCTGCGTACGAGCAACACCTTCTGCAGCCATTGTAACCTCTGTAGCAGCATCCGTGATAGCAGTAACCTCGACCTCCTCCTCCTCTGTTGTAGCCTCCTCCTCCGTTATTGTAACCTCCTCCATTGTTGTAGCCTCCTCCATTGTTGTATCCTCCACCATTGTAACCTCCACCGTTGTAACCTCCAC
>NZ_WSRZ01000014.1 GCF_009828585.1 Shewanella litoralis | reverse complement strand
GTAGAACAAGTGTGGCAATGGCTTCGTCAAAATGAACTTGCCAATCGTTGTTTTAGTGGATATGACGATATTGTTGAACAGTGCTCAATTGCATGGAATCACTTTATTGCAGAGCCTGAAAGGGTCATTAAATTATGTTCTAGAAGCTGGACAAAATTGACCAGTTAATTAATGTAAATGGTATAATTTCTCTGAAAAGAGAGTGATAAGCCCGTTGTTAACGCAACGGGCTTTTTTACGTTTGACGTTTATACATATAGAAGTGGCTTTATCTATGCCTAGTGCTTGAATGCATAGCAGAGAATACTCAAACTTTTGTGCTTATTTTCAGTTATGTCTGCTTATTCACTATAAGTGTGAGGTAGATCATGGTTTAACCTGTTTTGTTGATACAAAATTTAATTGAGTTAATGCACTAATTTATCGTTTGAATGGGGGGAGCGTTGTGAATATCGTTTTCTACCTTGCCAAATATCATCATTTGCTGCACTTGTGCATCAAATAAACACATCGACAAATGAAATCTAGATTTATCTGTGAGGATAGCGGTTTTTACAATCTGATATTGGATTCGCTTTAGTTGTTATTGCAACTAGGTAACATATTCCGAGCCGTTGTCTCTTCTCATTTTATGCATGGCAATGTCATGCATGTCTGGCTCTCTAGCCGATTAATACTGTTCAAGGTTGTTGGATCGAGAGAAGGTTTTTGACAGAGATTGAATAATGTCAGCTTGTTGGTTTAAAAATGATTGCTGTCACTCATAGAAGGATTTTTAGACAATGAATAACATACTGAAGAGAGCTATATATATCGTTGTTTTTATAGTGCTTATTTTTTCTTTTTGGTGGGGGTGGCAATATTTACAAGTCGCTCCGCTAGCCGATGGTTTAGTGTCAGGTAACGGCAGAATTGAAGCTGTAGAAGTTGATGTATCAACTAAAATAGCGGGACGGGTCGATACCATTTTGGCTCAGGAAGGGGACCTTGTTAAAGAGCAACAAGTTGTCGCGCAAATTAATACCGATCAATTGCGTGCTCAACTGCTTGGTGCTGAAGCTAATGTCGCCAGTGCTGAAAGCCAAGTTGCTTCTGCTCTGGCAACCATCGAGCAGGCAAAGGCTGAGGAAGTGTTAGCCAAACAAGAATTGTCTCGGGCTAGAGCACTGGTAAAAGATAACCATATTAGTAAAGAAACCTACGATACAAGAGTCAGTCAGGTTGCTGTTGCTAAAGCCGCGCTTCAGGCGGCTAAGGCTGGCCTGGTTTATCGTGAACGTATGGTGGATGCTGTTAGGGCCAGTACCAAAGAAATCCAAACTCAAATTGATGATTGTGTGCTGAAATCCCCAGTGACTGGTCGAGTCATATATCGACTTGCCGAACCAGGTGAGGTGCTTGGCAGTGGTGGCAAAGTGTTGACTATGATTAACCTTGCTGATGTCTATATGGAGATATTTGTACCTTCGGCACCAGCAAATCGTATTGCGATAGGTGCAGAGGCGAGAATTAAATTAGATGTTCTCGATTATACCATTCCTGCATCGGTGAGCTTTGTATCACCTGAATCACAATTTACCCCAAAGCAAGTTGAAACCCTCAGCGAACGTGAAAAACTGATGTTTCGTGTTAAAGTGCGAATCCCTCAATACTTAGTACAAAAACACATTGAAGATGTTAAGACTGGCGTGCGTGGCGTGGCTTATATACGCCTGACACCTTTACCCGGAGAGCAGCTAACTCCGTGGCCTGATTTTCTTCAACAATTGTTGCCAGACTCTGAGTCTAATTCAGTCAATCAACATTAATGTGGGTGCATAATCATGGACCAACAACACAATCCGATCGTCTGTATTAACAATGTTAGTCATAGATATAAAAAAGTCATGGCGATTGAAGATGTCACACTCAGTATTCCTTCAGGACAAATGGTGGGTTTGCTCGGCCCTGATGGGGTGGGTAAATCAACCTTGTTGGCACTGATTTCTGGGGTCAGAGAATTACAGAGTGGTACTATTGAAGTGCTTGGCGGTGATATGGCCTCGGCTCGACATCGCTCAAATGTTGGCCCTCGTATTGCTTACATGCCTCAAGGACTAGGCAAGAATTTATACAGTGAGCTCAGTGTTGCCGAAAACCTCGACTTTTTTGGTAAATTATTTGGCCAGGGAGCCTCTGAACGTAAAACCCGCATTGACCGACTCACCCATGCAACGGGCCTTAATGCATTTTTATCACGGCCAGCAGGTAAGTTATCCGGCGGGATGAAACAAAAACTCGGTTTGTGTTGTTCGCTTATTCATGACCCGGATTTATTGATATTAGATGAGCCAACTACCGGGGTCGACCCTCTCTCTAGACGACAATTTTGGCAGTTAATTAACACAATACGCAGTGAACGGCCTAGTATGAGTGTGATAGTGTCTACCGCTTATATGGATGAAGCCGAAGGATTTGATTGGTTGGTGGCTATGGATGCCGGCTATGTGTTGGACTCGGGCACACCTGAAGCACTAAAAACCAAAACGCAATCTGAAAATATCGAACAAACTTTTACCCGATTACTGTCTAAAGAAAAGCGTGGCAGTGGTCATGCGCTTGTTATTCCTGCTTTTGAAAAAACAGATGCTTCACCTGCAATTACAGCCAAAGGCTTAACCCGTCGTTTTGGTGATTTTACTGCTGTCAGTAATGTGAGTTTTGACATTCAAGCCGGAGAAATCTTTGGCTTTTTGGGCTCAAATGGTTGCGGCAAAACAACCACCATGAAAATGTTGACCGGCCTCTTACCCGCGTCAGAGGGTGAGGCGTTTTTATTTGGTAAGCCTGTCGATGCCAGCAATATCGACATGCGTAATCGAGTAGGATTTATGTCGCAAGCTTTTTCCTTGTATGGTGAGCTGACGGTTAAACAGAACTTGACCTTGCATGCGCGTTTGTTTCATTTATCTGCGTCGAAAGCCACAGAGCGAATTGATGTACTGGTTGATCGCTTTGGTTTGCGTAAGCAAATGGATGATTTGGCATCATCATTGCCACTTGGGATCCGCCAACGCTTGTCACTTGCCGTTGCGGTGATCCACGAGCCAGAAATGCTAATCCTTGACGAGCCCACATCAGGTGTTGACCCTGTTGCACGTGACGAATTTTGGGAATTGCTTGTTGAGTTGTCACGTCGCGATAAAGTAACCATATTTATTTCAACCCACTTTATGAATGAAGCGTTACGGTGCGACCGTATTTCATTAATGCATGCAGGTGAAGTCTTAGTTTACGATGAGCCACAACACCTTGTTGAAGCCAAAGGGGCAACATCGCTTGAAGAAGCTTTTATCAGTTATCTTGAAGATGCGATAGGCCTGCCCCCTCAAAAGCAAGCGCAACTTGAAATAGCCCCTACTTCAGAACCGACGACATTAAGCCAAAGCCAACCACAGCATGCAAAAGGCTTTGGCTTTAATTTATCGCGGTTGCTGGCGTATAGTTATCTTGAAATGATGGCGGTAATGCGTGACAAAATTCGCCTCGCATTTGCATTTTTTGGCAGTGTGATTTTGTTGATTGTGATTGCTTATGGGATCTCGTTAGATATTGAAGATCTGACTTTCGCGGTGCTCGATTATGACCAAACACCGCAAAGCCGAGAATACGTTAGTCACTTTCAAGGCTCTCATTATTTTATCGAAAGACCTGTATTACAAAGTAAAGACCAGCTTGAGCGGCGCTTACAGTCTAACGATATCACCTTGGCGATAGAGATCCCGGCCGGTTTTGGTCGCGATATTAAAAAGGGTCAGACTGCACACGTTTCGGCATGGATAGATGGTGCTAATACCACCCGAGCCGGCACTATCGAAGGCTATGTCACTGGTGGCTATATTTGGTACCTGACACAATTAGCGACAGAATCCGGGGTAGATGCCAGTGCACTGTATAATGTCGATCTGCAGTCTCGTTATCGCTATAACCCTTCATTTGAAAGTATTTATTCCATTGGGCCTAAAACGCCAGCGTTATTGTTATTGTTCTTTCCGGCAATACTCATGGCTGTGAGTATTGCCCGTGAAAAGGAAGTCGGCACTATCACTAACTTTTTTGTTACGCCAACCAATAAATTTGAATTTCTTATTGGTAAACAGCTGCCGTATATCGCGATTGGCATGATCAACTTTTTTATTTTGACATTTTTGGTGGTGTTTTTATTGCAGGTTCCATTAAAAGGCAGCTTATTGGGGCTCACCGTTGGGGCATTTTGTTATGTGTGCGCCTCAACCGGCATTGGTTTAGTGGTGTCATCTGTCACGAAAACTCAAGTCACCGCGGTGTTTGCCACCACTATTGTATCGTTATTACCCACAGCGCTGTTTTCGGGGCTAGTGCAACCTACATCCACGTTAGAGGGGGGCGGGTACATTATCGGTATGGCGTGGCCGGCAACCTATTATATGCATTTGAGTGTGGCGGCATTTACTAAAGGTTTGCACTTTTTTGACCTGATAGGCGACATCATGATGTTGTCGATTTATGGTCCTATTTTAGTGGTTTTTGCTGCGGCGAGTTTGAAAAAGCAGGAGGCATAACCGATGAAAATCTGGAGCAATATTTTCTGGCTTGGTACTAAGGAGCTTCGCAGTGTCATGGGTGACGTGACCATGATAATACTGATTGTGTTTTTATTCAGTGCGCAGATTTATTCGCGTTCAACCGCCATTAGTGAGTCGGTGAATAATGCATCCATTGCGATTGTCGACGAAGACCACTCAACGCTGTCGCGTAACATTGCCAATGCTTTCTATCCTCCTTATTTTAAGTTTGCAGAGCAAATATCTACCAGTGAGGTAGACCAAGTCATGGACCAAGACCGCTTTATGTTTGTGGTAAGTATTCCACCACGTTTTGAGGCAGATGTACGTGATGGACGCTTACCGAGTGTGCAAATCGATGTTGATGCAACCGCTGTGACTCAAGCAAGTTTAGGTAATAGTTATATTCAAAGTATCATCACCAAGGAGGTTAACTTTTTTGTTAATCGCTCTAATGCCACCATCGATTATCCCGTAGTATTAGTCCAGCGCCGTGCATTTAATCCTAATGGCACTATGAGCTGGTTTAGTTCAATGGGGGCGCTGCTCGATAATGTCACCTTGTTGGCTATTATTCTGACAGGCGCTGCACTGTTGCGTGAACGTGAGCATGGCACCATTGAGCATTTACTGGTTATGCCGCTGACGTCATTTCAAATCATTATGTCCAAGGTATGGGCAAACGGACTTATTGTGCTGGTTGCTTTTTCGTTGTCACTTTTCTTTATGGTCGAAACCTTGCTGGATGTCCCCATTGCTGGATCCCGTTGGTTATTAGTGGGTGGAACAACCATTTATTTATTTGCCGCAGCCTCGATTGGGATTTTTCTTGGCACCATAGCCCGCACCATGGCGCAGTTTGCCTTACTGTTAATGATTGTGATTATCCCCATGATGTTACTGTCTGGAGGGATTACGCCCATTGAGAGTCAACCTGCCATTGTTCAACCATTCACATGGATATTCCCTTCGCGGCACTTTATGGCATTTTCGCAGGCGGTGGTTTTTCGTAGTGCCGATTTTAGTATTGTGTGGCCAGAGTTGCTGAATATTATTGGGCTTGGGATGGTGTTTTTTGTAAGCAGTTTAGCGCTATTTAGGCGCTCAATTTCGGTCAATAAATAACCTTGAACAGTTAACTGGTTGTTTGATTCGACATGCCGTTAAATCATTAAGCCACCGATAATGGTGGCTTTTTGGTGTTAACAACAATAAATACTCTGTTATGCGTTATTAATTTTTTGTTTTAAGTCATACGCGTCTTCAGTAATCACTCGTTCTAACACTTCAATACGTTGACGTAACGAGCTGATTTCATCGTGCAGTGACTTATTGTTGTTTTCTTGTTGGTTTGCCGCCAGGCTTTGGCGCTCTTTAAGCTTCATAATGCTCACAATAAAACTGCCTATTATGGCGATGATTGGGATTAAAAGTGCCAGCGTTGCAGGGTTCATAACATGTCCTTATTGATGTATTGCGTTGTGAGTTATTGTGACGTTTTCAATTAGAATTACCAGTGACAAAAGTCATTTAAACAGGGTTACAGGTGTAATTGAATATAATGGGCTAATTTTAAGTTATTGAAATATTGTCATATTCAATGTTTTTTATCAATTTTTAAAATTTATTTATTCATTAGCCTTGATATCAAACACTGTGTCCATATATCTAATTTTGTAGCAGGATAGATAACGAAACGCTCGATTGAGGTTTTACTATTCTGGCTATGACAGTGCCGTAAGGGCTGTTACTAACATTGCCACTGTTATGAAATAGTGGTCATTATTTTACATATTGCTTTAGACAAGGATATGAACATGCGAAACTTTAATCTTACTCCAGATTTAGCTCCTCTTTACCGTAGCGCAATTGGTTTTGACCGTTTAGCCCAACTTGCTGAACATGCTGCTGCCAACAATGCTAACAGTGGTTACCCTCCTTACAATATTGAACTGCTTGGTGAAAATCGTTATCGGATCACTATGGCGGTTGCAGGCTTTGCGATGTCTGAGTTAGACATTATGAGTGAAGGCGAAAAACTGTTAGTTAAAGGCAATAAGACAGCAAAAACGGATGAGCGTAAATACTTGCATCAAGGCATTGCTGAACGTGGCTTTGAGCGGACTTTTCAGCTTGCTGATTATGTACGTGTCGTGGGTGCAGAATTAGAACACGGCTTATTAAATATTGATTTAGTACGTGAAATTCCTGAAGCTATGAAACCACGAAAAATTGATATTGTCAGTACAAACACACTCGGTTAACCCGGTGTAGTCCAGTATATGGGCAGGTAAAGTGGTGGCTTAAAAGTTAACGCTACCACTTTATTACTTATCTTCATCCTATTGTTTATCACTCCCCCATTTAGCTTATTGCTTACGCCTAGTGTCTATTTGATACTAGGCTTTTTTTTTAATACCAATTCCACTAATTATCTGGTCATTCAGCGGGAATTCTGTGCCTTCTAGGCAAGTAATAGGATTGAAGAGATAGTTGCTCTCGGCAACTGCTCCTGCGTTGCTCTACCTTCTGCATCCATGCAGTCGTACGTCAAAATGCTATTAAGCAGCATAGAAGGCACAGAAACCCGCCTTGCAGGAGACACTCAGACCGTTCATTTCTTTGTTGCATTGCCTTAGAAGGGAATAACCATTATTTCAACAATGCGCCTCAAACTGAACAATCTGAGTGACTCTGATTGGTCACATAATTAATGGAAATGGTATAACAGTACAGGCCCTGGTCCTTGTGGTTCGAGCAGATCATTTGGGTTATACAAAGGGCAACTATTCATCGATAAACAGCCACAACCGATGCACCCTTCAAGTGAGTCTTTCATATTTTGTAATCGACTAATACGCTGTGTGAGTGTGTCTTTCCAATTAACTGATAATGCCGCCCAGTCTTGTTTGGTGGCTGTCCTGCCATTCGGCAATGAAGCAAATGCACTGCCAATTTCATCTAAAGATATGCCTAATTGTTGCGCCGCTTTGATAAGAGATATTCGTCTAATGACATCGCGTGAATAACGACGTTGATTACCTTGGTTGCGCCAACTGCTAATCAGACCTTTTTGCTCATAAAAATGGATTGCAGAAATGTTAATTCCACAACGTTTTGCTACTTGGCCAACACTTAATACTGTTTCTTCTGACATAAACCCTCCAAATTTTTGTTATTTTGGCAAAATTAACACTTTACCTCAAGTTAACTTGAGGTATTAAGCTGTGCAAAATTAATCATAAGGAGATACGAAATGCATTTAGAACATTTAAATTTGGTCGTGAACGATTTAGAAGAGACCTTGGTTTTTTACCAGGCGGCGTTTCCACATTGGCGAGTCCGCGGTGGCGGTGAATCAATATGGCATGGCACCCCACGAAAATGGTTACATTTTGGCGATGACTATCATTATTTGTCACTCAATGACTCTGGGACCGGAGAGATACGTGATCTTAAAAGTAATGCTATTGGTTTAGCGCATTTTGCTTATGTGGTGGATAATATCGAAGCATTAGTATTAAGGCTGGCAAGCGTGGGTTATGAGGTTGCTATTATGGGCGCGGTTAATGAGGCTTATAAGAGTCGCTATTTTATCGACCCTAATGGTTTTGAAATTGAATTTGTTGAGTATTTGACTGATATTCCCAGTGAGCGAAATCAATACGATTAATAATACAACCATGGGGTTTATGGCTTTATTTCATAACCCCATGGAAATGAGCTTAGTTATTTGAGGTACTCAGATAAGTCACTGTTGGCGGCAATTTCGACTTCTTGTTGCTTACCATGAAATAAATAGGCAGTTTGATCGCCAATTAACGTCAATTTATCTCCCTGACGCCATAATGCACTGCCTTCTTGAATACCAATGACTGGGGTTAATGGGTCGACAATCGTAAATTCTAATAAGCGTTGCGCACGAGTTTCGCCGTTGTGGCCTGGCATTTGGTAATTGGTGTAATGCGGATTTAACTGAAAGGGCAGAATACTTAATGCAGTAAATGAAGGGGGTTCCACAATTGGCATATCGTTTGTGGTGCGAATACTATTACCGGTAATGTTCGAACCTGCACTCCAGCCCACATACGGCATGCCATTTTGTACTTTCTCGCGGATTAAATGCACTAAATCGTAGCGGTATAGCTCGTTTAACAGTTGGAAGGTATTACCGCCGCCAACCAAAATGCCAGCTGCATCTTGAATCGCTTGTTTAGGATCGGCAAATTGATGAATGCTGTTAATGGTGATGGGCAGCGGCGCTAATGCCGTTTGCACTTTGGTTAAATACTCATCATAACTGACACTCACACCGGCATAGGGAATAAATAACCATTGTTGGCCAGGTTGTGTAAGAGGGCGGATAAGCGCAACTGTATGAGTTAAATAGGCAGAGTCACCGACACGCGAGGCACTTAACATTAATGCATTAATGCTCATAAAAATTCCTTTTTTGCTTTTATTTTCGATAGTTTATCAAAGATTAATCATTGCATATACTCTGTTTATCATCGTTTGATGTTTTTCAGTTTCAATTAATAATCCCTGCATAGACTCTGCTCGCTAGATTTTAAGCGTGGTTTATCAACGTAAAAAGAGTCATAAATTTTTTTTAATATAACTAAGCTTGAATTCTAAAATTATGGACATATTATGTCTATAGTAACAATCGAAAATCGGCATTTTGCCATACAGGAGCTTAAATGAAGCGTATATTTTTGTTGATCGCAACCAACCTTGCCATATTACTGGTTGCCTCAATTGTCATGTCTATTCTAGGGGTTAATACCCAATCTATGGGTGGACTGTTGGTATTTGCTGCCATTTTCGGTTTTGGTGGCGCATTTATCAGTTTAGCGATTTCTAAATGGATGGCTAAAAAGACCATGGGCTGTGAGGTCATTACCCATCCACGTGATAATACAGAGCGCTGGTTAGTTGAAACTGTGGCTCGTCAAGCTGAAAAATCAGGCATTAAAATGCCTGAAGTGGCAATTTATCAATCGCCAGAGATGAACGCATTTGCCACAGGCCCAAGCAAAAACAACGCACTTGTCGCGGTAAGTTCTGGCTTGCTTTACGGCATGACGCAAGATGAAATCGAAGGTGTACTTGCCCACGAAGTGAGCCACGTTGCTAACGGCGACATGGTGACCTTAACCTTAATTCAAGGTGTGGTGAATACCTTTGTTATTTTTGCAGCTCGCGTGGTTGCTGGCATTATCAATAATGTCGTGTCTAGCAATGATGAAGAAGGTGAAGGCCTAGGCATATTTGCTTATATGGCTGTAGTATTTGTGCTTGATATGCTGTTTGGTATTTTAGCCTCGATGATCGTAGCTTACTTCTCACGTATTCGTGAATTTAAAGCCGACGAAGGTGCTGCACGACTTGCGGGCAAAGGTAAAATGATTGCCGCACTAGAGCGTTTACGCCAAGGCCCTGAATCTGGTGCAATGCCTGCACAAATGTCAGCATTTGGCATTAACGGTAAACGTTCAATGGCGGAGCTTATGATGAGCCATCCACCGCTAGAGAAACGTATTGCCGCATTAAAGAACAGTTAATCACTAATACTTACAGTCTTTTAGACGGTAAAGTTAAATAAGGAGCCTTAGTGCTCCTTATTTGTTTTAAAGACCTTACTTATGATTGATTATTGCAATGAAATCACTCAAACATAGCGTGATTTCATGATTTATGGCATATAGTTAGATTGTTGTGATGATTATGTTTGGATTAAGATATGCAGCAGTATTAGGTTTACTTTGTTTCTATAGCTTATGATTCTATAGCTTATGATTCTATAGCTTATGATTCTATAGCTTATGATTCTATAGCTTATGTCGCTGGTTTAACAAATATCCCACTGCTCTACAGGTAGCTAGAGAGCCGTGATTATTAATATATTGATTTAGGAAGGTGTTATGCTGAAAGAAGCTATTTCTCAGTCTCAACTTAGAGAATGGCAGCAGGAGATTAATGACATTTCTGCCGAATTTCGTCTCACTATTACTTTTAATCAAATTAATACCGCGGTACATCGCTTAGAGGACCTTTGCATCAGCCAGGGGGCAACTGACCGTACCCGCCAGCAACATCAAATTAGTTTGTTACAGTACATCAATGTCGCCATTAACAATGAGCATCAAGGTAATACAGCAAAAGTCGATATTTATCATCAGTTAATTCGTGATAGCGAGGGACATATTCTTGCGGCCCTGAGTTTTAGTGCCGTTAATCACGCGTTAGACAAACCTGACATGTTTCAAGCCTTGAGCGCCATTCAAATCCGTATTGCTGATATGTTAAGTAGTGCAATCCGTACCTATATTAATAGTAGTGACCTAGGGTTAAAGCACAGTCCAGGCATTACTCATATTGTTGACGTGCAAGCTTTTATCAACGCTTTTGATGAGCATATTTGGATTAAAAATACTCACGGAATTTATATTGGTTGTAATAAAAGTGTCGAACGTGCGTGGCGAAAATCGACAGATCAAATAGTGGGTAAGTCTGACTTTGATTTATTTGACCAGCGGACAGCAGAAGCCTTTGTTGAGGGCGATAAGTTAGCAATCGAAACGGGTGCGACAGTCGTGGTGTCTGAGTGTGAAGAAGTTGACCTGAATTTTAATAAAGTGTGGCTTGAAACCATAAAAGCCCCAATTTACGATGCTCAAAACCAGCTCCTCGGAGTTATAGGTATGACGCGTAATATTGCCAAACATAAAGAAGCTGAAGAGCAGCTAATTTTAGCCGCAAATGTATTTCAAAATGCTGTGGAAGGTGTTGTGATTACCGACAGTGATGGCAATATTACCGAAATTAATCAGGCGTTTACTGATATCACAGGCTATAGCCGAGAAGAAGTCATTGGGCGGAACCCAAGCATGCTGAGCTCTGGGCGGCATCCTAAAAGCTTCTTTGAACGTTTATGGAATACCTTGTTAGTGCAAGGAAAATGGCACGGCGAGATTTGGAACCGCCGCAAATACGGTGCCATCTTCCCACAATCTATTACCATTAGTGCGGTGTTTGACAAACAAAATATTATTCAATACTACGTCGCAGTATTTGCAGATATTTCAGCGCAAAAACAAAACGAAGAAAAGCTAAAAAACCTCGCTTACTTTGACGCTTTAACACAACTGCCTAACCGCATGCAGTTTATGTCATTAGTGGAACAAGAGTTAAATCATTCAAATAGAGCCAAAAAGCAGTTAGCGATTTTATTTTTAGATATCGATTTCTTCAAACACATCAATGACAGCTTAGGGCATGTGATTGGTGATGAAATTTTGATTGAGTTAGCTAAGCGCTTATCTTACGCGTTATCTGATTTTGACGTGCTTGCACGGTTAAGCGGTGATGAGTTTGTCGTGATGCTGCCTAGCATTATGGGTACCGACTCTGTGACATCATCGATAGATAAAATCCGCAGTGTATTTGAGCGGCCTTTTATACTCGATAACGCTCAATCGGTTAGATTAACCGCCAGTATGGGAGTCGCTATCTATCCTAGTGACGGTGATGACCATGACAGCCTATTACGTAATGCCGACGCGGCAATGCACCGTGCAAAACTAGATGGGCGCAATAACTATGCGTTTTATACCGAGTCAATGACCAAGCAAGCGGTTGCGCAATTGAAATTGCAAACTGCGATGCATCAGGCCATTGCCAATGACGATTTTTATCTTGTGTATCAGCCTAAGCTTAAACTGGATGATTTAACTCCTTGTGGCTTTGAAGCGCTCATGCGCTGGCATGATCCTATTTTAGGCGATATCTCTCCTGGCGAATTTATTCCGTTAGCAGAAAAAATCGGTTTAATATGGGGAATGGGCTTGTGGGTATTAAAAACCGCCTGTTTGCAGGGTGTTGAATGGCTAACTCAGGGGAAAACGTTTGAGCGAATTTCGGTTAACGTTGCCAGTTTACAAATACAACGAAGTGATTTTGTCGAACAAGTGAGGCGCATTTTATTAGAAACCGGCTTACCTGCTAAACACTTAGAACTCGAAGTGACCGAGTCGTGCATGATGCATGATCCCGAAGCCATTATTCGTGATTTAAAATTATTGGGAGCCATGGGTATTGCGTTAAGTATTGATGACTTTGGTACAGGTTATTCTTCGCTTAACTATCTGAAAAAACTTCCTATCGATAAATTGAAAATCGATCAGTCTTTTGTACGCGATATTCCGCACGACTCCAATAATACGGCCATTGCCAAAGCCGTCATTGCACTTGGTCATGCATTAAACTTACAAATTATTGCTGAAGGAGTCGAAACGCAAGCCCAAGCCGATTTTCTACGTGCTAATGGCTGCGATTTAGCGCAAGGATATTTGTACAGTAAGCCAAGATTACCAGATGCTTTAGTCGATTTTTTACCACTAGTGGCAAATATGAAACCGTAGATATTGGCATAAAAATGATAAAGCCAGCATTTTACCTGCTGGCTTTTATTACTGTATGCGCAGGAGTGTTATGCGTATACGTCTACATTCACTGCTGATGTACTGCTAGCGGTTTGTGTCTCGCCACCATTGTAAATGCTGTTTAAAGCTTCATAAAAAATACTGCCGATATCATCATCAGATAATCCTTCAGTCATTGGCTTTAACTCATCTAAAACTGACTTTAATTCAATTTGCTGTTCTTCAGTTAACGATGCAAGCATCTCTGTCGTTGATTGCTGCTCTTCTTCTGTCAATGTCGACACTGCACTGTCTAATCCTGGTGGTACGCCACCCTTTGGCGGTGGTGGACCGTCAGGACGAGGTGGACGTTGAGTACTCTCAGTCGATGTCATTTGCATCGAGGTACTGCCGCTAGTCACTTGCATATTCACTCCTTAACAATTAGCGTTAACTACGTTTTTTTGGTGGTTGCTTCATGTCGTCTGGCGCATTGTCTGGCACTGCGACTAATTCACCATCTATCATTTTACAGGTTGCTTCAAGGGTATCACCACGAGGCGTTTCAAAGCTGACCTGGCTGTTTTCAGAACTGCTTGCACAGGCATCAATCGCCTCTTGTGGTGGTTTGCCACCGGGCGGATTAGCAAACACAGCTGCAGAGGCAACTAAACTCAATGTCAGTAAAGTGATGTTGATTGGGTTAAGGGTCATGATGACACTCCTAAATGGGTTACTTAAGGTAATATAAACCAACAATGTGGAGGAAATGTGCAGAATTTAAGGAGATTGTGATCATATTTTATGCGTCACTAGTGTGGCGTTATATTGCTGGTTATACTGTATTTTATGCAAATATCCCAAAAACTATTCTTAGCCTTTGTTGGCTTAACCAGTATTGTGCTTATCGCCACGTTATCGTTAGCGAGGTGGAGCTTTGATCAGGGTTTTTTAGATTACATTAATAGCTTAGAACAAGAGCGTCTGGCCAGCTTGTCTGAACAGATATTGACACTTTATGCTGCCAGTTTGCCGCCACAGATAGAAGAAGGCAACTCCATACTCAGCTGGCATAAACTTAGCCAAAACGGGTTAAATCAAACCATTTCTGCTCACTCTCCGTTACCAAGAGCACCTCGAGACAATAATGCTAATGGTGTGAATATGCCGCCTCGTCCGATCGGGCGATTAAATTACCCACAACGCCAAGGACCTCGAGTGCCGCCACCGCATATGCGACCAGGACCTTCTAATCATCGCGCTGGACCACCAACCGGATTATATTCGGCAGAAGCGCAATATATTGCTGGTGCTGTCATTGATAAAAAGGCCGACACCATTAGTTACCCGTTAGTGTATAACCAGCAAGTTGTAGGTTACCTATTTAGTAATCCTGTGCGAGAGATAGTCTCATCATCGGCTACAGCATTTGCCCAGCAGCAGCGTTGGACGAGCGTTGGTATCGGCCTGTTGTGCTTATTATTGGCCAGTACATTAGCGTGGTGGTTAGCGCGCTTTTTATTGGTGCCTGTTAAGCAAGTGATGTTAGGCGTGTCTTATTTATCTAAGGGCGATTATGATCAGCGCGTTATGGATACTCAGCGCGCCGACGAGCTTGGGCAACTCATGGCCAACATCGATCATCTGGCAATGACACTCGCTAAAAACCGCAGTGCAAAAAATCGTTGGCTAGCTGATATCTCACATGAATTACGCACACCTTTGAGTATTTTATGCGGCGAAATCGATTCGATTAAAGCGGGGATCCGAGCGTTTGACTCAACTCAGTTAACTTCGATTGAGCAAGAAGTGCTGAGAATGAAACATTTGGTAGACGACTTATATGAGTTGTCCTTGTCTGATGTCGGTGGACTCCGCTATCACTTAACAACGGTTAATATTAGCGACTCGCTGGACAGTACCTTGAACAGCATTGCCGCCTCTATACATGACAAAGGCCTCACTCTGAGTAAACAGATTAGGCCAATGCTATTGGTGTCTGCTGATGTTAGGCGTTTAGAACAATTATTTATTAATTTATTGATGAATGCGATGGCCTATACCGACAGCCCTGGCGAAATTAACGTGCAGTTAACCCAGCAAGCAAACACAATTTGCTTAACCATTAATGACACCAAGCCCAGTGCGACAATCGAAGAATGTGAGCATTTATTTGAACCCTTGTATCGTCAGGATGTAGCAAGAACGCGAAGAGGCAGTGGTGCTGGTTTAGGGCTGACGATCTGTAAAAATATTGTCGAAGCCCACAACGGAAGTATTACCGCAACCCCATCATCTATGGGCGGATTGTGCATTAAAGTTCAATTACCTTTGTTAAGGAAGTGATTATGAGTGGATTTGCTCATCAACAGCCAATGACCGTATTAGTGGTTGAAGATGAACCTAAGATTGCCCAGATCCTGGTGGATTTTTTGCAATTAGAAGGGTTTAACACCCAAGTACAGTACGACGGTCGAGATGTCATTGAAACCATTAAAACGCAATCGATCGATTTTGTGATTTTAGATTTAATGTTGCCTTACAAAGATGGTTTAACCATTTGCCGCGAAATTCGTCAGTTTTCAATGATGCCTATCTTGATGTTAACGGCGCGCGTAGATGAAATTGATCGATTAATGGGATTAGAACTGGGGGCCGATGACTATGTATGTAAACCGTTTTCGGCAAGAGAAGTTGTTGCGAGAGTAAAAACCATTTTAAGACGGGTTGAAAATACCCAAGGCAGTCAAAATGAACAAATTATTCGTTACAAACACATCGACTTGAATATTGAGCGCTTTAAATGCCATGTTGATAAGCAAGAAGTTGAGTTAACACCGGTTGAATTTAGGTTGCTACAAACAATGCTAAAACGTCCCGGTGTGGTGCACTCTCGCGACAGTTTAATGCAAGTGTGTTATGTCGATGACCGTATTGTGAGCTCTCGAACGATAGACAGTCACGTGAAAAATTTACGCCATAAACTGGCACAAGTCACCAAACAAAAAGAAGTGCTGCACTCTATTTATGGCGTCGGATACAAAGTCGAGTAATGCCCAGAGAAAAGCAACACAGTGTTATCTTGAATGACTGACCTTATCTCCTAAATATCTGCACAGTATTTGCACAATTGTTTGTTACTGTACAACAAAAGGATTTTAGAGATAAGCGAATGTCTTCATTGATGATTTATTTCCTATTGTGTTGCCAGAGTTTCATTATAATCAGCTTGCTAGTGGTTTTTTTTACGGCAGAGCTCGAGCAAAATTTCAACGACCCCAGCTGATGATTGCACCTAAGCACAGTGCACTTTTCCTACTGCATACGCATTAAGCATCTACAAGTTTTTTTCACTAATCTCACATGTTTGCTCGCTCCGTGACAGGCTTTTGTTTAGAATGTCGGTGGATTTATAAAGACGTCATAAGATACCTTTTCCATTGGCATGTGCCATTCGGGATACATTTATACTGAGGTGGACTGTTTTTCCGCCTAGGAGCATTAATGCAACTGTTTGTAAAAGATTTAACCGTTATCGATTTTTCTTACCTGTGTCCAATACGCGGCATGGTAGGCGAAAGCTGGATTGTCGATGTATTACTCGACGGCGGCTTAGATGACCAAAATATGGTATTGGATTTTGCGAAAGTAAAACGCACCATTAAAAATACCATTGACGATGTTGCCGATCATCGTTTGCTGATTCCAACAGCGTGCAGTGAAGTGCGCTGGCAACAAAAGGGTGATCGGGTATGGATGGATTTCTCAAGCCAAAAAGGCGACATTCATTTAGCGTGCCCGTCGCAAGCATTTGCGCTTATTCCAACTGAAATTATTGATTTTGAAAGTGTGAATGACTTTCTTAAAAAAGCCTTGCGTGAAGTCTTACCCGATAACGTACAAGGCATTAGCCTAACGTTACGCAGTGAAGTACTCAACACGCCGTTTTACCATTACAGTCATGGTTTACGCAAACACGACGGTAACTGTCAACGAATTGCGCATGGTCATCGCAGTCCCGTTACGGTATTTGAAAACGGTATCGCCGAGCCTAAATGGGATCAATATTGGGCTGACCGTTGGCAAGATGTGTATCTTGGCACTGAAGAAGATCTCGTGTCGGTGAGTTCTCTCGAATTGTCTAAGCAAACCAGCATTAGCGATGAAAGCCATTTTGGTTTTCATTACATGGCGCCTCAAGGCGATTTTCAACTTGCTATGCCAAAAGCATGCTGTGATTTAATCCCACACGATACCACCGTTGAATTGCTGGCAGATTACATGGCCAATACCCTGGCGAATAAAGTGCCAGAAAGTCACTTTAAAGTGATTGCGTATGAAGGTATTGGTAAAGGGGCCATTGCGGTAAAAGGTTAATCGAGTAATATAAACGGGCTGCCAAAAGGTGGCCCTTTTTTTATCTATTTTACAAGGAATGCGGTGTCATGTTATTAAAAAAATCTTCTGGTAAAGTGATGTCTGCTGCCCTCTTACTGATGGCGAGTGCATTGGGGTTTAGCGCTTCAGTGGTCGCTGTCACATTTGAAGGAAAATTTGAGCAAGGGGCATTAGTCAGAGGTACCGTGCCTGCAGGCAGTAAAATATTACTCAATGGTGAAGCAGTAAAAGTCACCCCTCATGGTCAGTTTGCGATAGGTTTTGATCGCGATGCCGTAGTCGACCAACTCTTCAAAGTGACTTACCCTGACGGGCTAACCGAAATAAAGCCGCTTAAAATTGCAACCAAACAATACAAAATTGACCGCGTGACTGGGATTAGCCAAAAAATCATGAAGCCCGATCCTGTGGCGCAGGCCAGAGCAGCAAAAGATGCGCTACAAACACGAGCTGCAAGAGATATCTTTAGCGAGCAACACGCTTTTATGCAGTCATTTATTTGGCCGGTAACTGGACGTATTTCGGGTGTTTATGGCAGTCAGCGTGTGTACAACGATGTGCCTGGTAACCCACACTTTGGCGTAGACGTTGCCCGCCCAACAGGTACTGTTGTTGTGGCACCTGCAGATGGGGTGATTACCCTTGCGGAACCTGATATGTTTTATTCTGGTGGTACGGTGATTATTGACCATGGTTATGGGGTGAGTTCAACATTTTTACATTTAAGTAAATTGTATTTAAAGGTTGGCGACACCGTTGTGCAGGGCGATAAAGTGGCTGAGATTGGCGCTACAGGCCGCGTGACAGGTCCGCATTTAGATTGGCGTTTAAACTGGTTCCAAATGCGTTTAGACCCAGTGTCAATTGTACCGCCAATGGAAAAAGTATTAGCGGCCCAAAAAGCAGCAAAATAAGTTTATTATCCAGAGTTCAGGTTATTTAGCATAAAGCGTGTTATAGCCTGCTAAATCAATGGATTATCAAAAAGGATTGTAGACTATGAGTGGTATGACCGATTTAGCACTACTATTGACGTCCATGAGCCCTAAATTGATGGACGGAGAATTTGTATTTTGCACTGTTCAGGGAGAATATGAACAGTATGCTCAATTAAATCCACTTGCGACATTTCGCGAGAGCGAAGGCTTAACGTTAGTTGTCAATAAAGAGGCTGCAATGGCTGCAGGATTGACCTTTGAAGCATGCTTTAAACAAATTACTTTAACCGTACATTCAAGCCTTGAGGCTGTTGGATTAACAGCTGCGGTAGCGGCTAAACTCACTGAATTTAATATCAGTGCCAATGTTATTGCCGCGTATTATCACGACCATGTTTTTGTGCCTACAGATAAAGCCCAATTAGCCTTAACCGCGCTAGCAGAGTTTAACCAATAACGATTTATTGCAGTCTGTCGTTTTTTTTGAGGCTGTTTTTCTTACTCAAACACACCGCTTAATAGCAAAATTGGAGAGTAACATGTGCAAATGGATATTCGTGTTATTGAGTTTTTTGCTATGTGTGAGCGCGCAAGCGGTCACCAATTTAACGGCGTTGAGTGAGCAAGGCATTGAACAATGGCAAGCGAAAGAATTTTCAGGCAAATCAATTTATAGCGTTGAACAATACAAAGGCCAAATGGCACTTAAAGCCATTAGTCAAAATTCGGCCTCTGGATTGGTGCTAGAAAAGAAAATTGACCTCATTGCAACGCCTTATCTAAACTGGAGTTGGCTAGTTGAACAGACGTTGTCGCCGTTAGACGAGCGAAGTAAAGCGGGTGATGACTTTGTGGCGCGAGTTTACGTCGTTATTGATGGTGGTTTTATGGTGTGGAACACCAAGTCATTAAACTATGTTTGGTCGAGTAATCAAGACAAAGGCTTGGTTTGGAACAACGCTTTTGCTGGTTCAAGTGTTAAAATGATGTCTGTGAGAGGACAACAATCACAACGAGGTCAGTGGTATGAAGAACAACGCAATGTGTACCAAGATTTGATTGACACATTTGGGGATAAAGGCAGTCAAAAAGCTAACCGAAAAGCGTATCAATACATTGATATAATTGCGATTATGACCGATACCGACAACAGTGGTAAAGATGCAGAAACGTATTATGGTGACCTATTTTTTAGTGAATAAATCAGTGGGGCAGCTTGTTGCTGCCCCTAATCGCGATAAAAGTATCATTGTAAGATTATTTGCTATTAAACATCGCTTGGCCGGTTTTATCTTTTTCGGACCAAAAGTTAATATTGAATTGCGCATCTGGGCTTAACTCAATGCGATGCCAGTACTGCGGAGGGCTGGTGGCAAATTGGCCCGCGTTAATCACCACTGTCACTTCCGGTTCGGTTGCTTCGCTGTCGGCAAAACCATAATAAGTGACCACGCCTTCCATTACGCATAACTGACCAAAAACACCTTCGGCGGTATTATGGTGAGTCAGTAGGGCCGCAGGTACATTGTCTTTGGTAAAAAATGGGGTAGAGCGTTGAATGGTCCAGTTTGCTGGAATACGTTGATGAGACATAATGTTCTCCTTAGGGTGCTGTTTACATTACCAGGTAATCAGCACCGATTTAAATATAGGTTAAAGGTTTGCGGGTAAAGCCCTGAGTAACGGGAACGTGTTGTTCATATGCTCTTGGGTGACCACAAATCCTATAATTTGTTTTTGCTCGTTAAAGGCTTTAACTGAACAGCCATTAGCATCAATATCTACCTGCCAAGACGCCACATCTTTAACCGTGCTGCCACCTAATTGAATGGGCATTTGTGGGGTTTTAACCTTAACTAACATCGCCGGTAAACTTAACGTGGTGGGTTGGCCTAATAAGGTTTTTGCCAGTGCATTGGCGCTTAACAAAATGGGCTGCAAATACGACATCACTTTGCCATTGATTTCGGCGCAATCGCCTAAAGCATAAATATGCTTAACCGAGGTTTGCAGCTGCTGATTAACCACTATGCCGTTATTCACCTCAAGGCCTGTTTGTGCAGCTAAGGCCACATTAGGCTTTAATCCGGCTGCCGAAATAACGCAATCGATATGATGGGTTTTGCCAGAACTCAGCGTGGCACACAGGGTTGACTCATTTTCATTAAGTGCCGTTACCGTTTGGCCAAACTCAAACTCTACACCGGCTTCAGTAAGCTTAGTTTGCAGCGCAGACGCAACGAGGTCGGGCAACATGTTCGCCATTACGCCTTTACTTGGGTCGACCACCACCACGTGTTTACCGCTGCGACTTAAATCCATTGCGATTTCGGTGCCTATCAGCCCCGCGCCAATCAGCATTATGCGCTTCGCCTCATGCAATTGCTGTTGTGCGCTGGCAAACTCTTGCAGGCTGTTTAAGGTCATCACTTTGTTACTCGCGTCACCTTGCATAGTGGGGACAAATGTTTTGGCCCCAGTCGCCAACACTAATTGTGAATAAGGGTAGGCGACATCGTTAACCCATACACGTTGTTGTTGGCTATCAATGCTGTCTACTCGCGTTAAGGCATGCAAAGTAATGTTGTACTGTGCCGCAAACTCCTGCGCTGATTGGCGAATTAAATCAGTACTGGTTTGCTGATTACTAAATACATGGCTCAAATCTGGTTTACTGTAGTCGTGACCTTCATCAAGGGTAAAAACGGTAATCGGTTGTTGTGTATCTGTACGTCTAATGGTTTTAATTAATTGATATGAACCAAAGCCGCTGCCAATAATGATGATAGGTGCACTCATGATGCTTTCCTCTGTGCAATCGGTGTAAATACCTCTTTACCTAAACCACAATCAGGGCAAAGGAAAAAGTCTGGTACTTCGCACCAAGGCGTTCCCGGCTGTACATCTTGGTTTGGCTCGCCTAATACGGGTTGATATACCCAGTTACACACGGTGCATAGCATCTCTTGTGTATCGCTAATGCTTGCGCTTGATGCACATGGTGTTGGTGCTGCAGGTGCTACAGTTTCTGTTAATTTAACCGCTTGATTTTGGTTAAGAGGCGATGAAATAGAATCGACATTGCTGAGATCGTGTAACGCCCAGCTTTTGGCTATTTGGCGGCCATGTTCACGGCATTCGCGCATGGCTTTTCCGTCGGGTTTCCATTTTGCTTTTAGGCCGACAGTGGTTTCAAATCCGGCGTCGGTCAGGCGAGTGTGAATGCGGTCTACTGCGCCGCCATTCCAACCGTAGCTACCAAATGCACCGGCTTTTTTATCTTTAAAACGTAATCCAGTGATTTCTTCTAGCATGCCTGCCACTTTTGGCATCATGACATTATTCATGGTTGATGAGCCGACTAAAATCCCTTTAGAGCGAAATACATTAGCAAGAATGTCATTTTTGTCGTGGCGCGCCACATTAAATACTTTAACAGAAACGCCAGGGTCAACATCATGGATCCCCTGAGCAATGGCATCTGCCATCAAACGGGTGTTGTTAGACATTGAGTCGTAGAAAATAGTGATGCGGTCTTCTTGGTAGTTATCAGCCCATTGCAAATACTGATGGATAATCTGTGTTGGGTTATCACGCCACACCACGCCATGGGCGGTGGCAATCATATCAACAGGCAGGTTAAAGCCTAAAACCTCGTTAATTTTAGCGGTTACCAGTGCACTAAACGGGGTTAAAATATTGGAGTAATAGCGTAAGCATTGATCCATTAATTCAATCTGATCAACTTCATCATTAAACAAGCGTTCATCGCAGTAATGTTGACCAAACGCATCGTTACTAAATAACACGGCATCTTCGGTTAAATAGGTCATCATACTGTCTGGCCAGTGCAACATTGGGGTTTCAATAAAGACCAATTGCTTGCCGTTACCGATATCTAGGCTATCGCCAGTTTTGACAATATTGAAGTTCCATTCAGGGTGGTGATGCAAGCCGGTAATAGAGTCGATGGCATTTTCGGTACAATAAATTGGGGTATTAGGAATTTTTGCCATGAGTGCGGCTAATGCGCCAGAGTGATCTTCTTCAGCATGGTTTATCACAATGTAATCAATTAGATTAAGATCAATTTCCATCTCAAGGTTTTGAATGAATTGTAGGCTGAAACGATGGTCAACGGTATCGATTAAGACATTTTTTTGCTCACGTATAAGGTAACTGTTGTAACTGGTGCCTTTAGTGGTTTTATATTCAGTGCCATGAAAATCAAGAATTTCCCAGTCGCGTTGGCCAACCCAGTTGATGTTGTTTTTAATGTGAATAGTCATATTTACACCTGTAATAATTGAAAGTTAATCGTTAAAAAGTAAAGTTCTTATCTGTTAACGATGTTATTGCAGGTGTCGTGCCAATATTTTAAGTTGTTATTTATCAGTGCTTTATTGTTTTGCTGTAAATCTACAATGTCATATAGACAGTAGTGGCTGGTGTAAAAATGACACCGGTATAGTCATAATGACACCTTTGAGGCGTCCACTTCTGTGTGGACAATATGGTTAAGTTATTTTGTCAGCAAGGTGGCTAGGGTTAAAATACCAGACTCTAATGGGCTGCCTTTACGATAAACAATCGATAACTGAACATGTTTAGGGCCATGGCTCACAGGTGTCATCACCAATGATTTTTCATAGCGGCTGCCAGCCACCATATTCTTACCAATAATGGTATAACCTAAACCTGCAGCAATGCAGCCTAACACGCCATCTGCACTACTCATTATCATGAGTTCATCATTGCCTCGACCTGCTTGTTGGCGCCATAGCATGGCATGTTGTCGGTAACCACAGCCTTCATCTCTCACCAATAATACCGGGTCATATTCGCTGTCTCGCGGCGTCACCATGATCAATTCTTCTTTAACGATTGGGATCACTACCAGGTTTTCATGTTTTGGGGCATTGCCTATTGCGGCACAATCCACCTTATTGTTAAGCACTGAAAATACGAGCCTTTCACTGGTGTCGGTATGAATTTTGGTGCGAATTTCAGCATGGTTGAGCTTGAGTTGTTTAAGCGCTAATGGCATGTGTACGGCAGCAAATGTTTCGGGCATACCGACACGTAACTCGTAAGTGTCTTTATTACGTGAAATAGCTGAAATAGCTTGATGTTGTAATAACAATATTTGCTCAGCGTAATCGTATAACTGTTGCCCGTTTGGGGTTAACTGCAGCTTTCTGCCTATCAGTGTAAACAGTTTGGTGTCGAGCTCTGCTTCGAGCTTCTTAATCCGGTTAGTAATATTAGACTGCACGGTATTGAGTTTATCTGCCGCGCCTTTAATGCCTTGTTCATCGACCACGGCTTTAAACGTTTTGAGCATTAACATTTCCATATAGTTCTCAATATAAGAAGTTTTGGTTCAAAATAATTCAATTTTTAACATTAGCAGGTTGACGTATTGTTTGTTAATCATTTTTCGATTAGGCGCAAGATAATGTTAAAGGAATTGACCGCTTTTCGTGTGTATTTTGCAGGTATTTGCAGTTTAATTGTCACCGTTGGGGTGGCACGATTTTCCTATAGTTTGTTATTACCGATAATGCAGGACAGTGCTGGCTTAACTGAGTCTGGTGGTGGTTGGTTGGCGACCACTAATTTTATGGGTTATATGTTTGGCGTGTTTGTGGCGGCGAGCATGCATAATCTGCATTACAAATATAATTTACATCGTGTTTATTTACTCTTGAGTGTGGTGACTTCTGCCGCCATGGTGGTGACGACTGATATCGTCACTTGGGCGGTATTACGCTTTTTCGCCGGTGTTTGTGCCTCTGGCGGGTTTATCATTGCTTCTGGTCTTATCTTAAAGTGGCTGGTAAGACACAATCACCGTGCAGAATTAGGGATCCATTTTGCGGGTGCAGGCTTGAGCATTATTATCACTTCATTATTATTCGAGCTAATGCTTGGGCTGTCGGCTGATTGGCAGCAGCAATGGCTGGCCCTAGCGCTGCTGGCTGTTGTGGTTTCTATTCCAGCGTGGTTGTGGATGCCGCATCCAACAGCGGGTGAGCAGCAAGGCGAGGTTGCTAACGATAATCCACCCAGCCGCGAATTTAAGTTGCTGATGATGCTAGCCTATTTTTGTGCCGGTTATGGCTATGTCGTTAGCTCAACCTTTATTGTCGATATTGTCGAGCGCACAGAGGGATTACAAGGCCAGGGCAGTTTAGCATTTTTGTTAATTGGTATTGCTGCCACGCCTGCCGCATTAGTGTGGGATAGAATTGCCCGCAAAACCGGTTATGTAAAAGCGTTATTAGCCGCTTACTGTTTGCAAGCCGTGGGGATTATTCTGCCTGTGATGAACGACAGCTTAACCGTGGTGATTGTCAGCGCGTTATGTTTTGGTGGCACCTTCATCGCCTGTGTCAGCTTAGTGTTAACCATGGCGGGTAAGTTTTATCCCAGTAACCCCGCCAAATTTATGGGCACCATGACCTTATCCTATGGCGCGGCGCAAATTATTGCGCCTGTTCCGACGGGCTATTTAGCCGAATACTTTGGTAATTATGATATTGGTTTATATGTTTCGGCCAGTGTAGTGATGATGGGAACGCTATTTTTACTCGGTTTACTTAGACTCGAAAGTCGCGCTGTGGCTAAAAAGCTTGTTGTTAATTAAGGTGATTTTATTTAACGTGTAGGGGGTCATAATTACAATTTAGTTGCGAAATTTAACCCCCTAGCCGTGTGGCTAAAAATTGTATATAAATTAATGCTTAACTAAAACACTTACCCCTAAGGAATGTTAGTAGATGGAGATACAAGTGGATGACTTACAAGATGCAGGGGTCATTGAATTATTACAAGCGCACTTAGCTGATATGTATGCAACTTCGCCACCCGAAAGTGTCCATGCCTTAGATATCGATGCGCTAGCTCATCCTAGTATTACGTTTTGGTGCGCGAAGCTTCAAGGCGAGGTATTAGGTTGCGTGGCGATAAAACAGCTCAATGAAACCCATGGCGAAATAAAGTCAATGCGCACATCCGCAGCGGCGAGAAACCAAGGGGTGGCCACTGAATTGTTATTGCATTTGCTCAATGAGGCTAAGCGTCGTGGTTATCAGCAGTTGAGTTTAGAAACCGGCTCGATGGACTTTTTTGCCCCCGCAAGACGTTTGTATCAACGTCATGGTTTTGAGTATTGCGGCCCATTTGCAGACTATCAGGCTGATCCTAATAGTCTGTTTATGACACGATTCATTGATTGAGTGAATAGAGGTCAGTGTTGTTTTTGCTCGAGCCGAGTAATGTGCTTACTGTTCGCTGGCGATAATAGTTTGAATATCATGCGGATGCACTTTTACGCAAATGCCATTGGCTTTAAATGCAATGGTTGGGTTGGCTAAGCGTTCGTTATCACCTTTTGGTGAGCTCTGTTTCACCTTAATCTTTCCAACCCCAGCTTGAGCATTATCGATAATGCTGGCCAATTGTGGTGCGTGTTCAATTAGCTCGGCAACAAGGGCTTCACAGGTTTGCGCTTGTGATGGAAACACCAACTCAATATGTTCCCAACCTTCTACTGGGTAAGCTTTATCTGATGGAAAGGGCAGTTCAACACAGGTGATTTGCATAGAGCCGATCACTAACGGCTCAGTAAGCTTAATGATTAAAATGGGCCTGCCATTAATCATGTTATTCGATATTACCTCACCATATTGGCTAAATTCATCAGCAAGTAACTGCGCTGTTTGGTTGTTATTGACGCGCAATGCGGCGTGATCGGCCTGTAAAGATAAACGGTCTAATCCTAGCTGCTCAATAAAGGCGGTTATCCGAACGCTAAAGTCAGCCCAGGTTTGTTGTAGATGTTGGTAGTTCATGTGCTCACTCAAACAATTAAAAGCGAAAACGACAGTGGCTATGGCCAAATTTCAATTGGGGTGCCGGCATCAATCATTTGCCAAAGCTCGTCCATTTCTTTGTTGGTGACCGCAATACAACCATTGGTCCAGTTGTATTTTTGAGCTTCTTCTGGCGGTAACGGCGAGCGTGGGTTTTCTCCGTGGATCATAATCATGCCACCTGCAGGAATACCGAGTGCATCAGCACGTAATTTATCTTCTTCATTAGGGTATGAAATATGAATAGACTTATAAAAAGCACTGTCTGACTTTTTATAATCTAAAGTGTAGCGGCCCTGTGGCGTGCGTTGATCGCCTTCTTTGAGTTTGTGGCCTTGTGGCACATCGCCCATAGCAATCAGGTAACTCTTGACCACTTTACCGTCACGCATGACTGACATACGCGATTCTGATTTATTGACCACTACAAGGTCGACTTTGGCTTTTAACGATTGAGACGATGAAGCATTTGCCAACAGTGGGCAAAAAAACATAACCATGAATAATATAGGAAGCGCGCGCATGAAATCTCCGTAAACCAATGACCATTTTAATTTTTATTGTAAAATGACTGATTCCGAATGTTAAAACTCGGCAGTCAATGTTAGATTTTAACGACATCAAGGGTTAATTGATATTAGTTAACCGTGTTTATTTGCAAGTTTTTTGCAAGTTCGTCTAAAAGATTACCTAATATAGCGAAACCTGAAATGAATACCGAAGAAAAGTCCGACAGCCCGCTAAAACAAAAACTGCGAAATGTTATTTTTGGCACTGAAACACCAGAGGGTAAACGGTTCGATATCATATTGATGATATGCATTGTGCTGAGTGTAGTGTTGATTTTTATTGACACTATTGAGCACATCAATGAGCAATATGGTCAGCTTATTAGTATCGCAGAATGGAGCTTTACGGTATTGTTTACCGTTGAGTACATATTACGGTTATATTGTTCCCTCAATCGTTTACACTATGCCCGCAGTTTTTTTGGTGTGGTCGATTTAGTGTCGATTTTACCCAGCTATTTAGGCTTAATCTTCCCGGGAGCAAACGTGGCCTTGGCGCTACGGGTGTTGCGTTTATTCCGGGTGTTTAGAGTGTTAAAGCTATTGCGCTATTTAAGCGATGGCCACTTGTTATTAAAAGCCATGGTGCAGTCTAGCCGTAAAGTGTTTATGTTTTTCTTTTCGGTCAGCCTCATCATCATGGTGCTCAGTGTGATTATGTACGTGGTCGAAGGGCCAAATAATGGCTTTACCTCAATCCCTAAATCCATGTATTGGACGGTAGTGACCATTACCACCGTCGGCTATGGCGATATTACCCCGCAAACGCCATTAGGTCAGGGTATTGCCGCATTAACGATGTTGATTGGCTATTCGATTATTGCCATACCTACGGGGATTTTAACTGCGGAGATTTCTCATGAAATGGTGAGAACCCGCGATTTACGTAAGTGCAGTAATTGTGGCAAAAAAGGCCATGATAACGACGCAGAATACTGTAATCATTGTGGCAGCGAGTTAGAAAAACTCTGATGTGCATTATTAATTTTGCCATTTTTAGACCCAGCTCTTTATCATCGAAAATTGTTTTGCTGGGTGATTTTTATTAAAGGATAAGCATGACCACAGCTAAGTTTGTCGAAGGCCCAATTTTACGTCACATATTGGTGATGAGCTCGACCGCTGCGGTCGGTATTTCGGCGCTCTTCGTTGTTGATTTACTCGATATTTTCTTTTTAAGTTTGTTGGGCGAAGTTGAACTGGCTGCCGCGGCGGGTTACGCCAGCACTATCTCATTTTTCACCACCTCGATTGGTATTGGCTTGTCGATTGCGCTTGGCGCTTTGGTGTCCAAAGCTGTCGGCTCAAAAAATATCGAGTTAGCAAAACGGTTGTTTTTAAACAGTGCCATCGTGACGCTATTAACCAGTGTGCTGGTGGCCATTGTTGTGTACATTTTTATTCCTGAGTTATTAGCACTTGTTGGGGCGACAGGGCGCACAGCTGAACTGGCTGAAAGCTACCTAATCATCTTAGTGCCTTCGTTACCGTTTATTTGTTTAGCCATGGCGTTAGGCGGTGCACTGCGTGCGGTGGGCGACGCTAAATTGTCGATGATGTCGACATTAGCTGGTGGCGGCGTCAATGCGGTGCTTGATCCTATCTTTATTTTTACCTTATCTATGGGGATAGAAGGCGCAGCTGCGGCTTCGGTATTAGCCCGTATCGCGGTATTTATTATCTCTGCCCGTGGCGTGGTGGTTAAGCATAAGTTAATGGGGCGATTTTCCTGGGTGGAGTTTAAACAAGATTTAGGCGTGATTTTTGCCATTGCAGCTCCTGCGATGTTAACCAATGTGGCTACGCCCATTGGCAATGCGGTGGTAACGCGAGCCATTGCAGACTTTGGCGACAGTTATGTTGCAGGCTGGGCGGTGTTAGGCCGGTTAATTCCCGTGACCTTTGGGATGATTTTTGCTTTATCGGGTGCCGTTGGGCCCATTGTGGGGCAAAACTTTGGCGCAAATGAGTTCGAGCGAGTAAGGCTAAGCTTGACCAAGGCAATACAATTTTGTGTGGTGTACGTATTAGCCATGTCTCTCATCCTGTTTTTGCTGCGTAACGTAATTGTGAGCAGTTTTGACATGAAAGGTGATGCAGCCGAGTTGATTTTGTTTTTCTGCCAGTATATTGCAGTATTCTTTATTTTCTCGGGGATTTTATTTATTGCCAATGCCTCATTTAATAATTTAGGTAAGGCCAAGTATTCAACCTTGTTTAATGTTGGCAAGGCCACCGTGGGCACAATCCCATTTGTGTATTTTGGTGCCCAGTGGGGTGGGGTGTATGGCGTGTTAATTGGCCAGGTGATTGGCGCGATTATCTTTGGTGTTGTCGGTATGCTGTGTGCGTATCGCCTCGTTGATAAAATCAGTCAGCAAGGCCTGGTGTCTGTTGATGCCAATAAAAAGCTATTAGAAGATGATGCGATGAATATTGATATGGTCGCTGCGCCATTACCGACCTCGGGACGAACCCAAATGGGCCAGTTAGATGAAGAACCTTTGTGTAAGCAATTAGCCCAACAAGATGCTAAGGCAAACAAAGAGTAATGAGTATAAAGTGAATGACATCAAAAAGCCCCTATGACGATTAGCGTCATAGGGGCTTTTTAGTTGCGCGCAATAGACGCCAAGTGATTTACTTTTTGTCTGCCGTTTCCGGTGTTTCAACAACGGCTTCAGCTGGTGCGTCGACTTCGTTATTGGCTGCTTGCTCATCTGCTGCTAACGCAATTTTTTCACGTTCAGCTTTAGAGATATAGCGTTCAACCGGTTTGCTACTCGGATTTGATGGCACCACTTTGTTGGCACGTGCTTTGGCACGTTTGGCCAACTTTTTGATCATTTCTTGCTTTCTATTCATCTGACTTCTTACTGTGTAAACGACAAACTATTCATATCATTTCAGAAGATAAATGGCTTATCAAAGCGTGAAGACGCTGGTCTAACTGCCATCGGCGACTTCACGAGAAAATTGGAGGCTAATTCTAGCGTAATTGCCACGCTGGATACAGCAGTTTATAAAATACCGATCAAATGAGCCACTCAAGCGAGTACCTGAAATAAGCTTAACGACCGAATTTTTGAATGTCTTCCTCGGTGGCGCCATCGTTACACTCACCGCGAACTTCTGCGCGATCGGGTTCAACATAACGACTTAATTCGACAAAACTCGCTTTGCAGTAACCGCTCATTTCGATGGTTTTTTGTAAGCCTAAATCAACTTGTTGATGCCAAAGCTCCAGGCGTTCTTCTGCATTACGTTGCTCAATAATATAGCTTTGCAAGTCTTGTTTGCGGCGGTTTATCCGTTGTTCATGTGGTTGGTCGTTTGGCAGAGGGCGATCTGTTACCGTGGCCAGTTTCGCTTTATACGTAAAGAGTTTAATGCCATCGCCTTTTATTTGCGTGCTAAACGTATCGCGAAATTGTCCGGCAAAATCCATTGGATCAGGTGGGCTTGCACTGCATGCACTCAATAACACCACGCCACATATTACCAGACTATTTTTAAACACAGATAAACCCCTAAAGCACAATAATGGCGTAAATCATAACCTAAGCGGTTGGATGGATGATAGCCCACAGCAAGGTAAATTAACTTAAAGAGGGTGTTTACACTGTTAATCAGCAAAAAATAAGCCGCAACAAGTGCGGCTTATTTATCAATGCTAAGGGCATCTAGGCAAATCGTTCGTTTAAATAGCTCGTAATGGCTTTAGACTCGTACAACCATTGTGTTTGGCCGTCCTGTTCAATACGTAAACACGGTACTTGCAATTTACCGCCTTGTGCTGTGAGTATTGCTTTGTTTTGCTCTTGCTTGGCATCAACAATGTTGATGTTCAAATTTTGACGACGCATTTCACGGCGTACTTTTACACAAAACGGGCATGCAGCATATTGATATAACGCCAATGACTGAGTTTGTTGGTCGATAACGGCTTGTTGCTCTTGCGGGCGTTGGCGTTTTTTAGGCGCAAATACGAAATTTAATAACAAAATAATTCGACCTAAAATCCAGCGAACAATGAACATATCTATCCTCAAGTATCATCACGTGAAGACCAAACCGTTGTGGCGGCATGGCCTAAATTAAATTAGCCGCAGTCTACTCCAACTTTAGCGCAGATAACAAGCCCGGGTTATTTTGCTTGCAACTCTAACAATGCTGATGCCGCAGTTTGATTGGTGTTTATACGGCTTTCGAGCACAAAAACTTTTCCTGCATCAATTTGGCCTTGTTCGACTAAATAGGCTTTCACTGCTCTGGCGCGTGCTTGAGCAAGCAGACCTAAATCATCAATGCTTACCTCTTGATTGTTTTTCAACATATTGTACAGCGCGATGTGCCAGCGTGTTGTAAGCTCTTGCAGGCTAAGCTCGGGAGCTTCTGCCAATAATGTCTGTTTGATAACGTTTGGCTGTTGCCCTAAATCCTGTTCCACTAGCACATAAAGTGCATCGGTGAGCGGGCCTGACTCTGGGTACTGACTTGCCGATAAATGTTTGGGTAAGTTACGCAGTTTAATGGCAGCCGTTTTGGCCAGTTTTTTGTGAAGTTTTAGTTCTGCTAATGCGGGCTTATCGTTAGCCACATCAACACTGCCCTTAATATTGAGGTTTAATAACGGTCTTTCTATTAAGGCGCTGGCTAATTTATCCAGGGTTAATTGCTGTTGGTGCTCAATAGCGCTGACTCCATAATCAAAGCCGACTTTATCGATGGCTTCTTCACCGCCAACAAGCCCAGCTATAAATGAAAACGGTGAGGTTACGGCTTTGGTGATCAAATTACCGATGGCATTAATTATAATACTGCCAAAGCTAAAACTGGGGGAGTTAATGTCTCCAGACACATCAACCCCTAAATCTATTACTCCGTGACGGTCTTGCAGTAATGCTACTGCCAAGCTAACCGGTAAGCTGGTTGCTAAGTCGCTATTACTGCGTTTGCCCAGTTGTAACTGGTCGATAACCAGGTGATTACTGCCAACAAGCACGTTGTCTTTTAATTTATAGTTTAAATCAAGCGACAACTGACCTTTGTCGATGTAATAGCCAGCGTAAGTGCCCGAATAAGGGTTAACCGATGTGAGTTCTACTTTTTTAAAGTTGAGGTTTAAATCTAAGTAGGGTTGCTCTAGTAGCGGATTAACATCACCTTTTAAGGTCACCGGCGCATATTTATCTATTTTACCGGCTAAGTCGACTGATGCAGTAGTTTGCGGGTTAGACGATAAATTTGTGATTTCGCCATTGAGCATTTCAATGCCTGAGGCAAAATTGGGTGTTAACGAGTTATCCGCAAAAAAGGCTGAGCTGTCTTTAACCGCAATACGATTAATGTTGAGCTGCATTTCTGGTGTGTTGGTAGCGCTTTGTTGTTCGGCGATGTCATCTGTAGCCGCTAACTTAGGTTCCGCCGAACTGTCCTTTACTGTCACGCCGACTTGGTCTTGGCTATTGTCATGGATCAATTGGCTAATATTGGTACTTCGGTCTGCAGAAATAATTAAACGTGCGAAGAGGGCGTCGAAGTCAATTTCGTCTATGTCTATTTTTGCTTGTTTACGGTCATAAGATAGCTGGTTTATCGCCATGGTTTCCCAGTTTAATAAAGGCTGCTTAAGCACGTTATCTTTAATGTCGAGCTGTTCAATTTTAGCACTACCTTGATATACCAAAGTTTCGTTAGCGTCTGCGATGAGTTTGCCTTGAGTTGAAAACACTCCATCTTCTAAAGTGACATTAATGTATGGGGCGATATACGGCTGCAAGCGCGTTAGCATCATATTGCTAAAATCGATGTCAGCTTGAATACTTTGCGCTAATACATCCACTTGACCACTAGAGCTCAATTGGCTTTGACCGTTAATTTCGGTTGAGAATTGATAATCTATCGGACTGGAAAAATCAGATATGATTTTGCCTGTGCTGACATTAATTGGCCCGAGCTGCCAAATGATGATGTTGTCGCTAGCAATGCCTTCGCCTAATGCGACTTGATACTGTTCGAGCTTAATTTTGTTAAGTGTGACAAGCCATGGCTTGCCTTGACTGTCTGTGTTTGTGGCATCAATTTGTACAGCGCTATTTGACGTTTCAGTGTTTGTCATTCCACTCGCTATGGTTTTAGAAGCGTCGGTTTCATTCTCTGTAATTTCAATCGCGGCTGTTTCTGTCGCTGCGTTTTCAGTCGTAGCCGATTCAATTGAAGTTGCTGAAGCGTCACTTCCAAGCTCTAAATCAGTGTTTTTCGGAAGTAACAAGGCAACAAGATCAGCACCTGTGGGAGTAATATTAAGGTTAATTTTGCCATTTTCGCTGTAAAATTCATCAATGGTGACTTGTTGTTTTGGGGTATCAACATTGATGTTATTTAACGCCAGAACATCAATCGAGATTTTTTCATCTTGTTGGTGTACCGCTTTTACGTTTTCAATCACCACCCGAGCTTTGGCAATGTGAATATCACTTATTGGCTCGAGCTGAGCATTTTGCAGGGCTACACGAAAGTGTCCGTTTACGCTGAGTTGGCCCTGGGCTAAATTGATAGCAAATAATTGGTCGATAAAAGACCAGTAGCGCGATAAATCGATGTTGGCAACCTTGATATCCCCCTGAAGCATGAGTGGGGCTAACTGTAGCTGTCCTTGCAGGCTTAATGCCCCCTGGAATTGATCTTCAATGGCGATATTAAACTGATTAACCAGGTTTTGTTGATCATCAATAGCCGCCATAATACTGTCAAATTGGCTTAGTTTTAGTTGGATATTTGGGTAGCTGATTTTTGTGTCAGTGACCTTATCGTTTAACGTGAATGTTCCGTCAATGAGTTGAATATTTGCCATGCGCATCGACAGCATTTCTGCCGATTGAGGTTGTTGCTCTGCTTGTTGCACGCTGCTATTACTGGCTATGTGTTCAATAATGTCAGTGAAGTTAAACACATCATGTTGTTGGTTATCTTGACTGCGGCTCACTTGAATTTTAGGTTGTTCAAGCACGACATCTTCGAGGACTAACCCCATTAACCGGATCGATTGCCACACTTGTAAGTTGGCATATAAGCGTTCAAAACTGACAAATTGTGCATCTTGTTTTTGCTCGTTAATGGTAAAGCCTGTGACAGTGAGCTCTGTGGTAAATGGGTTAATCTCAATGTTTTGCAATGTTACCTCGCGACCTAAAATGTCGCTTAATTGCTGTGGCAATTGCTGTTTAGCAACCGCTGGGATTAATCCGCCTAATATGGCACAAAAGAGTAGATACAAGCTCACAATGGCCAATAGCCATTTTTGATAGCGAGGACGGCGTTTAACGCCTGTGCGAAGTTGAGCAAAAAAGGATGTCATAGGAAATTTCTTGATAAATGCAGGTTCACAGTGAGCCATAGTAACAAATAAATTTCGCTACTAGGGATTATTTTACAGTAGAAACAGATTAATTTACTTTGTGCTTTATTGATGCTAGATTGTTAAATATCTAAATTAAGTTTATGTAATTAATAGATTTTATATTCATATTGTGACGATGTTTTGTTCGCTTAGTAAACTAATACTTTGTTCACAATTACATGCACTGGCTGTTTGCGCATAAAACCACCCGGTTGTTTACGGCGCCGAGTACAGTGACTCATTAACTTAATCAATAGCGAGTTATCTCGCTGTGATGACTATTTTCAAGGATGATAAATGCAAATTCGTCTTGCTTCGAGCATCGATTTAGAACCACTGAGCACCTTGTTTGATCTGTATCGTCAGCAATTAAATCAACCCCAAGATTATGCCGCTTGTCATGCCTTTTTAAAGCATCGCCTGGCCGAAAACGACACGATGATTTTTGTGTGCATTAAAGATGATAACATGGTGGGTTTTACGCAATTATACCCATCATTTTCATCTTTATTACTTGCCCCAGTTTGGTATTTAGAAGACGTGTTTGTGTTAGCAGAATATCAACAACAAGATGTTGCCGATCAAATGCATCAAAAGGCAGAGCTGTTGGCACAAAGCACTGGGGTGTTATTGATTAACCGTTATGAGCAACAAGTTGCAAATGAACAATGTACAGCTTAAGACTCGCGTAATTTATTGACCGACACTGACTACAAGCTATAAACCTCGGTTCTATTTTCTGATAAAATAGTCGAGGTTTTTTTGTGTCCTCTATATAGGAACTACATTCAAAGTGTGGCCGATTATCGGGGCGGAATAATGTTAAGGAACAGAGATTGAACAAGAGCGTCGCGACAAATTTAATAGCCGCCATTTTTGTATTGGTTGGTTATGGCTTAGAACAGCAAATCGTATTCACCATTGGCTTATTTGCGTTATCTGGCGCAATAACTAACTGGTTGGCCATTCATATGTTGTTCGAAAAAGTCCCGGGGTTATATGGTTCGGGCGTGGTGCCATCGCGTTTTGAAGAGTTTAAGGCCGGTATTCAGCATTTAATGATGCAACAGTTCTTTACCCAGGAAAACATTGATCGATTTTTAACGAGCAGCAGTGCCAGTCATATTGATTTGACGCCCGTGATTGAAAAAATTGATTTGGCGCCGTCTTTCGATGCACTGGTTGATACCATTGAGAAGTCATCGTTTGGTGGCATGCTGGCAATGTTTGGCGGCACAGAAGCGCTTGTCCCATTAAAAGAGCCTTTTATTGAGAAAATGAAACAATCTTTGGTCGAACTCGCGCAAAGTGATCAATTTAACGCTATTTTAATTAATGAGCTTGAGAAACCGAGTGTTATGGCCGATATGCAAGCTAAAGTGGCTAATATTGTTGAGCAACGCTTAAACGAACTGACCCCAGAATTGGTGAAGCAGATTGTGCAAGATATGATTAAAACGCATCTTGGTTGGTTAGTGGTATGGGGCGGCGTGTTTGGTGGCATTATTGGTGCGGCGGCTGCGTTGGTACAATAAGTCGTTGGTGCAATAAGTCGGCAATAAATTACATGCCAAAGCCACTGTATACATTAGATACAGTGTTTAATTCAATTTAACTGAGGTCAATATGAGCCAGCACAACAAGATTAATTATCTCGAAATACCGGTAAAAGATGTGCTGGCCACTAAAGCTTTTTTTAGCCAGGTGTTTGGTTGGCAGTTTCAGGACTACGGTCCTGATTACAGTTGCTTTTTACAGGTGGGTATTGACGGCGGTTTTTACCAGTCGTCAACCCAATTTACTTTAGCAACTGGCAGCCCGTTGATTGTACTTTACAGCCAGGATTTACTGGCGACACAAGCCGCAATTACCCACGCCGGTGGGTTGATTAGCCGCGATATTTTTAGTTTTCCAGGTGGAAGACGTTTTCATTTCAAGGACGTAAATGGTAATGAATATGCGGTATGGTCAGAATAAACCCACAGTTGAAACGCCTTGTGTTAGGCATTGCTGCCTAGACAGTAACGATGTGTGCTTAGGTTGCCGTCGCTCTTTAGATGAGATCTTGGCTTGGCATTCGATGAACGATCAGCAAAAAAGCGCGCTGATAGACATTATGCAGCAACGCGCTATTGCCTGTAAAAATCGTTAAGACTATTGGCGTTAGTGTTATGAGGTCGTTTGTGTCTCAATGTCAGTTCTAAAAAGAATAAACCCGCGCGCTTGATAATTGTGCAGTGCACTTGGGTGATCTAACGAGCAGGTATGCACCCATACTCTTTGGGTATCGGGTAGTGACCAGGCATGTTCAATAGCTTGCGTCAGTAAATAGCCGCCAAATCCTCTACCGATAAAACGCTCTGCTAAACCAAAATACATAATTTCGACATTGCCATTTTCTTGTTGCTGTAATTCAAAATAACCTGCTGGCGCCCCATCGACATAAGCAACATACAAATGCAGGTTATCGGCTTCGCTATAGGCTTGCCATTGGCTGTTTGTCCACGTCAGCTTATCAATCCATTCCCATGCTGCGCCCACAAACTGATATAGAAATCGATTAAACTGATATTGTTTAACCTTGGCCTCGATTAACGTTAATCCGTTTGATTGCGGCTTAGCGTTGAGTTGACTGCGGTCGGTCATTTCTAAATTATAAATACTGATCTCTGGCATTTATTGGGTTCTCTTTTTGTGCTTTTGAGTGGCAAGTATAAACAAAAACACCACCGATTAAGGTGGTGTTTGCTATGCGACTTGCTATTAATAAGCGCTAGCGTGAACGTTTTTCACTGCGCGGCCCGATGGGTCGTTAATGCCTTGTAAGCTTGCATCCCACAACAGAGCTTCTGGCGTAGAGCAGGCTACTGTTTTACCACCCGGTACCGTTTCTGCTGCACTGGCTAGTGGGAAGAACTCTTCAAAGAAGCTGCGATAGAAGTACGCTTCTTTTGACTCCGGCGTGTTGTATGGGAAACGGAATTTAGCATTAGCAAATTGCACGTCATCAACGTTAGCTGCAGCATGTGCTTTTAAGCCGTCAATCCACGAATAGCCTACACCATCGCTAAATTGCTCTTTTTGACGCCACACCACTTCTTTCGGTAATTTGTGCTCAAATGCTTGACGTAAAATGTGTTTCTCGATGCGGCCATCTTTAGACATTTTGGCTTCTGGGTTTACACGCATTGCCACGTCAATAAACTCTTTATCTAAGAAAGGCACTCGGGCTTCTAGTCCCCATGCGGCCATGGCTTTGTTAGCACGTAAGCAGTCAAATAAATGCAGTTTATCTAACTTGCGCACTAATTCTTCATGAAATGCTTGAGCGTTAGGCGCTTTATGGAAATATAGGTAACCACCAAATAATTCATCAGCACCTTCGCCAGATAGCACCATTTTAATGCCCATGGCTTTGATTTTTCGTGCCATTAAGTACATTGGCGTTGCGGCACGAATGGTGGTGACATCGTAAGTTTCTAAGTGATAAATCACTTCTTTAATTGCATCTAAGCCTTCCTGGAAGGTGTATACAATAGGGTGGTGAATGGTGCCAATGGCATCGGCCACTTTTTGCGCGGCAACTAAATCTGGAGATTCTGCTAAACCCACCGCAAATGAGTGAAGTTGTGGCCACCATGCACCCGTTTCACCATCGTTTTCGATACGGTGCTTAGCGTAGGTTTGAGTAATGGCTGAAATCACAGACGAGTCCAAACCACCTGATAAAAGCACGCCGTAGGGCACATCTGACATTAACTGACGTTTTACCGCCGCTTCTAATGCTTCACGCAATTCTTCAACGCTAGCTGGGTTGTCTTTTACTGCATCAAAATCTTTCCAATCACGTTGGTAGTATTGGGTTGGTTTGCCATCGGCTGAATATAAATACTGCCCTGGTAGAAACTCCGCTACCGTTTTACATACTGGCATTAGCGCTTTCATTTCAGAGGCTACATAAAAGTTACCTGATGAATCAAAACCTGTGTACAGCGGAATAATTCCAATATGGTCACGGCCAATAAGGTAAGTGCCTTTGGCTTTGTCGTATAGAACAAAGGCAAAGATGCCGTTGAGTTTGTCTAAAAAGTCACAGCCATATTCTTGATAAAGCGATAAGATCACTTCGCAGTCTGAGTTAGTTTGATACTGGTATTTATCGCCTAACTGCGCCTTGAGTTGCTTGTGGTTATAGATTTCACCGTTAACGGCAAGCACAAGGTTTCCGTCTAGGCTAATGAGTGGCTGGGCACCGTGGTCTACGTCAACGATGGCAAGACGTTCATGCGCTAAAATCGCTTTGTCGTCTGCGTAAATGCCAGACCAATCAGGTCCGCGGTGACGCAGTAACTTTGACATTTCTAAAGCAACTTGACGTAGTTGGCTTGCATCTGTTTTGATATCTAAAATTGAAAATATTGAACACATAATACGGCTCCAGCAGTGTTGGCTAATCTTTATCTGTTTGCTACTTTGCCAGCATTTTCGTTAACTGCCAAGTCTATTTTTTGAGATAACGTCACAAATAAGCTCATTTTAATGATTTAATCTCTTTTTGTTTTGCGTTTGATTGGTGATTGTTTTGTATAAAGTTGAATTTGTTGTTGGATCGATAATTATATTGCCAAAATCGCCAAAAAATTTAGGATTTATCAATACAAACTCAATAAATTCCTAGTTGCACTGAACGAGTGCGTTTGCCGTTTATTTGAACAAATTAGCTGTGATAGCTGTTTTCTTGGGATTCTGCAGCCAAAGTGAGCGGGTTATGCCCCGATGCAATGCACAACCATTGTGCAAAAAACATAAAAAAAAGCCCATCAAACAATGATGGGCAAATCCTTGGGTGGGAAGGAATACGAAGAGATTAGTTTGCTGGTCGAAGCGGGTGAAACTCTGAGCCGGCATAATAGCCTGGCCAATCTTGATTGTTACCTAACTCAGCAGCTGCTTGGTAGTACACGCCCAAATCTTGTAATGCGCCAGACAAATCCCAATCTGCACGGTAATGATCACATACGTTGTGATAACAGCCTTTCATTTGCTCACTCATTGTCGCTTTATACTTCGCGGTTGCTTCATCAAGCGGCTCTGCGCCGCCACCGGCAAATACCGCTGGAACGCCTAACTTGGCAAAGCTGAAATGATCTGAGCGGAAAAAACCGCCAGAAGCGGGATTGCTTTCGCCAGTGGTGACCCGGTTTTGACTTGCCGCTGCCTTATCTAAATACACTTCTAACTCAGACTGGCCTTTGCCGACAATGGTGTAATCTTTGGTTTTACCATACACATTGGTACTGTCGAGATTAAATACCGCCACCGTTTTATCGATAGGATAAAGTGGATTGGCTGCAAAGTAGCGTGAACCGAGTAAGCCTTGCTCTTCACCCGTGGTGGCAATAAAGGTTAATGAGCGTTTAAGGCCATTACCCGCTTTAGCTTGCTCGGCAAATTGACGGGCTATTTCTAAAATACCGGCGGTGCCTGAGGCATTATCTAGGGCGCCATTGTAGATTTGGTCGCCTTCTTTACTGTCATCGGTACCGATATGATCCCAGTGAGCGGTAAACAGAATATGTTCATTAACCTGGCTAGAACCAGGTAAGGTGGCCACGACATTATAACTGTCGGCATAGTCCGCTTTATTGGTAAATTCGATAGAGGCATTTTGGGCTAAGTCGACATTTAATGCGCTGTCTGCCGCGCGGTCCATTAACGAAGGTAATGATAAGCCCGCTTTGTTAAACAAGTTATTGGCAATGTCTAAGGTTATCCAACCTTCAACTTGTACTCGTTTGTCTTGTTCAGTTTTGTTCAGCACTAAATCTTGTTGCGCACCTGTCCAGCTGTTTTCAACCACAGACCAAGGGTAGGATGCGGGTTTGGTGTCGTGGATAATAATCGCGCCCAGTGCACCTTGACGGCTGGCTTCTTCAAATTTGTAGCTCCAGCGACCGTAATACGTCATGGCATTGCCATTAAACTTTTTATCATTAGGGTGGGCAAAACCTGGATCATTGACCAATATAATGGCTATTTTGCCTTGCATATCGATGTCTTGATAATCGTTCCACTCGTATTCCGGTGCATTGATGCCATAACCCACAAATACTAATGGGGCATCTTTAATACTGACTTGTTGATTGTCGTGGCGACTGCCTAGCACAATATCTTGGCGATATTGCATTGCTATACCCGCTAAATTGACCTGTTGTTGTTCGCTCGCGGTGTAACTCACCATCGGCACAGGTTGTAAAAAACTGCCATTATTTGCACCGATAAGGCCCATTTTGGTAAATGCGGCAGACAGATAGTTAAGGGTGAGCTTTTCGCCCTGGGTTGTGGGTGCGCGGCCTTCAAATTTGTCTGATGATAAGGTTTCAATATCGGTTCTAAAGCGCTGCTCGTCAAAGCTCACTTGAGTTGTTTTTTTTGGAGTATCTTGTGCTGGGGTGGTTGACTCACCACCATTACATGCACTGAGCAGCGCTACAGCGCAAAGAGGAAACAGTCGTTTCATGCTCTATCCTGATTATCGTTTTTATTATTTCGGACCAGCATAATGAATCAAGCCAGCGCGCTATGACAAGGGCTCTGGCTTGATAATGTGTTACCTAATGTAAATGTAATGACTTACATGTGTCTTTACACCACGTCAATATCACCGGCGCATGCAAACACATGGTTTGGTCTAAATGGCTCTTTTTCAATGTCGCTCATTTGGCTCACGCCACTGGTGACTAGAATGGTTTCAAGCCCAGCTTGAAAGCCCGCTAAAATATCGGTGCGCATATTGTCGCCAATAATAATGGTATTTTCAGAATGGCCTTGAATATGATTCAGCGCTGAGCGAATAATCCATGAGCTTGGCTTTCCCACGTAAAAAGGCATTTTGCCGGTAATCCGCTCAATGGCGGCACACAATGCGCCACAAGCTGGGCTATAAGCTGGGCCGTGTGTATCAGGGTTGGTGGCAATAAAGCGCGCGCCGCCTGCTACAAAGCGAGACGCTTTATGGATCATGTCCCAATTGTATGAACGGGTTTCGCCCACAATCACAAAATCTGGGTTAATGTCGGTGGATATTGACACCTGAGTTGAAGGCTTAACCCTTACTATAACAAGAATACGCAGATGTGTTTAGTAAGGGCGGCAAAAAATTACTTCGTGTTTTTTTGAAGAAATTCGGCATGCCTTTTTTTTATCGCTTGAGTTTGAATATCTCGATCTTTTGCGGTGTAAGTATTAACATTTAGCTTTTTGGAGGATGTAGTCATTTGCTCAATTACCTTTCTGAGTTTTTCTAAATCACCAGCCATTTTATGTAGAGGGTCGCCACCACCTATTTCTGTAATGCCTTTGAATTCAGCAAAGTCAATCGTTAACTCATTAGTATAGATGTTACCTTCAACATCTGAATATGAAACTTCTATTGTGAAAAAATGGGTGAGAAAATCATCTTCTTTAAGGTCAAAAAAACTAAACAAGAAGCTATCTACTTTTTGACGAATTCCTAAAGAATGCATGCCATTAGAAAAAACATGAAGTTCTAGGAATGCATCTACAATTATATTATTGCCTTTAGCAATTTCATTACCATTTTTATCAATAAACTTGAAACTAACATTTCTCGCAATACCTTTTCCTAAGTTGGATACATCAACCATCATTAAATTAAATGATAAATTACTATGTTTAAGCGCAACTGAAACGTTAGGTCTAATATTCTCTTTTCTAAGATTGTTAACTTGCTCTATTTGAGCCTCTCTTAGATACCAAGTTTCTTTTGCTAAAATGAATGTTAAAACTGCGATCGCAACTGTAGCAACTGCTGACACCCAAGAAGATAATGAGTCAGCAGTTAAAACAGAAGATACTTGAATTTCAATGCCTACAACAATTCCGAGTATAAAAATTAATGGAGCACATACAAGCCCAATAATTATGACTAAAGGGATTAAGCTTCTCTCATTTTTACGCTTTTTCGTAACTTCCATGTGTGCTCCTATTACTGTGCAAAATGCTATTAAAAGCATTCTATCGCGTTATGTAGATATGGCAAGAAGTAGGGGAGGTAACTAGCTGTTTTAAAATGAGGTTTGTGAAGTAGTGCAGAGGGCGTTACTATAAGTGCAATACGTATTAGACCACTGTAATGGCTAAGCCCGCTCAAGTCAGCTAACCCTTACTATAACAACAATATGTAGATGTGTTTAGTAAGGGCTTCAAATCGCTTTAAAGCGATATTTTAATGATCTAAAAACTGTTGGTTTACAAATCTAATAATGCGCATACTTACAGTTGACAAAAGTTAATTTAAGCATAGAATGGCGTTAGTTGACATTTCACAACTAATGCACAGTTTAACTTAACTCAAGGATTTAAAATGGTAGCTAATCACCCTGTAGATTTTTCCACGGATTTGACTGAAGAGCGTCTCAACATTGTTTGCAATCTCTGCTTAGATGCAATTGCAGATAGCTTGATTGATTCCAGTTCAATTTATGATACTCCATGGACAAAAGGGTGTCTTGCCTATGGAAGGTTACAGGGGTTAGTGATTCATATGGCGAAGAGTAGGGACTATGAATGGATTGTTCTTGCAAATAAGACTATGGATTTTACCGCTCGCATAGGCTCAACTCTCGTTCAGTTTGTAGTAGATGACCCATATAACCCTAAAAAAACTCACAGACTACACACTAATTCCGTTGAAAATATGCAACTCAGTCTAGATTTCGAAAGTAAAGCTAGAGTTGATGTAGCTACATGGAGAGTATTTATTACTTTTGATAAACATGACCAACAAGTTCAACCATCAGCTGTTCTTGTTGGATTCGATTTTAATCAAAATCCTATTTGTTTTTGGAATTATGAAGATACGATACCTATGCCAGTAGCCGCAGAATTAACGAATGTAGTAGAAATTCCTGAACCACAACTAGCCCGTAAACAAAATCGCGATGATGAAGTAAATGAAACAAGGTAACTTTTTCTCTGATAGTATTTTGTCAGATTATAATGGTGATAAATTAAGAATTGCTCGCGTAGCATCAGGTTATTCATTAGTCGATGTCGGAGCAGAACTTGGGGTTACACGCCAATATGCACATAAGCTCGAAAACGAAGCTGTTCCTTCGGATGAACAGCTAGCTCAACTGGCACGTCTATTAAATGTGAAAGAAAGCTTTTTCTTTAGTCAAAGACGAAGACCTATAGAGGTTGAGCAATGTCATTTTCGGAGTTTGAGATCATCAACTCAAACATTGAAAAAAATGACAATGGCGCAAGTTGAAATCTTTGATGATAATTTTCTCCGTTTTTTAAATGAAGAAGTAGAGTTTCCAGCCGTAAGACTGTTAGATGTATGTGATAGTGATATTCAATCTGCCATTTCAATAGAAGTTATAGCCGAAAAGTTTCGTAGAGAACTTGGTCTAGGATTAGGTCCTATTTCAAATGTAATTAAACTTGCGGAATCTATTGGTTGTATTGTTGTTAATTTACAAGAAGCTGACGAACGTATTGATGCCTTTTCTGTTTACAATGGACGTCCGATTATAGTTAGAAATACTGCGAAAAGCAGTCCATGTAGATTACGATTCGATATCTCTCACGAGATAGGGCATTTAATCATGCATAGAGGTGTAGAGACCGGCTGTCGTGTCACTGAAAGCCAAGCTAATAGTTTTGCGAGTGCTTTTTTAATGCCAAGATCAAGCTTTAGCGCTGAATTTCCAAAAATGCGTGGCCAATATTTTAATTGGGAAGCTTTAGAGGATCTTAAAGTTCGCTGGGGCGTTAGCTTAAAAGCAATCTTATATAGAGCAAGCAAACTAGGTTTGATTACTCCTGAAAAAGCTAAAACAGGTTTTACAACTCTTGCTCGTAGTGGCCAAGCAAAAGTGGAAAATGGAGACGAGCGATTAACTGCCGAGGAACCTATGATTATTCAAAGGGCTATCGATATGTTAGATGTATACACTTGGACAAAGCTACTTCAAAAAAGTGGACTAAAAGACGAAGTATTGATTAACCGATACCGACTAAGAATACCGAAGCCTCATTTAGTATCAATTTGATTTATTCGTAAAAATATTATTTTCAACCCTTACTATAACAACATCACATAGATTTATTTAGTAAGGGTTTTCAAGCTACCTTAGAGCAAAAATAATTTTATTTTTCATGGCGATGCCACTCTTTATAGACCTTCCAAATCGCCTCAAAATTTGAGGTAGATTCAGGATGCATCAAACGTGCATAACTTGTTCTTTTTGGGTCACAAATGTTCTTGATTTCATTTATATATGTTCTTCTGAATCTTTCTTTGTTTGTTTTATCATCAAGATATTTTCCAAATGCATCTTCATAAGCATTTAGGAAATTTTCAGTAGATGAGCGCCAATTGCCTTCAAGAAACTCCAAATGAGGTAATTCTTCTTCACTTAAATTAGCTTTATCTCGTCCTTTTAAAAACTCTGGAATTTTTAAACCACAATCTTCCATACGTATACGAGCGTTTGCGATCTGCTCTCTTAAGGACGTTTCCGTTTGACCTATAGCAATGATATTGGCCCTGTCAGCATTACTGATAGATTCTTTACTTGCGCTAGCAGCTTTTGAGGAAAAATAAATGGTTACAAGCATGCTTAGGAATGCAACACCTGCACTACCTGTGGTTATATAGCCAATAGCATCCATTATTTCTTACCACCTAGCATATTCTCAATTACATCAGCTAAGTCTGACAAATCATCATTACTTGCTGATTCATTGAGTTGAAAGTTTTTCTGCACTGTTCTCGGTAAGCCAAGCTCTCGATTTATTTCGTCGATGATTATGCGCTTGTCGTCTTCAGTGATGGCTTTGTTAGTAAGCTGGTAAGTTATGCCATCAATATCACGCTTAACGGCTTTTATTTCTTGTTGTGTTTTTGAATTTATAAAATCTTTTGGATCAATTTTACTTTTGTTTATAAAACCATCAGATTTTATTGCGTCTTTAATTCGCTTAGCATAATCATGTGCTAGACCTTGCAATGTTGCCATTTTAAACTCCTTTTTAAAGTTGATTGTGATTTTCAACGATCACATTTCCTGTTTCATTCTCTTTATAAACAGTCTGGTTAAACTCGACTTGAACAAGCTTATCTCCTCTCATTTTTAAACGATAAAAATCTAAGCCACCGAAGAAAATCTCAGTGTCATCATCGTAGAGCCTTATCATCTCTTTAAGATCACCGATTGTTAATGTCATACTGCACTCTCCTTAGTAAATATCTGGTTAGAAGCATTCTATCGCGTTCGTAAGATATGGCAAGAAGTAGGGAGGTAACTAGCTGTTTTAAAATGAGGTTTGTGATGTAGTGCGAGAGGTATTACTATAAGTGCAGATTGTATTACACCACTGTTATGGTAAAGCCTGCGTTATACAACTCGTGGGTGAGGGCGCCTTCACCAATCACAAAGGCTTTGGTGCCGGTTTGGTGTTTAAGAAAATCAGCCGTTGCCATTGCCGAAGTATAAAAGCAGGTTTCGGGCACATTAATGCCTGCAGCACCCAGACGGTTTTGTAAGTCTTTACCGGTTTGTACAGGATAATTAGTGAGGATAACCAGCGGATTGCCTTGCTCTAAGATGCGGTGAATAAATTTATCACTACCTGGAATTAACTTGTTGTCGTGCAGTAACACACCATCAATATCACATATAATATTTTTCATTCTGTCATTTCTTCCTTCAAATACAACCTGCCTACATCTAATGCTAATTCAGGCCAGAAAACAACGATTAAATACAAAAAATGCAGGTATTGAATTAACAGCATATGTCGTTAAATGAAGGTTATTTGAAGAGATAAATAAGAGTGATGGTTATGTTAATTATTACTTTCATTGTGCTAACACATATACCTCCTGTCTTGCAGTCACACCTTTAGCTAGATCGTTAGATTACCTTTTTTCATTCGGACCTCCTTCCTAAAGCGGTCATCTAACACTCTGCGGGTCTTTCAAGCGACAAAATAACGCAAAAAACACCAAGGCCATTTCTATGTGCCTCAGGCTAAAGTATGATGATGTTATAAATTTGTGAGGGATTATAAGTTTTTAAGGGTTTTGGGACTGTCTTTAGCATGCATTTTTTATGTTTATAAGATGTAGTGCATATAATTGATTTGCACTTAATGACAGTCAATATACCGAGCGTTATCCTATAAACTGGATTGACTTAATTCCGATACAGGTGTCTCAACGATGTTTGATTTATCAATAAAAAGAATGCTGCAGATGACGATTGTTTTAGCGTTATTTGCACTGATTATTCTTTCTTGGATTGGCAGTTCTTTGCAATCACGAATTCATCAAGGTGTATTAAATGAAGAGGCACAAGTTGGTGCTATTTTCGCGCTTAAAGACACGCGTTATTTTGTGGTGCAAATTCAGCAATTTCTAACCGATGTTGGCGCCACTAAAAGCGATGAAGCTAAAGCTGAAGCATTAGAAAGTCTCAATGGCGCGCTAGAAAAGCTTGATTTATTGATTACTTTCGCGCCAGAAGTGAGTCAAATAGCGCAAGAGATTAAACGCAAAGTGAATGATTTGCATGCCTCTGGCGTTAACATGGCTGATGCCTATTTAACTCAAGGTACTGAGGCGGGCAATCACCTGATGAAAGGGGGGGGTGGATTTGATGAAGTGTCATCTAACCTGGCTGATGATTTAGATTTATTGGCAGATGATATTGACGGCAAATTTGAAGCCGCAGTACAAGAGACCTTGTTAGCTACGCAATCTGCTGCGAGAGTACAGTTGTGGGGTAATGTTTCCCTTGGTGTGTTTCTTGCCATTATTTTATTGATACTTTACCGCGCGATTGTTAATCCTTTGAGAATATTAGATGATTCGATGCGCAATATCGCCTCGGGTGCAAAAGATTTAACCGTTAAACTGGATGACAGCGGCAACACTGAAATCGCTAAAGTTGCCCGTAGCTTTAACCTGTTTGTACGCCAAATACGCGAGTTAATTACTGACTTTAATGACAACAGCCAGCAATTGGGCACCGCAAGTGTGCAGTTAACTTCTTCAAGCAATGAAACCTTAGCCGGTATGCAGCGTCTACAAAGTGAGACGGAACAAGTCGCTACAGCGATGAATCAAATGCAAGCTACCGTGATTGAAGTGGCCAACAATGCCGAATTAGCCGCGCAAGCAGCCAAGGACTCTGATGCCCAGGCCGTGCAGGGTGACAAAGTGGTGCAACTTACCATTACCTCTATTGAGCAGTTAGCCAATGGTGTTGAGCATGCAGCAACCGCGTTGAATCAACTTGAGAAAGATACCGATAATATTGGCAGTATTTTAGAGGTTATTCGCAGTATTTCTGACCAAACCAACTTACTGGCTCTTAACGCAGCGATTGAAGCCGCACGCGCAGGCGAGCATGGTCGAGGTTTTGCGGTAGTGGCGGATGAAGTACGAACATTATCAAAGCGCACACAAGATTCGACTAATCAAATTCAGCAAATGATTGGCCAGTTACAAAACGGTGTGAAAGATGCGGTGACCGTGATGGATTCAAGTCGTCAGCAAGCATTTAAGAGCACAGAGCAAGCCGCACAAGCGGGTGAAGCTCTCAGTAAAATTACTCAATCGGTTGCGACTATATCCAATATGGCCACTCAAATTGCTACAGCCGCTGAAGAGCAAACCGCAGTGACGGATGAGATTAATCGTAATATTGTTAATATCAGTGACGAAGCAGGATTAACGGCGAACAACGCGCAGCAGTCTTACAGTGCCAGCGTGCAAGTCGATGAGTTATCACAGCAACTACGTGGACAAATTGGTCAGTTTAAAACGCATTAGTGAATGACTTAACCCACAATACGAACACTGTTTGTGCTTATTGATTTGATTAATGAAATGCTACAAAAATGCCTGTTATCGCTAACAGGCATTTTTTATTGTGTTGATGTGGTCAATGGTCAACTGCTAGTCAAACTTAACATTCAACGATGTTAACCGCTAAACCACCTTTGGCGGTTTCTTTGTATTTGCTGCGCATATCTTTACCAGTGTCCATCATGGTTTTGATGACTTTGTCTAGCGACACCTTGTGGTTACCGTCACCGCGCAGTGCCATGCGAGAAGCATTAATGGCTTTTACCGCGCCCATCGCATTACGTTCAATACACGGAACTTGCACGAGTCCGCCTACCGGATCACAGGTTAACCCCAGGTTATGTTCCATACCGATTTCTGCGGCGTTTTCGACGTGCTCAACCGTGCCGCCCATAATCTCAGTTAAGGCACCTGCTGCCATCGAACAGGCTACGCCTACTTCGCCCTGACAACCGACTTCAGCGCCAGAGATAGAGGCATTTTTCTTGTATAAAATGCCAATTGCAGCCGCGGTCAGTAAATAGCGGCTACAGACATCAATATCGACTTCTTGTACAAACATGTCGTAGTAACACAATACCGCAGGGATAATCCCCGCAGCACCGTTGGTTGGCGCGGTAACAACACGGTCGCCCGCGGCATTTTGCTCGTTAACCGACAAGGCAAATAAATCAACCCAATCCATTGCAGTTAGCGGGTCGGTATTATTACGACCTTCGGCTTTTAAACGGCGATACAGAGCAGGCGCTCGGCGACGAAGCTTTAAGCCGCCCGGTAAAATACCTTCTTTTTGATAACCGCGCTCTACGCAGTTTTTCATGGTTTGCCAAATTTTCCACAAACCTTGTTTAATGTTTTCTTCGCTGGCGATACTCAGTTCGTTTGACATCATTAATGATGAAATGCTTAAACCGTTATCACAACACAATTGTAATAACTGCAAGGCACTATTGAAGTCGTATGGTGCTTGCTCAATGGGGGTAGCAGGTGATGCATTACGTTGGGTGATTTCATCTTCATCAAGAATAAAGCCGCCGCCAACAGAGTAATAGGTACGTTGGTAAATGCATTCGCCTTTAGAGTATGCATATAACGTCATGGCATTGGCGTGAGCGGGTAAGGTTTTACGTCTGTGGTAAGTGATACCATCATCACGGGTAAATTTCACTAAACGGCCATCGGCGAGGGTGAGTTTTTGAGTGGTTGAGACCGCTTCTAAAATTGCATCAATGCCATCGGTATCGACGGTTTCTGGATCTTCACCCATTAAACCTAAAATGACCGCTTTACCGGTACCATGGCCTTTGCCTGTTTGGCCTAAAGAACCAAATAATTCTGCTTGTAATTCATCGGTTTGATCCAATAAATTGTTGTCTGCAACATGTTGAATAAAAATTTTACCAGCCTTCATCGGGCCCACTGTGTGTGAGCTTGAAGGACCAATACCAATTTTGAACATGTCAAATACGCTAATCATCTTGTGTAACCCTTGCTGAGTCGTTTATTGTTTTCGTTATTAGTGAGTATAATCGCCTTATATCAACTTGGCGGTTTATCTCTTTTGTTAGCAGAGTATCCCACAGTTTGATGGATGACAGTTCATTAGATTTTTTTATGCATAATTTTCACATTAGCTTGTCTTATCATGCACAATAACCACAAAATTTCGATGCTATCGATAGGATTAGGGGAACAGTTTGAGCTATTTAATGATGGATTTAGCCGGTTTAACAGTATCAAATCTGGAAACTGAGCAATTACAACACCCAAAAGTGGGCGGAATAATCTTATTTACACGTAATTTTGAAAGTAAAAATCAATTAATAGAATTGGTTAAGCAAGTTCGCCGTATTCGGCCAGAATTGTTAATTGCTGTAGATCATGAAGGTGGCCGGGTTCAGCGTTTTCGCGAGGGTTTTAGTTTAATTCCTGCAATGGGAGATATTTTACCTGCTGCGAACATGGATTTAACATTAGCAAAACAATGGGCGAAAGAATGTGGTTTTTTAATGGCGATTGAGCTGTTAGCGTGTGATATTGATTTAAGTTTTGCCCCAGTCTTAGATGTAAACGGTATAAGTGAAGTGATTGGTAAACGCAGTTTTAGCCCTGATCCTGCACACGTTAGTGCGCTAGCTGAGCAGTTTATTCTCGGCATGAACGAAGCGGGTATGGCGGCTGTGGGTAAGCATTTTCCTGGGCACGGCAGTGTTGCCGCTGATTCGCACATTGCAATGCCAGTGGACCCTCGTACTAAAGACGTGATTGACGCATTTGATATGTTGCCATTTAAGCAACTTATTGGCCAAAAACAGCTACAGGGGGTAATGCCTGCACATGTTGTGTATTCTGCCATTGACCCAAACCCTGCTGGGTTTTCAGCATACTGGTTACAAACCGTGTTACGCCAACAATTAGCCTTTGATGGGGTGATATTTTCTGATGATTTGGGCATGAAAGGCGCCAGCTTTGCGGGTGACTATCAAGGACGTGCTAAAGCGGCTTTAGAGGCAGGTTGCGACATGATTTTAGTGTGTAACGATCCTGTCGGGGTACAAACATTATTGAGCGAATTTGTTTGGCCTGCAGATGAACCTCTGCACACGGCATTGGCCCTTAAAGGTCAGCCAGAACAGGTAAAACAAGCACTAGGGCAACTGACTCGCATCGAGGCGGCTAAGCAATTGGTGAGCAACATTACTTAAGTTTGTATACCGTTTTTATCCCGAAATCAGGATGAAAGGTTAAGCACTCAACGTAAAAAAAACCGGATCAACAGATCCGGTTTTTTATTGGCTTAATCTCGAACGGGTTAACCTGAGTAAGGTTCTGGCTCAGCCTGTGGTTTATAGCCGGTTAAATCAATTGGCTTAACGTTAGTGGGTTGCGCCATTTTACGAATTTGCATCACAATGCCCATTTGTGGGTGGTCAAAATAATGTAACTCGCCACTTTTTACTCGACGGTTTTGAATCAACGGAATACTTTGCAGATAAGGGGCCAATTGCTTTTTGCCATCAATATCTAATGCAGCGTATTCGTTAAAGGCTGCTGGAGTCGATTCAATCATTTTTTGGGTTGGTTTGCGCAACGCCAAATTATTTTCGATGTACAGGTAATGGCTTAGGTAAATGTTAATTGAGCCATCTAGTTCCCACACAGGGCTAATTTTAGGCGCTTCGTAAAAACCACCCAATGCACTGTAATCACCCACTGGCATGCTGTTACTGGTGTCTGCCGGTTTATTCACGCTTAGGCCGTGGTAATCAAAGGTTTTAGAGAAATCTTTACCACCAAAAATACGCACCGGTTTTGCTGCTCGACGAGACTGCATATTTTGCTGCCAGGTTAAATGGACTAACCCTTTAACGTAAGGCTCGCGGCTGATGGTGCGAATAATATCAGCAAATTGACCCTGGCTTTGAGCCAGTAATAGCGGACCTTGCCCTAAGTAAGCCGATTGTGGGCTGCTGGCCCCAATATTAAACGGGACCTGACTTGGGTGAGTGGCAATATTATTACTCACTTTAGGGTCGTTACAGTTACTGGTGTCACTGGCCCAGTCGGTTGAGGTACAACCGTTGAGTCCCACTGCCACGCCAGTGATGTCGGTGCTGATCACCGGAGTGATAATATCGACAGTGTTATTGGCTAATTTGGGTGGCGATGCATCGAGCCATTTTTCAACCGATGGGTGTTGGCGTTCAAATACAAATACTTCAACTTCAAACCATGATTCTGCATGGGCTGAAAAGCTGTGGGATAGCGCTGTGATAGCGGCGATAGAAATCGCAAATTTACGAAGCACTATTTGTCTCCAGTTTGATGTTTAGCGAACTGTTCAAGCAAGGTATTGACTAATTCAAGACGCTCTTTGCTTGTTTCAGCAGGAATGGTGAACTTTAACTTATTTGGCCCGTCCATTCGATAGATTTGTGGCTGGTTTTGCAACAAACCAATAATAAACATTGGATCAACACAGTTTTCTTGACCAAATTCAACGCTGCCGCCTTTGGCATGCATTTCAATTTTTACAATGCCCAGCGCAGTAGCTTGATGTTTAAACAGGGTGATGGCCATCAAGTTACGGGTGGGATCTGGCAACATACCAAAGCGATCAATAAATTCGACTTTAAGCTCGTCGAGCATATTATCGTTTTCGCAATTGGCGATCCGTTTGTACAGTGACAAGCGCATATTGACGTCGCTGACATAATCTTCAGGCAGCAAAGCAGGGATGCGTAAGTCGATTTCTGCTTTAGCGCTCATCATATAGGCAAGTGAGGGCTCTTTACCTTCTTTTAAGGCTTTAACGGCAGATTCGAGCATTTCCATGTATAAGCTAAAACCAATTTTAGAAATATGACCGCTTTGCTCATCGCCTAATAATTCACCTGCGCCGCGAATTTCTAAATCTTGAGTGGCAAGCATAAAGCCTGCACCAAGGTCTTCTAATGCGCCAATGGCTTCAAGGCGTTTACGGGCGTCGGGTGTCATGCGTTTTGGGTGCGGTGTCATCATGTAAGCATAAGCTTGATGATGCGAGCGCCCCACACGACCACGCAACTGGTGCAACTGGGCTAAACCAAACATATCGGCACGGTCAATAATAATGGTGTTGGCACTGGGTACGTCGATACCGGTTTCGATAATGGTGGTACACACCAACACGTTAAAACGCTGGTGATAAAAGTCTGACATCACTTTTTCAAGATCGCGTTCACGCATTTGCCCGTGGGCGGTAACAACTCGCGCTTCTGGCAATAAATCGCGTATGTTTTGAGCTGTTTTTTCAATGGTTTCAACGTTGTTGTGTAAGTAATACACCTGGCCACCACGAAGGATTTCACGCAAGATGGCTTCGCGGGCTGTGGCTTTATCGTATTCGCGCACAAAGGTTTTTACCGCTAAACGTTTGGCGGGTGGCGTGGCGATAATCGACAAATCACGCATGCCCGACATGGCCATGTTTAAGGTTCGTGGGATTGGGGTGGCGGTTAACGTTAAAATGTCGACGTTAGCTCGTAGCGCTTTAATCTTTTCTTTTTGACGTACACCAAAACGATGTTCTTCATCGATAATCAACAAGCCTAAATTATTAAAGTCGGCTTCTGCGGACAATAATTTATGGGTGCCAATCACAATGTCGACTTTACCGGCAGATAATTGCTCAACCACGCTGTTTTGCTCTTTGCTGGTTCTAAAGCGTGACATCACTTCGATGACAATTGGCCAATCGGCAAAACGGTCTTTAAAGTTTTCGTAGTGTTGTTGCGCAAGTAGGGTGGTTGGCACTAACACCACAACTTGTTTACCGGCATTAACGGCCACAAATGCGGCGCGCATGGCCACTTCGGTTTTACCAAAGCCCACATCACCACATACTAAACGGTCCATAGCCAGCGGTGCTTGTAAATCTTCTAATACGGCTTGAATGGCGGTTTCTTGATCGACGGTTTCCTCAAACGGAAAGCCCAGGCTAAATTGCGCATATTCTTGCTCATCAATGGCCATGGCTTCACCTGGGCGAGCCTGCCGACGGGCATAGACATCTAATAACTCAGCTGCAACGTCTCGGATACGTTCAATGGCTTTGCGTTTGGCTTTGGCCCAGGTTTCGTTACCGAGCTTGTTTAGGTGCGCATCACCATCGCCACTGGCGTTAAAACGGCTAATTAAGTGCAATGACGACACTGGCACATAAAGTTTATCGCCGCCAGAATATTCAAGCTTTAAATATTCAGCAACCAGCCCACCGGTATCGAGGGTTTCTAAGCCCTGATACAAGGCTACACCGTGCTCTAAATGCACAATAGGTTGGCCGACTTTTAGCTCCGCTAGGTTTTTAACGAGTACATCAGAGCTAACTTGTTTTTGCTTTTCTCGGCGACGTTGTTGAGAAATCCGTTGGCCAAATAATTCGGTTTCGCAAATAATGCTCACCACACCTTTAGGTGTATCGGTAAGCACACAGCCACGGCTGAGCGGCGACACCATTAAGCCTATTTTGTCTTTGGCTTCGAGGTAGTCATTAATGTGGTTGAACTGTTTAGGTTTGATGCCAATTTTACCGAGCAGTTCAAGTAGGGCTTCACGGCGACCTTCAGACTCGGCACTAAACAATAATTGTGTCTGCTGGGCACTGTACTCTTGCAAGGCAATTAACGGCTGCTTGAGTTTATGGTTGGCATTAATGTCGGGCAGTGTTTCAACATTGGCGACGATTGCATGAGTCGGTAATTCAATTTGCGCTAATGGCTGCCCAGCGTTATCGGTGTCGTTGACATGATGCTGCTGAATCATTTGCGTGCGAGTTAATGGCTTAAAGGCGGCAAATAACTCGTCATGCAATAGGTACAGCTCTTGCGGTGCCAGAAGGGGTCTTAATGGATCGATACGTCTGTCTTCGTATCGTACTGCCACTTCGTGTAAATGGTTTTTACTGGCTTTGTCGATGTCGCCCAGGGTAATTAATTGGCTGTCGTTGGGCAAATAGTCAAATAGTGTTGCGGTTTCATCAAAAAACAGCGGTAAGTAGTTTTCAATGCCCGCTGGCATCAAATTACGGCTGACCAGTTGATAAACAGACTCTGCTTCTTTAGATATCACTTCAAAGCGGCGGCGATAGCGCTGTCTAAAGCCTTCAATGGCATTACTGTCTGTTGGGAATTCTTTTGCGGGCAACATGCGAATGGCATCGCGCGCCATGCCTGAACGCTGGGTATCGACATCAAAAAAGCGAATCGATTCAACTTCATCATCAAACAGTTCAATACGCAGTGGTTGGCGCGAACCGGTCGGGAAAATATCAATAATTGAGCCGCGAATCGCAAACTCGCCATGCTCGTACACTTGTTCAACTAAGTGATAGCCTGTGTCGGTTAGGTGCTGTCTGGCTTGCTGAAGGCTGTAATTATCGCCCTTGTTCAACACCATGACATTGGCGGTCATAAATGATTTAGGCGGCAGGCGAACCATTAAGGTATTGACTGGAACAATGACCACGTTGTGCTGGCTTTGACTGATATTGGCGAGGGTTTCGAGTCGCTGGGAGATCAAGTCTTGATGCGGTGAAAAGTTGTCGTAAGGTAAGGTTTCACGGTCTGGAAATAAGCACACGTTGATATTGCTGTTGTGCAATAAATAACTAAGCTCGACTTCAAGCGACAACGCACTGGGCGTGTCGTGAGTCACAATAATGCTGGTACCAGGTTGTTGCTGAATTAACTTGGCTAAGGTGATGGCTTGAGATACCCCACCTAATGTTGCCAAAGTTTGAAGTTGTTGGCCTTTTTTTACACTCGGCGGCGTGAGTACACTAAATTGTTTCATTAAAATCTTTTTCAGTTCCGTTTGCAGTCAAATTGTATTGAAACGCCATTATGTTTACGCGGTTGTTAGCGTCGTTGCTTATCAATATTCTGTTTACGCTTTTTAAGCATTTTTTGTTGCACGGCTAAGCTGGCTTTGACCAGTTGTTCGATATCATCTTCAAGAATTTGGCTAAACTCAAGTTCACAATGCCATTGCGGTACCTGGTTTGGCTCATCTTGGTTAATCGGTGTGCACTGTTTGACCTGACAAATGCACAATAAGGCGACCAGTTCTGTGTGCAGATAAAGATGGGTTTTATGATAATCGCCCACGTTAAGTGCAAACGAACTGGTAATACTAATACCGCTGCCACCAAATTGGTTGCCGCTAACTTGTTGGCCTTCTTGCACTTCTTTTTCAAGTACGTGTTGCAACACTAAATCGACTTTGCGAGATTGCAACTTTAAGAAATCGACAACTGCTTTGGCATCGTTATCTAAATGACGTAATTGCAATAGGCAACTGGCCTCGAGATTTTTAACTTCCGTTAATAACCTTAAGCCAACCGATTGCATGTCTTTAAGTTCATCTTCACTGGGTAAGCCCTGGCTTGCATCCCACGGCGACAAGTACGCGTTAAAGTTATGAGGCACACTAAAATAAGAATTGCTGTCAGGTATCAAGGTTTACCTCTTTATTTATCGCACTAATAGCCCTATTATCGTGCCCAACTTAATGATTTAGCAAGTCATACACAATGGCTTGTTGGTTTCATCTGCAAAATTAGCTTGATTGTCAGACTAATACGCTGTGATTAGCGCATAGGATTAGTATTTTTTTATGAATTTCGGATTTTCGTTTTTTATCGGCTACCGTTACTGGCGTGCCCGAAAAGCCAATGCATTTGCCTCCTTTATTACCTTTTTTGCTGTGTCAGGTATTTTTTTGGGCGTCGCAGCATTAATTGTGGTCAGCTCGGTAATGAATGGCCTCGAAGGCCAGCTAAAAAACCGTATTTTGGGCGCAGTGCCGCAATTAACCTTAATTAGCGAGCAAGGCTTTACAGATTGGCAACTGCTGAGCCAGCGTGTGTTGGCTGAGGGTGGATTAAGCTCGAGTGTCCGTGGCATGGTGCCAAGCACCACTACGCAGGCGATGATCCAGTCAAGCAAAAATATCAGTGCAGTGCAGGTGTATGGCGTATATCCACAGCTTGAGCAAACGTTATCGAGTATTGCCTCGCATACCTATTCAAATGCTTTTGAGCAACTTAGCGCGGGTGATTACCATATTGTCCTTGGCAGTGAGTTAGCGCGAAAGCTTGATGTGAATACCGGCGATAGAATTCGCTTGCTCAGTGGCGATGGCGTGGTGTATTCCCCTATGGGCCCGGTGCCGAGCCAGCGTAAATTTACCGTGGCGGGCGTATTTGAAATGGGCTCACAGGTTGATGGCAGCGTTGCGTATGTGCATTATCAAGATGCACGCAAGTTGATGCGACAAAACAGCCTGGAAATAAATGAGTTACGGGTGTATTTGTCGGACCCTTTTACTGCACCGCAAACTGCTTCAAAAATGGTCAATGCCTTTACCAAGCAAGGGGTTGAGATTAAAACCAGTGATTGGCGTCAAGACTATGGTCATTTATTTTCTGCTGTAAAAATGGAAAAAAATATGATGTCGTTGATGCTGAGTTTAATTGTGGCTGTTGCTGCATTTAACATGGTGTCGGCACTTGTGATGATGGTGGTCGATAAAACCACTGACGTTGCCGTGCTTAAAACTCAGGGCGTGACTACATCATCTGTGATGGCGATCTTTATTGTGCAAGGGCTGCTAAATGCTGTACTGGGGTTAGTCTTAGGCACGATTGTCGGCATAGGTTTAACCCTTAATTTGAACAGTATATTGTCGGTGCTTGGTATTGCCATTTTAGGCGCGGGGCAAACCTTGCCAGTTGCCTTGTCTGTCACCCAATTGAGTTTTATCATTGTTGGCTCGCTTTTAATTACCTTACTTGCCACTCTTTACCCTGCGCTGTCGGCTGCAAGGGTTCAACCTGCTACTGCTTTGAGATACGAATAATGAGTCAAACACACACCACGTTATTACAAGTTAGCCACGTCAGTAAGCAATATCATGACGGCGAAGTCACAACTCATGTGTTGTCTGGCGTTGATTTAACCGTTTACAAAGGCGAGCAATTAGCCATTGTAGGGAGTTCTGGCTCAGGTAAAAGTACCTTGTTACACATTATGGGCACCTTAGACACCCCGACAGCTGGCTCTGTGCTGCTTGACGGTGAAGATCTATACAGCATGTCTGCCATGAGACAAGCTCAGGTGCGTAATCAGGATTTAGGCTTTATATACCAGTTTCATCATTTATTGCCTGAGTTTACCGCCATAGAAAACGTGGCAATGCCGGCATTTATTCAAGGTAGAGATAAAAAGCAAACCTTAGCCGATGCACAAAAATTACTTGAACGTGTGGGGCTTGGGCACCGCCTAAACCATATTCCGGCGCAATTATCAGGTGGCGAGCGTCAACGAGTAGCAATTGCTCGGGCGTTAATTAACAAACCTAAATTGGTACTGGCCGATGAACCTACCGGTAACCTCGATGCCAGCAGTGCCGATAATGTCTATGCGATGATCCGTGAATTGGCTCAGCAGTTTGATACCGCATTTGTTGTGGTAACGCACGACCATAAACTCGCCGCTAAAATGGACCGTCAATTAACCATGAAAGATGGTGTGTTACAAATCGTAGCTAACACAACAGGGCAAGCCGAATGAGTAAGTGGTTACCGTTAACAATAGGTTGGCGCTTTTTTCGTGCAAAACAATCCAATAGCTTTATTGGGTTTATTTCGTTTGCCTCAACAGCGGGGATTGCATTGGGTGTGGGCGTGTTGATTTTATTGCTGTCGACCATGAACGGCTTTGAAAAAGAGTTACAACAACGCTTGTTGGGTGTGGCATCTCATGGTGAACTCGTGGGTGTTAACGAGCCGATAGCCGATTGGCAAGTGATTGCAAAAAGTGCACAACATTCACCACAAATTACCGGTGTGGCACCATTTATTCGCTTGCAAGGATTAGTGCAAAAACCGGGAGGCTTTCAAGGCCTTGTGGTCAGCGGGATTGATATTAATTACGAAGCTGATGTATCGACTATTAAACAATATATGTCTGCTACCGCGTGGCAATCTTTGCAAGGCAATCAAAACAACATCGTTTTAGGCCGCAGTTTACTCGATAAGCTGCAGCTTAAAATAGGTGATACTGTGGCAATGTTCACCCCTGATGCCAATAATAGCCAATTGACGTCGGCCAAAAGCCACCGCTTTGTGGTATCGGGTGTTTACAATGTGGGCGGCGAAATCGAATCAACTCAAGCGTATGTGCCCATTGAATATTTAGCCGATGTTTTAGGGTTAGGTACTGGGGTAAGCGGCGTGCGTATACAGGTTGCTAACGTGCTTAATGCCGCTTCAGTCACACGTGATTTAGGCTTTGCTCAAGAGCAATATTTATACATAAATGATTGGACCCGCTCGCAAGGGCACGTGTATCAAGACATTCAATTAGTACGCCTGGTAATGTATTTAGTCCTGGCACTGGTGATTGCGGTGGCGTGTTTTAATATTGTCTCGACACTGGTGATGGCCGTGCGCGACAAGGCCTCAGAAATTGCCATTTTAATGACCATGGGCATTAGCCGCGGCGCGATAATGACCATTTTTATACTCCAAGGGGCGTTAAATGGTGTCATGGGTTGTACTATTGGTGGCATTTTAGGGGTTGTTTTTGCGTATAATTTAAGTGCGATTGCGCAGGGGCTTGAACAGCTTTTTGGCTTTCAGCTCTTAGCGTCGGATATTTATTTTATCGACTTTTTACCGTCAGAGTTACATACCCAGGATGTGGTTGTGGTGTTGGTTATGGGGCTGGTGATGAGCTTGCTTGCCACCATTTATCCAGCCTGGAAAGCAACTAAGATTGCCCCAGCAACAGCGTTAGCGGGCCGTTAAGGTGTGCAGGTAGTCTAATGGCTTGTCAGCAATGCAGTGACTCGGTATTTAAACAAAAAATTGGCCGCTGTAAGCGCTGTATGGTGCAATTAACGGTATTGAGTTTACTGATCTGGCCGAGCTGGTGGTATTACTTTGCTGCGACGCCCAAAGTGGTTGAGTCGATCGCAGTGCTGTTTTTTGCATTCAGTTTTACTGGCCTGCTTGGTTTGCATGTAGTGGTTTGGTGTTATCGTCGTATAACGTTATTACGTCTGTGATCCGTGTTGAAGGCGTTCTCTCACTTTGATATATAGCCGTTTTCTATCACTGTAGGATAAGGTTGCACTAAGGAAGTCTTGTGTCTGAGAATATAAAAGAGCCACTGTTTCATTTACTCCACAGCATGAAGCGTTCGCTACGCCAGGCGATGGCTAGCGATGATTTAGGCATTACACCACTGCACATGCGGGTGCTTAAAATTATATCGTTTAACAATAAGCAGGTGACTGCCAACGATATTGTCCAAAAGACGCTAATTGATAAAGCGCAGTTGGCAAGGTTGATAAAAGAATTAATCAACCTGGATTATGTGTTTAAGTTAGACAATCCAACAGATAAGCGCAGCTATTTTTTAGGCGTAAGCTCAAGTGGATCCGAAGTGGTTCAACGGTTAACGGTTGCTGAAGAACATGTTAACGAAATAATGAAGCGTGGCCTGAGCGAACAAGAAATTGCTGATTTTGTAAGGTTAGCGAAACAAATGGCGCATAATTTAAATCATCAAGACTGACGGCTTTGCAACCACGCATCAGCAATTGAGAAAACAAAAGGCCACAATATTCATTGTGGCCTTTTTTGATCTCGTGATTTTGTGTCACATTATTCACCTTTACGCTTTTGCCATTTAAACAAAATCGAATAGCGCCACATGCTTTTTATTACCACAAAACCGATCAGCGCAGAAATAATCGCTAATGCTAAGCAACCCACCAGGAAGGGCGGGCCGATGGTTGACACTGAGGCTTCAATCCACGCCCAAGTGGCTTCAAATTGAAATGCTTGTGCTTTATGGCCAAGGATTTTAGTCCCTAACAAATACGCGCCATAAAACATAATGGGCATAGTTAATGGATTGGTTATCCACACAAGTGCAACCGCGACAGGTAAATTGACGTTAAATAAAATGGCAAAACCTGCTGCCACGACCATTTGAAATGGCATGGGGATCCAAGCCACAAACAAGCCTACAGCAAACGCACCAGGTGCTGATTTTCGATTAAGAGCCCATAAATTTGGCTTGTGTAATAATTTGCCAAACATCCGTAAATACTTGTGCTCACGGAGTGTTTCTGGTTTTGGCATAAACCTTTGTATTAATTTTTTTGGCATATTTGTCGATTAATGTCTTAACTCATTCACTATGAATCGATTTATCTATGGCTTTTGTGCCTGTTCTTTATCAGCGATGTTATGGCCATCGCTGGCACCCATCTGGTGTTTGCCTATCTTGTGCTTGTTGGTGTTGTTCTGCCTTAAAAAAGCCCCTTTTTTTGCGGGGATCTTTTTTGCCGTTCTGTGGCTCAGTGCGTTTTTTAAATGTCTTTATTTGCACCAAAATGCTGAAAAACCCCAACAAATTCAATTTACGGCGCAGATAGTAACACTTGTGAGTCAAAACAGCGACTGGATAAGTTTCGATGTGCGGGTTATACCACAACGACAAAACCTATCGTTCTTTGAGACCATAGTATCCTCTAATGTGCAGCGATATTACCGATTAACTTGGCAAAAGCCAGCGAAAATTGAACTAGGACAAATTTGGCAGTTTAGTGCCAGAATGAAAGGCATCAGCAGCATTCAAAATCAGGGGGGCTTTAATCAACAAAAGCATCTTATTAGTCGGCATATTACAGCGAAAGGGCGGGTTAAACAGGCTGAGTTACTCAGTCATGCTTCTAGTATCAGGCAAGAAATTATTGATATCACTTTACCGGTTTTAGCAAAACTGACAGAAGGCGAAATTTTACGTGCTCTGATTTTTGGTGATAAAAGCCAATTAAGCGAACAACGTTGGCAACAGCTACGGCAAACAGGTGCTGGGCATTTGGTGGCAATTTCTGGATTACATTTATCGGTCGTATTCGGCCTGTTTTATGGACTGTTAATCTTGCTGTCACGCCTGTTTGTTGCCTCTCAACATCGGGGCTATGGCGTAGGCATAATCCTTATTGCGGCGGGGATTACCCTTGGCTACGGTTATTTGTCTGGCTTTGCTGTGGCAACTCAGCGTGCGCTGTTGATGATGTTGCTATTGGTCATTTTTACTGTGGTCAAACAATACAGCAATAGCTGGGACCGTTTACTGTATGCATTATGTATCGTGTTATTGCTTGATCCATTTGCCATGTTAAGTGCGGGCTTTTGGTTATCATTTTTGGCATTAAGCATAATATTATTGGCCGTTAAACCAGAGCGTATCGAAGCCGAGCCTAACTTGGCTCACTTGCAAGATAAGCCGCAAGCCATTTTTGTTCGTGTAAGCACAACACTTAAACGTTTTTATCATAAAGCTGTACTTGGCATTAAAGTCTTGTGGGCTATTCAATGGCGTTTAGCAATAGGCCTAGGGTTATTGCAGGCCGTGTTGTTTGGCACTATGTCACCACACAGTATATGGCTCAATTTATTGTTTGTACCTTGGTTTAGTGTGGTGGTTATCCCCGTGGCGATGTTAAGTTTTTGCCTGTGGTTAGCCATGTTTGTTGTTTTGCGTGTATTGACCCTTGAGCCTGCGATGATAAATGGGGGCGGAGAGGTGCTTTTTTACCTTGCCAATCTCAGTTTGGCTCCATTTGTGTGGTTGTTATCAATAAGCGATCATTTGCCATTGAGTCTGGTTAAGATCACCGAGCAGTGGATTATCGCTATTGTGTTTTTATGCATCGCACTTGGATTACTGTATTACCGCCGCTATAGCAGCCGTTATACAACGTGGACATGGTATGGCGTTGCGATGTTACTATGTCTGCCCATCGTGTTACAAACTTACGCGGTGAGTCGGCATGAATTGCATGTTGGTCATCAACCTAACGCTGCGCCGCATTGGCAAATGCATGTGCTTGATGTGGCTCAGGGCATGGCGGTCGTTCTGCAACAAGGTCAACATGGAGTAATTTATGATACTGGCGCGGCATACGGTGACTTTAGCTATGCCGCACGCGCTATCGTGCCGTTTATTGCGGCCAAAGGGGTCACTCGTATCGATTATATTGTGGTGAGCCATGCTGATAACGACCATGTTGGTGGTTTATCGCTGTTATCTCAAACTTATCCAAACAGCAAGATTATTGCAGATTTTAACGTAAAGCCTTACGCCAAGCGTCCAGCCAATCAGACATGTCGTGGTAAGCTTTGGTGGCAGGGTATTGAGTTACAATTTATCGACAATACTCTGCAAAGCGATAATGACAATGATCAATCTTGTGTCATGCGTTTAGATGATGGCAAGAGTGCTGTGCTGTTGACCGGAGATATTGAGGCGCCACGTGAGCGAGCACTGCTAAAAGCAGATGTAACATTGGCAGTAGAGGTATTATTAGTGCCTCACCATGGAAGTCGCACCTCGTCAACTCCCGCTTTTATTGCTGCGGTACAACCTCAAGTTGCCATTGTCACCGCAGGTTTTGCTAATCAGTATGGCTTTCCTAAAAACGATGTCATGGCACGATATCAAGACCGCGGGATATCCACCTTGCATACCGGGCATCAAGGGCAAATAAGCCTAAGCTTCACAGAAAAAGGCTACAAAATAGCCACTTACCGCCAACAATTAGCGCCATTTTGGTACAATCAATTGTTTAAATTTGGTGAGTCACTTAAAGCAGAGTAGAATACGCCTCATGTTTGCTAGTTAAGTATTGGATTCAATGTCTGCATCAACTTCGAATGAAAAAAATGAAATGTGGGTCGTTTTTAAACGCCTAATGACTTATGTCGCGCCAATGAAAACCATGTTTATTATGGCAGTGCTTGCGCTACTGACCTATGGTGCCGTCGACGCCGCTTTTATTGCCTTTATTAAGCCGTTTATTGATGAGGGATTTAGCCAAACGCCTTCGGTTGTTGCTGGCGTCGATGTGCCGACTCACGGTGGTTTTAATGCCGATAATGACATTATGTTTATGGCGCCAATTGTGGTCATTTTAATGTTCACCTTGCGTGGGGTTGCTAACTTTGTATCGACCTACTGTGTGTCATTTATCAGTGCACAACTGATTATGGACATGCGTCAGCAAGTGTTTGAGCACTATTTACGATTACCAGTGAGCTACATTGACCGTGAAAATAGCGGTAATTTAATCTCTCGAGTGACCTTTGACACCGAGCAAATAGCTAGAGCATCTGGCAGCGCGCTTATTTCTATCGTGCGCGACAGTATGACCGCAGTGGGTATGTTGGCGATTATGTTCTATTACTCGTGGAAACTGTCACTGTGTATTTTAGTAATAGGGCCGATTATCGGTATCGTGATAAGCGTTGTGAGTCGTCGCTTTCGTAAAGTCTCTAAGCAAATTCAATCAGCAATGGGCGGTGTTACCGCAACCACTGAGCAAATGATTAAAGGCCATAAAAACGTGTTGGTGTTCGGTGGTCAGAAAACTGAAGTAGACCGTTTTTTCCACGTCAATGATCGTAACCGTTATCAAAATATGAAACTCGCCGTTGCTCAGGCGGTGAGTCAGCCATTGATTATGGTGATAGGGTCGTTTGCGTTGGCATTTGTATTGTATGCCGCGACTTGGGACAGCATGAAAACTGATTTAACCGCGGGTACGTTTGCGGCTATTTTAGGCGCCATGCTAGCCATGTTACAGCCGATTAAAAACTTAACCCGTGTGAATGCTGAGTTTCAGCGTGGTATTGCAGCGTGTACCACAGTATTTGAATTATTAGACACCGCGCCTGAACCCGATAATGGCCCGTTTTCTATTGATAGAGTTAAAGGAAAGTTGCGTTTTGATAATGTAACTTTTGCCTACCCAGAACAAGCAAAACCGGCACTTAATGGCATTAACTTTGAAGTGCAACCGGGTAAAACCGTGGCGTTAGTTGGCCGTTCTGGCTCTGGAAAATCAACGATTGCCAGTTTGATAACCCGTTTTTATGGTGGCTTGAGTGAGGGAGATATCACCCTAGATGACACCAGTATTTATGACTATCAGCTCAAATCTTTGCGTAATCAGGTGGCATTAGTGTCACAGCAAGTGACGTTATTTAATGACACCTTTGCGAACAATATTGCTTATGCCTACCCAGGTGAAGTGAGCCGCGAACAAATCGTACGCGCAGCAGAACTTGCTTATGCCATGGAGTTTATTAACACCTTACCGGATGGACTTGATACACCAGTCGGCGAAAACGGCGTGTTACTTTCTGGTGGTCAACGTCAACGTATTGCCATTGCACGAGCCATGCTTCGTGATGCGCCAGTGCTGATTTTAGATGAAGCAACCTCAGCATTAGACACCGAATCTGAAAAAGCCATTCAAAAAGGCTTAGATAATTTGCGCCATAATCGTACCTCAATTGTGATTGCCCACCGTTTATCGACCATTGAAAGTGCCGATGAGATTTTGGTCATTGATCAAGGGCAAATTGTGGAGCGCGGTAATCACAATGAACTGATTGCCCAAGAGGGCATTTACGCGAATTTGTACAAGATGCAGTTTAGTCAGTAAGGGTTCGGTGGAATGCAGCAATTAATCCATCGTATTTGGTATCAGCATCATTGGGCTAAATGGTTATTATTGCCACTGTCCTGGTTGTTTGGTGTGATATCCATGCTAAGACGAACTTTGTTCAATCTGGGTATTGAGCACGCTACCACATTGCCTGTGCCTGTCATTGTGGTGGGCAATATTACCGCTGGTGGCAGTGGTAAAACACCTACTGTGATTTACCTGATTGAATTGCTGCGCCAACAAGGTTATACCCCTGGCGTGATTAGCCGTGGATATGGCGTTGATATACCAGGTTGCCTAGCGGTTAATGCGGGGGCTAAAGCCACTGAGGTTGGTGATGAACCTGCCATGATAGTGGCTCGCACTCAGGTGCCCATGGTGGTTGGCGCGAAACGTGTCGATGCTGCCCATATGTTGTTAGCCAATAATGATATTGATGTGATTATCAGTGATGACGGCTTACAGCATTATGCGTTAGCCCGCGATATTGAAATCGCCTTAGTTGATGGCGAGCGTCGATATGGTAATCAATGTCTTATCCCAGCTGGGCCGTTACGTGAAGGGCTATGGCGTTTAAACAGTGTTGATTTTGTGATTAATAACGGTGGTCCAGCCTATACCAATGAAGTGCTGATGAGTTTAACGCCCGCACCGTTAATCCAGGTTGATAATACTTTGACTCAACAGTTTGACTCACAGCAGGCTGTAGTTGCTATGGCTGCTATCGGTAATCCGCAACGCTTTTTTAATACCCTGAGCCAATTAGGTTATAAAATAGCGAATGCGGTTGAGTTTACTGACCACCAGGCATTTGACTCCGCGCAACTGCATACATTGTCTAAAACACACCCATTAGTGATGACAGAAAAAGATGCGGTTAAATGTCGCGATTTTGCTGAAAGTCACTGGTGGTATTTACCGGTAAATGCGAAGCTTACCCCAGAATTTGATCACGCATTGTTGAGCCAATTACAGCAAGTGGCTCAAACTAAAAAAGGACTGTCTCATGGCATTTGATAAAAAACTACTCGAAATTGTGGCTTGCCCTGTATGTAAAGGTAAGTTGGAATACGACAAAACAGCACAACAATTGATCTGTAAGTTTGATAAGTTAGCTTACCCTATTACAGAAGGTATCCCGGTGCTGTTAGAAAACCGTGCGACACCTTGGGTTGCTGAATAAACCGTAAACACGTAAATCGTGATATGGTGCTTTAAACGTCCTTCGGGGCGTTTTTTTATGCCCGTGTTTCAAACTTTACTGAATTCCGTAACGGATGTTATCGATGTATTTGGAATGTTAACACGCTATAGAAAAAGTGAAGGTAAAACGCTAAATGCATATCTAATAACAATAAAAACCATTGGTTTAATTGAACTTATTATCAGTGAGGCAGATAATTTACCTATCAGTAATACACGTGTTTTTGACTAGGTAGTCTTATGGCTGAACATGAAGGTTTTCAACAATTAGTTGCTGAAGTCATTCGTGAACATCGCGGTGAGCGAGTGGTCTCGTTTGAGTTTCAAGGCAAACGTTATTGGCTTAAGCAAGTAGAGAAACTCGCAGGCGCTATGCGTTTGCTTAAACAAAATTCAACACACGCATTACACAAAGAAATAGACGTACTCACTGAGTTGGCTAAGCATGGCGCACCTGTGCCTGCGGTGGTTGAAGTCGGTGATGGTTATATGGTGATTGAAGATGCGGGCGCAACCATTAAAGAATTGCTTGCCCATGATAAAGCAGCCCTCTGGCCCAACATTCTTAATGATGTCGCAATTGCCTTGGCAAGGTTGCACGCTATGCATTTTTCACACGGTCGTCCGGCTCTGCGTGACATCAGTTGGCAAGATGGCGAGGTCAAGTTCATTGATTTTGAAGCACATCAACAGGACAAATCGATAGTATCGCAACAAGTGAGAGATTTGCTGGTGTTTATTCACAGCTTGTATCGCTATATTGGCCCTCGAAATGCGTTGATTTCTCACGCTATTGACGCTTATCGCTGCGCAGGGGGCGAGGCGATATGGCAAAAAGCTAAACAATTTTTAGCGTCTTGGCAATGGTTGTATTATTTTGCTTGGTCGTTTCGCTATGCTGGTGGCAAAGATTTAAAACCCGTGTATTGGGTGCTTTGGCATTTTAGGCAACAAGATAGATTACCGTGCGAGACTAAAACAAAAAAAGCTTGCTGATGGGCAAGCTTTTTCGATTTTATACCACTATTGAGATTTAGTTTGGGTATTTAGTGTTGTTGCTTAGTGTTGTTAATCAGTAAGCGTTTTATCGATAGTTATTCAGTGGCTCTTATTCATTGACTGTAAGTCACAAATAGAACGTCAGTTATTACTCGTCAGCTTTTGGACTGAGATCTTCATACAAGGTGTCTATCCATTTTTCTGCTGAGATAAACTGCCATCCCCAATCTTTATACTCTTTTGGGACGCCTTGTTGTTTGATTTTAGCCAGGTCGTGACCCATTTCAATTTCGCCGCGCATCCAATTAATACAATCATCAAGCATATGCTTAAATTTCAATAATTCATTACGGGTTGCTAGTTCACCATGGCCTGGGATCACCTGCACCTTATTATCGAGTTTATCTAAAATTGCGCTGACATTGTCACGATACCCTATTACTGAACCGCCACCTTTTAGGTCTATGTAAGGAAAGCGGTCTTTAAAATACAAGTCGCCCATGTGGATAATGTTGGCTTTTTGCCACATGACGACACTGTCACCATCGGTATGGCCAGGACCTAGGTGAATCACTTCTAGGGTATCTTGATTAAAATGAATCGAGATGTTTTCAGCAAAGGTAATGACCGGTAAGGCTGATTTTGGGGTTTTGCTGTCTTCACGTAATCGTTTTAATACATTGTGGTGAGCTAAAATGGTACCCGTAGCGCCAAAGTGTGCATTACCACCAGTGTGATCGCCATGGTAATGGGTATTAACAATGTATTTAGGTGCTCCAGCTTGTATCTCATTTAATGAGGCTGAAATTTTATCGGCCAATGGGGCGAACTGATCATCAATAATCAAAATACCGTCGCTTCCCGCTGACACGCCAATGTTACCGCCAGCACCCATAAACATATAGGTATTGTCATTCAGCTTTTTTGAGGTGATGTTGACATCGCTCATGCTGTCATCGGCTATTGCACTGCTACTGATCGCCAATATGGCCAATGCACTTAGTTTAATCATCTTTGTTTGAAATCTCTGTTTCATATTTGTCCCTTTATTTGTGCTGGATAACCGGTAATCAACCATATTAATACTGATGCTCTGGCCTGGTTGATCACTTTTAGGTTGCAAGCTTGTTATTAAAAATCTTATCGGGTCCAAGGTAACACCTTTTGGGCAAAATTGTTGGCTAAACCCAATCTAATCGCAGCCTTATGGCGAACTAAATATAGTGCTTGATAACACAAAGGCACTAAATATAAGCTGGTGACAGTGGAGAAGGTGAGTCCGCCGATAATGGCAATGGCCATTGGTGAATAGGGTGGGCCGCCGCCACCGATTTGAGTATCGCCCATGGCCAATGGTACTAAGCCCAGTACGGTTGTCGCTACCGTCATTAATACCGGACGTAAACGGGTAATACACACGCTAATAATGGTATCGCTGAGTTTGTCTAAATCCGGTGTCATTTGATTAATTTGATCCACCAATACAATACCGTTATTGACCACAATACCCATTAAAATCAAGATACCAATCATAGCCATGACCGACATCGGCGTGCCCGTTAACCACAAAGCCCAAAATACCCCAGTAATGGAAAACATTATCGAGGTGATAATGGCGGTGGGTAGCAATAATGATTCAAACAATGCCGCCATGACGATATAAATCATCGCGATAGCTAAAATCATGTTCACTGCCATGATAGATTGGTCTTCATCTTGACGTTCAAAACCACCACGTAGTGAATAGCCATATCCGTAAGGAAAATTCACCGAATCCATGACTTGGGTGATTTTCTCTTGTGCTTCTTCTGTGGTGAAATCATCGAGGTTAGCGCCAATCGACAGTGCAGTTTGGCGATTAAAGTGCCTGATGGTGTCAAAGCGTGGCACTACCGTGGCTGTGGCTAAACTGTCGAGAGTATAAACACGGTCACCCTGGCGAATAATCGGCAATTGTTTGAGTTTTTCAAGCGAGTTTTGCCAACTTTTATCATAAGCCAGCTCAATACGAAGTTCACCGCTTGGGTCATGCCTAAATGAACGTAAAGGTGACCCTCTAAGGGCGATTGCAATGTTTGAGGCGATATCGCTTAAGGTCAGATCAAGCCTTGCAGCCATTTCACGATCTATCACCACAATCACTTCTTGTTGTGCTCCGTTGACTTCTGATCTCACATCAACAAGGCCATCAATGTTACTTAATAACGGCAAGACTTGTTCGCTGAGGCGAATAAGCTCGGTGGTAGAGCGGCCTGTTAATGTGACCCTTATTCCGCTATTTTCATTGCCCCAACCAAACTGGGGAGTGGCGATTGAAAACTTAGGAAACCCCTCGCGGATCATCTTTTTCAACTCGCTCATTTCTATTGGAATATCTTTTTTTAGTAAAATGGTTGATTGCGCATCGTGTGGCGCGTAATAACTGTATACCGCGTCGATATAAAAGGTGTCTTTGTTGCTGTAGAGGTAATCCTCCATACGATTAATCATCGCTTCGGTCACCGCCAAATTATGCCGACCTTCTAATTGATAGTTGATGTATAAGCGATCATTGCCTTCACCATCACCCTGGTCTTGTTGCACTAGGCTTAACGGCAGGGCAGTTGAAATGAGTAGCGCGATAGCAATCACACCAGAACGTTTAGGGCGGGTTAATATCCAGGTTAAGCTGCGTTGATAAAACAGCCCTAAACGGTTGTGGTCATTAACGGGCTCAACCTCAAAGTGAAACCGATTAAGCATCAGTGGAATAAGCGTTTTAGCCACTAATAAAGAGGCGGCTAACGAGATGCAAATAGCCACGGCAACGTGTTCTAAAAAGATGGTCAGCTGGACTTTAACGCCAAAAATATTGGGTAGAAATACGATTGCAGTGGTGAGTGTGCCCGCCAATATCGCCAGTGAGACTTTTTCAACGCCTGTTAGTACTGCCAGCTGATTGGCTTTTATTTGGCAGGTATCATCGATATGCGCGGCTTGCTTTTCTTGCAGTACACTTTCAGTGACTACCACGGCATTATCAATCAGCATGCCGACGGCTAATAACAGACCCATCATGGACAAAATATTCAGGCTGTAGCCTAAAAAGTACATTCCGGCCAAGGTCATGCATAACGAAATCGGCACAGATGATACAACGACTAAAGTCATTTTGAGATTGCGTAAAAACAAATACAACACCCCAAATGATAATACCGCGCCCATTAAGCCAGACAACAATAAATCCTTAAGAGATGATTTAACGCCGTAAGCCTGGTCTTCCATGATAAACAGCTTAATACCATTAAATTGCTGGTCTTGTTTAACCTGCTCGATGACCTTAAGCACCCGATCAGACACTTCAACAAGGTTAGCGCCCGATTCTTTAAATACATCAATTCCTACAGCATATTTTTGATCTAAATGGCGGCCTTCTATTTTTTCTGGCAAGGCGTAACTGACCGTTGCGATGTCTTGTAAGTGAACCCCTGGCACAATCACCAGTGCATTGATGTCGTCTAGGCTGGTAAATTCACCTTTTGGTGTCACCTGATACACCTGTGAATTGGTGCGAATGGTACCGGCGCTAATGACAAAGTTTTCGGATAATAAACGGGTGCGTAAATCGAGGCTGTTGATCCCAGACGATGCGAGTTTGTCGGCATTTAATCTAATTTCAATTTGTTTTTGTTCTACACCATACAGGGTAACTTTAGACACCCCATCGACGCGCTCGAGTGGTTTACGTAACTGCTTATCGAGTAAATCAAATGCGTTTGAAAGTTCGCGCTCGCTTGATATACGGATAGTCAGCACGGGCATGTCGGCCGTCGAAAATTGTTGGATCATGACTCGCTCGACATCGGTCGGCAGTAAGTGCCGCACTGAATCGATTTTTTCACGCGCTTCTAAGCTTTTCGTGGCAACGTCTTCACCCCATTTCATATTAAGCTGAATAAAAGCGCCATCTTGGGTTGAGTCTGAGCGCACTTCTTCAATGCCGCTCATGGTAGCGAGCGACTCCTCTAACACTTTGGTAATGTCACGTTCAACTTCAGCAGGGCTAGAGCCTTTGTAAGGCACATTAACCACAATTTGTGGAATATCGATGCCTGGAAACATCTCTAACGGCAGCATGCGGCTCGCGGCCATGCCAAAGAGCATTATGGCCAAGAAAAACATGCTGGTGGTGACCGGACGCTTTATTGCTAATTGAGTGATATTCATGCTGGTGTCTCCGCATTATTTATCGCTGTGTCATTAGCCGTATATTGCTTACGGTCAAATAGGGCATAAAGCGCTGGAATAACCAGTAATGTCAGTAATGTTGACATGCTTAAGCCAAAGATGACGGTAATGGCCATGGGGGCTCGCACTTCACTGCCATCGCCCATGCCAATCGCCATGGGCAATAACCCGAGTGTGGTGGTGAGGGTTGTCATCATAATCGGGCGTAAACGCGATTGCGCAGCATCATTAATGGCGCTGAGTTTATCCTGGCCTTCACGGCGCAGCTGGTTAATACGGTCAACCAATACAATGGCATTATTTACTACAATCCCTGCCAGCATAATAAGTCCAATAAACACCACCACACTTAGGTGTGTCCCGGTGATAAATAACCCGACAATACTGCCAGCCACTGCCATTGGCACCGCAATCAGAATCAGCAACGGATGCAATAGTGATTCAAACTGGCTTGCCATTACTAAGTAAACCAGAAAGATGGCCAACACTAAGGCGATTTTAAGCGAGTCAAATGAGTGTTCCATCTCTTCGTTCTGCCCACCAAAACGTGCCTGGATAGAACTAGGCAGTTGCTGTTTAGACAAGATTTGTTGCGCTTCGAGCACTGCTTCACTTAAATCCCCGTAAGCTAAGTTTGATGACACAATCGCCACCCGTTGTTGGCTTATACGGTTAATAGCTGAGGGGCCAATTTGTAAATGCACTGCGGCAATCGCACTTAGCGGGATAGGCTGCTTGCTATTAGGGTTAATAATCAATGATTCTATGTCGCTTATTTGGTCGCGTTCGGCTAATTCGCTGCGCACTAAAATGTCAACTTTACGATCTCTAACCGTGAATTGACTGGCAATAGTACCACCCACACGCTGCGCTATGCGATTAGCGACCGTTGGTGCATCCATACCTAATGCTGCTAAACGTTCATGATCAAAGCGAATACTGATCTCCGGTTGGCCATCTCGCAATGTGGTGTTGATGTCGCTAAAGCGGTCATTTTCACCTAAGGCTTTCACTAGCTGATCAGCACTTTGCTTAAGTAAACTTAAATCATAGCCCGAAAGCTCAATTTCTAACGGGGTTTTAAAACTAAACAGTTCAGGGTGCTCTATTTGCGCTTCAAGCTCAGGAATATTACGAGCGGTTTTGCGAAGCACCTGGCTGACGGCATTAAAGGCTAAATGGTCGGCTAATACTACTTGTAAACGGCCCCAGTTCTCACCGCCACGTGCAGTGTCTGATGTCATTAATCCGCCGCTACCAGCCTGGCTGTAGGCATGTTTTACATCATCGCGGTCTTTAATCGACAAGGCCAGTTGTTGTAAAACTGCATCTGTCTCACTGACTTCGGTGCCGGGCGGCAATAATATTTCGACATAGAACTCGCCCTGGTTCATGGGCGGAATAAGCTCCATGCCAAGCCTTGGCAACAAGCTGCTCGATGCTAAGGTCATTACCAGCGCGATAACAACAGTGAGCACTTGATGACGCAGCGCATGGTGTAAAATACGGTAATAAAATGATTCAACAAGGCGATAAACAGCATTAAAAGCGGCGCAAATGGGGGTTAATATTAATCCCAATATACTGCTGACGAATCGACTGATAACAATAATCGCGGTGAGTAATCCTGCGGGTAAATAGCTGAATAATAATGCAAATGGAAATTTTACTATCGCCAAGAGGTAATATCCAATTTTGCCTTTAACGCTAGTGGGTTTGGCCACTTTTGGCGTTTCGACCGGTTCTGGCAGGCTGGTAAATCCTTGGCGAGATGCCAACATCGGGATGGCGGTTAGCGCAACAAATAATGAAGCCAATAACGCAAAGGTCACTGTTAATGCCTGGTCTGCAAATAATGCCCCGGCAATTCCGTCAACAAACACTAATGGTAAAAACACGGCTAGCGTAGTTAAGGTTGAGGCAAAAATAGCCCCAGCAACTTCTTTACAGCCGGTTACCGCAGCATCAACTTTACTCATTCCGAGTGATTTATAACGGTCAATATTCTCCAGTACCACAATGGCGTTATCGACTAATAAACCGATAGCCAGCGCAATACCGCCAAGTGACATAATGTTTAAGCTTATATCGGCAAAATACATCATATTAAAGGTGGCAATGACCGAGAATGGGATAGATATGGAAATAATCAACGTGGCAATAATATCGCGTAAAAACAGATAAATAACCAACATGGCCAATAAGCTACCAAACAATGCCGCCGAGGTGACTTCATTGACGGCACTTTCAATAAATTCAGATTGATCGTAGATGACTTTTAATTGATTTTTATTGTCAGCGACATTGATTTTGGCCAGTTCATCTTGCAACTTTTTAGCGACAGCAACCGTATTGGCATCACCTTCTTTATAAATGGCGAGTTCAATCGACTCCATGTCACCAATACGGGTGATGTCACTGCGTTCTTTGAAGGCATCTGTGATTACCGCGATGTCTGATAATCTCACTAAGGTTTGCTCGTTACGATAAACAATGACCTGGCCAAGCTCTTCGAGTGAGTTGAATTGATTTAAGGTTCTGACGAGGTATTCTTTGTCACCTTGTATGACTTTACCGGCAGATAAATTGATGTTTTCTTCATTAATGCGACGTTTAATTTGGTCAGCATTGAGGTTTAATTGGCTGAGTTTTTGCTGATTTAGCTCAATATGCACTTCTTGCTCGAGTCCACCCGACAACCTAACGGCTGCCACGCCTGACAACGCTTCAAGGCGACGCTTAAGTTCTTCATCGGCAAAGGTGCGCATTTGTTTAAGTTGCTCTGCATCAGCGTTGGGCACTGAAAATGCTAAGCGCATAATGGGATCAAGATTTGGGTTAAAGCGTAATAACAGCGGTTTATTAATGTCTAACGGCAACTCAATGGTGTCGATTTTTTCGCGCACCTCTAGGCTTGCCATGTCCATATTGGTGCCCCATTCAAACTCGAGTACCACATCAGACATACCAGAGCGGGAAATCGAGCTGATTTTACGCAAGCCTTTTACCACACCGACCGCTTCTTCTATGGGCTTTGACACCAGTTGTTCAATCTCAACCGGCGCCGCGCCATCGTATGCCGTACGAATGGTTACACTAGGGTAGCTTAAGTCGGGTAGCAACTTTACTGCAAGGCGTGAAAATCCAACCATACCAAATAGCATTACGGCAAGCATGAACATCCATACAGTCACCGGACGGTTAACTGAGGTATTTATCATTGACATGATCTTGCTCCGTTATCGAATGGCTGCAAAGCTAAGTGGGGTGATAATTTCTACCAAGGATTGGTCTTTGAGGTTTTGCTGGCCGCGGATCACAATTTGCTCACCTGCGCTAACGCCCGATAAAATCTCAACCGTGTTGTTTTCACGATAACCCAGGCTAACTTCTCGGCGCTCTGCTTTAGTGTCTTTAATGACATACAAGGCTTGAGTATTGTCCTGGTTTATCAGGGCATTGTAAGGCACGGTTAATACATTTTGATGAGTGTCGTATTTAAGCTCGACGCGAGTAAACATGCCCGCTTTTAAGGCTGCATCTTGATTGGGTACCGCTAATGTCACTTTAAAGGTACCGCTTTGGGCATCAACAATTGGACTTATTCGCAATACTTGTGCATCGATACTGGTTTCATTATTACTTTGATGTTGCTGCACTATGCTGGCATGTTGGCCAATGCGTAAGCTGGATAATTGTTGTTCTGGTAGATGTAAAATCCCATGGAGTTGGTCTTGATTGACCACATAAAACAGTTCCTGAAACTCTTTAGCCATATTACCTAGTTTGATATGACGCGCAGCAATCACACCATCAATAGGTGAGGTGATTTGGCTTTCTTTAACTTGCAGCTCGGCGAGATCGCGTTGTGCTTTTGCAGCTTGTAAGTTGAACTCGAGTTTAGCCATGGCATCTTGGCTAATAAACTCTTTATTGCTCATTTTATTTAAACGATTTAATTCTTGCTCAATGATTTGTACTTCGGCTTCGGAGCGATTGAAATCGTAACGTTGGCGTTTAGCATCAATCACCGCAAGCACTTGCCCTTTAGTGACTCTATCGCCTTCTTCAACATTAATTTGCTCAACGATTCCGGCTATGCGGCTCATAACATGAGACTCTTCTGGTGCTTCGAGTGTGGCGGTTGTGCTATAAAATGACGACACATTACCCGTCTCAACCAGCGCTGTTTCAACCGGGATAGCAAATTTTTCTTCTTCTTTTGCTTGCTCTGCTTCTCCATTGCAGCCACTTAATGCTGCAATGCAAAGTAGTGGGATTGCCAATTTTTTCATGCTGTTGAACCTATCCATGGGGTACCTGCCAGTGTTATATTTTTAATTAAGTGACGGTTGAGCATAATGCTATGCCTTAATTAATAAACGTCACGTTATCATTTGTAACGAATGTTAATTAACGTCGATAATCAAATAGAAAGCACATAGCGTGCCAATAGTTTTATCTGTTATGTAACAGGGGTTTGCTTGGTTTTTGTGGGTGGGTTAGTAAAAATGACAATGTTAAAATAGTGAAAAAGATTAACTTTTAATGAGATCCGTTAATCGACTGATTAACGAGTATTTGATTGGGTATATACACGGATATAAGTACAACAAAAGGAAATTTGAATGAGAGTAACATGGTTAGTTATGGTCGCATCTGTCAGCCTATTATCGGCTTGCAGTATGTTAGTGAGCCAACAAACGGGCAAGCAATCTGTTTCAAGCAGTTTAATGGATTTCCTTTATCCTGAAAAAACAGATAAAGCCGCCCACAGTCCAGAAATACCGGTGTTGAGTTTACCTGTTAATGTTGGGATTGCTTTTGTCCCATCAGCCGGTTGGAAAGGTGATGCCATTCATAATAAAGATCAGTATGAGTTACTCGAAAAAGTCAAAACAGCATTTATGAAATACGATTATATTGACCGAATTGAGGTTATTCCCAGCACGTACCTGGCTGGTGGTGAAGGCTTTACTACATTAGACCAAGTAGGGCGCTTATACGATGTCGATGTGATGGCATTGGTGTCTTACGATCAAGTGACTCAGTCGGTAGAAAATAACGCTGCATTGTTGTACTGGACGATTGTTGGTATGTACGTTATTCCTGGAAATGAAAACACAGTGCAGACTTTTGTCGATACTGCAGTGTTTGATATTAAAAGCCGCAAAATGCTCTTTAGAGCACCAGGAATAAGCAAGCTCGAAAAACGCACTACTGCTGTCGGTATAGACGAAACATTGTCTGAAAAGTCGATGGAAGGATTTAATATCGCCGTGACGGATATGAGTCAAAACTTAGAAGATGAATTAGCGCGTTTTAAAGTGAGAGTAAAAGAAGAGAAAATCGCTAAGGTCGAACACAAAACTAATTACAGCGGTGGTGCGATCGATATTTATTTTAACCTGCTGATATTACTTGCTTTGTTTGTAAGGTTAAGAATCGCTAACACAAAAAATCACTCAATATTTTAGTGTGGAAGCAGACTCAAGTGGCTTTAGTGATAATGATTTAAATATTAAAACGTTAATAAGTATGTCGAATGGCTGTAGCAGTATTGATTTAAGTTATTAGAATAAAACAAAAAGGCCCAGCTTAACATTCACTTAGGCTGAGCCTTTTTATTAATCACCATAATAAAGCCATATTTATATAGCTGTATCACCATGATTTATCAGTGTAATTTACAACGTTTTACTTGCAACGGCAAAGTTCACTCGACGAATTTTAGAGCGTTCAGAGCGAGATAGTTTAACACCACGATCTTCAATCACTTTAGTACTAGACACTAATTGTTCATTAGATGTACCTAGCGATAATAAATATTCGACTAAACCATCAGCACGACGCTGTGCTAACGCTTTATTGTACTTAACGGTACCTTTATCATCAGTAAAACCTTGTACATCGATTTCTTTATCAGAATGGAAAGCAAGGTAATCCGCAATACAAGTCATGTGAGTATCAAGTTTGCTGTATGACTTATCGCTATTCACTTCAAAATACACAGGTCTAAAACCAACAATCGTTTCATCCTCTGCTTGTAAAGTAAATTCGATACACTCAGGAGAGGTTGTAAAAGTCTTAATGGGTTCAGATACAACAACGGGGGCGGTTTGACAGCCCGTAAGTGCAAGTAAAACGATAGCGGGTAATAAAAGGTTAACGCGTTTCATATTTATATTAGTCCTTTAAAAATGTGGTCCATTAAAAAGAATGCGTAAATTACCGATAATGTTTTATTGGGTCAATATAAAAACCATTTTTTTAATGATTTTAGATTATATTTTTAATGTAAAACATTCTTTGTGATGTTTTTTGTTATCAATACATACTAATGGGTGTGCTATTTTTACATATTTGATTAAATTGTTTTTTGAATCTTTTTAAATGTTGTTTTTTACTTGTTCTTGCTGCAACATATCTGGGTAACTTTGATTCACTAGGAAGATAGTTTACATACTTTAGGATAATATGAAGGGATTAACCTGTACTTATGGATAAGAGTAAAGCACCAAACATGTCTACTGAAGATAAAACAGTCGTCGCTGGATTAGAAAATGCTGGAACTAATACCAACAAAGTGAATTTGATTGGAAAATGTTTCAAAAGCAGATATTTAATTGAATCTAAAATTGGCCATGGTGGTATGAGCGATATATACCGAGCCAAAGATCTCTATTTAGAATCTTTAAATGTAGCAGAACCATTTGTTGCAATAAAAGTACTATTATCCCAATTATCTAATATTCCTGAAGCCCAACAAGTCCTTATTAAAGAGTCCGTACAAACTCAACTATTATCTCACCCTAATATAATTCGTGTTTATGATGTTGACACTGATGATGGTTTTCACTTTATGGTGATGGAGTGGTTAGACGGTGAGTCATTAGATCAAGTTATTAAACGTTCAAAGCCATTGGGGATCAACTTTAATGGCTCCATAAAGATTATTGAACAGATAGCTTCGGCACTGTCGTATGCTCATAAGCAAGGTATAATCCATACTGATTTAAAGCCTTCAAATATTTTTCTTACTCGTGAAGGTAATATCAAAGTATTTGATTTTGGTGTCGCTAAAAACTTACAGCAAAGAGAAGACCAGTATGCTTTTGCTGAAGCGGATCAAGACTCTCCTTTAACAGGTTATACCCCAGCTTATGCAAGCTATGAACAGTTATCTGGACAAGATGCATGTATTGCCGATGATATTTTTGCTTTCTCATGCATTAGCTATGAGTTGTTAACGAGCAAACATCCTTACAAGCGTATTGCTGCAAATGAAGTCGATTTAACGAAAACTAAATTGGTTAAACCAAAACATATTAGTTTACGACTATGGCCAATGCTGAAGAAAGGCTTAGCACTTCAAAAAGCCCATCGTGCATCTTCGATTGAACAAATAAACAAAAAATTTCACAGCAAAAGTTGGCCTTTACCTACTGCGATAGCTGCGGGTGCCGTTATTGCTGTTGTTGGGGTGCAAGTTCAACAATATTATCAAGTTCAATTAGATGACTTGCAAAGTAAAGTCGCTAAAACAAGCAAAGCACAAAATGAAGTTGAAGCGTTTCAATATATTCCCGCTACTGGGTTATTAGATCGCATAGATGATATTCCTGATGATAATGCCTTAATCAAAAATGGCTTATTAAAAATACATCAAGTAGAAGTATTAGATATTGTCGAACAGCGTATTGCTTCGTTGCCTAAAAGTCATAATGGCTTATATCAAGATTACGAAAAAATCGCACATGTTATTGAGGATGTAGAACGTTATTATCCAGATTCGATTCGTTTATCACAAATGAAGAATCAGGCTGAACGCAGCAAGCAATCTGTGATTGATTCTCTGTCAGAACGTTTAAGCTTGTTATTATCTCAAGCTCGTTATAACGAAGAGGGCAGTAATAATATCCAGTCTATTGTTGATGGTTTAGCTTTCGTAGAACCCAATTATCGTTATATGGCAAGCACAGAAGAATATACGCTGTTTGCAACAACATTTAATAATGCGTTAAAAAGCCACAATATTAAACAGATAGGTGCATTAATTACGACGGGTGAAATGATATTTGCCAGTTACCCTGATGCGAAACCGCTTATTGCATACGGTTCAGAATTAAAAGTGGCTGTAAAAGCGTTGAATGATTATCACAATTCAACGGCGAAAGGGATCACTGTGAGTTACCCATATGAGGCTGCTGAAGTGTATTACCGAGATACTTTTGACCAATTAACATTGCGATTAGAAGCCATTGACGATCCTAAAGATTTACAAAAATTTGATCGAGATGTGAGAGATCTTGCAACAAATTTACCAGAGGACTTTAAGCCATTACAAACTCTTGATAAGCGTTTAGCGGCTTCATTTTTACGTCAAGCGAATATCTATCTAGAAAAACAATATTTGAAAACAGCACGAGAATTATTTGCTCGAGGCAATGAGATGTATGAACGCCTAAATGGTGTACAAAGGCTATAACTGACAAGCTATTGATGATGAGTCTATAAGTTGATGAAGGACGATATAATAAAAATGGAATTATCGCTAGAAATTGTGAGTTATCACAGATTATCCCCTGAGCAAATCATAACTAAAACAGTGACTGATTCGTTAACTTTGGGTCGTTCAGAATCATGTGATTGGTATTTACCAGACCCTGAAAAAGTGGTTTCTGGCACACATGCAAAAATTACCAAACGCAATGATGGCTTTTATATTGCTGATTTATCAACGAATGGTCTGTATGTAAACCGTGCTGTTGATGCGCTTGGTGCAACCCGTGAACATAAAATAGATCATGATGATTTACTGACGTTCGGCGATTATGAAATTAGCGCTAAGTTACCGATGCAGACTGCAGATGCGAGTCATATACAGCATGCTCAAGTTGCTGCTATTCCAGCTAAATTAGAGACGTCTATCACCCCGCAAAAAATGACTTCATCAACGTCATCATCAATGTTTAATTCTGAATTTGACTCTGATATTGCAGGGTTTGATTCTGCTATGTTGTTAAAGCAATCTAGGCAGCAGTCAGCAGGCTTATCCGAAATGAACGCTGACTTGCAAGACCACTTTCAACCCCCCGTGGCGATCCCAGAAGAATGGGATAAAGATATTTTTGGTCAGAATTTACACAGTAATGTTATAGCCTCTGAGCCGATGAAACCTGTTACTCAAGAGGTTCAGGCGACTATTGCTCCTGTAAAAGTAACCGAGACAATTAATACTGATATCTCCAAAACGGTCGCGGCGCCTTCTCAATCGCGAGTGAGTCACCAAAACGTTACGCCATCAGGCTTAAGCCAAGCATTTTTTAAAGGATTGGGAATAAATGAGCAAGATTATTCTGGTGTGCTAAGTGAAGAGTTGATGTTTGAACTTGGGCAAAGTATGCAGTTAATGTTGACTGGTCTTATGGACTCCTTACGCCAGCGATCAAAGCTAAAAACAGAATTTAGAATTAATCAAACTACGTTCCAACAGCGAGAAAATAATCCTTTAAAGTTTTCTGCCAATATTGATGATGTGTTTCAAAATTTATTTTTAAGAAAAAGCGCCAGTTTCTTATCATCACAACAAGCTATTACAGAAGCATTTAATGATGGGCGCAAACATGATACCGCATTAACAGCTGGTACTTTAGGTGCTATTCGTGGGTTATTAAATCAATTAGATCCTGATTTAATCGAAACTAAAAGCCAAAGCCAATCGTTTACCGGGTTGTTGGTACCTGGACAGAAACAGGCCAGGCAATGGAAAGTGTATAGAAGCTTACATTCAGATCTTAACACTGAATTCTCGCAAGACAGTGCCGCCGCATTATCAGACGATTTTGTTAAAGCATACGACAATAAAATCAAAACGTTATAATTATTAAGGGCTAATAAATGAAGTTAAAGTTTGGTCTATATTTAACCACAATCATCAGTGTGTTATTACTCGCTGCCGGTTGTAAAACTATCAATGCTGTTGTGCCACCATCGACAGATGTGACGTTTATTGCGAGTGCCGATATTAATCCAGATATCAACAATCGTCCTTCACCAGTGGTCGTCAAAATTTTCGAATTATCATCAAGAACCATCTTTGATACACAAGATTTTTTTACTCTTGATGAATCAGCTGAAAGTGTTCTTGGTCCTGATCTTATTCGTAAAGATGAATTGGAACTACAACCGTCAGAATCTCGAGAGTACACGATGACATTAGGCAACAATACCCGTTTTGTTGGCGTCATTGTGGCGTATCGAGATATTGATTCATCACGCTGGCGTTCGGTTGTTGCAGTCGATCCTACGGGGTATGACGATGTCATTATTAACATCGAAAAAATAGCAGTTTATAACTCAGAAAAATAATGGTTGTGAGTCAATAGGGAAATTATGAGCGATTTTAGCCCAATAGCATGGACAGAGGGCATGTTTCTTCGTCCGCAACATATGCAACAGCAAGAACGTTTTCTGCAACATCAACAGGCACGTGCCGCGAGCAATAATAATCCTTTAGCGTGGGGAGTGGTGAGCTATGAAGTTAACTATGGCCTTTTACCGCTTGGACAATTTGGATTAGATAGAATTGACTGTGTATTTCCTGACAATACATTAGCGTGTTTACCAGAACAGAGTCCATTGCCTAAAGCTATCAGTATTCCTGCAGGTACCTTTGACCAGCTAGTGTATTTGGTTCTGCCTGTTGCGAAAAGTAATGGCTTAAATATTTCATCATATGAACAAAACCAAATTACCCGTTACACCTATGAAGATCACAACATTGTCGATACGAGTGTGGGTTCTGATGCAATGGAAGTACTCCAAGTTGCTAAACTAGACTGCCGCTTAAAACTGCAAAGTGAAGACCGTTCTGGATACGTATCGATAGCGATTGGACGTGTTATAGACGTGTCAGAAGAAGGCGTTATTCGTTTAGATAAAAAATTCATTCCGGCTTGTACAGGTATTGAACACATTAAAGCCCTAATGAATGTGACTACCGAAGTTACCGGTATGATTAATCAACGAGCAGAAGCTATCGCGGGCCGTTTAAGCCAATCTCAAGGTACGTCTAGTTCTATTGCAGACTTTCTAATGCTGCAATTATTGAATAAATACCAGCCTATTTTTGAACATTACGGTGTCGTTAATCATATTCATCCTGAATTGTTATATCGCACCTTAATTAGTTTTTCGGGTGAATTATCTACATTTAGTAGCCCTAATAAGCGGCCACCTAATTTTCCTATTTATCAACATGACAACTTAACCTATGTATTTAGCAATACCATGGTAATTGTCAATCATGGGTTAAGTAGTGTTTTAGAGCAAAGTGCAACTGAACTTGTGCTAGAGAAAACTAAATTTGGGGTTTATTTCTCGACGATTGCAGATAAAAGCATGCTCGACAATGCGGAATTCATTTTGGCTGTCAAAGCGAATGTCCCCAATGATGAACTACGTCAACGGTTACCATCTCAAATCAAAATTGGTTCGGTTGAATCGATCCGTGAACTGGTTAATAACCAATTACCAGGTATTGGTATTTCTAATTTACCCGTTGCACCAAGACAAGTGCCATATCATGCTGGATATCACTACTTCCAACTGGATAAAAATAATAGCCATTGGGTCAAACTCAAATCAAGTGGTGGCGTAGCTATGCATATTTCAGGTGCTTATCCTGATCTTCAACTTGAGCTTTGGGCTGTGAACATTTAAACGTCAAATATTAAGGATAATTTTGTGAACGATAAAACCATCGTTAAACCTCGTCCAGGGAAAGGGGCAGGTATGGCGGGTACTAAAACCAAAGTCGATGATGATAATCAAAAAACGTTGATCCAAGATCAACGTGTTGATAATCGAGCGAATCGCTCACAATTAAGCTTATCGCAAAACCCGATCGTGGACTATGCCGGTACGCTATTATCGATTTGTACACAATTACGAAATAGCACTCAACATGATGATGTCAATACATTGCGGGTTCACTGTGTAGAGCTCATTAAAAATTATGAGCAACAACTGCGTAATTCTGATTTAGCGTCAGATGACATAAAATCGGCTCGATATTGTTTATGCTGTTTTATTGATGAAGTGGTATTAAATACTCCATGGGGCGAACAAAGTTATTGGGCATCTGACAGTCTATTGTCTACTTTTCATAATGAAACGTTAGGGGGGGAATATTTTTACACCTTGCTTGATGCTTCACTGCGTAACCCTGCAGAAAAGTGTAATTTGCTTGAGCTAATGTATCTATGCTTAACGTTAGGCTTTGTCGGTAAGATGAGAATTGAGCCGCAAGGCGACCAAAAGCTTGAAGCATTACGAGAACGAACATATTTAGCTATTCAATCTTGTAAAGGCGACTTTCATCGTGAATTATCTCCAGGTTGGAGACAAAATATTGTACCAAACTTAACGTTCCAACAACCGTTTCCTTTATGGGTTATCGGTACGCTATTTGGTGTGGTAATCCTATTTATCTATATGTGGTTTAGCTACAGTATTAATCATTATTCTTCAGAAACTTACAAAGAGTTAACCTCGATAGTGCCATGGGATAAAACCGTTGAAGCACAACAACAACTTAGTCGAGAAGAAGCGCTTTTATTACAACAGTTACTGCAAACCGAAATAGGTAAAAACTTACTCGAGGTAGAGCAGTTAAGCGATCGCGTAAGGATCCGCATTGGTGCGACCGAACTCTTTGCTTCTGGTAATACCCAACCTCGTTCTGATTTTGAAGCCATCTTGGCCAAGATTGCGCGTACCCTTGAAAGCACCGATGGTAAAATTTTGATTACCGGTCACACCGATGATGAACCTATTTTTACGTCTAAATACCCATCTAATTGGCATTTATCATTAGCACGGGCAACGTCAATTGCTAATGTTCTGGCTAATAACGCATCGTTAAGTGGTCGTTTATGGCCTGAAGGGCGTGGCGAATCTGAGCCAAGAGTACCTAATGATAGCGATCTCAATCGCGGTTTAAATCGTCGAATCGAAATCGACTTATTGTTTTAATGTGACATAAAGGAATCGCATCAATGTCTTTAAAATCAGTCGGCAAAGGAATTGTCGAAACACTCAAATCTAAATGGGTCATTACTATTTTAGGGTTTGTGTGTATATCACTTCTTATTTGGTTCGGCGGTCCATTAGTGGCTATCGCTGGACATGAACCATTAGCATCAGCAGCATCGCGGATTATTTTGTTGCTTATTATCGTGATTGTTTTTGGCACCATCCATTTTACGCGACAATTATCTCACAGAAAACAAAGTGAAAAGATGGTTGATAGCTTAATTAATGGCGAAGATGGCAATAACATATCGGGCGATGATTTAGCCAAAAGTGAAATCACTGTTTTACAGAATAAAATGACTCAAGCGTTAGATATTCTTAAAAACACTAAGTTGACTAAAAATAAGAGTATCTACGAATTACCTTGGTATATCATGATTGGTCCGCCAGGCAGTGGCAAAACCACCGCGATTCAGCATTCTGGTTTGGAATACCCATTAAAAGAAAAAATGGGTGTTGATATGATTGAAGGCATTGGCGGTACTCGCCACTGTGATTGGTGGTTTACCAATAAAGCGGTATTGATTGATACAGCGGGTCGTTACACCACTCAAGATAGTCATATTAAACAAGACTCGCGTGCATGGCAGGGCTTTTTGGGGTTATTAAAAAAATATCGCCCAATCCGACCTATCAATGGCGTCATTATCAGTATGGGTATGTCTGATTTACTGAATCAAACGAAGACAGAAAGAAATTTACATGCCCGCGCGATTAAGCAACGTTTACAAGAGTTGCAAAATCAGCTTGGTATGACTTTTCCTGTGTACGTCTTATTTTCAAAATCAGATTTGGTCGCAGGATTTAATGAATTTTTTGACGATTTAACCAAAGAAGACTGCGAACAGATTTGGGGTATTACATTCCCATTAAATGTTGACTCTGAAGCCACGGATACCGTCAGCTTATTTAATAAAGAATTTCATGATTTATTATTGAATTTAAATGCTCGATTGAATAGTCGTTTGAAAAACGAGCGAGATTTAGAGCGCCGTGCTGCTATTTACGAATTCCCGAAGCAACTTAGACTTTTGCAAAGCTCTGCTGATGATTTCCTTAAAGAAATATTTGCCCCAAATGCCTATGAAGAAGCACCTTTACTTCGCGGAGTGTATTTAACGAGTGCGACACAAGAAGGCACTCCTATTGACCATCTGTCGAATCACTTATCGAGTGGCATTAAGAGTAAAGCAAAAACGTCTGCGACGAATAAGCAACGAAGCTATTTTATTAAACGTCTTTTAGAAGATGTTATTTTTCCAGAAAAAAACCTAGCCTCAACTAATCGTAAACATACCAATAAAAACCAATTGCTTCGAAAAGTATCGGTAGGTGTAGCGGCGAGTGTGACTTTACTTACCAGTTATTTTTGGTGGCAAAGTTACGATTGGAATCGGCAATTAATTGATGATACTTATCAAGGCATTACTGCTTATAAAACCATTACCAATGGTGGATTAAATGCCAAATCTGATGTAATCACATTAACCAAAGGCTTAACGCTTATCCGTGATTTACCGGTAGGTTTTGGAACGGATAAACCAGACGATGCACATACACTAGGCTTGTATCAGGGTGACAAGTTAAAACAACCAGCCACAGCGGCTTATCATCGCGCACTTGAAACTCATTTAATGCCGTTTTTGCAATCTATTCTTAGTGAAGAAATGGATGCTAATAGCGAGCACCTTAATTACTTATATGAGACTTTGAAAACGTACTTAATGCTATATTTTCCAGAGCATTATGACAAAAGCGATGTTCAGGTATGGTTCTCTGCATACATTGATAGAAACCTTGAGGGTGATGTCAATAACGAAGTGAGAGATGAGTTAAACAAGCATATAGACACATTATTGTCTCTCGGTATTCGAGGGGCTAAATACGACAGTAGTACCGTCGATTTTGCTCGGGCTAATTTAACGATGCTGCCTTTGGTCGAACGAGCATATCAACGTTTAAAAAATGATTTTTCAAACGGCAGTATTCCTGACTTTAAGTTAGTCGACATACTTAGCTTAGACAGTTTAGACGGCCTAATGTTTGTCAGTGGACGTCAATTTAATCAAGGCATACCAGGGCTGTACACTTTTAACGGCTTCCACGGTATTTTTAGTATTGAAAAAAATAAAATCATTAAAAATCTGACTGCGGACAGTTGGGTTTATGGTGATGATTTAGCGACGCTAGATGAGCAAGCAAAAACGATGCTCGCTCAAGAGCTAGAGAAAAGGTATATCCGAGATTATATTTTCTATTGGGAAGATTTTCTAAGTGATATCGCCATTAAGCCATATGCAACACGTGAGGAGGCTGAGCGTGTTACTGCTGCACTTGCTAGTCCTGATCAGCCTATTAAAACCATTATTACAGCCGCTCAAAAAAATGTGAATTTAACTAAAGTGCCTGTTAGTTCAAATAATTTAAAAGTTGCTACAGAAGTTGCTGGCAATATTACAGATGTTGCATTTAGGTCTAAAAAAGCTCAACTCAACAGGTTATTACCAGATACTTCAATACAGTCTGATGCGGCTGAATTACCGGGTAAAGACGTTGAATATGCTTTTGCAGAGTTATTAAAAGTGGATATAGCTGATGTTGATGAAATACAAACAACATTACGCGCGCTTAATCGTAATTATAACAAATTAGCTATGCAATCTGATGGTCAAGCAAATGTTGTAAACCAAGCCACAGAAGAGAGCTTTGCACAACTTGGACAGAGTTTGTCTGAGCAATTGATGAGTTTACCTCACCCAATTAAAAATTGGTTAGGCGAGGTAGCGTATAAAACTCGTTCATTTGCTAAATCAAACCAAAGCCAGCGCTTTAATGGTATTTGGCGGTCGCAAGTGGTATCTGAATTTAATAGCGCTATAGCAGGTCGATATCCATTTGATCGTAAATCTAAATCGAATGTGAGATTAAAAGATTTTGGTAAGTTTTTCGGTTATGGCGGCACATTAGATAAGTTTTGGGATCAATATCTTGCAGCGCATGTAGATACCAGTAAAAAACCTTGGCGTTTTAAAAATAATATCGGTATTCGTACCGATATATTAGAAATGTATCAACGAGCAGACATTATCAAAGAAGCTTTTTTCGAACCGGGCTCTAATCAGCCAAAGGTCCATTTCTCATTAGAACCAGAATCGTTAGACAGTACTGTCAGTATGATCCTGTTTGAAATCGATGGACAACAACTTAAATATCGCCATGGCCCACCTCGTAAGGAATTATTTTCTTGGCCTGGACCTGGAGCCAATAATGAAACCAGAATTGCTTTTTCGTTTCATAACGGTGGTCGCTCTATCAATAAAAAATATGAAGGTGAGTGGTCGTTTTTCAAGCTGTTAGATGAATTAAGTAAAAAACGTCCGCAGACTAAAAAAGATGGCAAATTAGTGATCAACCTTAAAGGTTACAACGCGGAACTTAAATTAACAGCAAACAGTGTTAATAATCCATTTTGGATGGCAAATATGGAGAAGTTTAGATGTCCTGCGAACCTTTAACATCAGTGGGTTACTGTGGGAAAGTCCCCTCAAAAGGGGACTTTATTCAGCAGAACTTGAATGTTGATTTTCTTAAAAATTGGAATGACTGGTTACAAGCTGTTATTGCTGTGAGTAAAGAACAAACTGAGCATGATTGGCTAGATTATTACTTAACAAGTCCTATATGGCATTTTTCGTTATCTTCTGGTGTGTGTTGTGATGAAGCTGTTGTCGGTACCGTTATTCCTAGTGTTGATCATGTCGGGCGCCATTATCCTTTTACGCTTGCGGGGTTACATACTCAAACAGCGTTAAGAGGATGGATAGACAATCAATGGGTTGAGGTGTTTGAACAGAGCATATTACACGTTCTTGAAGATGATACCGTCATTGATAAATGGTTTGATACGATCCTAAAAGAGCCACTATCCGTAGCCGCCAATGGTGATCGGTTATCAGAACATGAATCGCTTGATCGAAACAAAAAGTCTTGGGTATTTTTGGGCGACAATTCATCAGATGTATTGTTATTACTCGATCAACAATACAGAAAACGCTTTGACCGCTACAGTATTTGGTGGACAGAAGGCTCCGATGAGGTTGAATCATGCACCATTATTACAGAAGGCTTACCACAAATAAGCCAATTTATTTCGATGTTAAATGGTCAGTGGATAAAGCATGGTTGGAATACTGCCGAGTTAATTAAGGAGCAAACATCGTGCACTTAAGTCATGCATTAACTCACCGTGGAACGGTTAGAGAAATAAACGAAGATGCTTATTTAGAGTTGCCACATCTCGGTGTTTGGGTTGTTGCAGATGGAATGGGCGGCCATGCTGCAGGCGATGTCGCAAGTCAATTAGTGATTGATGGTATACAACAAGCGGTTGAACATCTGCAACCCGACACGATAACGTTGGATGTGTTAAAGCAATCACTGCAAAACAGTAATCGTTTTTTGCAACGTATGAGTGAGCAAGAATTTGATGGCAAGGTAGCTGGCAGTACCGTTGTGGTATTGTGGCTTTATCAAGATAATTATCACTTACTCTGGGTCGGTGATAGCAGAATTTATTTGCTACGCGACCAACAAATGAAACAAGTTACCAAAGACCATAGCCAAGTCAATGACATGGTAGACGAAGGATTACTTTTACCAGAAGAGGCTGAGTCACATCCATTAGCCAATGTTATTACTCGTGCGGTTGGTGTGGATTCAAAGTTAGACATCGATTATCGCACTGGCAAGGTCAGAGACGGTGATGTTTTTTTACTTTGCAGTGATGGCCTCAACAAAGAGTTAAACGATGTCGAAATAGAGCGAACTATTAAGTCCGGTAATATTATTGACTCTGGATTAGCACTATTGCATGCATCATTAGTCAGAAATGCTCGAGATAATGTCACCTGTATTCTTGTCAAAAATGCACATGCAAAAATATCCATTATTGACGATAGTGATAAAACGATCCCTGTTTTTGGTTAATATTAATTAGCTATAAAAAACAGGTTAAATAATGTGAAGTGAGTGTTTAATTTTACTTTGTTTATAATTGAGCAACATTAATTGTGATGTAATTACATAGGGTGTATTGGCGCGTTAATTATTATTACTTGTGATTAGTTGCAGTATTAAAACCATATATTACCTTTATTATAGACGGTGTTATGTATTGTTTTTGATGCGCTATGCTTCTATCATTATGCATTAATCATTTTGTTCAGGGACTGAATTAGATTGAGTAAGCTTAAAAATTTAACCATTGATGAATTAATTCTTCCTATTTCTGATGATGCAGGGACTGGAGTCGATCCGCGTGAAGATATTAGTCCAACATCGACCTATTACCTCCTTAAGGATGTGCGGAATATTGCACGATCTAAAGAACGTAAAGCACTGACTGATGAAGAAGATGTGTTGTCAGTTGCGGCGGAATGGCGTCCAATTTTTGAACAAGTTCCTCTTATCTTAAAAGAGCAATCGAAAGACATAGAATATGTTGCTTGGTTCATTGAGTCTGCGTGTCGATTACATGGTTTTAAAGGTCTGAGTTTTGGGTTCACGCTTGCTGCTGAGCTTATTGACACTTTTTGGGACTCTTTATACCCCATTCCCGATCCTAGTGATTTAGCAGAACGATTAGCGCCATTAATTGGCCTAAATGGTATTGAAAGTGAAGGTTCACTTATACATCCCATTAGAACCATCCCAATAACCGACGGCAGTGTGACTTTTTCAACGTGGCAATACGAGCAAGCACTCGATACAAGCCGATTAGATAAAGATAAACAAGAAAAGCGATTTGAGTCAGGCTCTGTCTCACTTGAAGATGTCGAGCACAGCATCAAAGAAACCCCAGACAGTTTCTTTATCGAGTTACATCACGATATCAATAATGCGATAGCAGCATTCAGTCGTTTATCGGCATCAATGGATGACGCGATGAACGGTGAGCCGCAACCAACAAGCTATATTCGCAAGGCATTAGAAGCGTGTGAGTTACAAATTAACTCAATTACGGCGCCCATAATCGCAAAAAATAAATCAGACTCTGAACAAGAGCAGCAGATATCACAAGAGCCAAATAGTGACGTTGTAGATAATCAAACAATGCCGTCTGGCGTAAATGGGCAACTTAATTCAAGAGCTCAAGCTATTAATAATCTTGAAAATATCGCTAACTTTTTTAGAAAGACTGAACCACATTCGCCAATGTCTTATGCAATTGAGCAAGTCATACGGTGGAGCGACCTCAGTTTACCTGAGTTGTTGCAAGAATTAATCCAAGATGGTGAAGCGAGGAATGGCTTCTTCAAGTTATCTGGAATAAAAACTGAAGATTAATCTGTAGTTGATTACTCAACATATTATTGAAAGGAGTTCAAATGAGTGTACATGATAGATTAAAGCGAGTAAGAAAACCGCGTGTTCATATTACTTATGATGTTGAAACAGAAGGCACTGTTGTAAAAAAAGAATTGCCTTTTGTTATTGGTGTTACAGGTGATTTTACTGGACACAACACCACAGATTTAAAGCCATTAAAAGATCGTCGCTTTGTACAAATTGACCGTGACAATTTTAATGATGTGTTAAAGCGTATGAGTCCACAGTTAAATATTTCGGTGCCAAACACGTTAGCGGGCGACGATTCTGAAATGAAAGTGGCTCTGCAATTTAACAGCATCGAAGACTTTGAACCTGCCGCGATTGTTAATCAGGTTGAGCCATTGAAGAAATTAATGGAAACCCGTAATAAGCTTCGCGATTTGATGACTAAAGTCGATCGTTCTGAAAACTTAGAGAACATTTTAGAAGAAGTGTTAAACAACACCACGAGTTTAGACCAGTTAGCAGGTGAACTTAACCTCAAAGGAGCTGAATAATGAGCATGGAAGCCGCGTCATTAGATGCTGTATCTGAAGAGCAAACACACAGTGTTTCTATTTTAGAGCAAGCAATTGTAGCAACAAAGCAAACCGATTCATCGCGTGCAGAAGAACTCATTCGTTCGTTAACGGAAGAAGCGCTTAAAGGTACTGTTCAATGGGATAAAAACCTTACAGTCACGTTTAACAAAGCGATTGAACGTCTAGATGAAGTTATCTCTAAACAGCTAGCTGCCATTATGCACAACGAAGAGCTACAAAAATTAGAAGGTAGCTGGCGTGGTTTACATCATACGGTTAAAAATTCTGAAACTAACGAAACCTTAAAAATCCGTGTAATGAGTTTATCTAAAAAAGATTTACACAAAGATTTAAGCAAAGCGGTTGAGTTTGATCAAAGCCAAATGTTCAAAAAAATCTATGAATCTGAGTTTGGCACTCCAGGTGGAGAACCTTATGGTTGCCTAGTGGGTGATTATGAATTTAGTAATCACCCTGAAGATGTTGAAACGTTATCATTAATGTCTAATGTAGCCGCTGCAGGCTTCTGTCCATTTATTTCGGCTGCTGGCTCATCGTTATTTGGTTTTGACGAATGGACTGAATTGAGTAAACCTCGTGATCTTGAAAAAGTATTTGAATCTTTAGAATACACTCAATGGCGCTCATTCCGTGATAGCGACGACTCGCGTTTTGTTACGTTAACAATGCCTCGTGTCCTTGCTCGTCTGCCTTATGGTTCAGCAACAAAACCCGTTGAAGAGTTTTGTTACGAAGAGTTCGATATTGATGCCGCAACAGGTCGCTCTAAGGTCGCTAATCATGATGATTACTGCTGGATGAACGCCGCTTATGTTATGGCAACCAATATGGGCCAAGCATTTAGTAAGTACGGTTTCTGTACCGCGATTCGTGGTGCTGAAGGCGGTGGTAAAGTTGAAGGTTTACCTGCGCATGTGTTTACCAGTGATGATGGCGACCCAGATTTAAAATGCCCAACAGAGATTGGTATTACCGATCGACGTGAAGCAGAACTAAGTAAATTAGGTTTCTTACCATTATGTCATTATAAGCATACAGATTACGCGGTGTTCTTTGGGTCTCAGTCTTGTCAAAAGCCTAAAATATTGACCAATCATGATGCAACTGCAAACGCAGCTATTTCAGCTCGTTTACCTTACTTAATGGCGACGTCACGCTTTGCCCATTATTTAAAAGTCATGGCGCGCGACAAAATCGGTAGTTTTATGGAAGCCGAAGATGTTGAAGCTTGGTTAAACCGTTGGATCCTTTCTTTTGTTAACGCATCAGAAGGTGGTGGACAAGAAATCCGTGCTAAGTATCCTCTCGCTGACGCTAAAGTTGAAGTGAAAGAAATCCCTGGTCAACCTGGTTCATACAATGCTGTTGCATGGTTGCGTCCTTGGTTACAAATGGAAGAACTGACTGCTTCTTTACGTCTAGTAGCGAAGATCCCTAAAGTAGGGTAATCACGCGCTAGCGTACTGACTCTCTTTTGTTTTCAAGGATAGAAACAAACGATGCCGCATGAAACCATTTCATTTGTAACAAGTGAAATTTTCAAAGAAGAAACAGGTGTTAACAAACCTGTTTCTTCGACCACACAGGCACTAAAAAATAAACACTTAGTCGAACGATTCTTAAGGGAGTCGGACTCGACTAGGTCGTTATTGTTGTGGCTCGAAAACTCGAGTCATTCACTGGCACAATTCGACAAACAATCAGTATTACCTTTTCTGTTAAAAGCAATTGAAAGAATTGATAAGCAAATAGAACAACAGATCAACGCCATTATTCATCACAATGCATTTCAAGCTTTAGAGGCTAGCTGGCGGGGTTTACTTTATCTTGTTAAGCAACAAGATCTGCATGATAAAGACCAAAAAGTAAAAGTTAAAATGCTCGATTGCTGCTGGACTACTTTGTCTAAAGACATTAACCGTGCGATTGAGTTTGATCAAAGTGATTTTTTTAAGCTTATTTATAACAACGAATATGACATGTCTGGCGGTGAACCTTTTGGCACATTGATTGGTGATTATCAAATCACCCATAAAAATCGCCCAGGTGTCACAACAAATGATATTGATATTTTAAAAGAAATATCACGTACTGCAGCGGCTGCATTTGCGCCATTTATCACCTCTGCGAGTCCGTCATTATTAGGTGCAGATGACTTTGCTGATTTATCTGCACATATGAACATCAGCAAAATATTTGAACAACATGAATACATCAAGTGGAATTCATTGCGCAAAATGGACGACTCTCGTTTTATTGGGTTAACGATGCCTAATATTCTTATGCGATCACCTTATTTAAATGATGGTAGTCGCAGTGAAGGATTTAAGTTTAAAGAGTCGATTAAAAACCCTAAAAAAGACCATTTATGGGGCAATGCTGCTTATGCTTTTGGTGGTGTATTAATTAGAGCATTTTGTGAGTCAGGTTGGTTTGGTCATATTCGTGGTTTAGAGCCTGGAGCTCGTAAAAAAGGCTTAGTGTGTGATTTAGCCGTGAGTCAATATGAACCCGATTTATACCGTAAACGCATGAAACCATCGGTTGATTTGTTAGTCAGTGACCGAGCTGAAAAGGCGTTCTCTGATCAAGGATTTATTCCACTGTCTCCCGTATTAGGCTGTGAGCATTTGGTTTTTTACAGTAATGCTTCAGTACAAAAGCCTCCTAAATATGATTTACCAGAAGACAACATCAACGCTAAGTTATCGTCAATGTTGCAATATATTCTGTGTGTATCTCGCTTTGCCCATTACATCAAAGTGTTAGGCAGAGAGAAAATAGGCTCTCTTCATTCTGCAGAAGCATGCCAGCGAGAATTACAGCTTTGGTTACACAAATATACAACAGCATCGGATGTGTCTTCTGATGAAGTGCGCAGTAAATACCCTTTACGTAATGCGCAAGTACAAGTAAAAGAAATGCGTGGCAAGCCAGGACATTTCTATTCAATTATTCAGCTACAACCTCATTTTCAATTAGATCAGATGGTGTCCAGTATTAAATTGGTCACGGAACTGACTTCAAGAAATTAACCTAAGGTATCCCATGAAAAAGATTGAACAAATGCTGCAAAATGGTCAGCTACAAGAAGTGATTCAATTTGTTGAGGCACAATTAAAAGACGACCCAATGAATGTTGATCTAAAAAGTAAACACATTGAATTGTTGTGCATTAATGGCGAACTAGAACGTGCTGATAAACAATTGAATTTTTTAGTACAGAAACACCCAGACTTTCTGATTGGTGCATCAAATTTACGTCAATTAATCCGAGCAGAGCAAGCCAGGCAAGATTTTACCGTAGGCAAAGCGGTACCACAGTTATTTTCTGAATCTGATGCACATGTCGAAGCACTCATGAAGTTACGTTTAGCCATGACAGAGTCGCAACAAGCGACGCTTGATAGTGCAGCTAACCTTGAAGCATTGCGCCCACAAGTGAGCCTAGTGCTTGATGGCAACACCATACAAGAAATCAGAGATCTAGATGATACATTGGGTGGTTTTATTGAGATATTTGGTACTGACGGTAAATTCTATCTCGCGCAATTGTCTGAAATTGATTACATCAATATTAAACCCGTTACATCGTTACTCGAGACCGTGTGGCGAAGAGTCGACTTAGGCATTAAAAACGGACCTTGCGGTGAAGCCCATATTCCGATGGTGTATGCCGGCAGCGAAACGGATGCGCAAAAGTTAGGCCGTGAAACGGATTGGCAAGAAATAGCCATTGATGTCATGACAGGTAAAGGCTTAAAAATGTGGTTTGCCGACGACAAAGCGATTGCGCTTAATCAAATGACTAAAATTTCGACTCCAGTTTTACAGTAGGTCACGGTGTTAAGTAAAAGCCAGCAACCTATAATGGCGTCGATTTTAGACCGATTAATAGATGATGCACCAGATGAGCAAGATGTTAAAGACAGTCATAGAGGTCTTAATTTACGCCAATTAAGGTCTAACGTGCGTCGTGATTTAGAGAATCTGTTAAATGCTAAGTTGCAATGGCAAACGTGGCCAGAGCATCTCACTGAGCTAGACCATTCATTGATGAATTATGGTCTACGAGATTTTTCATCGATGCCGGTGGCTAGTTTGGATGGTCGTCAACTTTTGTGTAAACAAATTGCCGATACCATAAAGCGTTTTGAACCTAGGTTTTTAGAAGTCATGGTTGAAGCTGTCGACAACGAACAACCGCTAGATCGAGTGTTAAGACTTAAAATAAATGCGTTGTTATTTGCAGATCCAGAGCCTGAATATATTACATTTGACTCTGAGGTCGAGCCGGTACATTTAGCGATGATTGTTAATGAGGGAATACTGTGAATCAAGAATTGTTGGAGTATTACAACCGTGAGCTGGCTTTTATTCGCCATATGGGCGCTGAGTTTGCTGAGCAATACCCTAAAGTGGCTGGCCGACTTCGTTTAAGTGATGAACATGTTGAAGACCCGCATGTTTCTCGATTAATCGAAGCGTTTTCTCTGCTCACGGCCCAAATTAGACAGAAACTTGATGACAGTTTTCCTGAACTGACAGAGGCATTACTAGGCCAGTTGTATCCTGACTATCAAGCGCCTATTCCATCGATGTCAGTGATTAAGGTGACTACTGAAAACCTATCAACAACCGGAGTTACATTACCTCGTCTAACCAAAGTTGATACTCAAGTTGAGGGGATGAAAACCTGTCATTTTCAAACCTGTTATGACATGAAATTATGGCCTATTGAAGTGCAAGCGGTTCAATTTCAAAATGCACCGTTTAATGCTCCAGAGCCACAATGGCCTGAACGTGCGAAAGCGATTATAAAATTAGATATAGCGGCTGAATTTGAAGAAGTCAGCATGCCAAGTCTCGGTATTAATAAATTACGCTTTTTCTTAAACGGCCAAGATCATCAAACGTTCCAGCTTTATCAATTATTATTTGAACACAGCCTTGGGTTTGCGTTAGTCAACGACAAGCAAACAGTGTGTAAATTTTTAACGAAAAGACATTTAAAATCTGTTGGATTTGAAGATGACCAGCAAGTCATACCTTACAGTCAACGTAGCAGCGCAGGTTATCGATTATTACTTGAGAACTTTATTTTTCCTGAGAAGTTTTTATTTTTTGATATTGATGATCTAGGTGATTGCTGGCAAGGCATTGACGATAAATTCTCAATATATATTTATCTCAAAGAAGGTTCACCAGACTTAGAAAAACAGGTTACAGCGAGCCATTTTTTACTGGGATGCACACCGGTAATCAACTTGTTTGAACAAAAATTAGAGCCGGTCAGCATTGATGCATCGCAATACGAATACAAATTAGCCGCTCGCTATTCTGATTCTGAAGTAACCGAAATTATTAATGTTCAAGACGTTATTGCTTATGACCCTAAAGACAATAAAGTCGACGTTACGCCATTTTATGGTGAGTCTCATCCTCAATATTTAGGCCATAGTAACTTGTTTTGGCATGTGAGACGTGCGTCAGCAAGTTGGTCAGGTGGCTATACTGAACTTGGCACTGAATCATTTTTGTCGTTAGTCGATCATAACTTTAAAGGCTTTAAGGCTGAAGAAGATTACGGCGCGTGGATCCTGAGTATTAAGGCGCAATGCAGCAATCGCAATTTACCTGCACATCTTCCGTTTGGTACCAATGAACCTAAAATGTTTGTCCCCGAACGTGCCGATATTATTAAGCATGTTAAATGTCTACTTGCGCCGACATTACCCGTTCGCGCAGCGCTGAGTGACGCGTCACGTTGGCAACTGGTTACCCATTTATCGATTGACAGTTTTAGTGGCAAAGATGCCCTCAACAATTTGAAAGAAACGCTCAAGTTATATGATTTTAAGTGTTCACCTGAAAATAAGAACTTAATTGAGAATATCCATTTTGTTGAAGTTAAACCTGATACAGCACGTGTTAATCAACATGGTAGAGTCAGTTTTTGCAGTGGAAGTCATATAGAAATTACCTTTATTAAAGATCACTACTCAGGTAGTGGGGTGTTTTTCTTTTGTACTGTTTTAGATCATTTCTTTGCTCAGTTTGCGGCCATAAATAGTTTTACTCGACTGAGTATGCGCTTTAAAGACCAAAATTCGGTTGCTTATACATGGCCTGCTCGTGCTGGCCAAAGGCCGTTATTATGATGCCTGATATGATCCATGAGCAGTTACAGGCCATTATTGAAGCACCTACCGAGCATGATTTTTATCAAGCGGTTTATCAGTTTCAACAGCAATTAGCACAAGGCAGAGAGCAAGGTTATAAGGTGGGGTATGACGCTATTCCTCAACAGGAATTATTGCGTTTTAAATCTGATCAACACCTTGGTTTTCCAGGTCAAGCAATCAGTGACGTTGTGGTTAAGACTCAAAATAAAAATAAACAATTAACGGCAGATATGCATGTATCTTTTATGGGACTAACCGGCCCAAGCGGTGTTTTACCCTCGCATTACACAGAACTATTACTAGAGCGCTTAAGGCTTAAAGATACTGGAATGCGTGATTTTTATGATTTATTTAACCATCGACTCATTTCGTTGTTTTATCGTGCTTGGGAAAAATACCGGTTTTCGGTTAATTATCAATCTTCAGCAACAGGTAAAGCAGACAGTTTTACCCATGTATTAAGCCTATTAAGTGGAAAAAAATCACTTAACCGATACTACAGCGGTTTTCATCATACCAAAACGCCTAGTGCTGAATCGCTTAGAAGAATGCTCAACGATTTTACCGGTTGCCAAGTTGATGTGATGTCGTTTCAAGGCCGCTGGCAGCCGTTAGCTAGAACAGAGCAAACGAGGATGGCCAGCAGAAGCATGCCCGAAGGGCAATATGCCCGTATGGGTGTTGATGCCAGTATGGGGAGCCGTATTTGGGATATCAATTCAAATATCAGTATTCATATAAAGCCTAAAGAGGGGAGCAATGTAAACCGCTTTATGCCAGGTGCTGCCAGCTATGAATCACTTAAATCGTTGGTGTCGGGGTATTTAGGTCATTCTGTTAAATACAAAATATTTTTAGAGATAAAACAGCAAGATGCACCTACCGCTCAACTGTCTAAGTCTGCGATAGGACTGGGATTAGGCTGTGGCTTAATGAGCCGAGCCGTGCATGCACAACAAACAAAAAGTTTAATGATTTAATTAATAAAGGACTATGAATATGTCAGCGATGACTTTAAGTAAATTAGTTGGGAAACTTAACCCAACATGTCGTAAATCTTTAGAAACTGCTGCCAGTGTATGCCATAGCCGCAGTCAATTTAGTGTCGAAATTGAACATTGGCTGCTCGCTTTATTAGAAAGTGACTCTGGTGATTTAGATATCGTTATGGCGAGTTTTTCTGTACAAAAAGATCAACTCATTAGTGATATTAGACAAGGGCTCGAAAAGTTTAAAACAGGCAACAGTGCTGCACCCAGTTTGTCGCCGCACATTGTCAGTTTATTGCGCCAAACCTGGTTAAACACCAGTATTGAATTTAATGATAATGAAATAAGAAGCGCATACCTGATTTTTACATTACTGACTGACGATTCATTAAACTCATTAGTCTCTCGTTCGGCAAAGCAATTATTAAAAATAGATCCTGCACAACTTAGGCATGCTTGGCCACAGTTGGCCCGTCAATCGACAGAGCATAAAGTGTCAAGTACTGACATTGAAGAAACACAGGCAATGCAAACTACACCAAGTAAAACGCCTAGTTTGGATCAATTTACACAAAACCTAACGGAACAAGCTGAAAACGGTAAAATTGACCCTATTCTTGGCCGCGACAATGAAATAAGACAGATGATAGATATTTTGACTCGTCGTCGCCAAAACAACCCTATTTTAACCGGTGAAGCCGGTGTGGGTAAAACTGCCGTTGTTGAAGGGTTAGCCCTTAAGATTGCCCAGAAAGAAGTGCCAGCAGCATTGCAAAATGTACGCATTCACGTGCTTGATTTGGCTTTGTTACAAGCAGGTGCAGGCGTAAAAGGTGAGTTCGAAAACCGTTTAAAAGCTTTAATAAATGAAGTAAAACTGTCAGTTAAACCTATTGTTCTCTTTATTGATGAAGCACACACAATGATAGGCAGTGGTGGTCAAGCGGGTCAAAATGATGCTGCTAATTTACTGAAACCCGCTTTAGCGCGCGGAGAGTTGCGCACTATCGCTGCGACGACTTGGGCTGAATATAAAAAGTTTTTTGAAAAAGATGCCGCGTTAACCCGTCGTTTTCAGGTTGTCAAAATTGAAGAGCCTTCACCAGAACAAGCCATCGGAATGATGCGTGGATTGTTACCGGTTATGGAAGGACATCATAAAATTCTGGTTTCTGATCAAGCTTTATGTGCTGCAGTAAACTTATCGCATCGTTATATTACAGGGCGTCAATTGCCAGATAAAGCGGTGAGTTTGTTAGACACCGCTTGCGCGCGCGTTGCAATGAGTCAGGCTTCTATGCCGGGTATGGTTGAGTCTTTACAAAGACAAATCCAACAGTTAGAAACGCAAATCAATATTCTCACCCGTGAGCAAAAAACGGGTACAGATCACAACAAAACAATAACTGAGTTAACGAAAAAACATAAATTATTGACGAAAGATTTAGCACCATTAACGCTTCAATGGCAGGCAGAATTAGTCACAGTTCAACAAATTGCTGAGTTAGTGAGTCAAATTCAAAGTTCAAAGGAAGACACCGCGCCTCTTCTGGCCCAGTTAACAGAACTTAAAGCAGAACTTTCAGCAAATAAGCACCCAATGGTGCATTGGCAAGTCGATGAGCAACTGGTTGCTGAAGTCATTTCAGACTGGACGGGTATTCCTGCAGGCAAAATGCAGGATGATGAAATTAAAACCATTTTAAACCTAAAAGACACTATGGCCAAACGAGTCATTGGTCAGGATCATGCTTTAGATTTAATTGCTAAAACGGTGCAGACATCTCGAGCACAACTAGGCGATGAAAAGCGTCCAATTGGTGTGTTCCTACTGGCAGGTCCTAGCGGTGTAGGTAAAACAGAAACGGCATTAACATTAGCTGAGCAAGTATACGGCAGTGAAGATAATGTCACCGTGATCAACATGTCTGAATTTAAAGAAGAACATAAAGTCTCATTACTTTTAGGGTCACCTCCAGGGTACGTTGGTTATGGTGAAGGTGGCGTGCTGACTGAAGCCGTACGTCGTAAACCATATAGTGTTATTTTGCTCGATGAAATGGAGAAAGCTCACCCAGGCGTGCAAGATATTTTTTATCAGGTTTTTGATAAAGGCACGATTAAAGATGGGGAAGGGCGTGATATCGATTTTAAAAATACCATTATCATTATGACCTCTAATGCGGGAACCGATACCACTATGGCATTGTTTGAAGATGAGCAGATTGCGCCTTCGATAAGCGGTTTACGTAAGGCTCTTCAAGATGATTTGCTGAGTTATTTCAAGCCAGCCTTCCTAGGTCGTTTGAACGTTATTCCATACATACCATTGACGCAAGAAATGCTGAGCGAGATCACCAAACTGCAATTACAGCGGGTAGGTCATCGTCTTGCTGACCATTATCAAGCTAAGTTTAGTTACAGTGATGACGTTGTGAGTCAAATTGTGTCTATGTGCCAAGATGCAGGTTCTGGCGCTCGTAATGTTCATAATATTTTACAAAATACAATGCTGCCGGATCTTTCTATCAAAATATTACAGAATATGGCTAACAATAAGAAAACGGCGAATGTAAAAGTGAATGTCGTTAAAGAAGAATTTGTATATAAAATTTAGCGATAGAATGATTAAAAAAACTAATACCTATTATAAAGTATTAGTTTTATATTTTACACATCAATATATACGTTAGGACTCATCAGGTATATACCCTAAATGATGTGTTCTAATTATATTTGATGTGTATTATTAATAACAATCAAAATATTATTTATCACAAGGGATAGTTGATTATCAAAAAAGCTTTGATATAATCTTCCCGCTAATTACGACACTCACTATATTTGAATGGATAATGCAGTTGAGTATTATTTGTTGGTAAGTGCATTTTTAATAAATTGAAATATTAAGTTTAAATTATTGAACTTATAAAACTGTCCATTAATGGATGACATTACGCAAAAGGAGCATTACTAATGCAAGCGAATACATATTTAAACTATGAAGGCATCAAAGGCGAAACTACAGCTGAAGAATTCAAAGACATGATTACTGTGTTATCAGTCGATTGGAACATCAGCCGTGAGATTACTTCTTTCACTGGTACTGCTAAAGACCGTGAAGCAAGTGCAACTCGTTTAGGTGATGTGACCATTACTAAATTACAAGATAATGCTTCTACTGACATCTTCAAAGAAGCGACTATCGGTAAAGGTAAAAAAGCGGTTTTCCACATCACTAAGCAAGGTGACAAAATCGAAGAAATCATGCAAATCGAATTAACTGATGCAATGATTTCAAGCTACAGCGTTTCAGTTCATGGTGACCGTCCTGTAGAGACCATCACTATCAGCTACACTGAGATGATGATGGCTGTTACGCCAACTGATGATAAAAATAACATTACTGCAGCGCTACGTTATGGCTACAGCGGTGTTAAAGGTCAACAAATGTAATCTGTTTGTGATCTTTATCTTGGGGGAACTTGTTTCCCCCAAGATCTTTATTCTTAAAGACTGAGGCAAGGAATGCTTAAGGCCACTCAAAAAAATAATATTATCAGTATCGCGACGCCATTAGGTAAGGATACCCTGTACCTAACGCATTTTACTGCCACCGAAGCCATTTCTCAGTTATTTTCAATCAGCGTGACGATGTTTACTGTTGGTACTCAGATTAGCCTCGACAGTCTTGTCGGTAAAAGTGTTTCTGTCACTTTGCGTAATGCGGAAAGTAACGGTGCGGTAAGGTATTTTCATGGTGTAGTAAGCCATCTCGAATCTGCAGGAATGCGGACCGCGGCTTCTGACGATGCACAAAACTATATCGATTACCAGGCTGTTATCGTGCCTCAAATGGCATTGATGAAGAAACGCAGCAATTGTCGTATTTTTCAAAATAAGTCAGTCATTGATATCATTACAGACTTATTTGGTCAGCATAAAGTCGAATTTCAAAACAAAACAACCAGTTCATACCCCAAGTATGAATACTGCGTACAGTATTTAGAGTCTGATTTAGATTTTGTATGTCGATTATTACAGCAAGAAGGCATTTTCTTCTTTTTTGAGCACAGCCTTAGTGCTCACACGTTAGTTCTTGCTGATGACATTAATGCTTATAAACCTTGTGCCGAAGATAAAGTTCGCTGTTTCTCGGGGCATTTAGCCGAGTCGCATATATCACACTGGCAAGGTGGTATGAGTATGGTCAGCGGTGGTTTTATTCAAAAAGGTTACGATTACGAACAACCTAAACTCTATCCTTCAGGTAATCACAGTAACAGTCATCTTCCTGAGCAAAATGCATTAGAAGTCTATGACTATTTAGGCGAGTCTGAATTTAATAAACGTCCACAACCCTTTGCTAATAACCAGCTTGAAGCGCTACAGAAAGACATGAACAAGTGCAGCGGCCAAGGTGATTGTCGTAGTTTTATGGTAGGTAAATTCTTTACCTTTAAAGATCATGAAAACGTAGCTTATAAAGGTAAGAGCTTTGTGTTGAGTTCATTGAGAACCTCTGCAACTCAACCTAATCAATCAGGCGCGAGTCAATCGGCATCAGGAAGCGTTTATCAAAACGATTTTGAATGTGTGCCCAAAAATACCCCATATCGCCCTCAACTTCATTTGCGTAAACCCTTAATCAATGGTGTTCAAACCGCTGTGGTGACAGGTGAACCAGGTGATGAGCAACATATTGATAAATTTGGCCGAGTAAAAGTGCAATTCCATTGGGATCGTGAAGGTGAATTTAACAGTAAAAGTTCATGTTGGATCCGCGTCGCTCAAAGTTGGGCGGGTAACAAATGGGGCGCATTTTTCTTCCCGCGAGTCGGTCAAGAAGTTTTAGTTGAATTCATTAATGGCGACCCCGATCAGCCTATCATTAGTGGTGCAGTGTATAACGCAGATTTAATGCCGCCATACGCATTACCCGCTAAAAAAACGCAGTCTGGTATTAAAACTCACAGCACCAAAGATGGCGGGGCAGATAATTTTAATGAGTTACGCTTTGATGATGAAAAAGGCAAAGAGTTACTGTTTCTTCAAGCCGAAAAAGATCATCTGCTAAATGTTAAGCACGATCAAAAAGACACCATAGGCAATGACAGATTTACCGATATCGTTAATAACGATAACGTAAAAATTGGTCACGACCGATTAGAAGATATCGCCAATAACGACAGTTTAAAAGTGGGTAAAGTACTCAATATCGAAGCCGGTAAAGAGATAGTCATTAAAACCGGCAGTGCATCGATTAAAATGAGCAGCGACGGTTCGATTTCTATTGAGGGTACTAACATTACGATTAAAGGGACTAACGTTAAGGTTAATGGAACCAGTATCGCCTTAAAAGCGGCTCAAATTAAGTTGAACTAGCCATGTCATTAAGCCGTTACCCTGGAGTAGGTTTGTTAGGGCCATTTTGTCGAGGTCATGAAATAACTTGTCAATTTGGTTATCGACATTTAATTTGTAAGCCCGTCGATAAACCGCAAGATCCACTGCTCAATCCCCCTAATATAACGTTATGGGTGAGTGCCACTTATGGTGAGCAATTTTTAGTCAATCGACACAGCTGGAAAAACTCACCAGAGTTACTGAGTCTGATTTATTGTTACTTGCATAACGATACCTATGTTGCGATACAGCATCCTGAAGCACACATGATTAATGCCATTGCGATGGCATTTGAGCAACGCTCTTTATTAGTCATCCCTTTAGATAGCGAGTAAGCCTCACTTTAATTGCAGCACGACAAGTAAAGGAATATTTGATGGGAATGCCAGCCGCGACAATTTCATGCATGCACCTTTGTCCTAAAACCAATCCAGGACCCGTTCCACACGTTGGCGGTCCCATAATCATGGGCTCTGGTAATGTACTGATTGGCTCGTTACCTGCCGCGCGTAAAGGTGACAAATTAATTTGCGTTGGCCCACCAGATACCATTAATGCAGGCTCGAGTTCTGTACTCATTAATGGTAAACCAGCCGCTAGGATGGGGGATGGCACCGCACATGGAGGGAAAATTATAGTAGGTAATCCTACTGTAATGATTGGTTAGTATGAACAAGGATTGTGTTTAATGAATTTGATTGATAGTTTTAATCTTCTATTGGCTCAACGACAAGTGATGTTGTCGTCGTTTCAGTGTATGCCAAAAAACGTTGAAGATAACACTCAATCGCTATTGGTCATTTTGAATATGATCCAGCAAAAAAACGATATTGCCTGGCCATTACTGAATGCCAAAAATCGCAGTGAAATTATTGATGCCTTTGTCACCGATAAGCGTTACAGCCTAATAGATAAAGTGGTTATTCTGCCTTTATTATTAAAAATCCACCTTAAAAATCAGGTCCTTGAGCAAGTTAATATTATTCAAACACTGTTTGCGAGTCATCTACTTGACACGGGTCAGTGCGGTTCAACTTTTGCATTCATGGCGAGTCAACTTGAGTTTGATAAGGTTAACTTTACGGCAAGTAACAAAACCCCTGAGCAAATTCAGCAATATATTTTATTTTGTATTTATCAAGGCAAGCGGTTAAAGCGCACCGATGGTATAGACACACCTCATTCATCACGTTCGACTCTGACGTCGTTGTATCTCGAAATGCTGATGATAAACATCCATGATCCTCTAAAGATTTATCGTTTATTTAGTGAGCTAGACTATTGCCATAGTGCGCTGTTTGAAGTGTTTATCACTTCATTAGACGAACCGATGGTAACCCAAGTGTTTAACTTAATGAGCCAAAATACCGATTTAACCTTACGGGTTATTGAGTTAATGGGGTATTCAGGATTTAGCCAGTTTGTACCGTTTTTAGCCCGCGCCATGCAGCAGCCAACTCAAACATTAATCGCTTTTCGTTCTTTGCGAACCATATTAGGAGCAGAACTGGATCAAGCTGTACCTTATCAATGGCAATTTGAAGAAGACGAAGCTGAACGTTGTGAGTACTTACAGTTTTATAGTGCTAAATTATTACATCGTTGGATGTTACTCGCCCCCAAAATTCCAGAGGTCAGGTTAATCAACGGCATAGAAGTCAACGTTGCCAGTATTGATAAAATCATTAACAACTCGAGTCCTGTTCATCAAAAAGTCGCTTTTTTACATAAGCTTAGACTTAAAAATGTCGTCAATATAACACCTCAGCGTGCGAAGATCGCCTTATGATAATGCATGCAAAGGCATTGAGTATGATTGTTGGTCCATACGAAGACCCACAACACTTGATTAACTTGCCATTCTCGCAAGCGCTCGACTTTGATTCTCAATTGTCTGACGGGCAACATGTTGCATCGGTCATGGCAAAAGGTCTTGCAACCGAGTCTGTTTTAGCGCGTTTGAGTGATATGCTGTGTAAGTTACCGATTAGCAATGAAACCCTATTTCAGCCTTATTGTCATCAACCTGTTTTTTGGATTTTACCTCATTTAGACAAACAGCAACTGGTTGAATGGGTTGCGCATATACATTCGTTATTCCCTTATTGTTTTGCACATCCACAGAGTCGTTTTTTTTCGATGGGCAGCGCCGGTTTTTTATCTGCGTTAAGCGCATTAAAGGCAATAGACGCGGATAACGCCTCTGCAACCTTTATAGCCGTTGATAGTCTGTTTATCGATATGGCTCATTTTAGCCAAAACAATGAGCTTATTTCACAACAACAAGATTGTGGCCGGTGTCCCGCAGAAGCCGTTATTATGGCGAGTATCAATCTCGCCACAGACGGCTTACAACTTGTCGATTTATTTCAAGAATCATGCAGCACTGTACAGCAAACACAAACCATAAAAACCTTGTTTGATCGTGCTTGTCAGGTTGAAGGTGTAGAGGTACTGGCGCAACTTTATTTACCCGGTAACCATACGACGGCGATAGAAAGCTGGCTAAATGCATATGAACAATTAGCTGGCAAAATTGATCAAGACACCCAATTAACCCAATCTAACTATTTTACCGGTGATATTGGCAGTGTCGCAGGGCTATACAATTTTTTACACCTTTATAACCGTTATCATCAACAACAGATCACTGGAACCAGCTTACAACTTGAAGTATCTCAACAACTTCATCTAGGTTTGGCAATGTACTCATGGATAGAGAAGGCATAAACGAACATGACGGTCAGTAATTTCTATTTTAAAGGTCATAACCGTTTTATCGTTATTGCACCTGCCAGTGTGTCTACCCCTGGAGGTTTTCAGCTACTCACATTTGATCAGACTGAAAATATCGGTACGATTATTAATGAGATTTCGCCTCATATAGTCCGAGATCGCAATGCACTCATCCATGCGCGAAGTTTATTGATGAATGCAGGCGTAAATGTCACCTTAAGGCCTAGAGATATTACCCTAAAACTCTGTGACATTATTGATCGTAATTTGCTCCGAGTTTACGTAGAAACGCCTAAGCAACAGATTCAGCATTCAACTGAAACCGCTTCAATTGGGGCAACGTCTACTAATCAAAGCACGCCAACAACCAGTAAAGGTAAGCAGACTTCAGCATCGGTGCAATCTGGAACTGTTGTTAACAGTACCCAGACAGAAGTCAGTATAGATAAACAAGAGTGCCGCAGTGATCCTGTGTCAATGCTCAGTGGTGAAGAGATACTACCGCTGATTGATTTTGAGCTTAATGGCTTAATGCCGCTAACGTGGCGTCGTTTGTATCGTTCGAGCAAAATTCTCAACAATGTTGGTATGGGTTACGGTTGGCGACATAACTTTTGTGTACAACTCGAAAGTCAATATCAAGCCCCTCCTAAAGTGGGTCCTAAAAAACCGGGTAAATACTGGTTTGAATTAACCGATGACGAAGGCCGAGTGCATCACTTTGATGCTGTTAAGCGCGGACAAACCAGTATTCAGCTTACTACTGGCTGGTCACTGGTACATCAAGCCGATGGCCGCCATGTATTAATTAAACCAGATGACAGCCATTGGGCCTTCGTACAAAAAAAACTAGCGGGTAAAGATGTTTGGCAGTTAGAGACCATTAGTAATCATCAAGGTCAGTATTTTCAACTTTACTATGACCAATATGGCCGTTTAGCCCAAATCACTAGCGGGCCTAAGCGTGGTGTGCTGCTGTTTTATAATGCACAAAGCAATTTATTAAAAGTCGCTTCGTATATGTTAGACAGTGATGGTAAAAGACAAGTACATCAGAATTTGTTGGCTAGCTATCAATACGATGATGCTCAAGCGCTGATTGCCGCCACTGACAGTTATGGTCGAGTAGAGCGCTACAGCTATGTTAAAGTTAAATCGGTAGATATTACGCCCGATAGCGATCATCAATACAGCCCAAAAAGCACCACGTATTTATTACAACGCCGCACCCGCGCCTCAGGCTTTAGCCATCACTTTGCCTGGGACGGGCAAGATCACCTAGCCAAGTGTGTAGAACAATGGGGTGATGACGATATTTATCATTATCACTTTGAATATACCGCCCTTGCTCAAGGGGTAAAAAGTAGCTGCGTTGACTCATTAGGACACCGTGAAAGCTTTGTTCATAACTCGCAAGGTTTATTAACAGAGCATCAGAATGCCAATGGCACTATTATTCAGCACCAATACGACAGTGTCGGCCGTAAAGTCGCCACCATTGATGGCTGTGGTAATCGCATTCAATATCGTTATAACGCAGAAGGTCAATTACAAGCAGTTATTCAAGCCGATGGCGGTACCACACGATTTGAATATAATCGTTTAGGGCAACGTATCGTTACCCATGATCCAATTGGCCGAGTGGCTAAAAGGTACTACGATGCGACCGGACGACTGTTGTCTGAGCAACATTTTGATGGCCGTCAATTGCAATATCAATACAATGATGCAGGGCAGTTAACGCAAAAAGTCGATGTTAATGGCGTTGTTCATCGCTACCATTGGGACCGAGATGGTGAGTTACTGGCAACGCAAGTTGGTGATGCATTAACCCGTTTTAGCCATGACAAATTAGGCCGAGTTAACGCCACTATCGATCCCCAAGGTTTAGTGACCGAATTTATTCGTGACACTAAAGGCCTAATTGTTGAAAGTAAATCCTATTCGCAAGAGACGCAAGATAAACAAAACCAGCCTCAAGAAGTCATTAGTCATTATTATCAATACGATGATGCTGGACGTATTATTCGCCAGCGCCAACAGGCTGATGCTGCTGGTGAGCAAGAACTCCGTAACGATAGTGAGTACATTGATAACATTATCGACTATGACGGTTTAGCCCAACCGCGCCAACAAACCTTTGCCGATGGCAGTTGGCTGAAGTTTTTTTACGATAAAGAGCGTAACTTAAATCGCATCGAACGCAGTGACGGGGCGCAATACCGCATTGAATACACGCCAACTGAGCAACCTAAAACCTTAATTGGTTTTGATGGCCGTGAGCAACATTATCAATATGACGCGAATGACAAATTAGTTGCGGTTAACGACAGCGATATTCGTTTTGTTGAGCTCAAGCGTGATTCAATGGGACGAATTTGTCAGCAAAGTAGTCATGTAAAACTTGAGCCCAGTGCAACATCGGCATTACTTAACACCCAGAACTTTTATCAATATAATCAGATAGGGCAAATTACCCGCGCCCATAATCAACATCGAACAGTGCAGCAACACCTTGACGCTCAAGGGCGCATTAACAAGGTACAACAAAGCCAATGGCAACTTGACTATCAATATGATGACTCGGGCAACCGCAGTGGCTTAACGTTACCTGACGGGCAACAAATTGATTATCAATACAATAAAAACAGTCAATTAAGTGGCATTAGTTTTACAGACAACAGTCCATCGAAGCAGAGTATCTCGCTAGCGGATTATCACTATCTGCCATCGGGTTTATTGGATAAAACGATACAGGGCAATCAGCTTGAGCTCACTCATGCTTACGATGCTCATTCAAGATTAATTGAGCAGACATGGCAACATGCACTAAAAGAGACGCAATTATTTGAGTCCAGACGTTATCAATACGATAAACAGCACCAGTTGCAACGCTGTGAAATCGAGCAGGGTAAAGCTAGCGTCACTGATGGTCAATCTTCTGAACATATTAACCACAAACCAGAAGTTAAGCAGTTTAGCTATAACAAAATTAACCAGTTAATCAGTAATAGTATTTCAAGTTTGCCAGAGCAAAACGCTAATCGTGGCGATGGTCAATCAAATACTCGTCAGCAATATCAATGGGATGCTTTTGGTAACCCATTACAGGCTATTCGTACTAGTGATATTCAAATCCAGGCTGTAAGTGACAATCATGTTAGCGATAATGCAGCGGCTAACAGTCAAGCGGCTGAAACAGTAAGACCGAATAAAAATCTCAATGATGTAGTAGTAAACAACGACCGCTTAATGAGCATGGCGGGCATCGATTACCGCTATGACGCCAGTGGTAACCAAATCAGCCAAATCGGCACTGGCGATAAACAACAGCGCAGCTTTAATGGTTTAAACCAATTAGTGCAAATCAACGTTAATGGCAAGCTGACCCAATACGAATATGATGCATTAGGTCGTCGCAGTGCAAAAATTACTGAACTCAGTCGCACCGACTTTATTTGGGACAATCACCAGCTGATTGGCGAATGCACTTTAGGTGAATACACCTGGTACATTTATCAGCCTGATACTTTTACTCCAGTCGCACTCATTAAAGCTGGGCAGGTTTATTATTATCACCTAGACCAACTCGGCACACCGATTTGCTTGACTGATGAAAACACCCAAATTGTTTGGCGAAGCCAGCAAGATGTGTTCGGCCAGGCAATTGAAAGCACATCTATTAAAGGTAGATACATTGAAAATGCAGATGCTGGTCAGCAAGACAAGATAACTAACCCAATCCGTTTTCAAGGCCAATACTTTGATGACGAATCTGGTTTACACTACAACCGCTTTAGGTACTACAGCCCTCAACAAGCAAGATTCATCCATCAAGACCCTATTGGCTTAGTGGGCGGGATAAACCATTATCAATATGCGCCTAACCATGTGAACTGGGTGGATCCGTTTGGGCTGAGTTGTAAAGAGAATCGTTGGAATGTATTTCAGACAAACACAAGAGGGCATTTCAAGAATAGTAGTGAGGCCGCAGAAAGCTATAGAAAAGTAAAAGAAGTCGAGGCTATGGATAAGATAAATCGCCCTGATCCATCCTCTTATTTACCAGAATCTTATATAAATGCTCATATTCAACAATTTGTAATTGAAGGTGCCGGTTTTATAGTGATTCAAGGATGGATGGAAAATCCTGATTATCCAAATCTACCGCCTAGGAAATTTGGAGGACTTCGCTCTGAAATGGATTCAATTGTTAAAAAGTATCAAGCATCAGGTGGTGATTGGACCATATTACGAGACGAGCTTAGCTTAGGTGAAGGGGTTGACCTTTCCAAAGATGAAATTGCTTATATAGTAATCGATCCCGATGATTCAAGGGTTTCCTACGACATGCCCACAGGCAGAGAGGCAGGAGCTTATAAGAATGAGTGGGTTCCTGGGGGGAAAACTAAAGGAGGTATTACCGAAGCTGCTTTAGTCAACTCAGAAAAAATATTTCATAATAATGATATTAATGAACTTTCCAAACAATTTAGAGGCTCTAAAAAAATAAAATGATAAATAATAATTTTCAAAAAGCCATACAGAGTGGAAATGTCCATGATTTCTTTAGAGGCAAGGGATCATATTTTATATCAAGTCCTGATTATGATGGGCATGTGCATGGTGCTCAAATGGGAGGGGCTGCAAGGGTTTATGCTGAAGAGTCAAGAGAAAACTCAAAAGAATTTGATGAGTCTTTTTTAAATTTTTTAGATAACTTGGAGGTATCAGAAGAAGATCTTAACCATTTACTTGCCAACTTATCTTCGTATTGCGCTCAAAAAAGTAGAGGAGGCTTTACTTACAGCTTTCTTTTTGAAGATCAAAATGGACCTGAATGGGATTCTGTAAATCGCTATCTCAATGAGGTATCTAAATCACCTTTTTTTGAAAATGTTAAATCTCAAATTTCAAGACATGCTAATTTTCTTAATAAAAAGGGATATAGATTCCTCTCGCTTATTTTTGAGGGCTTATAAAAAGTGAGGAATAATAACAAGGCCATATATGGCACTACCTAATACAGTCATGATTAATCATGATCTTAGTTTTTTAGTTCTAAATATACAAAACAAGGAGGTTGCGATGTCATCAATAAAAATAACTCAAGCTGTCGGGCTGGGTGGAGTTAACAATCTAAACGATGTAAAAGCTGTACAAACGGCTTTAAATAAATTACTCAAATTCATTCATCCTACAAAATCATTAATTGTTGATGGCCGTTTAGGCTCTAGGCCTGAAAGCGCTAAAACTGTTGCTGCGATAAAGCTATTTCAAAGTAAAGTGCTCAACATGGTGCGACCAGACGGTAAAATTGACGTTAATGGTCGAACTCATCGAAAGATGAATGAAAAACTGTTAAGTGTAACGGTGCTTCCTAATGTAAATACCTCTTTAAACATGCCTGTAACTAATGCTTTCTGGATGAAAACAGCCATTAATGAGGTAGGTGAATCCGAAGTTGCGGGTACTAAAGCAAACCCTCAAATTTTAGAATACTTTAAGGCGTCTAAGTTTTGGGGAACTGATGACAGTGGTGGTCAAAATGCCTGGTGTGGCTCTTTTGTTGCTTGGGTGATGAAACAAAATAATTTTGAACCCGTGAAAAATGCTTTTAGAGCGAAATCGTGGATTGATTTTGGTAAACCCATAACTCAACCTGTTTACGGTGCTATAGGCATCAAATCAAGGCAAGGTGGTGGACACGTAGCGTTTGTTGTAGGGCAAAGCGTTGATGGTCAGTATTTGTTTATGCTTGGAGGTAATCAAAGTAATAGTGTGAAAGTTTCTAAGTATAAAAAAGAGGTATGGGATAATTTTGTTGTCCCTTCCAACTTTGATTCATCATCGGCCTCTTTACCTATTTATACTCAAACGTCATCGATTGCAGGAAGTGAAGCATAATGAAAAAAATAATAGTCATCCTATTCTTGTTAGTCGGTGTTATACATTCCGCAATAGCTCAAAGCGTCGTTTCATCAGAATTAAACGGTTTTATACAAGCAATCGAAAATGTTCATTATCTTGCTAAAATAAAAGTCACTAAAGTAGAAGTAACGGTCCAAGATGATGGATTAGAAAAGCAGGTTTATTTTGCTGACGTTCTTGATACATATAAAGGAGAATCTCACAAAAATATAACTTATGAGATGCTTGTCGAGCAAGGTGAGGATGTCGTTTTTAATTCGACTCCTGTTTATGTCGCACTATGTATAGATAGTACAGGAAACTACTACTGGCCCGGTACAGGCTCAGAATTCAAACTTTCAACAGCGATTGACTTATGGTTAGCTGAAAACAAAGAAAAATTGATAAATATGGACACTGTCGAAGGATGGTGTAAGTAACCTGAACTCGGGATAACAAAAGGTTTTCAAACAGCCCTTTGTCTAGCACCAGTATTAACTCAATAAACTTATCACTATAATATCTGACGCCTAATTTTATACCGAAATTAGTCTAAATCAACATCAACGCCATCAACGCCATCAACGCCATCAACTCCATCAACAACGTAAAGGAATACTATGCACGATATATTTGGCGAAGTTAGACGCGAATTTTACACTCAAACAATCAAGGAGTAGTTAGGTTGGATTGTGGGGACATTTCTGCTTGTCGTGTTGATTAAATGGTTTGCTCAACAATATGACGTTCCTGAATTTGAGTTTCATGTCTGGGTTTCAGCAACGCTTTATCTCTGGTATGTCTCGACTATTAGCTTATTAATCGGTAGCACCTACTTTATAGCCCGTAATGCTCAAACTATGTTAGAGAGGCGAGCAACACACCCTCAAAAGCCCGACAGTATTGATTTAACCAATGATTTGGTCAGAGTAAAAAAAATCAAGATTAAAGCCGCGACTATTGCCGTCGTTGCACATCTTATTAATGCCGGTCTTGTTTACTTTGTCACAGGCCACGTGCCTGGCATGACGTCTGAATATCAATTGTATGCTGTGATAGGTGTGTTTGCGATAGCAGCCATTAAACCTGCGATGTTAGCGGTAAATGCGGTTCGAATGGAAATTTTTGGCATGATTGAAGAAGCGGATTACCCACAACAATCTGTTGCTGATTTATGGCGAGTGGTGAATGACTTTAACGACTATGAAGAACGATTAGAAAAAGTATTTGAACGCATAGAAGAGGCCAAGCAGGAGTTTAGCAGTGAAAAAGAGGTTGCGATTTCTGATATTGTTGAGAAATTAACAGTATATAAGACAGAATTACACGCGGTATTTGATGAAAAAATAACACTTTTCTCATCATCAGATAGCGCAAGAGAAGCAGCTTATCATGCGTTAAAAGAAGCGCAGGCACCACTCAGTAAAGAAGTCTGTAAAATATTGGCGGAACTGCAAAACTTACAAAGCTTTGTGATTGATTTGCGTGATAAAAATATCAAGGGAGAGCAATTGATGTCAGCATTAAAAGAGTTTGGCATTGAGTCATTGGCTGATTTAAATGTGAGTTTTCAAAAATCGATAGTGACGCATAATCCTCCCTTACGAAGTGTGCCATCGCCAATAGTAGATGAAGGCATACCTAGCTAAAAACGTCTGATTTTTATAGTTCGATTGAGTGATGATGACGGTGCGTTACAGGTACGCATCTGCTTTAACTATGGCTTCAGTGTTATACCCTATACAATGCGCGTGTCGAAGCTAAGGTCTTGTAACAGCCAATTGTTCCCGTTGTTGAAGATGGTACGGTAATACTTAATCACTGTGGTACATCACATGCTCAGTCTTCCTCATTAATTTATATGCAATTTACACCACTTTGACAGCCGATAATAATGCCAATCTAACAGGTTTCTGGATGATTGCAGTTTGATGTTGAGTTGTCTTTATCAAGTGATACTGTTGTGTTGAGATTAACTAAGAGCAATTTAGAGGGGAGTTATTCTGAATTAGGTTAGCAATCATTAGAGGTATTTAACGTTGATTTATTCACTACGATAATAATCAGTCACATCCAAACTTAGATAACAAAAAAGCGCCTTTCGGCGCTTTTTTAGTTGGTTAATCAGGTGATTAACGCTTATCAACGCTCACAAAATCACGCGCAGACTCGCCAGTGTATAACTGACGTGGACGGCTGATTTTATGGCCTGGTTGATCTAACATTTCTTTCCAATGTGAAATCCAACCAACAGTACGTGACAGTGCAAATAACACTGTGAACATATCGTTAGGGATACCAATGGCTTTCATGATGATACCAGAGTAGAAATCAACGTTCGGGTATAGCTTCTTAGAGATGAAGTATTCATCTTCAAGGGCAATACGCTCAAGTTCCATTGCTACGTCTAATAATGGGTCAACCACTTTAAGTTCTTTAAGGACTTCATGACAGGTTTCACGCATCACTTTAGCGCGAGGGTCGAAGTTCTTATAAACACGATGGCCAAAGCCCATTAGACGGAATGGATCGTTTTTGTCTTTCGCTTTCGCGATAAACTCAGGAATGCGATCAACACTGCCGATTTCTTCTAACATTTCTAAGCAAGCTTCGTTAGCACCACCATGAGCGGGCCCCCATAACGAAGCAATACCTGCTGCGATACACGCAAATGGATTTGCACCTGAAGATCCAGCTAAACGGACAGTAGATGTTGATGCATTTTGCTCATGATCAGCATGCAATACAAAAATACGTTCCATTGCTTTTTCAACGACTGGGTTGACTTTGTACTCTTCACACGGAGTAGCAAACATCATCGACAGGAAGTTACCCGCATAACTTAAATCGTTACGAGGATAAATAAATGGTTGTCCCGTTGAGTACTTGTAGCACATCGCTGCAATTGTCGGCATTTTCGACACTAGGCGGTAAGCTGCAATTTCACGATGCTTTGGATTGTTCACATCAAGCGAGTCTTGATAGAAAGCAGATAATGCACCGGTTACACCACATAGCATTGCCATTGGGTGTGCGTCACGACGGAAGCCTCTGAAGAAGAATGCAATTTGCTCATGTACCATAGTGTGTTCTTTCACTGTGGCAACAAATTGTTCGTAATCAACTTTCGACGGTAATTCACCGTAAAGGAGCAAGTAGCATAAATCTAAATAGGTCGATTCGGTTGCTAGCTGTTCAATCGGGTATCCACGATGCAACAAAATGCCTTTATCACCATCGATATAGGTAATTGCTGACTCGCAAGATGCAGTCGCTAAAAAGCCTGGATCAAAGGTGAAATAACCTTTCTTTCCAAGTGTGCTAATGTCGATTACATCAAAACCTTCAGTACCTTTTTTGATCGGTAGGTCGATTGAATCGTTTCCTGGTAACTCTAATTTGGCTATATTATCAGCCATACCCCGTTCTCCTTACGTCATTCTTATCTATGAGTGCGGCATGTTAAGCGGACATTACTGTACAGTGAATGTGGATCACAGATCAATTTAAATAAGCGTTTAAATTTGTTAGACCATGGTATATGTCCGCGCAAAACCGCTCTGCGCTTGCATTAGAATAAAAAATTACTAAAAAAACTTATTTTGCATAATGTGAGGTTTGTATTTGACAATTCCCGCGAGTATACTTGCCTGCGTCCCTAAGGGAGACCAACGTCACAGTTTAGAAATGATGAATTTACGAACTAAATAGTGATTTCTCAACTGATTAAGATGTGTGAGAGTAGTCTGTTTTTTGTTTAATACTGTTATGCCGAATGTCGACATTGTCCATTAAGCAAAAAATAGACACATAACAAAAATAATGCTCAATGGAGCTGAGTGAGCAGAACGTGAAAAAGCAAAGACCTGTCCATCTAGACCTGCAAACGATTCGCTTTCCTGCAACAGCGATCGCGTCAATCCTACACCGCATTTCCGGTGTCATCATGCTATTTGCTATTGGTATTCTTCTTTGGTTGTTAAATTCAACTTTAACATCAGCAGAAGGTTTCGCTAGCGTACAATCCTTGTTTGATAGTTTCGTGATGAAGTTCATCCTCTGGGGAATTCTAACCGCGTTGGGTTATCACTTATTAGGTGGCATTCGCCATTTAGTGATGGATACTGGTCGTTGGGAAGAGTTAACGTCGGGTGTCGCATCAGCTAAGGCCACGTTTGCATTAGCAGCGGTCTTATCAATCATAGCGGGGATTTGGGTATGGTAACAAACGCAGCAAGTTTTGGACGCAGTGGTGTTCATGACTATATTTTATTACGCGCAAGCGCTGTGATTCTCGCTTGTTATACTATTTTTTTAGTAGGCTTTATCGCGTGTAGTGCCCCGTTAACCTTCGAGATTTGGAGTGGCTTATTTAGTTCACTACCAATGAAAGTGTTTACCCTAATAACGCTCATTGCTTTACTTATCCATGCTTGGATTGGTGTATGGCAAGTGTTGACTGATTATGTCAAGCACACTGCGTTACGTGGTGTATTACAGTTTACCTTTGTTGTGGTCGCGTTTAGTTATTTAGCGTCAGGCATTGTAATAGTGTGGGGTGTTTAAGTGAGTATTCCAGTACGCGAATTTGATGCAATCGTGATCGGCGCTGGTGGCGCTGGTATGCGTGCAGCATTACAGATTTCTAAAGAAGGTAAAAGCTGTGCGCTTTTATCAAAAGTGTTTCCAACTCGTTCACATACTGTATCTGCTCAAGGTGGTATCACCGTAGCATTAGGTAATGCGCACGAAGATCATTGGGAACAGCACATGTACGATACGGTTAAAGGTTCTGATTTTATCGGTGACCAAGAAGCCATTGAGTTTATGTGTCAAACCGGTCCAGAAGCGATTATCGAACTCGAGCAAATGGGTTTACCATTCTCACGTTTTGAGAATGGTACTATTTATCAGCGTCCTTTTGGTGGTCAATCGCGTAACTTTGGTGGTGAGCAAGCGGCACGTACTGCTGCTGCGGCTGACCGTACAGGTCATGCGTTGCTTCATTGTCTTTACCAACAAAACGTTAAGCATAAAACAGATGTATATTCTGAATGGTATGCTTTAGATCTCGTTAAAAACGAAGACGGCGTGGTTGTCGGTTGTACTGCAATTGAAATCGAGACCGGTGAAATTGTTTACTTCAAAGCTAAAGCGACAATTTTAGCCACTGGTGGTGCAGGGCGTATTTACGCATCAACCACCAATGCTCACATTAACACTGGTGATGGTGTTGGTATGGCGGCACGCGCTGGTGTTCAGTTGCAAGACATGGAAATGTGGCAGTTCCACCCGACGGGTATTGCTGGCGCAGGTGTTTTGGTAACAGAAGGTTGTCGTGGTGAAGGTGGATACCTTTTAAACAAAGACGGCGAACGTTTCATGGAACGTTATGCACCAAACGCGAAAGATTTAGCATCTCGTGACGTGGTAGCACGTTCAATGATGACTGAAATCCGTGAAGGTCGTGGTTTAGATGGTCCTTTAGGTCCTCACTGTTTGCTTAAACTTGATCATTTAGGTAAAGAAACTTTAGAAGCGCGTCTTCCTGGTGTATGTGAATTATCACGTACATTCGCGCATATCGATCCGGCCGATGGTCCAATTCCTGTGTTACCAACTTGTCATTATATGATGGGTGGCTTACCGACTAAGGTAAGTGGTCAGGTTATTCGTAAGAATGATGATGGTTCTGAGCAGGATGTATTAGGTTTATTTGCTGTAGGTGAGATTGCTTGTGTATCTGTACACGGTGCAAACCGCTTAGGTGGTAACTCATTACTCGATTTAGTGGTGTTTGGTCGTGCTGCAGGTCAGCATTTAGGTAAAGCATTAGATGCGACTCCTGATCCAAAAGCTGCGTCTGACGTAGAAATAAATGCATCACTTGCCCGTCTTAATCGTTGGGAAAGCAACAAAGACGGTGAAGAGCCAGCGGTTATCCGTAAAGATCTTCAATTGTGTATGCAATTAAATTTCTCTGTTTTCCGCAGTGGTGATGCCATGGCAGAAGGTTTAGAACAGCTTCAAGCAATTCAAAAGCGTCTTGAAAATGCCAAGTTATCTGATAACTCAAAAGAATTTAATACTCAACGTATTGAATGTTTAGAGCTCGATAATTTAATGGCAACGGCGCTAGCGACTGCATATGCAGCTAACTTCCGTACTGAAAGCCGCGGCGCGCATTCTCGTGAAGATTATTTAGAACGTGATGACGACAACTGGTTATGCCACAGCTTATTTGACCCTGTCACTAAAGCTATGAGCAAGCGAGATGTCAACATGGCACCTAAATTACGTGAAGCGTTCCCACCTAAGAAACGTACCTACTAAGGCAGGAGTTGCAAAGATGAAATTAACATTTGCATTGTATCGTTATAATCCTGATGTAGATACCAAGCCTTACATGAAGGATTACACCTTAGAAGTGCCTGATGGCTCTGATATGATGGTGTTAGATGCGTTAATTAAACTGAAAGAACAAGACCCAACGCTTGCGTTTCGTCGTTCATGCCGTGAAGGTGTGTGTGGTTCTGACGGTTTAAATATGAATGGTAAAAACGGTTTAGCGTGTATCACGCCATTATCTACCTTAAAAGGTAAGAAAATTGAAATCCGTCCTTTACCAGGCATGCCGGTTGTTCGTGATTTGGTTGTAGACTTAACCCAATTCTACAAGCAATACGAAAAAATTAAGCCTTATCTGATTAATGATGAAAAGGCACCAGCTCGTGAACATTTACAATCACCTGAAGAGCGTGCTCATTTAGATGGTTTATATGAATGTATCATGTGTGCATGTTGTTCTACTGCTTGTCCATCTTTCTGGTGGAACCCTGATAAATTTATCGGACCAAGTGGTTTATTACATGCTTACCGTTTCTTGATTGACAGCCGCGACACGGCCACTGAAGAGCGTTTATCTGAACTAGATGATGCTTACAGCGTGTTCCGTTGCCATGGCATCATGAACTGCGTTGATGTTTGTCCTAAAGGATTAAACCCAACAAAAGCGATTGGTCACATTAAGTCAATGTTGCTTAAGCGAGCTGTTTAATGCACGAAGTAGAGCAAAATAATATTATTTGTTAAGCTCGATTAAGAGTCATCTTCATTATGGGGATGGCTCTTTTGTGTGTTTATGTAAGACCTTCTGCAATTATCTTGTTAAGATAATTTCAGACTACGTGTGAATAACCCTGCTTATTCACTGTTATGTTTATGGCTAGCACGTGTATCAAGTTTGAAAGGAATAACAATGCACCAAGGCATCATGAAAGCCTGGCTCGAATCATCACATTTAAGTGGTGCTAACTCGACCTACGTAGAAGAGATGTATGAAGCCTATCAAGAAGATCCTCAATCAGTGACTGCTGATTGGCAGCTTGTTTTTGATAATCTCCCGCCCGTGAACGGTGCCTCAGTTGAAGTACCCGAAGCCGCCCACTCTAAAGTTCGAGACTACTTCCGTAGTTTAGCCCTTGAAAGTCGCTTTAAAGGCGCTGCTCGCGTTAGCGATCCTGAGCTAGATGCGAAACAAGTTAAAGTGCTTCAGCTCATTAACGCTCACCGTTTCCGTGGTCACCAAAACGCAAACCTTGATCCATTAGGATTGTGGAAGCGTGAATCGGTTCAAGAGTTAGATCCTGCTTACCACGGCTTAACAGCTGAAGACATGCAGCGTGAGTTTAATACGGGTTCGTTTGCCTTAGGCGGCGAAACCATGAAGCTTGCTGACATTATCCATGCACTAAAATCTACCTATTGCGGGTCGATTGGTGCGGAATATATGCACATCACTGACACCGATGAGAAACGTTGGATCCAACAACGTCTTGAGCCAACATTAGGTAAAGCCAAATACGATAACGCGGTTAAGAAGCGTATTCTTGAAGGCTTAAACGCAGCAGAAGGCATGGAAAAATACCTTGGTGCTAAGTTTCCTGGTGCGAAGCGCTTTTCTCTTGAAGGTGGTGATGCACTAGTCCCAATGATGCGCGAAATTATTTATCGTGCAGGTGAAGCGGGTACTAAAGAAATTGTTGTGGGCATGGCTCACCGTGGCCGCTTAAACCTACTCATTAACATTTTAGGTAAGCGTCCTGCAGAACTGTTTGACGAATTTGCGGGTAAGCATGCAGATACTCATGGTTCAGGTGACGTTAAATATCACCAAGGTTTCTCATCAGATTTTGAAACGCCAGGTGGCAATGTCCATTTAGCGTTAGCCTTTAACCCATCTCATCTAGAGATCGTAAATCCTGTGGTTATTGGTTCGGTGCGTGCCCGTCAAGATCGCCGCGGTTGTAAAGATGGCCTGCAAGTGATGCCAATTACTATCCATGGTGACTCGGCAATTACCGGCCAGGGTATTGTCCAAGAGACATTTAACATGTCTCAAACTCGTGGCTTTACAGTGGGCGGAAGTATCCGCATCGTTGTGAATAACCAGGTGGGCTTTACGACCTCTAACCATGCTGATGTTCGTTCTACAGAATACTGTACTGACATCGCTAAAATGGTTCAGGCACCTATTTTCCACGTTAATTCTGATGATCCAGAAGCTGTAGCGTTTATTTCTCAGCTGGCTGTTGATTACCGTAACGAATTTAAACGTGATGTTGTGATTGATTTAGTGTGTTATCGCCGTCATGGCCATAACGAAGCGGATGAGCCTAGTGCAACACAGCCGTTAATGTATGCAAAAATCAAAAAGCATCAAACGCCACGTAAAATTTACGCTGACAAACTGATCGCTGAAAACAGCATCCCTGCTGATGAAGTGACCGGTTTAATTAACCATTACCGTGATGCATTAGATGCCGGTGATTGTGTCGTGAAAGAATGGCGTCCTATGACGTTACACACAGTTGACTGGACACCTTACTTAAATCGCGAATGGGATGAAGATTACGCCAGTGCCATGAGCATGGAGCGCTTACAGAACCTTGCCGATAAAATGGTGGATATTCCTGAAGGTCATTCATTGCAGTCTCGCGTTGCTAAAATTTATGGCGACCGCGTAGCAATGGCAAAAGGTGAGAAGTTATTGGATTGGGGTTTCGCCGAAACCTTAGCCTATGCATCTATCCTTGAAGACAAAAAGCGTGTGCGAATTACCGGTCAAGATTCTGGTCGCGGTACATTCTTCCATCGTCATGCGGTATTGCATAACCAAAAAGATGGCACTACTTATTTACCACTGCGTAACGTGGCAGACGATCAAGCGCCAATTGATATTACTGATTCAGTTTTATCTGAAGCATCAGTACTTGCGTTTGAGTATGGCTATGCGACAGCAGAACCCGGCGGATTAACCATTTGGGAAGCGCAGTTTGGTGACTTTGTTAACTGTGCTCAAGTGGTAATCGATCAGTTCTTATCATCTGGTGAGCAAAAGTGGGGCCGCTTATGTGGTCTAACAATGTTGCTTCCGCATGGTTATGAAGGCCAAGGCCCTGAGCATTCTAGTGCCCGTTTAGAGCGTTTCTTACAATTATGTGCTAACCATAATATGCAGGTGTGTGTACCTTCAACACCGGCACAGGTTTACCACATGTTACGTCGTCAAGTTGTTCGACCAATGCGTCGTCCACTCGTTGTGATGTCACCAAAATCGTTATTACGTCACCCATTAGCAGTGTCAAGTTTAGAAGAGCTTGCTGAAGGGACGTTCCAAAACATTATTGGTGAAATCGATACTCTCGATGCCAGTAAAGTTGACCGTGTAGTGTTTTGTAGCGGTAAAGTTTACTTCGAGTTACTTGAAAAACGTCGTAAAGAAAATATCAACAATATCGCCATTATTCGTGTTGAGCAGTTGTACCCGTTCCCTGATGTGGAAATGCGTGCAGCACTAGAAACATATCAACATGTTAAAGATTTTGTTTGGTGTCAGGAAGAGCCACAAAACCAGGGTGCCTGGTACTGTAGCCAACATCACTTCTGGGCTAACATTCCTGCCGGCGCTCAATTAACTTATGCCGGTCGTGAAGCGTCAGCTGCACCAGCATGTGGTTATCCAGCGTTGCACGTGCACCAGCAAGAATCATTAGTGAATAGCGCATTAAAACTGTCGTAATAGATAATTTATATAAAGGGAAGCTTTCAATGAGTATCGAAATTAAGGTACCCGTATTACCAGAATCAGTTGCAGATGCAACGATTGCTACTTGGCATGTAAAACCTGGTGAAGCGGTCACTCGCGATCAAAACTTAGTTGATATCGAGACTGATAAAGTTGTATTAGAAGTGGTTGCGCCAGAAGACGGTTCTATTTCTGAATTGTTATTCCAAGAAGGCGACACGGTTTTAGGCGAGCAAGTTATTGCTAAGTTTGTTGCAGGTGTTGTGTCTGGTCAAGAAGTGACTAAAGCAGAAGCTCAAGCTCCTGCAGCAGCTAGCGACGCGGCAAGTGATGAGTCAAGCGATGCGTTAAGCCCTTCTGTTCGTCGTTTAATTGCGGAGCATAATCTTGATGCTGCCAAAATTAAAGGCACAGGTATTGGTGGACGCATTACTAAAGAAGACGTTGAAGCATTCGTTAAGTCTGCTCCTGCGAAAGCCGCTCCAGCTGCTGCACCAGTTGCACCGCTAGAAGGTCGTAGCGAAAAGCGTGTTCCAATGACTCGTTTACGTAAAACCATTGCAACTCGTTTGTTAGAAGCTAAAAACTCAACAGCAATGTTAACCACGTTTAACGAAGTTAACATGAAGCCAATTATGGATATCCGTAAGCAGTATCAAGATGTGTTTGAAAAGCGTCATGGTATCCGTTTAGGCTTTATGTCTTTCTACATTAAAGCGGTAACTGAAGCGCTAAAACGTTTCCCAGAAGTTAACGCTTCTATTGACGGTGATGACATTGTTTATCACAACTACTTTGATATCAGCATTGCAGTATCAACACCTCGCGGATTGGTTACCCCAGTTTTGCGTGATACTGATACCATGAACTTAGCTGAAATCGAAAAAGCGGTTCGTGATTTAGCGATTAAAGGCCGTGACGGTAAATTATCTGTTGCAGACATGACTGGCGGTAACTTCACTGTGACTAACGGTGGTGTATTTGGTTCGCTAATGTCGACGCCAATTTTAAATCTGCCACAAAGTGCAATCTTAGGCATGCATGCCATTAAAGATCGCCCAATGGCAGTTAATGGTCAGGTTGAAATCCTGCCTATGATGTACCTAGCACTCTCTTATGACCATCGTATTGTTGATGGCCGTGAGTCAGTTGGCTTCTTAGTCGCGATTAAAGACTTCTTAGAAGATCCAACTCGTCTACTACTTGATCTATAAGTCAGTAGATACACCCTCGTCGCTGGCTCACAGTGAGCCAGTTGGATTTGATTAGAAGTATATGGATAGATCATCATGAATTTGCATGAGTATCAGGCAAAATCTTTATTTGCCGAATATGGTTTACCAGTCTCTGAAGGCTTTGCATGTGATACTGCTCAAGAAGCAGTAGAAGCAGCTGGCCACATTGGCGGAGATTTATGGGTTGTTAAGTGTCAAGTACACGCCGGCGGCCGCGGTAAAGCGGGTGGCGTTAAAGTGACCGGCAATAAAGACGAAATCAGAGCTTTCGCTGAAAACTGGTTAGGCAAGAATTTAGTGACGTACCAGACTGACGCTAAAGGTCAGCCAGTGGCTAAAATTCTAGTTGAAAGCTGTACTGACATCGCTAACGAATTGTACCTAGGTGCAGTTGTTGACCGTAGCACACGTCGTGTTGTGTTTATGGCATCGACTGAAGGTGGTGTTGATATTGAAACTGTCGCTGAAAAAACGCCAGAGCTTATCCACACAGCGATTATCGATCCGTTAACAGGTCCTCAAGCTTACCAAGCTCGCGACCTTGGCTTCAAGTTAGGTTTAAACCCAACTCAAATGAAGCAGTTCACTAAGATCTTTATGGGTCTTGCGAACATGTTTAACGACCATGATTTTGCCTTATTAGAAATCAACCCACTTGTTATCACAACTGAAGGTAACCTTCACTGTTTAGATGGCAAAATTGGTATTGATGGTAATGCATTATTCCGTCAACCAAAAATCAAAGCGATGCACGATCCATCTCAAGATGACGCTCGTGAAGCGCACGCAGCTAAGTTTGAATTAAACTATGTTGCTTTAGATGGCAACGTAGGTTGTATGGTTAACGGTGCTGGCCTAGCAATGGGCACAATGGACATCGTAAACCTACACGGCGGCAAGCCAGCTAACTTCCTAGACGTTGGCGGTGGAGCAACGAAAGAACGTGTTGCAGAAGCATTTAAGATCATTCTTTCTGACAGCAATGTTAAAGCAGTATTGGTTAACATCTTCGGTGGTATCGTACGTTGCGATATGATCGCTGAAGGTATTATCGGTGCAGTTAAAGAAGTTGGCGTTAAAGTGCCAGTTGTTGTTCGTCTTGAAGGTACTAACGCCGAATTAGGTCGTGAAGTATTGGCTAAATCTGGTCTTGATATCATCGCGGCAACAAGTCTAACTGACGCGGCTGAGCAAGTTGTTAAAGCTGCGGAGGGCAAATAATGTCTGTTTTAATTAACAAAGATACCAAGGTAATCTGTCAAGGATTTACTGGTGGTCAGGGTACTTTCCACTCTGAACAGGCGATCGCTTATGGCACGCAAATGGTGGGTGGTGTTTCTCCTGGTAAAGGTGGTCAAACTCACTTAGGTCTTCCAGTGTTCAACACTGTTAAAGATGCTGTAGCAGCAACAGGTGCAACTGCAACTGTTATCTACGTACCAGCACCATTTTGTAAAGACGCAATCCTTGAAGCAATCGATGCTGGCCTTGAGCTAATCGTTTGTATCACTGAAGGCATCCCGACACTTGACATGTTACAAGTGAAAGTGAAGCTAGAAGAAACGGGTACTCGCATGATCGGTCCTAACTGCCCAGGTGTTATTACGCCTGGTGAATGTAAGATTGGTATTATGCCTGGTCACATTCACTTACCTGGAAAAGTCGGTATTGTTTCACGCTCTGGTACCTTAACGTACGAAGCGGTTAAGCAAACAACTGATGAAGGTTTCGGCCAATCTACTTGTGTAGGTATCGGTGGCGACCCAATTCCTGGTACTAACTTCATCGACGTATTGGAAATGTTCCAAAACGATCCACAGACTGAAGCGATTGTGATGATCGGTGAAATCGGTGGTAATGCTGAAGAAGAAGCAGCTGCTTACATCAAAGCACACGTAACTAAGCCTGTTGTATCTTACATTGCTGGTGTTACTGCACCAGAAGGTAAGCGCATGGGCCATGCTGGCGCAATTATCGCTGGCGGTAAAGGTACTGCTGAAGACAAGTTTGCGGCTCTTGAAGCTGCAGGCGTAACTACTGTTCGCTCTTTAGCTGACATTGGTAAAGCACTGCGTACTAAAACTGGCTGGTAATACACTTGCTAGTGACTTAATAAAAGGCGCCTCGGCGCCTTTTTTATTGCTCTTTTATGTGGATGTTAATGATGGCCATAGTAAATATTATTTTTCCGATTATGTTTATGGTTACACTTGGCTATGGTCTTACTCGCGTAGGCTTTTTTAGTAAAGAACATATTGCAGGGATAAGTAAATTTACCTTTTATGTCAGTATTCCTGCGTTTTTATTTACCAATATGTTAGCCGCGCCATTAGCACAAAGTATTGATCCGTATTCGTTACTCGCTTTCTATATACCGGTGTTATTGGTATTTGTTATTGGCTATCAAATTAATCGCTATATTGGCCCTATAACACAGCGTAATAGTGATGCCAGCGCCATTTATGCGTTAGGCTGCAGTTATTCTAATACTGTAATTGTCGGCTTGCCTGTTATTACTGCTGCGCTCGGTAAAGCAATGATTGGTTCAATATTTATGATCATTACTTTCCACAGTGCATTTCTATTTGCGTTGACTTTTGTATTGGCCGCTCGCTCGCAACAGCAGGGTTTTTCGTGGCGAAACTTTAGCCGTTCTATGGTGTTAAATCCGGTGGTATTAAGTATCAGCCTTGGAATTATCGCCAATGGTTTAACTATTAAATTAGGTGAGCAACTTGATGATGGCTTAGCCTTATTAGCCAAGCCTGCGCTTGCATGTGCTTTATTTGTGTTAGGTGCCAATCTGAGTTTTTATCGAATAGGAGATAACTGGCGTCTTGCCTTAATCGCGAGTGGGTTGAAAATACTCTTATTACCCGCTCTGGTTTATGTGATGGCGGCGATAGTGTGTCAATTACCTGCGCAAAATACCATGATGTTAGTTTTGTTAAGTGCTTCACCGCTTGGCGTCAATGCCTACCTGATTGCGACTGAGGTTAAACAACATCAAGCAACGTTAGGCAGTACAGTGGTGTTATCGACATTGTTATCGGTGTTGAGTTTTAGTTTGTGGTTAACCTGGTTAACCTAGTTAATTTAGCGTGGGCTAAATAATAGGCAATAAAAAACCAGCAACGATGCTGGTTCTTTTACAACACAAACAGATTATTCGTCTGCGTGATCACAAGTGTCGTTAGTGCAGTGACCATAAAGGTACAAGCTGTGGTGAGTGAGTTTAATATTATGACGCATCGCAATTTCGTCTTGGCGACGTTCAATGACTTCATCGGTAAACTCAATAACCTTGTCACAGGTTAAACACACCAAATGATCATGATGTTGCTGTGTCGACATTTCAAACACGGCTTTACCACTTTCAAAGTGATGACGATTTAAAATACCGGCATCATCAAACTGATTGAGTACACGATATACCGTTGCTAAGCCAATTTCTTCGCCAATTTCGAGTAATTTTTTATATAAATCTTCAGCACTGATATGTTGGTTAGCTGGGTCTTGCATCAGTTCTAGAATTTTAACTCGCGGCAGGGTTATTTTTAATCCGGCTTTTTTGAGCGCTTGATTTCCATCTGTCATTGCTAATCTCTTGATTGCAGAACCCATCGGTTCATCGGTGGATAATCTAATCATTATATGTCCTGAATTTAAAAACATAAACCTCTTAACGCGCTTAATCAACTTATATGCAGATTATTTAGTAAAACACGCACTTATGTTAATCGTATTTGCGTTAAATCACTAAAATCGGCGCAATAAACTTACTTATACTAAGGGATTATTGCACTCTACAAGCAATACGATAGGATGGAATGAGTCGCAAAATACCCAAGTAAGTTGTAAATATTGCTATCGGTTTATAATGATAATATGCAATAAAGTGTTACTGTTACATCAGCAATATTAGAATAATAAAGGACTAAACATGTACCGGCAAATTGTGGTACTGACCGGCGCGGGGATTTCAGCTGAGTCAGGGATTAAAACGTTTAGAGATCAACATGGGTTATGGGAAGAGCATCACATTGAAGATGTCGCCACTCCAGAAGGTTATGCTCGCGATATTGAGTTAGTAGAGCGGTTTTATAATACCCGCTGGCAACAACTGCATGGTGGTGGAGTAGAGCCTAATGCTGCCCATGTAGCGCTGGCAAAACTTGAAGATGAGTTTGACGGTGAGTTATTAGTGATAACTCAAAATGTTGACGACTTGCATGAACGTGCAGGCTCACGCCGTTTATTACACATGCACGGTGAACTCTCAAAGGGCCGCTGCCCACAGTCTTTACAAACGTTTATATTACGTGAACCTTTTGGTGTAGATAATTGCTGCACTTGTTGTATTCCTGCACGCCGTTTACGTCCTCATATTGTGTGGTTTGGTGAAATGCCATTTGGCATGGACAGAATTCACGATGCACTCGACCGCTGTGATTTGTTTATTGCCATCGGTACATCGGGGACTGTTTATCCGGCGGCCGGTTTTGTTGATTCAGCAAACCACCATGGTGCACAAACGGTTGAAGTGAATTTGCTTGCAGCAGACAGACACAGCCAATTTCAGTACCACTTCATGGGGAATGCAGGTGAAATAGTACCGCAATTAGTTGAGCAAATTTTAGCGGGGAAGGTGATTGGCAGTGACTCAACCAATGAATAAACTGACATCCGCAACGCCCCATCCCAACGTTGCCATTATTATGCGCGGTCTGCCTGGCAGCGGTAAATCATATTGGGTGGAACAATACATTAATGCGCTAGGCATTGAGCAGTCTTTACACATTAGGCAATACGGTTATTTTTCCACGGACGATTATTTCCTGGAAAATGGCGAATACAGATTTAATCCACAAAAGTTAGCGCAATATCATCAAGCTAATTTAACTGCTTTTATTCAGGCGATGTCTCATGGTGAACCTGTGGTTATTTGCGATAATACTAATGTTGCTAAATGGGAATATATGGCTTATGACGCTGCGGCAAGGGCATTAGGGTATCAGGTGAGAGTGGTGTTAGTCGGTCAACCTAAAGATGCGCAGCATCAACAATTATGTGCTGAGCGAAATCGTCATCAGGTGCCGTTAGGGCATATCCAAAAAATGGGACATTTATTTGAAGTAGAATGATTTGTAGAGGCAATAAAAAAGGCGCAGTTAGCGCCTTTTTGGTGTCTTAGCGTTAGGTTTACTGAGCCGTGACAGGGGTTGTTAAGTCAATGCTATAGATAGCAAAACCAGCAACCACATCCGCCGTTAACGGTAATTTAACCATTTTACGTTGTTGATTTTCAGCAACAAACTTATCAGCAACTTCACTGTCTTGGGTTTCAAAACGGATATCTAATGCAACAGTCGCATTGTCGATTGTTTTAAAGTCCCAGTTGTAATCTGCAGATGGGTCAACCATGGCATCATAACCGCCTGTGGCATTAGGTTGTGACTCGTCAGTGATATAAGCAGACAATGCATCACGGTTAGTGTCAGGTAGTTCAAGCACAACGTGATCAGAGCCCGTGCCTGCAAATGATCCACCAAATGCGCGGTAGTTATTTGATGCCACAACAAATGACATCGCGGCTAACTCGTCACCAGTAATCACAGTGCCGTCTGGTGTAGTGTACGCTAAGTCAACAATACGATTGGCATCAGCATTAACAACTGCGCAGCTACGATCAAACTTGCTTGGCTGAGTGACGTCAATTTTGTAGGTTAAGCCATCGATAACATCGAAATTATACGTTGGGTGACCAGCACGGTTAATCAAGTTTTGTGGTGTGCTGACCGTAGGGTCAATTTGGTTAAATTGGTTGGCAGAACATTCAAGCCAATCTTTTAACTCTGCACCGGTGGCTTTCACTGCAACCATAGTATTTGGGTATAAATATAAATCAGCGGCATTTTTATAAGACAGGTTGCCAGCATCAACTTGTACATATTGGCTTGCATCACCTGCTGCATAACGTCCACCGGCTTTAAACGGTGCAGATGCAGATAGGATAGGCAGGTCCTTCAAATCATCAGTAATTAATGCTTTAACGCGTGCAATCTGAGCATTTGATACAATTTGAACGGTTGGATCATCTTGTACTAATGTTAAGAAGCTATACATGTCTGCTGCTGCAACACCAATAGGTTGGCTGACGTATTCTATAGTGCCATTATGTTCAACTTCGATTGCATCACGTAAGCTGTCTTCACCAGTAACTAATTCAACTTTATTCGTATTGTCATAAATTGGACGGGCAATGGCGGTTGATTCTTCATGAATAACAGTCCATTTACCTTCAACTTGACGCACAACTAAATCAACCACACCAAGGTTATCACCCCAACGACCTGGCATAACAGCTGGTACGCCGTTTAATAGGCCTTTTTCAACGTCAGTGTTTGGTAAATCGCTATATGTTGCAGAAGGGAACACAGAGTGGCTATGACCAAAGAAAATAGCATCGATACCGTCAACGTTTGTTAATGCATATGTTGCGTTTTCTGCCCATGGGTCGCCTGGGTTTTCGCTTGAACCGATACCAGAATGCGGAATCGCTAAAATAATATCAGCGCCTTCTGCTTTCATTTGTGGCACAAATTTATTCGCTGCTTGAACAATGCCTAATACTTCAACTTTACCGTCTAAGTTTGCTTTGTCCCATTGTAAAATCTGCGGTGGAACAAATCCGATATAACCAATTTTAATGGTGTGCTCATTACCGTCTACGTCAGTGACGACTTTCTCTTTGATGATATACGGAGTGAACATGTTTTCATTAAATAATACATCATCCCAGCAACCGTCTTTGTCAGCACAAATAACGTTGGCATTAATATAAGGGAAGTTGGCACCGTCTAACGATTGTTCTAGAAATGATAAGCCATAGTTAAATTCGTGGTTACCGATATTACCGACTTCATAGTCAAGTGTGTTCATTGCTTTGTAAACAGGGTGAGTATCGGTCAGCATGTTGCTATCAGTTTTAAACTTATTTGCAATATAATCGCCCATTGGGCTGCCTTGTAATAAGTCACCATTATCAACTAACACTGAGTTAGTGACTTCAGCACGTGCAGCATTAATTAGGCTGGCGGTGCGCACTAAACCAATGGTTTTATCTTCTTTACCAGAGTAATAGTTGTAATCCATCATATTGGTGTGTAAGTCAGTGGTTTCCATTACGCGCAGTTTAATGTCCGCAGCCACTGTGTCTTTATTATCGTTATCATCTGATCCGCAACCACCTAGCCCCAGTGCGCCAGCGATAACAACAGCAAGTACTTTTTTATTTAACATAATTATCTCTCTTTTTATTTGACCCCGGGGCACAGTGTGTCATTTGCCCCTAACGTAGCGTTAACATCATTTACCTATTTTGATAATAAAATGAAAACACGGTCGTGATTATAAGCATAATTCATGAATAAATTGTGATGAAACGCTAAATTAAATTGATTAATAAGTGAGAGTGCTCAATTGTTAAGCGTAATTAGTGATATTTATAACATTAAGATGATTATTTTTATTGGATTTAATATGAGCGAATACAAATATATGTTTGTAATTCATAATTGATTGTGAATTTAAAACATTTAAATGCGGACGTTGAGTTGTTAAGTATTCATAAATATCGCGTAAGTATTCTAATGCTTAATATATTGTTTTTTTTGGTTAGCGTTCATCGAAAACATAATATTTAATATATGAACGTCAAACAAATAATGTAAGCGTTTTCATTAGGAAATAAAAAACCGAGTAACATAGTCGTTACTCGGTTTATTTTAATATATTTAATGCCAAATTATATTATGGTTTTAAAATCACTTTTACCGTAGCATCAACATCCGCTTCGTCAATATAACCAATGGCATTAGGATTGCTGGCAACAGCTGATTTCATTGCAGCTGCGCTAGGCACCGTTGCCGGTGGGTTACCTTTACCGGTAAAAACCTGTTTTGACCAAAATGCTTTAAGCTGGGCATCTGACTTACCGGTAACAGCCTGATGAAACGCACTGCGCGTTGCATTGCCTTCTTCAAGCTCATATACCACAACAGATGAGTCGCCTTTACCTAAAAAGGCTTTCTTGGCATCACTTGCTGACATATCGCCAGAAGCTGTGTTACCAATAACCACTACGGCAGCGTTAGCTGAAACAATCGCAGACAGGCTTAGTGCTAATACAGTGAATAACGTTTTCATTTCGACACTCCTTAGAATACTGCGTCAAATTTAACGGTGTAGATTAAGGTGTCATCATATATAATTTGACCTGTATTAGAATCAACATTATTGAGGAACCCACCAGAGGTGTCACCAAAGTCATCAGCGTAAGTCACATCAAATTTAACCGCGACGTTATCGATTGCGTCCCAACGTAAACCCAGGCTGTATGCCATACGCTCAGCATTAAAGGCAAGCATTTGGGTTGCAGCCGCTACTGATATAGGTAAACGCTCGTCATTGTCCTGAGTTTTCATGTAGGCGACAGTCACGTAAGGCGTAAACTCTTTAATGCGGTAACCTAATGTTAAATAACCTGAATCACTATCAGGGTAAGCAGCATCAACTTCAATACGGGTCCATTCTGTAATCGCGATAACTTCACCGTTATCATAACTTGCACCGACTCCCGTGAAAGTACCTTTCTCGTCATTGAGTTCTAAAACGGTGTAATCTGCTTGGGTTATCACACCCGGTGCTAATTCAACGTCTACTTCACTTTTCACGCTACCATCAAGCTGAGCTTGGCCGTATACCGCACGTAAAGTCCATGTTTCATCTGTCCAGCTGACGTTTGCACCAATCAAATTACTGACTTCAGTGCCAGTGCTTTTAACTTTAGATTCGCCACCAAACATTTGCATCGTTAGGGTTGAGTCATCAAAATCAACATCATATGATGCACCCGCACCTGTGTATGACGAGAATGGCACGGCACCGTAAACTTCTTCTGGAGGACGTGCAAAAGGTTGTGCGTAGCCAACATCTAAATAGTCTGAATACATGTATAAAGGCACGCGAAGTTTACCACCACGAAGCTTGACACCATTTTCAAAACGGTGTGCTAAATAAGCCCATTCCGCTTCAACTTCCCAGTCATATTCGCCACGCATCATTAACTGCAACACCGCTTGAGTGCGGTCAGAAATATCGAATGTGGCTTGTAAACCCACTTTGCTGTCTTCACTGAAGTTTGCACTCGTGTCAGCACTGTTATAGCCAGCGTCATTGTCTGAACTAATATAAGCACCACTAATAAAACCATTAAGTTTAACTTTATCTTTTAGGCTTGCATTTTGCTGTGATTGTAACGCTTGAACTTGTTGCTCTAACTTGGCGATTTTCGCATCTGCTGCATCGTCAGCCAGGGCAATACTCGGCGCCATTGCAATCGATATTGCGACAGGCAACGCTTTTAAATTAAATTTCATGTTGTCACTCCTGGTTATTACTCATCATTCACCCAATGGGTTCATTTTATAATAGATATTACCGTTACAATGTACTCAAACCTTAAATTGGTTTGTAATAGATTGCAGTTTTTCACTTATGTTTTGGATATCAACGCTTATTCCGCCCATATCCGTTGTTGTCGCCCTGACTTTTTGCGCACTGTTTTCCATCTCTGCCACATATTGCTGAATTAATACTGAGGTATTATGTTGCTCTTCTGTGGCTGCAGCAATTTGATCGTTTACTTCTGCAATTGCACTGACTTTATTAGTAATACTGGTTAAGGCATCACCTGCTGTTGAGGTTGATTGAACCCCTTTGTCAGCCGTTTCAATACCGCGCTGCATCGCATCAACCGCTTGTTTAGACGTGGTTGTAAGCTCTTTTAACACTTTTTGAATTTCTTGAGTCGATGTTTGTGTCCGTGAGGCGAGTGTTCTCACTTCATCAGCGACAACCGCAAACCCTCGACCATGCTCACCGGCTCTTGCCGCTTCAATTGCCGCATTTAATGCTAATAAGTTTGTTTGGTCAGCAATACTGCGAATGGTGTCAAGAATACCGTTCACTTTATGAGTGAATGCATCTAATTGATTAACCACTACCGCAGTAGTTTGCACTTCTTCTGCTAAAGTTTTTATGGTGTTCACTGCGTCATTGACGATCGTAAACCCTTTCTTGGCTTCGGTATTGGCGTTTTCAGCTTCTAATGCTGCACTTGATGCATATTCTGCAATATGAGTGACACTGACAAACATCTCTTTCATCGCATGCGAGATTTGTTCAATTGCCGCATTTTGCTGTTCTACATTCAATTCGCTTTGCTGACTGCCATTTAATAATCCTAGCGCCACTTCATTTAAGTGCTCAGTTGTGTGCTTTGTATCGGCAATAGATGATTGAAGTTTAGTAATAAATTGATTAAACCAGTAAACAAGTTCAGCAATTTCATCTTTACCTTGATATTGGATTCGAGAGCGTAAATCGCCTTCACCTTCAGAGATATTTCTTAGAGACTGAGTCACATTATCAATGGTACTGATAATAGAGCGATTAACGAGTAACCCGACAGCTATCATCACAATAGTTGCAATAATACCAATGAGTAATAGGCTATTTTCAGCTTGTTCTGTACTGGATATTGTAGTTTGAATTTCTTGTTCAAATTGCTTTGAGTAAGCTTGTTTCTTTTCGAGAAATTGTTTTACTAACCCTTGATAGCGCTTGGCGTTGTCAGCTGCTTGAGTTTGTATTTTACTAAAGTCGACATCGTCTTTGATGAATTCAGCAGCGAGAATCCTCGCATTGTCATGATATAGCGCTAATTCACGTTTTTGTTGTTGAACATAGCTCAGCTCTGTTGGCAGCAAAACAGCTAACTCGGTTAAGTTGTCGGTTATATCTTTCACCATGGTTGTTGCAATATCTAAACTGTCTTCTTCACCTGTGGTAATGGCAGGGCAACCGCATGAGTGTTCATTAATTAGCCATGTCACTGAATCCAGCTTGTAATACTGCTTCTAAGTATGCTGTTTTCATCCAGGCTCGTTTTTGTTTAGCTGGTATGCTTCCCTTTGAAGGTTCGCTTCTAAGCATATTTAATGCGGCTTGGCGTAACATAGCCCAATTTTCAGCACCATGGTCTTGATAAATTTGGCAAGCATCCTCACCCATACAGACATCTAACACCCAATGCAGACTATTTTCTACAGCCCAATGAGCACGCACCGCTTCAGCGAGTTGCAGCTCTGTCAGTTCAGCGGAACTGATATGGTAACGATACATTAGCTCAGGCGCTTTTCCTTTTTGCTGACGAAAGCTCAT
>NZ_WSRZ01000127.1 GCF_009828585.1 Shewanella litoralis | reverse complement strand
CTTTTGAAGTGCTATAAACGGGCTAATCGATCGACTTACGTCTTTCGATGCTCTGCACCTGTGACTGATCTATCAACTTTGTTTGTAGTGCCTTTGACTAAAAAGGTTCTAACGGATAACGAGAGATTAGGGTTTGATTTCGGAGAGGAGGCCTGAGACACTGCCTCCACTTCCAAGGAAGGCAGCAGGAGCGAAAATTTCTCAATGACACCTCGTCGAAGAAGTGACAAGAATTAACAGAACTGGGTCCTTTTTGGAACAGTATCTGTGATGAGAACAATTTAAAACCATTAACTAGTAGCGAAAGACGGGTGAG
>NZ_WSRZ01000126.1 GCF_009828585.1 Shewanella litoralis | reverse complement strand
GTGAGGTCAATGACCAGGTCCTCCTTGTGTGCCTTTGAAAGACCTGTGGGGCGGAGGAGAAGGAATATTGAGTTGACCATGACAAATGGGGGCGTTGGCGTATTTTCGAGGACATTTAGGAATTGGAATTGGTGTACGGCGCCCGGGAAACCCAGGAATATGAGGAATCGGAAACCGGCCATCAGGATGGTAAGTGTCTTCTCCACTCTGTTTCTGGGCTCCCTCTTGTGCGCCAAGGGCTTTATCCATATGCGGAAACACAAGAAGAAAAAGGAGAAAGAGAACCATGGATGAGACCATTGAAGACGTCATCTTAA
>NZ_WSRZ01000125.1 GCF_009828585.1 Shewanella litoralis | reverse complement strand
AACGACGTGGCCAACGTGCTCAAGGGCGGCGCCGGCAACGACATCCTCTACGGCGGCCTCGGCGCGGACCAGCTGTGGGGTGGCGCGGGAGCCGACACCTTCGTCTACGGCGATATCGCCGAGTCCTCCGCGGCGGCGCCGGATACCCTGCGCGACTTCGTCAGCGGCCAGGACAAGATCGACCTGTCCGGGCTGGACGCCTTCGTCAACGGCGGGCTGGTGCTGCAATACGTCGACGCCTTCGCCGGCAAGGCCGGCCAGGCGATCCTGTCCTACGACGCGGCGAGCAAGGCCGGCAGCCTGGCGATCGACTTCAGCG
>NZ_WSRZ01000124.1 GCF_009828585.1 Shewanella litoralis | reverse complement strand
TTTGTTTAAAGCTTCAGGGATAATGAAACCAGCAGCTCCCAACATAGCCCATCTTGCGTGGATCAATTCAAAGGCTTGGTATTTAGCAAAGTTCTCAGGCTTCTTTCCAAGACCAAATGGGTCATAACCATAATCTCCAGCAACTTCACCGTTTAAGTACTCTGGGATTTCTGATCTGTCCAAAAGACCATCCGGCAAGAAAATTCTCCTGTCAGGACCATACCACTTGGCGAGCTCGTCGTTAGTCTCAGAGATGGCCTTAGACTTAGCAGGAGGAGCTGGCTTTTTCTTAGAGAAGAGAGCAACTGTCTTGAACGTGG
>NZ_WSRZ01000123.1 GCF_009828585.1 Shewanella litoralis | reverse complement strand
CGGCAATAACCCCGGCCTCCTCCTCCGCGGTTGTATCCTCCTCCTCCTCTGTTGTAGCCTCCTCCTCCGTTATTGTAACCTCCTCCATTGTTGTAACCTCCTCCATTGTTGTAGCCTCCACCGTTGTAACCTCCACCATTATATTGATCAGGTTTCACAGCTGCTTCCTCACTCTTCACTGTGCCGGACTGTGCCTCAGCTGCTGCGGCCACTTCCGAGACGACGAAAAGAACTGCAAAGAGACCTAACAGAATCAAAGCCTTGGAAGCCATTTTGTTTTTTTTCAACTTCTTCTTATAACTCTTTTAGTATGTTAAAAC
>NZ_WSRZ01000122.1 GCF_009828585.1 Shewanella litoralis | reverse complement strand
CTTCTCCATACGTCCGTCACGGATGAGAGGAGCGTAAAGGGTGGAGAAATCGTTACCAGTGACAATGATGGGGACACGTGCGTTCTCTTCCTTGTTGTACATTCCTGGGAGCTGGACGTTGGTTGGGGCATCAGCAATGTTCATGAGTGTTGCGTTGACCATCTGGTTGTTGACAGTGTACTGAGTAGTACCACCCATACGACCCGCACCAGCGTCAAGATCGTTGATGAATAGACAACACATCTTTCCCTTCTTGATCATGTCAGCTGCCTCACGGTACCTCTGACGGATAAGCTTGGCTGGTTCTCCTGCGTTTCCAC
>NZ_WSRZ01000121.1 GCF_009828585.1 Shewanella litoralis | reverse complement strand
TACCATTCATCAAACATACTGTAATACAAATCTTTGCTAAGTTACCCGGGATCGATCGTCGAAGTTCGTCTTCTACTCCGAACTAGCGAGTGGAAAGCGTAAACGTGGGGGACAATATCTGCGATTCAAGGACGTCTTGAAACGTAACCTGACCGCCTGCGATATCTCCACTGAACGCTGGGAGGACCTTGCTGTTTTAAGACCTGTTTGGCGTCACTGTGTCAAAACAGGGGTGGCCAACTTTGAACAAAATCGTCTGAAAGAGCTCGATGAAAAACGTCAAAAACGCAAGGATCGATCCCGAGTTTCCACTTATTACGATC
>NZ_WSRZ01000120.1 GCF_009828585.1 Shewanella litoralis | reverse complement strand
CAAAGTTTTCGTTACAATGTCACTAACACCCTGTATGTCGTAAACTTAAGTAAGTTCTAACTGTATACATACATACATAAACTCACGCCCGTAATCCCTAATGGGGTGGGCAGAGCCACAAGTAATCAAAGACAACTTGCAGCCACTGTTGATACGAAGTCCAAAGATGGATAGCACGGATCGATCCATTCTGAGATAGGACAGCACTGGCAAAGGATTACAAAGGTCTAAGGAATGGGACCTCTGAGACTAATTCCGAGCATCTAGCGCGAAATAATTGCGAAAAGGTCTAGAGTCCAGAATACTAACATGTAGTAACTATA
>NZ_WSRZ01000013.1 GCF_009828585.1 Shewanella litoralis | reverse complement strand
AGCTAATTGCATTAGGGCTGCGGGTATATAAAACACCCGATTTACAAGCCGGATATATGAAGGCAATGAATTTGTTTATTAACGCTTCGAAATCACTTGCAAAACGGGTGGGTCCATATATGACGCAGCATTTGGCCCGTGCAGGGTGGAACCTTGCGATCTTAAGCGTTAGTGGCCGTAGGCCATAAAACAAAAATACCCACCAATTATTCAATTGCCCCTATTCTATAGGCAGTGCTGCATCTCCACCCCACACCGCCCATGAGCCATCGTATAACGCGGCTTGATGATGACCTGCTACATAAGAGGCTAAAATCAAAATACAGGCGGTGATGCCAGAGCCGCAACTGAACACCCGTTGGGCATTATTACTGGTATCAAGCTTGGCAAAAATCGTGTGTAGCTCTTTAGTCGATTTCATTTTAAAACCGTTGAGTACCTGCGCAAACGGCAAGTTTAACGAACCAGGAATATGACCACTGCGCATGCCAACGCGCGGCTCGGGTGAAGTTCCATTAAAGCGCCCTGCTGCGCGGGCATCAATAATATCCACATTGGCATGGCCCAGGTGAGTTAACACAAATTCGGTGTCACACACCTTATGATGTAATAAACGCCCTTTTATATCGCCAGCCTGAGTTGGACTAGCAAATTGGCGTACGGTATCTTTACCTTCTGCACGCCACTGCGGCAACCCGCCATCAAGCACAAATACTTTTTCAAAGCCCATCGCTCTAAAGGTCCACCAGGCGCGTGGCGCAGAATAGATACCCTGATCATCGTAAATAACCACTGTGCTGTTATGAGTAATGCCCAACGTGTGCGCGGCATCTGTAAATTGCTCTGGGGTTGGCATAGCATGAGTTTGTGGTGAATGGTGATCAAATAATAGCTTATCAATTTGGCACGATATCGCGCCAGGGATAACATATAGCTCATCGTAAACCAGTGGTTCTTTGCCCAGCACAACTTCCATGCTGGCATCGAGTATGACGAGATCTGGATCTTCAAGATGTAACGCTAACCAATCTGTGGTCACTAAAGGAGAATTCACATTAAACCTCTCTATGTTCACTGTATTGTTAAACCCAATGGATGTTAGCTCAAGCGCTTTGTTGTTGCTGTTTATCAATGTAACGCTGAGTTAAACCGCTTAAAAAACTGAAAAACGTAATCCCTACAGCATCGGCAATTAAGTCGACGATATCTAATGTTCTTGATGGAATAAAACCCTGGCTGATTTCTTCACTCAAGACGAATATTGACACTAGCACAGCACCGTAATAAAGCGGAATACGTCCAAGCAGAAAGTGTCGACTCTGTAACGCTAAATTGGCTACATAAGTTAATAAACCAAATAACAACATATGGCCAACTTTATCGCCATAAGGAATATGACGGATTAAGTCGAAAAAAATACTGTGGCCGCCTGTGTTGGCTAAATAAATGATCCATAAAATAAAACCGAAGAAACCTGCGCCAATAAAGATGGCTAATCGAGAAAATAGAGTATGAGTCATGTAGCATCTTCCATGTATGACGGTGGAATTTGTAAGTAATACCAATTCCACTAATTATCTGGTCATTCAGCGGGAGTTCTGTGTCTTCTAGGCAAGTAATAGAATTGTAGGCATAGTTGTTCTACGTCAAAATGCTATTAAGCAGCATAGAAGGCACAGAAACCCGCCTTGCAGGAGACACTCAGACCGTTCATTTCTTTGTTGCATTGTCTTAGAAGGGAATAACCATTATTTCAACAATGCGCCTCAAACTGAACAATCTGAGTGACTCTGATTGGTCACATAATTAATGGAAATGGTATAATTTTCGAGATTTCAGTCTACGCGAAGAGAGCAAAAAGAGGCGTTAATTTTACTTAACCTGAACTCGGTATAAGGGATGAACTTATGCTATTTAACATCAACATGTTAACCCGTCTCACTTTCAAGCTTGTCATTTGTTATGCAAACAAGGCGAATTGACGCGTCAATAGCTAGCCTATTGTAAGTCGATTCAACGCAGTTAGCGGGGCAAAGGACTGTTTGAAAGGCGTTTATTATCCCGAGTTGAGGTTACTTAATAAAAAAAGCCCTTTATTGCTAAAGGGCTTTGTTTATATCACAGAGATAATTACCGTTATAAAGCAATCCAGGTGGCTTTTAATTCGGTGTATTTATCAAATGCGTGTAATGACTTATCACGGCCATTACCGGACTGCTTATAACCTCCAAAAGGTGCGGTCATGTCACCACCATCGTAGTGATTAATCCACACCATGCCACTGCGCAGTGCTTTAGCGGTTTTGTGTGCCTTACTTAAGTTTGAGGTCCAAACGCCTGCAGCTAAACCGTAAATGGTGTCGTTTGCAATCTTAATCGCTTCTTCCATACCATCAAATTCGATTACCGATAATACGGGGCCAAAAATCTCTTCGCTGGCGATGCGCATGTCATTTTTAACATTACTGAAAATCGTTGGCTGTACATACATACCGCCTGTTTCTGCCATCACTTGCTTACCACCAGCCATTAATGTCGCACCTTGCTCACTGCCGGTTTTAATGTAGTTAAGTACGTTAGTCAGCTGTTGTTGGTCGACCATCGCGCCACAGGTGGTCGCTGGGTCTAGTGGGTGGCCAGGTTGCCAGCCTTGCATTTCTTCAATGATAAGCTGAATTAATTCATCTTTTACGCCAGACTCAACTAACAAACGCGAACCTGCAGTGCACACTTCACCCTGGTTAAAAGCAATGGCGACGGCAGCGGCTTCTGCGACTGCTTTTAAATCTGGCGCATCGTTAAACACAATATTAGGGCTCTTGCCACCTGCTTCTAACCACACGCGTTTCATGTTCGACTCACCGGCATAAATCATCAGCTGTTTAGCTATTTTGGTTGAACCGGTAAACACCAACGTATCAACGTCCATGTGCAAGGCTAATGCTTTGCCCACCGTATGACCAAAACCAGGCAGTACGTTTAATACGCCTGCAGGAATACCCGCTTCGAGGGCTAATTGCGCCATACGAATAGCGGTTAACGGTGACTTTTCAGACGGTTTTAAAATGACACTATTACCCGTTGCAAGCGATGGTCCAAGCTTCCAACACGCCATAATCATTGGGAAGTTCCACGGTACAATGGCCGCGACAACACCAACCGCTTCACGGGTGATCATGCCAATTTCGTTGTGTGCTGTTGGTGCAATTTCATCATAGATTTTATCAATGGCTTCACCAGACCAGCGAATTGCGCGCGCGGCCCCCACAACATCTACACCTTTTGAGTGTTGGATAGGTTTACCCATGTCTAACGTTTCAAGTAATGCCATTTCATCGGCATTGGCTTCGAGTAAATCGGCAAACTTAATCATTACCTCTTTGCGTTTAACCGGCGGTAAATTTGCCCAGGTACCCGCTTCAAAGACTTCCCGGGCATTGGCCACCGCAGCATTTGCATCAACTAAATCACAGCTAGCCACTTTAGCTAATACACGACCATCGATTGGGCTAACGCAATCAAACGTTTCACCAGATGCGGCACTTTGATACTTACCATTGATAAAGGCATTACCGTTAATTTGCAAACTGGCTGCCAGTGCTTCCCAATCGCTACGACTTGTTGGAGTACTCATTGTGACCTCGAAATAATAAATGGATTGATAAGCACCGCGCCATGTGATGCCAAATAAGGTTTTTTGTGTCGCTGTTTAAGGGTAAATCGACACGGTTACATTATTGAATATTGTCACCGGATGATGCTTAACAGCAAGCTGTTTTCAATATATTTTACAAAATAGCCATATTTAGTTTAAATAAATGCACAAAACGCTTTAACGTTCATTATTTTTGACATAGCATAGCAAATATTCGTCACTCATAATTTAACCATTATGATACGAAACAACAACCCACTTGTTACCTACGCAGAGTTGAAATATGAGCGCATATCAGCACAAAGGAACTGGCGATTTATCGCAAACATGGCCAAATATGGCTCATTATTGGATGCCATTTACGGCCAATAAACAATTTAAAACAAACCCGCGATTATTAGTGTCGGCGCAAGGTATGTATTACACCGACATTGAAGGTAACAAGGTGCTCGATGCGACTGCGGGATTATGGTGCTGTAATGCGGGCCATGGCAGAGCAGAAATCTCTGAGGCGGTAAGCAAGCAAATTAGCCAGATGGACTATGCACCATCATTTCAAATGGGTCATCCACTGGCGTTTGAATTAGCCCATAAACTCAGTGAAATGAGCCCAGACGGGTTAGACCATGTATTTTTTACCAATTCAGGCTCTGAATCCGTTGATACAGCCCTCAAAATGGCGCTTTGTTATCACCGCGCCAATGGCCAAGCGAGCCGAACGCGCTTTATCGGCCGCGAGCTGGGCTATCACGGCGTTGGGTTTGGTGGCATTTCAGTTGGCGGCATTAGTAATAACCGTAAAACCTTTAGCCAACAATTGCTACAAGGTGTTGATCATCTTCCCCACACACTCGACATTGCCAACAATGCCTTTAGTCACGGCCTGCCGTCTCATGGATTAGACAAGGCCGAAGTGCTTGAGCAACTCATTACTTTACACGGCGCAGAAAACATTGCCGCCGTCATCGTTGAGCCGATGTCAGGTTCTGCTGGGGTGATTTTACCGCCACAGGGATACCTTAAACGCTTACGCGAAATCACTCAAAAGCACGGTATTTTATTGATATTTGATGAAGTCATCACCGGCTTTGGCCGCCTAGGCGCAGCATTTGCCAGTGAGCGCTGGCAAGTCACGCCAGACATGATCACCACAGCGAAAGCCATTAATAATGGTGCGATCCCGATGGGCGCCGTGTTTGTTAGTAATACCATTCACGACACTTGTATGGACGGCCCTGACGAATTAATAGAATTTTTCCATGGTTATACTTATTCAGGCCACCCTGTTGCCGCCGCATCGGCGTTAGCAACCTTGTCGATTTATGAAAACGAACAGTTGTTTGAGCGCGCAAAAAATCTTGAAACTTACTTTGAGCAAGCGGTACATAGCCTCAAAGGCCTACCCAACGTGATTGATATTCGCAACACAGGCTTGGTTGCAGGCATTCAATTTGCCCCAAGCGATAAAGGCGTAGGTAAACGCGGCTATGGCATATTTGACCATTGCTTTAGAAACGGCGCATTAGTACGCGCAACTGCTGACATCATTGCCCTGTCACCGCCATTGATTGTCGAAAAATCGCAAATTGATGACATGGTAAATCACCTTTCTGACGCCATTCACGCTGTGGGATAACCCATTTAATAACAAGGACAGAGTTCATGCTTAACATCAACCACTATGTAAATGGGCAACACACCCAGACAAGCCAACGCACGCAAACGATTTACGATCCTGCAACCGGTGAAGCACGGGGCCAGGTGTCATTAGCCAGCCAGGATGAGGTAGCCAGTGCCATTACTGCTGCTAAAACCGCATTTCAAACCTGGTCACAAGTGACTCCACTCAATCGCGCCCGTGTGCTATTTAAATTTAAAGCGTTAGTCGAGCAACATGTCGATAAATTAGCCGAGCTGATTACCCTAGAACATGGCAAAGTGCTCGATGACGCCAAAGGCGAAATTACCCGAGGGTTAGAAGTAGTTGAGTTTGCCTGTGGTATTCCGCACTTATTGAAAGGTGAGCACACTCAGCAAGTGGGTGGTGGCGTTGATGCATGGTCGGTTAATCAAGCTTTAGGTGTTGTAGCCGGGATTGCGCCGTTTAACTTTCCGGTCATGGTGCCGATGTGGATGTTCCCGATTGCCATTGCCTGTGGTAACACCTTTATTATGAAACCCTCAGAAAAAGACCCCAGCTCGGTCATGTTTATGGCCGAATTGCTTAAACAAGCAGGCTTGCCTGATGGAGTGTTTAATGTGGTTAATGGTGATAAAGAAGCGGTAGACGCTTTGCTCACCCACCCTGATATTAAAGCAGTCAGCTTTGTTGGCTCAACGCCTATTGCGGAATATATCTACACCACGGCATCAGCCCACGGTAAACGAGTACAAGCGTTGGGCGGTGCTAAAAATCACATGTTATTAATGCCTGATGCTGATTTAGATCAAGCTGTTAATGCATTAATGGGTGCAGCATATGGTAGTGCCGGTGAACGTTGTATGGCCATTTCTGTGGTATTGGCGGTGGGTGATATCGGCGACAAACTGGTCGATAAATTATTACCGCAGATTAGTGCATTAAAGGTCGGCAGCGGTATCACCCCTGAGATGGATATGGGGCCACTGATCTCGGCGCAGCATTTAGCTAAAGTGCGGGACTACGTTGAAGTTGGCATAAATGAAGGGGCTAAATTGGTTGTCGATGGCCGTGATATTAGCATTAGTGACCACCAGCAAGGTTATTTTTTAGGTGCCTGCCTGTTTGACCATGTGACACCGCAAATGAGCATTTATCAACAAGAGATATTTGGTCCAGTGCTGGCCATTGTGCGAGTCGACACCTACGCCGAAGCATTAGCGCTTATTAACCAGCATGAGTTTGGTAATGGCACAGCAATTTTCACTCAAAACGGTCAAGCAGCGCGGCATTTTTGCCATCATGTTGAAGTGGGCATGGTTGGGGTGAATGTGCCCATCCCTGTGCCAATGGCCTTTCATAGCTTTGGTGGCTGGAAGCGTTCATTATTTGGTCCACTGCATATGCATGGCCCTGATGGCGTGCGTTTTTACACTAAACGTAAAGCCATTACCGCCCGTTGGCCGCAAGCAAAAGCCGACTCCAACGAGCCTTCGGCGTTCATTATGCCTACCATGAAATAAGGTTACATCATGAGTAAACACATTAGCGACATTACCTTATTTAGCAGTCAAACTACCGAGATTGAGTCTTACCGCTTAGCGGATGAAAAAAGAATCACGGGAAACCCGCTGCAATCGGTACAAAATCATTTTGAAAGCCCTTGTAAGCAATTTAACGTTGGGGTGTGGCAAAGTGAAGCGGGCAGCTGGAATGTGAGCTACAGCGAATATGAATATTGCGACATTCTTGAAGGCAGTAGCATTATTACCGACAATCTTGGACACAGTTTAACGGTTAAGGCTGGCGAGAAATTTGTTATCCCCGCAGGCTTTATTGGCACGTGGGAAGTGATTGAGCACTGTAAAAAAATCTACGTTATGTTTGAGCAACAGCTCGAACAACCATAACGTTTAACCGCCATGTGGTACAGGCAAAACCTAACGGTTTTGACTCTGATAAATGGCATACGCAGTCGTCGGCTCAATCTCGACGACTGTAATTAATGTAAATGGAGATAATATCGTGTCGAACACATTTAAAAGAACGCGAATTGCACTGTTAAGCGGATTAACATTATCAGCTACCCTACTGGCTCCGTTAGCGACGGCAGAAGTCTCTGGCGCAGTGAGCGTAACCAATGATTACCGCTTCCGTGGTGTATCACAAACCGCTGGCGACCCAGCCCTTCAAGCCAATATCGATTGGAGCCATGACAGTGGCTTTTTTGTTGGCGCCTGGGGCAGCAACGTCGATTTTGACGAACCAGGCTACAACGGCCCAGACGTCGAAGTCGATTTGTATGCCGGTTACTATGGTGAGATTAACGATGACACCAGCTATGACTTAACCTTGTACCGTTATAACTACCCTGGCGACAGTGAGTTAGACTACCTAGAAGTGAGCGCAGGCATCGACTTTAATGGTTTTAGAGCCGCTTACTGGTTTACTAACGACTATGGCGGAAGTGATCTCGATTTACATTACACCGAGATTAATTATGCTTGGGAATTTACCGAGAATTGGAGTCTAGACCTTCATTACGGTTATAACTTTGGTGACGCTATCGACGATGGCGAAGGCTTTGACAGTTATTCAGACTACTCTATTGGTGTATCAACTGAATTTAGCGGCATTGCGGTTTCTGTTGCGTACCTGGACACCGACATTGATGGTGACAATGAAGTCAACTCTGGCGTTTATAAAAACTCTGGCACCTTATTGGCCAGTGTTAGCTATGCGTTTTAAGTAAAAGCCAGCTTATCGATAATTTGGTTTGTCGCATTAACCTAAAAACCGCCTTTGAGCGGTTTTTTTATTGGCACATAAAAAGCATCAGCTTTACGTCGTTTATACGGAGCATTGGTTATTATACCAATTCGCATAAATAAGTGACGACTCATTGTCATGGTCACATAAGGCGTCAAGCGTTTTTTGATTAAGGCGTCGCTATGAGGTCATGGTTGTTCCCTTTTCAAATAGCGAGAACGCAGAGTAAAAAACGCGCAATGGTATTAGTATTCGATCTTGCGCATAAATTTCAACAAAATAGCGTTGCATCCCTAATCGACTAGCGTATCTTAAGCTTATAGCAAGTATACCCAAACAACCTGAAGATGCTCGATTTCAGCAAGAATTTACACGCGTTTAGGCAAGGCATTGATTGCGGGTAATGGTTAGTCCCTTTCCAAAATCAGCTAAATTAACATAAGCCGCAGCATAAACACGTGTAAAACTTGCCCTTTGGGAGTTTCACCGTGTTCCCACTACGTTGTTGCGCTAATTTATAAGGTACCTACATTACCGCATTAACGCGCCTAGTATTGAAAACACGGTGAAGCTCTGAAACACGGATCTTCAAGTTGATTGGGTATATAACAATTACACGGCACAAAGGAGCTCGTTATGGTAGATACCATCATTAAAATTTTGGTGATTGTTGGGTTAGTTTTTCTCGCCTACAAACTCATTTTTAGCAGCAGTCGTGGCTTAACCATTTTTGAAATGCATTTTAAAGACGGCAAGCTCAGCAACCATAAAGGCAAAATCCCAGAACGTTTTGAACGAGAAACCCGTGCCATTGCTAAATCAAACAAACTGACCTGCACCATTAGAGCGGAAAAGTCAGGCCATGTGCGCCTGCACGTATCTGCCAACGTGGGTGATAATTTAACTCAGCAAATTCGTAATCAATTCCCGTTTGAGTATTACGATAAAAAACAGCAAGACTCATCAAAATTGAAAGGCTAGTCATGTTCAGCAGAAACTGCCGGCAATTAACAAAAAATGGACTCAATTGAGTCCATTTTTTGTTAACGCTGCGAAGATTAATCGCCTTGCTTTGAAATCACTAAGGTCACCTGTGCAACGGTAACACCAAACTTAATAATGTCGCTTTTGTTAATAATGGTATTGGGATCGACCAAAAACATCCAATCGTCAAAATGGACTTCATATTCACTGCCATCGACAGGCAATAGCATGTCATAACGCCAACGCAATGCGCTGCCACGAGATTCACCTTGCGCAATGCCTAATATATCATTGGCTGTACCTTGGTATTGACCGTTGCCTTTATCGATAATGGTCCACACTCTGGTTTGTTTTTCACCATCATCATAGACAAACCACTCATTGATAACGCCTTGTTTACCTTGCGGCGTATCCTTCCATTGGGCTTCCATAATAACGGTAAACTTACGGGTCACTTTGCCAGAAAAATCTTGTACAACACCAGCAGCCGTTAACTTACCTTCAAAAAACTCGGCTAAATCCAGCTTTGGATTGGTATTGGCATAATCATCAATCGATGCAGATGAACACGACATTGCACCCAAGGCAAAAAGTGCAAATATGGCGCTATGACGCAATGACTTTTTCCAGATTGTGACGTTCAATAAATGGGGCAATTTAGATAACATAATTCAGCCTTACTGTGTTTAGTTCATGCCAATCAACTGCTGTCGCAGTTTAGGTCGGCTGGTATTTTCTGATAGCCAAATAGCCAAAAAGTCGGCCGGAAACTGCACATTACTTACTTGAAAATAAGGTTTATCATTAAATAAAAATTCAGCTTGAGTGGCGTTATTGACCATAAAGGTTAACCGGTCACCCTCTTTCACATCGGGCCATGCTTTGGCTAATTGTTCGCGATATTCATTAATTTGTTGTTCAGGTATCCCTAAGTGTTGCCATTGGTCGACGGTGGCATCAATTAAATCTTCTGCTTCAATATTACGGTGATATTCAATCTCAAGTTTTAACGGCAATTGATTAGCCTGATATTTACCGTCACTTGAGTACAGCTTGGCACTGTAGATGTCGAACCACATCATGCTCATACTCGCCGAACCGACCTGATGCATGGTTAAATTGGATGATGATTGATCAGGTGTTGATAGCTCTGATGTTGATAACTCTGATGTTGATAACTCTGATGTTGATAACTCTGATGTTGATAACTCTGATGTTGATAAAAGAAACGCTTGAGTATTATTGCTCGCTGTCTCCGCCTGATTTGCCATGGCATCGCCCATGCTCAATGTCAAAATAACCATAACGACTGTGGCGCCGACTACGCCAAAAAGCAATTCCACCAGCCATTGATAAGCACTACGGGAAGCGTTAACCGTCTGGTTTACCGTTTTCATTGCTGACTCTCCTCAGTAAGGATCGAGGTATATTGACCACGACTCATTAACAATAATACGGGAAACAACACACTCCAGATCACTACCAGCACAATGCCACTTACCCATTGGCCATAAGGCAATAACACTGCACCAAACTCAGCTCCAGCAATATAACTTAAGGTACCGAACACACCGCCAAACAAAGCTTGCCAAAACACATGAATCCGCAGAAAAAACACCAAGCTATATCTTAGGCTTAATGCAAATGCGAGCCAAAGCAGTGCAAGCCAATACGGAGTGTCGGCAAACACAAATACGCCAAACAAGGTTAATGCGGTGTCGACGCTCATCCCCACTACAGCACACAAACACATGAGCTGCAGATCTTGGCGTGGTGATTGAGACAAAAGGAAGTGGCCTACAATAAGCAAGATAGACAATAAAATAAGCTGGTTACCGGCAAGCACTCCAGCCCACCACACCAATTGAAACGATAACGCATTTAAGATGATAAATAGCTTTGGATTAGGCATAACTACCTCGTCGCACAAGCAAGGTTGCTCGCAGGATGCGAGCAACACATCAGGACTCTATTTCACACGGTATTGTGGTCTTACTGCAACTAAATGCACCGTACTGGTGGTGCGCTCTAAAAAACCGCCTTCACAGTAACTTAAGTAAAATTTCCACATGCGGATAAAGTCTTCACCATAGTTTAAGGCTTTAATCTTGTCATAAGCCGCGTCAAAGTTTTCATGCCAGTGCTTTAATGTGCGCGCATAATCTTTGCCCATATCACTCACTGACCAGGTGACCATGTCGGTTTTTTTGGCGATGTGTTTAGTCATTTCACTAACCGAAGGCAGGCAACCACCAGGGAAAATATAACGCTGAATGAAATCAACGCTTTTGCGGTAGCTGTTATAACGCTGGTCGGCAATGGTAATTGCCTGGATTAGCATCCTGCCATTAGGCTTTAATAAGTGCTGTAGCTTTTCAAAAAAGCCCCCCAAATATTCATGACCCACCGCTTCAATCATTTCAATCGACACTACGCGGTCATACTCTCCGGTGAGCAGGCGGTAGTCTTGTTTAAGTAAGGTAATCTTGTCTTCTAGGCCTTCTTGCTTAACACGTGCAACGGCATAGTCGTATTGCGCATCTGAAATCGTTGTGGTTGTCACATTCACGCCAAAATGCTTGGCAGCATAAATGGCTAATGCCCCCCAACCTGTGCCAACTTCTAATAGTGTTTGCCCAGGCGTTAAATCTAAACGTTCACAGATAGTGTGCAACTTATGGATTTGCGCCTCATCTAACGTACTGTCGTCATTAGGGTATAGCGCACTTGAGTACATCATTTCTGGATCTAAAAACTGCTGATACATGTCATTACCTAAATCGTAATGCGCTAAAATATTGCGTTTAGAACCAGCCTCAGAATTGCGATTAAGCACATGCTTTAAGCGGCTAACACCATTACTTAACCATGAAAAATAACGCTCAATGTTGTCGAGTAATGCTAGATTGCGCGCAAACACTTGCACGACTTTGGTTAAATCTGGGCTGCACCAGTGACCTTGAATATAAGCTTCACCGGCACCAATTGAACCACCAAACACCACCTGACGATAAAAATTAGGGTGCATGACCTGCATCGTTGCATGGACATCACTTTTGGCATCGCCAAACTCTGCAGTCTGGTTGCCGTCTACAATCGTTAAATGACCTTCTGCAAGATGTGCGAGTGCACGTAATAAAATTTTTCTTGCCAGACTGTCTGATAAACCAGCTTGAGCCATGCTACTTTCTGTGGCTGTATTTTCCATTTTTTGTCTCCAGTTCATCACTGCGTAGGCTATATCACCTTATTCACAGTCAATACGTTGCGTCAGTCCATTTGGTTTACAATTGTTTTACTCACTCGTTAACCATGCTGATTAGATGGTTTGGTCGGCTGTTTACTGACAAAAGGGATTCGCTTAACAAACAGCTTGAGTGCCTGCCAGTAAATACCCAGCATAATGTTGGCTGTCATGAGCGGAAAACGCAGCATAAACTGCCGCACACTCTTTGCACTTATTTCTTGGCGTTTAAGTACCACACCAGCATCAAATAACTTATCGTTATTGGCGTTACGATTTTCAATGGTCACCTTTAAAAACTTAGCGGGCGCGGTAATTCGCCATAAATAATGCATGTCTAAATTCATAAACGGTGACACGTGAAACACCTTGTCGGTATGAGTGGTATGGGCGATATCAACAAGATAACAATGGCGTTCATTCCAGGGTGTGTTGCTCACTTCGGCCAGCATATAAACCATTTCATCATTGTGATAACAAAAGTAAAAATTCACTGGGCTGAAATAAAGACCGCAATGGCGAATTTGCCCCGAGAAAATAACTCTGTCACATTGCTGGTTAGCGCCTAAATGTTTTATTGTGGCCAATACCCGTTGTTTTAATGCCCTAGCATCATCACCATGGCACGCTGGCGGCAACACTAGTGCGTCAGAAAATTGTTTATCCAATTCATTTAAGTAATCGCTTGGTTTAAATTTTAGCGGGGTAAATCGGTCTGTCGAAAACAATTTACTGCTAGCACATATGGCATCAACCTCGTCTAAATCAATCGCCATCATCGCCAACTTGTAGCCAAAATTGTGCACTTTAGGCACATGTCGGCGATGACTCACCGTGCCAGTATAAATGCCGCTATGTAAGGTCTGTAGCGATGAAGTTATTGTCATAAGGTGATCCCAAAAAGATTACATACGTCAACAGCACTGCGCACGCCGTCTTCATGAAAACCGTTGTGCCAGTAAGCTCCGGCATAATAAGTATGACGTTTACCATTAATCAGCGACTTTTTAGCTTGCGACTTCATGCTGGCATCATTAAACACTGGGTGAGCATAGTTAAATTTACGCAAAATTTTTGACTCGTCAATCAAATCGGTTTGATTAAGTGTTACGCAAAATGTTGGCGCATCTTTAGGTAAACGCTGCAAAATGTTCATATTGTAAGTCACACTGGCAGGACGCTGAGCAATATCTAACTCATTTTCACCGTCTAGGCGATAATTCCAACTGGCCCAGGCCGCTTTGCGTTTAGGCAATACGTTAATGTCGGTATGTAACACCACTTCATTATTTTGATAGGCCATCGGTGCTAATATTTCTGTTTCATCCTGGCTTGGGTCGGTTAGCATGGCGAGTGCTTGATCGCTATGGCACGTCAACACCACATCATCAAACTGTTGCCACTCACCATTTAAGACTTGAATTTGCACGCCATCGTCATTGCGCTTAATCCCTGTCACCGGCGAATTAAGGTGTATACGCTCTTTAAACGGCGCGGTTAATGCCGGAATATAACTGCGTGAGCCGCCTTCAAGGACATACCATTGTGGGCGGTCGTTAATGTTGAGCAAACCGTGGTGTTGAAAAAATCGAATAAAAAATCGTAATGAAAAGCCACGCATATCGTCAATGCTGGCCGACCAAATTGCTGCGCCCATTGGCAAGATGTAATGCTCACAGAAAAAGGCAGAAAAATTATTTTGATCAAGGTATTCACCCAGCGTGGTGCTTGGGTATTTGTCGGCTTCGTAAATCGCTTTACAGCCATTATTAAAACGCACTATTTCGCCAAGGAATTTGTAAAAACTGGGGCGAAATAAATTACGACGCTGGGCAAACAAACTCCATAAATTATGGCCGTTATATTCAAGTCCAGTAATGGCATTATTAACGCTAAAGCTCATTTCGGTCGGCATAGATTTAATATTAAGCTGCGCCATGAGCTTTTCAAAACGAGGGTAAGTGCGGTCATTAAAGACAATAAAACCGGTATCAATCGCGTATTGCTTACCAGCAACTTCAACATCTACAGTGGCGGTATGGCCACCAATATAATCGTTAGCCTCAAAAACAGTCACCTTATGTTGACGGCTCAATAAGTGCGCGCAAGTTAAGCCTGAAATGCCTGTACCAATCACGGCGATGTTTTTCATTTAATAATCCTTGGAGTACGCTATCAAATCATTTTCAGAGTCATTTATTAACTGATTAATTAGACTTTTTTGCTAATAAAGACACTAACAATGACTCAGGTAATAGTGACGCTAATTTAAGTAACCAGGTAAATTTACCTGGAAAGTGAATTTCTTTTCGCTGATTGTTCATGCCATTAAAAATCGCTACTGCGGCTTGCTGGGCTGTGATTTGCATTGGCATCGCAAAATCGTTTTTATCGGTGAGTGGCGTTTTAACAAATCCCGGGCAAATCACGCTCACGCCAATATCGTGCTCGGCTAAGTCAACCCGTAAACTGCGGCCTAAATAACTGATCGCAGCTTTTGATGCACCATAGGCTTCAGCGCGAGGAAACGGTAAATAGGTTGCGCTTGAACTCATTAACCCAAGTTGCGCACCACTGCTAAGTAACGGTAAAAAATGCTCCAGACAATAGCCCATCGCAACCACATTTGTGTTAATGACTCGGGCAAATAATGCTGAGTCAAAATGCAATGCATCGTCGATGTACTCGCAACTGCCGGCATTGAGTATTACTTGCTGTAGTTTCCAGTGATTATCGAGCAACAACTGCTTAAGTTCTGTCGCTGCCGCTTGCACCTGTACACTGTCGGTAATATCAAATTCAAGTGGTGTCGCGCCGCTAATGTTTTGCAGTGCATGGCGGTTACGGCCACAGGCAATAACCGCCATGCCTTTGCTGATATAGTGTTCAGCCAACGCCAAACCAATGCCAGAGCTGGCGCCAGTAATTAATACGGCAGGTGATTTTGCGGTTGTCATAACCATTATTTTGCGGCTCTGTTTTTTAGTAAACCAATTAAACCACCTAAAAAGGGCACCTGCTCGTAAAGCATTTGGCCTAAATCGAAGTAGTCTCGGTGTGAGTAAATTTTGTCATCAAATTTAAGCTGCGACATGCCTTCAACGTGAATTGTTTGACCTTTATTAAGCTTGGGATGCGAATAAGCCATGGTCCAATACAATGCCGCCTGGCTGTTGTTATGGCTCACTACCACTTCTTTAATGTCAAACTCTATATGAGTGACATTAAGGTACATGTTGGCAAAATAATGAGTAAGATCGTCAATACCACTGACTTGATGCATAGGATCGCGAAAACGAATATCGTCACGATAAACTTGTCGTAGTAAATGTAAGTTATCTTTATTCAGTTGCTGATACATATTAATAAAGGCATCAACAATAGCAGGATGACCATTAATGGGGTTGGTATTTTCGCCCTTTAACGGTTTTGATGAAATATCAACTATCGACTGTGCGCTTTGCATTAACAGACTCCTATTTACGCGAACAAAGACTCCACGCGAGCATAAAAATAACAATGCCTTATATCACAATAAGATAACAGTATTTTATGTCGGTGAAGTAGATATAAATGAATTAATACTTAATACGTAATATTGGCAAAAACAGATCACAGTGGTAGGTGCAATACCATAGAGCCAGTAATAAGCAAAACGCCCGAGCTAAGCTCGGGCGTTTGTCATTCAATGGGTCAACAAAACAAATTAATAGCCGGTTTGTGCTACCGGTTGCCAATGCTTATCGACCTCGTCTTTAATAAAGGCTTGCTTAGCTTTAACCGCGTCGCCCTCGATAAACCCAATGGCTGCATGGGCTTTTTCTTTGGTGCTGTAATCTGGATACTCTACTTTTTCAACCGACAGTTGGCTCAACACTCTGGCTAATGCTTCACGGCCATAGGTAATCTGCTCGGTTGCCATATTTAGCAGCTCAACACCTTCTTTAGGGTTATGAGCATATAAACCGTGCGATGCCATGGCAAAATCCCAACGCCACTGTGCATGTCGAATCGCCATAATCGAATCGTTCATTTGTGGCCACGTTGCCCCGGCATCCCATGCCGCTTTCGCTTCATAATGTGCCTGAACTAATAAAGACTCTACGTTGCGTGCTTTGGCTTCAATATTGGCTTTGGTTTTATCGAGTTTTTTCACCATGGCTGCTTTACTGCTGTGACAACTGGCACAGGTTTGCTCAAAGTTATCCATGGCTCCTGCCACTTTATGATCGGTAAACGTATTACCCTGGACATCTTTTGTTACTGGCATATGACACGTTATGCACGTTACGCCTTTTTTAGCATGGGTAGAACGGCTCCAATGCTCAAATTCAGGATGACGTGCTTTTAAAATTGGCGTTTTCGAAATTGGGTGGATCCATTCATAAAAACGACGAGTATCGTAGTATTTCTCAATATCATCGGCTGTGCTGCCGAAAATCCACGGAATATTGACCTTATTGCTCTTTTCTGGCTGAAAGTAATACGTCACATGACACTGGCCGCACACCTGCGCCCCTTGCATCGTGCTGTCTTGCTTATCAAAGGGCAGTTTAACTTTTGCCATTGCATCTTGTGCATGTGGGCGCGGTAATGCCAGCTTTTCACTGCCATCAACATGACAGTCACTGCAATATACGACCGATTTTATCTCGCGGCCTAAATCAACAAAATTAGCAGCGGAATACCCTTCGATACCCTTTTCTTTCATTAATCTTGGTGCATCTGGGGTTTTACAGGTCCAGCAACTGGCTGATAAGCCTTTATCGCCTTCTGCTATTGCCACACCGGTACGTAAAGTATGAGTCACATCGGCTACTGCAAACTGGTGACCACGCGGGCTATGGTATTCTTTAGCAAATGATGAACCGGCCCACAAAATAATACTGGCAGGATATTGCGCCAACATGTCTTCGCGCTCTTCCTGCTCTACGGTTGCCTCCCAGGATGCAAATTGATTGGGAAATTTAATCTGATTTGGGTCGACCTCTGCGCTTTGCAAAGACCAGGATGTTAAGGTTAATAATGCCAACCCTGCAACAAGCACACCCAGACCAACTTTGCTGCGTAGTGGACGAGAAGCTTTCATCATTACTTCTACTAGTAAATTAATCATACAGTTTGCCTTTCATCAGAAATCATCGATACAAATTGAACATTACCCAGGACGACCATCGAGTCGAGGACGCATTAAAATAGGCGCATAAAACCACACAAACATCCCAAAGCCGATAAACCAAAACATCCCTGCAATCCATAACCACATTTGGGTGTGCTCTGGCATGAATAACGGCAATATTGCCCTAAACACGGCGGCTAACGCGATGCTCAAAAAGGCTAATGTCATATTGGGGCCTTGATAAATATTACGGCTAGTGTGGCCCAGTGATACGCGCGAGATCATTGATAAACACAATGCTGCAATACCGCCTACCGCAAACAGGTGTAACAAGGTGCGATAGGCATATTCGTTATTAATATTGATTGCCATTAACAACAAGGTAATTGGCAAAGAGACATACGCTAAATGCAAAGACCATAACATGGGCTCTTTTAAGGTTTTATGCCCTTGCCAGCGAGCAAAACGAATAAGATGCAGTCCACCAGCTACAGTCAGTAATATCTGCTCAATCCCTTTTGGAAGCCAATGACTAACAGCTTGTATAAACAATAATCCCATCACGAATAATAACGTGTTTTCTAATATACTAATGGGATCTGGCTTCGGTTGTTGAATACGCATGGCGGTAAAAAATGGAATAACCCGGCCCCCCACAATCGTAATCACCAATGCGAGCCACCAAATCATGCCTTGCCATAACTGAGTTGAGAGCGAAAAGTCGCGTTGATGTAGCGCATAGTAGCTCGCAAGGTTGACGACTAGTGCAACCACCAGCAACAAAGGGAAACCGATATTACGCCACTGCTTTACCGGGTAAATACAGCGCCACAAAGCAAAAGCACTCAACCCCAGAAATAAGCTGTCAAATAACGCGGGCACCACTAGCGGAATGTTCATTGGTAATAACAGCGTTAATCGGGCGATGAGCCAGCATGTAAATGTGACAATCAAACGGCGGCCTTTAATAGTGGGTTGATTGGTCCACGCTTGCACTGCCGTCAGTAAAAAGCCACATACGATGGCCATGGCAAAACCAAACAGCATTTCGTGCGGATGCCACCATAACGGCACCACATTGGCCCAAAACTCACTGTTAAATAAACTGTATTGCGGGGTAAACCAGCCCATTAACCATAGCGGAATGTACAACGCAGCCACCACGGCTCCGCCTAAAAAGAACGGCCTAAAGCCTAAGCGCCAGATTGCAGGGGTATGATCAATTTCAGCAGGGTCATCAATATTTAGCATAAGCAGCACACTCATTTAGTGAGTTAAGAGCAACAAGATTTAAACATGCACAAGACCTAAACATGTATAATATATAAATCTTTTATTGAAGCCATTGTATGCTGCTCAATGTATTACTTCAATCATTACCCTTCGCTAATGCAAACCAAGCTGGTCATACTGTGATCTAACGCAAAAAAGCCAACACTGAAATCAGTGTTGGCTTTTTATTTAACCTCATGGGAGAGATAAAGAGTAAGGTAATTAACCGCGCTTTAATGCACTCAACACGTCGATGGCTCTTAAGCGTGCCATTTTGTGTTCAACAATCGGCTTGGGATAAACTTGATTATCCGGCTGGGCAAATAAATCATTTATATTAACCGTTTTAGGCTCATGGATATCTTTAATCGACCAACGGGCAATTTCAGGAATATATCGCTTAATAAAGCTAGTGTCTGGGTCAAACTTACTGCTTTGAGTCATAGGGTTAAATACCCTAAAGTATGGCTGCGCATCACAACCGGTTCCAGCAGACCATTGCCAACCACCGTTATTAGCCGCTAAATCACCATCAATCAATTGCTGCCTAAAGTAGCGTTCGCCCCAACGCCAATCGACGAGTAAATGCTTAGTTAAAAAGCTCGCCACCACCATGCGTAAACGATTGTGCATCCACCCCGTTTGATTTAACTGTCGCATCGCGGCATCCACTATCGGGTAGCCTGTTTGGCCATCACACCAGGCCTGAAACTCCTTAGGGTTATTACGCCACACAATGCCATCACCCAACTCGTTAAAGTTATGCGCCATCGACAACCTTGGAAACGCCACCAGTAAATGGCGATAGAACTCTCGCCAAATAAGCTCATTAAGCCAGGTTTTAGCTGGGCAGGTATCGTCAACTAACGACTCGGGATAACGCGCTAAAATAGCCGCTACACATTGGCGCGAGCTTATCACTCCAAGCGCTAAAAAAGGTGATAAACGGCTGGTACCTTCAAGGGCAGGAAAATCTCGTTCAGCTTGATAGTCGGCCACTTGTTTTGCTAAAAATTGGTCTAAAACTCGTTTGGCTGCGCCCTCGCCTGCCGCCCATAGCTCGCTGCTACGTTTCGCACAATCAAATTCAATATTGGCAGGCAATGCTAATGCTGCCGCGACGGGAGCGGGTGCCGCTAAAGGTAATATAGCTCGTTGGCTTGCAACGCTTTTCCATTTTTTAGCAAACGGCGTAAACACCTTGTACATATCGCCAGACAGATTTTGCACTTGCCCTGGCGCGAGCAGGCAATCCTGGTCAATTAATGTCAGCGGTACACCATGTTCAATTAACTGGGCATCACGGCGCCGTTCGTTAATTTCGGGTTCGCTGCCAGCAAACACAGCGCTAATATTGTGCTGCTGTAAATACGCATTTAACGCGGCCTGGGTGTCACTAAACCATTGCAAATGCAGCACATCTAAGGCAATACCTAATGCTGCCAGTGACTGCGCTAACAAATTGACATGCCGCTCAATAAAATCAATTTGAATGGGCGCAACATCATGTTGCGCCCATTGCGATGGCGTCACTATGTACAGCGCCCGCACGTTACCTTGATGTTGGCAAGCAAACTCACAAGCTGCCACTAACGCAGGGTTGTCGGCAACGCGCAAATCTTGTCTAAACCACATCAGGCTATTCATCGTACTCATCAACACTCGACCTAGTAAGCATAACGAAGCTTAAGCGCTTCAGGATGTGGATTTAAATACACTTGCTCTTCTATATAAGGAGTATGAAACTCACGCACATAATGGTTAATCAAGGTAATAGGCACTAATAAAGGCAATAACCCCTGGCGGTATTTTAAAATCGATTCGCTCAATTCTTCTTTTTGATCTGCACTTAATTGCTTCTTAAAATAACCTTGAATATGTTGCAATGTGCTGGTGTGATTTTTACGCGTCGCAATAATTTTTAACGCCGTCATAAAGCCTTCGAAATACTGCTGCGCCGTTTGTTCTAGATCTTGGATGTCGGCTAATATTGGACCTAACTCGCGATACCATTTAGGGCTATGAGCCATGAGCAAGTATTTATAACGCGAATGAAACTGCATTAGTTTGTGTTTAGTTAGCCCAGACTGGTTCATTTTTTTCCAATCGTTGTAAGCAAATACGCGAGTAAAAAAGTTTTCTCGGATTGGTAGATCGTGTAAACGCCCTTCTTCTTCTACCGGCAAAAACGGGTAACGCTCTATTAATATTTTTGCAAAAACACCAACGCCTGTCTTACTGCCGTTATTAGTGCCAATTTTATATTCGGTTACGCGCTCCATTCCGCAGGTTGGCGACTTTGCACATAAAATATAACCACCTAGATAGTCGAGCTCTTCTACTTTGCTTCGAGAATATTCATTAAGCTTATCAGTCACGTCTAACGAGCCATCAGCACTTCTAATGTGCACAATGTCGCCGTCGCGAATTTGACGAATACTTTTGCGTGGTGCGCCCATGCCAATCGCCATTTCTGGGCAAACTGTGGTGTATTCAAAAAACGGTTCAATTTCTTGTTTACAGTAATAAGAGTTTTTATGGCCGCCATCAAAACGAACTTGATTGCCCAATAAGCAGCTGCTGATCCCAATTTGGATTTTTTCTGGCACAAATGTGACTGTATCTGGCATTTATAATACTCCTGAGACCGAATTGATTTTGCCTGTTTTCAAGCAAATCATACCCACTTACTTGTGGGTTTAATCTTTCATAATACGAAATGAAAATGAATTAAGTTCATTATTTATAGAACGTTTTCAGCTAAATTTGAAGCATAAAAAAGCAGAACCGAGATTCTGCTTGTCTATTTAGTTAAATAGTGAGGTCGTTGTACTTAACCAACCTGCGCCTTCGCTTTATGACCGACGTATTCAAGGCCCCACACCAAGGCAATACCGACCAGCGCACACACTATGGCCATGACAATTTGTGATGACTCACTAGTGACTTGTTCAAACTGAAACGGCGATAAGTTTTGCTCCAGTAAAGGCACTTGTTCGCCTTTACTGTTTTCGCGCCAGCTAATCACTTCTTTCCACGGCCAAATTTTACCTAATGTACCAAGCATCAACCCGGTTAAAAACAGCACAGTGGCATCGTGAAACTTACGCAGCAAGGCCGATAGCACATGGCTAAAGCTGAGTAAACCAATGGCAGCGCCTGCAGCAAAACATGCTAGATAAATAATATCAAACCCTTTAGCTGCTGCGAGTACCGCGGGATACATACCGAGTAACAGCAAAATAAAGCTGCCAGAAATCCCCGGCAAAATCATCGCGCATATTGCAATGGCGCCACAAAAGAAGAAGTTAAGGTAAGTAATCTGCATTTCAATGGGGTGCAACACCGTAATCGCCCACGCAAAGGCCACCCCAAGGGCAAACATGACAATGCGCAGCGCCGTGTACTTTTCGACCTGCTTTACCATGTGCACAACAGAGTAAATAATTAACCCAAAAAAGAACGACCATACCGGAATGGGATGGGTGGCCAATAGCCATGAAATCAACTTAGCTAAGGTAAAAATACTGGTTAAGATGCCGCCAAACACACATAACAAAAACGGCCCGTTAATGTGCATAAAAGCCGCTTTAATACCTTGCTGCTTAATAATGCCAAACAAAGATAAATTGATTTTGCGGATACCGTCTAACAGTGGATCTAATATCCCGGTAATAAATGCAATGGTTCCACCAGAAACGCCCGGCACCACATCGGCAGCCCCCATGGCCATACCTTTGATATAATTCAACAACAAGTTCGATTTCAAAATTTATCCTTAACGATTAAGCACTGGCGAAATTATACCTGTCGCTAAGCAAATGAGCGATGAAAAAGAGTGCCAAGCTCTTCACCCAAGGTTACAACAATGTTAATCTCATCCGACCAGAGAACCCATTGATTCAATAATTCGAGTTTTTCATATGACACCAACTAAACCTAATAAAGTCATGTCACTGTACAAAAAAGTGACCTCATACCCTTTCGGTAAACATATTTTTTCTAAAATGGTCGCCCGCATGGCACCCTATTTTGGCACGGTTCATCCTTACATTAACGAGCTAAAGGTGAATCGTTGCGAATGTTTAATTAAAAAACGTAAAAAAGTGCAAAACCATATTGGTACCGTGCATGTGATTGCGATTTGTAATGGCTTAGAAATGGCAATGGGTACCATGGCAGAGGCCTCTATTCCTGCACATTTACGTTGGATCCCTAAAGGGATGTCGGTTGACTATACCGCTAAAGCAGGGACTGATATTCTATGCGTCGCAGAGGTAACACCAGAGCAGTGGCAAGTGGGTGATATGTTAGTTGATGTAAAAGCCTATGACACCAACGGTGTGGTGGTGGTCCAAGGCCACATTAAGCTGTGGATCTCTGAAAAACCACAGAAATAGTCATAAAACAATCGTAAGATAATCATAAGATTATCTTTATTTTATTTTTTGCTAGGGAAGCACAATGTTAAAAAACGATCTCGCAAACGCAAGCAACAATCACCTGGGTAAAATTATTCCGGTATCGATATTACTGATTATTCTCATCAGCTTATATGGCAGCTGGTATACCGTCGATCAGGGTGAACGCGGCGTGTTATTACGTAATGGTAAAATTATCGATACCGCAGAACCCGGACTAGGGTTTAAAATTCCATTAATGGATACCGTGGTAAAAATCTCAACTCAAACACACACCGCAAGTTATCAGGCGCTGCAAGCCTATAGCCGCGATCAACAACCAGCAACCTTGCGCGCATCAGTTACCTTTAGCGTACCGCCCGATCGCGTTGAAGAAGTTTATGCCAAGTTTAAAGGCATCGACTCAATGGTTTCGCGCTTGCTTGATCGCCAGGTGCCGACTCAAGTTGAGAACATTTTTGGTAAATACACTGCTATCTCTGCGGTACAAGAGCGTATTAAGTTTGGTATTGACGTGACAGATGCCATTACCAAGTCAATTAAAGGCCCAGTAACGATTACCTCGGTACAGATAGAAAACATCGATTTTTCTAATGCTTATGAAAAATCGGTAGAAGACAGAATGCGCGCCGAAGTCGAAGTACAAACCCAATTGCAAAATCTTGAAAAAGAACGTGTTAGCGCGCAAATTGCCGTTACTCAAGCACAAGCAGAAGCTGACTCTCAGTTAGCGCGTGCTATTGCAGAAGCCGAGAGTATTCGGATTAAAGGTAATGCTGAAGCCTCGGCAATTAAAATCCGTGCCGAAGCATTAGCGCAAAACCAAAACCTGGTTGAATTAACCAAAGCTGAGCGCTGGGACGGTAAGCTGCCTACCACCATGTTACCGACTGGCACGATCCCGTTTTTAGAAGTACAGAAAAAGTAATCCATAACCTTAAGTCAGCGTTGTGGATGCGTTTAATCCTCAATAACGATTAACATCTTAAAAAACCAAGCACAATGCTTGGTTTTTTATTGCCTCACGCGTAAATTAGCTAAAGCTTTAATCATCCAAAAGGACTTCTGCGATTAACAGTGCAACTCACATGGACGAGCAATTAGCTTCGACTCAACCACAACGCTTAGCCAATCTTGACGCCATTCGTGGTGTCGGTGTATTGGGTATTTTCTTTTTAAACATCTACTTTATGGGCAATAGCTTTTTTGGCTATTCGCCGCATGCTGTACAGCCGATTAGCGACATTACCATTGAGCTGTTGAGTAACTTTTTCCTGGAAGGCCGTTTCTTTAGCTTATTCGCAATGTTGTTTGGTGCGGGTATGTTAATTCAATTTCAAAAATACCAATCTGAGTTAACTCTTGGTTCATCACAAACCTTTCTCAAACAACAAAAGTGGCGTTTATATTGGCTGATTTTATTTGGGATTATTCATGGAATTTTTATCTTCCCGGGTGATATTTTACTGTCGTATGGCGTCAGTGGATTACTGGCTTTTAAGTATCGCTACCTCGATGCTGATGCGTTAATTAGGCAGGCAAAATGGTTTATTTTTATGTCGCTTATTCCAATCACCTTGATATCGCTATCGCCAGACGACCAGGTATACTTGCGTGACTCAACGTTATTTATGGAGCAATTATCAACCTGGACGGGCAGCTATTCAGAGCAATTAGTGCTGCACCTAATGATGTTTGGTTACATGGTGATGGTCATCCCACTGACACTGATGTGGTTTATTGCTGGGCTGATGTTAATCGGCATGGCACTGTATAAACGCGAAGTATTTAGCAAGGGATTAGACGCCAAGACACTCAAACAAAGTCTCTTTTGGGCTGTGACGTTATCATTAGTCGATTCAGTATTGAGCTTTAGCGGTAATACACTATTAGTGGCGCTCTCTGACGTGATTTTACTGTTAAGCGCCATCGCCTGTGCTTTGGTGTATATCCATATCATTTGCTTGTTGTGTAAAAACAGCTCACAGCGTTTAACCGCGCTGCAAAACGTCGGTAAACTGGCATTCAGTTTATATATTCTCCAATCCATTGTTGGGATTATACTGCTGCGCTACCTTGCCCCTGAATGGCAGCAACAGTTAGATAGAACGGGCTATATGTCTATCGCAGTCATTTACACCATGGTGCAACTATTGCTTGCGCATTGGTATTTACGTTATTTCAAACAAGGCCCATTGGAAAAGCTGTGGCGCTATTTAGTGCTAAGACGTGGCTAATCGCGGTAGGCATTGAGAGAAACAACACCTCGTTACCTGTAATTACATCATCTGAAAGTGAAAAACGCCCATATGAACAAATTTGCCTGGCTAATGTTAACCGTGCTCTCCATGGTGAGCGCATTGATTCAACCCTGGCTAACCGCAGTTTTTTTATCGCTTAATGTGTTAACCGTGACCTTGTATTACCTCGATAAACACGCGGCAATTAAGAGCTCGCGCCGTATCAGTGAAAAAACACTTCACCTTTGTGCATTATTGGGCGGTTGGCCCGCAGCCTTGCTGGGCCAACATCATTTTCGCCATAAAACCCAAAAGATACCTTTTATTCGGCTACTGTGGTGCTGCATTGTGGTTAATATTGCCGTGATAAGCGCTGCGGGTTATGTCTATTTTGATTGGACCACAGTGCAAATGTCATAAAGCATTAACAGCATCTACCGCGAAACAATAACCCGCTTGCAAAATAGATTTGGCGTTGTTTGATAGCGTTTATCATTTTGCGGTAAACTCATGCCACTAAACCTATTTTATTGAGAAAAATTATGCGTATGATTTTGGCCGTTGTGGTCATTGCTGGAGTAATATTTTATTTTTTCAGCCAGATGAATAACTCCAAGGCAGCAAAAGAAAACATCGAAAAAGGCAAACTGTTTTTAGCCGAGAACGTTAAACGCGAAGGTGTAATACAAACCTTGTCAGGCCTGCAGTATGAAATCCTCACCAAAGGCGACAATACTGAACACCCAAAAGCCAACAGCAAAGTGACAGTGCATTACCATGGCACCTTAATCGACGGCACTGTATTTGACAGCTCAGTTGAACGTGGCGAAACCATTAGCTTTGGCTTAAACCAGGTGATTAAAGGCTGGACTGAGGGTGTGCAATTAATGAGTGTTGGCGATAAGTTCCGTTTTTATGTCCCAAGCCAGCTTGCCTACGGTAACCGCTCAACCGGTAAAATCGTGGGTGGTTCAGTACTGATATTTGATGTTGAGTTGTTTGCGATTAACTAACCTCAGCACAGATAAACAGTTATCAACATAACAAAGCCTCCGAGATGGAGGCTTTGTTTTTTAACGCATGTGCGTTTAAGTAATCAGCTTTAACCTAAGTAAAACGGATCATCAATCGATTTGGCTGGTTGGGTAAACCACTTCGGCCCTTCACTGGTCATGTAAAAATGATCTTCATGGCGAATACCAAACTCACCCGGCACGCATAACATGGGCTCGTTACTAAAACACATGCCACTGGCCAGTAACGTTGAGTCATTACCAACTAAATACGGCCATTCATGAATATCTAACCCTATACCATGACCAGTGCGATGCGGTAAGCCTGGTACCTGGTAACCTGGGCCAAAGCCTGCATCTTGTAATACTTTGCGCGCCGCGACATCAACATCACAGCATGGCGTGCCAATTTGCGCGGCATTAAAAGCGGCAATTTGTGCATCTTGCTCTAACTGCCATAACTGGCGCTGACGCTCATTGGGCTCACCAAATACATACGTACGGGTAATGTCTGAGTTATAGCCGTGCAACTGACAGCCGGTATCAATCAACACAGTGTCGTTAAGTGTTAATGATTTTGGCGACTTAACCCCATGTGGATAGGCGGTGTCTTCGCCAAATAACACAATGCAAAAATATGAACCTTGTGCCGCGCCTACAGCATAGTGTGCCTGATCGATAAAGCTTTCGACCTCTGCAGTAGTAATGCCTTCACGTAATATACTCGCAGCGGCTTTATGCACTTCAAGCGTCATGTCTTTAGCGCGTTGCATTAAAGCGATTTCGGCAGTGGATTTAATCATACGACAACCCGCTGTTACGGTTGTTGCACTGGTAAAGCGATGCTGAGATGCCGCTTGAGCGATGCCGTCGCTAATAAAGAAGGGCGTCGATTCATCAATGCCGATTTTGGCTTGGGTTAACCCCATATTGTTGAGCACATCGGCAAATAACTGATAAGGGCTTTGGTCTTCGTGCCAGGTGTTTACTTGGCCTTTAATGGCCATATACCCTTGCAAGGTATCGAGTTCAAATGCAGGGGCAATATATTCAATATGACCCACGGCAGGAATAATCGCGCCCACCATACGCTCACTTGAAAACCAACGCGTGCCACTAAAATAGTACAAGTTTGTGCCTGCATTAACATAAATGGCATCTAAACCATGTTGCGCCATTAATTGCTGCGCGCGCGAAATACGCAGCGTAAATTCATCATCACTTATTGCTGCCACGCCCTCAGCCATGTGGGTTAATTTAGCTAACGCTTGCTGTGGGCTTACACCACCAACACCGATTGTCATAACGTTTCCTTTATTATTGTTATTATTACGTTTAAATAAAGCATTCACTCCGGGCTAGGATACCGTCTGTTTGTCATTGTTACCATGCATACAATATCTGTTTACAATATAAGTTTACAATTTTAGCTTGCCTATTCTTAGCTACTTCGCTTGCAAGGCTTGTACTGCCCTTGCGATAATTGCACTTCATTTACAGAGCTGAGTCCATCAGTCGCCTCCCACGGAGAAACCATGTCCAATATTATTGCTACGCGCCTCAATGCCATTCGCCAACAACTTGAAGTGAACCACATCGATGCCTTTATCATTCCCCGCGCCGATGAATACTTAGGTGAATACGTGCCTGCCCGCAATGAGCGTTTACATTGGGCTACTGGTTTTACCGGTTCTGCTGGTATGGCGATTGTATTAAAGGACCGCGCCGCTATTTTTACCGACGGGCGTTACACTGTGCAGGTTCGCCAGCAAGTCGATGGCAGTTTATTTGAATATTTAAGCCTGTATGACGACCCACAAATAGACTGGCTCATTGACACCTTACCCGCTGGCGCCAGTGTGGGTATCGACAGCCGTTTGCACACCCTTGCATGGTACCAACAAACCAAAGCACAGTTTGATAAAGCCCAAATCAACCTGGTTGAAGTGAATGACAACCCCATTGATGTGAGTTGGTTAGATCGCCCAGCAGCATCTGCAACGACCATGACCTTATTTAGCCATGAGGGTGCTGGGCGTAATAGCGTAGAGAAACGCCAACAAATTGGGGCCTTAGTAAAAAAACAAGGCGCTCACGTGGCGCTTATCGCCGCATTAGATTCGTGTTGCTGGTTATTGAACATCCGCGGAAACGATGTGCCACGCTTCCCCGTCATACTGGGCTGCGGCCTATTATCGGCCAATGGCGACATGACCTTTTTTACCGATTTAGCTAAAGTACCGCAAAATATTGCCGAGCATGTAGGCGCTGGGGTGAGCTTTAAAGATGAAGCTGAATTAGCCACTGTGTTAACCCAAATGGAAGGCGTTAAGTTATTAGCCGACCCGCATTCAGCCAATGCATTCTCACAATTACTGGCACAAAAAAGTGGTGCTAAGCTGATTGTTGGTACCGACCCAGTTGCCTTACCTAAGGCGCAAAAAAATAGCGCAGAACTCGCGGCTATGCGCGCCTGTCATATCCGTGATGGTGTTGCCGTTAGCCGCTTTTTAGCCTGGTTAGACAGTCAGGTTGAGCAGAAAATCATGCACGATGAAGCGCAACTGGCAGACAAATTAGAGAGTTTTAGATTGCAAGACCCACTGTATCGCGAGCCAAGTTTTGACACTATCTCAGCCACAGGAGCCAACGCTGCCATGTGTCATTACAATCACAATAATGGCACCCCAAGCACCATGACCATGGACAGTATTTATTTGGTTGACTCTGGCGCACAGTATATCGATGGCACTACCGATGTGACCCGCACTATCGCCATTGGCAATGTGACTGACGAGCAGAAAAAAATGGTGACCTTAGTATTAAAAGGCCATATTGCATTAGATACTGCACGCTTTCCTAAGGGCACATCTGGTCAGCAACTCGATGCTTTTGCACGCCAATACTTATGGCAACATGGTTTTGACTATGACCACGGCACAGGCCATGGCGTGGGCCATTTTTTAAGTGTGCATGAAGGCCCGCAGCGCATTGGTAAAAACGTTAACGGTGTTGCGCTGTTACCTGGCATGGTGTTGTCAAACGAGCCAGGTTATTACCGCGCCGACGGTTTTGGTATTCGTATTGAAAACCTAGTGGCGGTACAACCTTGCCTCGCATTACAAGGTGCTGAACGTGAAATGTATGAGTTTGATGCATTAACTCACATCCCAATGGATGCCCGCTTAATCGACAAGTCATTATTAACTGATTTTGAAGTGAATTGGTTTAATCAATACCAGCAAAAAGTACGTCAAACCCTTGCGCCATTAATGCAAGGCGACGAGCTAGCCTGGTTAAATAAAGTCACAGTGGCTATTTAAGCGCTAGCATTCAATAAAGGCATAAAAGGCTTAGGTGAGATGATCACACTAAGCCTTTTTAATAAGTAATCCCAATCCGCTTATTTACGTTTTTTAAAGCGTCCGATTAATTTTGCTAGCGCTACCGTGATTAACATAGGCACACCAATCAAAATCAGCTCTTTCACAAAGGGCAATATGTACATCAGTATAGAGGGCATTTTACCTTCGCCCTCGCCATGTGTATAACCCTGCGAGTTTATCTGCTCTGCCCAACTGGTCCACTCAAGTGATACCAGCATCACGCTCACTAAAATGGATATGGCTAACACATAAAATAAACGTGACTTCCATTGATATTGTAGGTATTTCATCGTTATGCCTTTTTGCTTACCATGCGTTTAGTCAGTTGCACTATCCAGTTCCAGTGTAACGCTAAGTGAATACCAATCATTGGCATAATTAGCGTCGCGGAGTCATGGTGCACTTTAGACCAAAAGTCTTGAATATTAATGTCAATTTGCAGTGTGGGTAACAGCGCTACCGACACAAGAAAACCACTGACAGTTGCTAGCAACATCATTAAGTAAAGCAGGTAATTCCACACGGTATTAAAGCGTTCTTTCGCGGAAATTTTTGAAAACAATCGCTTAAAGCTGTGGGTTATCCAGTCCCAATGCAACAATAAATGGATTGCAAATGGCACAATAAACAATAAGCTTAACCATTCATGCAGTGGCACGCCGGTAGCCTGAGGGGCTGACACAATCATAAAACTCACCAGTAACAGGGCATCCATTACATAGCGGGTTTTCTGCAAGTTTTGTTTCCAATCGGACATGATTTTTATAACCTTTAAATCACTTATATTTATTGATATTGGGCACACTAGACAGCAAATAAACTAACCTAGAGTCGGTTGTAAATTTGCTGCCATTAGCACGGTTTTGGCTAGAAAATATAAGAGGCACTAATTTTAAAATTACGACCCGACTCATAGTCTTGAACCGTATCACTGGTGTATGAAGCATGTGAGTAATACTGCTCATCCAACAAGTTTTCGATACCAAAGGTCAAAGTTAAATTTGGCGCGCTAGCAGGAAGCCACTGGGCACTGATGTTGTGAACGTCGTAACCTTTTTTATTAATGTCAGCACCTCCATACACCACGTCATCACTTAATGTCACGAGGGTTGTCCAATTAACATTTACGTCGTATTCGGTAAACTCATAACCTAGGCCGAGTGATAAGCTATCACCTACCTCGTAGCGTAATACTTCACCGGTTTCTTGGCTTTCAGAGTTTGAACTTGAGTAAGTTAAACGCGCATTAAAATCATCTTTGCGCATGGTTAGCGTTGATTCGACACCCTTAATGACATAGTCACCTGAGTTGACATATTCACCTACAGGATTGCCTTTGCCCACAGACCAATTATCTATGTAATCGTTGATTTCAGTTCTAAACACATCAACAGAAAAACCTATACGGTCTAGCCCGAACACATTGTATTGTTGATACGCTGCGCCAACCGTATAGTTGACACCCGTTTCGGCTTTAAGATTTTGATCAAAAGTGGTGTCGTAATCCGTGTATGTTTCACGTAGGCCTGGGCCTTGAAATAACTCAGTGGCAGCGGCTGTCACGGTCCATTGATCGTTAACTAAGTATTTTGTAGCCAAGCCAAAAGTGAAGTCGGTCCATGTTTTATCAAGAGAATCACCCGTGCCCGGCGAGAACATATCGACTTTGTAGTGGTTATATCTAATGCCTGGAGTGACCGACAACTTGTTGGTTAATGCAATTTCATCTTCAAGGTAAATCGCATGAGAGTCTGCGGTTTCTTCGTTGCTGGTAATACCTTGTTCAATAAGCTTTGATGTTTGCTCGTATCCTTCCGCGCCATAACGCAGTGTGTGAACTAAATCGCCCTGCACAACCGATTCAGCCAGCACGGTATAACCTGTATGCTTAGACTGACCTTCAGTATCTGTTGGCATGTAGCTAAGTTCATTTTGATATATGCTGGTGCGTAAATTTAGCATGTCACCGTGGTCAAGCTCATAGGCTAATGATACTGTGGTACGGGTATATTCAATCTCTTGGGTTTCGAGTTCATTACTTTCGTTATAGTTACTACCAAAGTTAGTTTTGATGTAGTAATCACCTTCATCGGTATACTTGTCGTAAGACAACTCAAAGCGACTATGATCATCGACATCCCAGCCTAACTTCATTATGCCGTTAGTGATTTCCCCTTCGTTTCCTTGAACTTCGTTTCCATCACCATCATCAAAGTTATGGCGATCGGTATAAGTAAGATAACCTAAGGCGTCGATACTGTCGGTAAGCTGAGCGTAAACCGTCGCAGAACCGCCTGCAGAATCGTTGCTTGAATAATCAGCGTGTAAGCGGGCACCAAAGTCTTGTTGTGGGTCAAGTAAATCGGCTGCATCTTTGGTTTCAAACGCCACACCACCAGAGAGACCACCAGTGAGTACAGAATTGGTACCAACGTTGATATCAACCGCTTTTAAAATATCAGCATTGATTAACAAGTTTCCTGAATGGTGAAACATGTTGTTGTTTTGGGTAACGCCATCAACGGTGATGTTTAAATCTAATTCATCGACGCCACGAATATTGATGCCTTGCACCATTGAATGTGAGCCGCCGACATCAATACCTGCCTGGTCGCGTAATAAGTCACTTAAATGGTCTGCTTGTCTTTTTTCAATATCATCTTGTAATAAAGAACCATTGGTAATGGTGGTGCCCCACACTTCAATTTTTTCTATTTTGTCTGTGGTATCTGCAGCAATAGCATTAAAAGAAAAACCGGTTAACAAGGTACTGATGACAATGACTAAATGAGTTCGTGCCAAAGGAGAAGAATAAGTCGTGATCATTAGTTTAACAACACCAATCTAAATGAGAATGGTTACCATTAGACTTATCATTGAGATGTTATGCAACCAAGAACGAATACTCTGGCTGCATAATAACTATTTAATTATTGAATAACTGCTCATTTATTAAACTCCTGAACCATTTGCATACAGGGTCGTTGTGATAGCGTTGATGCCAATATAAACAAACCTGTGATTGATCGATGTTAAGCTCATTGGGTGCAGGACGTGATATGAGTGAGTAATGCTGGCATAGTTCATCAGCAAAATGGTTCGGCACATAGAAAATCACATCACTGTTTTCGGTAATAGTACCGATATTATCAAAGTTTTTTAGGCGTATTGGCGTGGAGATATTGTCAAACCCAAGGGCTTCAAAACAATGAGCAATCGATAACAATTTTTCACCCTGAACCGAAATTTGCCCAAAATGACACTGACTTAACCGTGCTATAGTTAATGGCGTATTAGCCAGTTGATGGTTTTTCGCCATCAATAAAACAAACTCCCTTTCAAATAAAGGGATACGATACAGTTTATCTTCTGCAACCGATGGTTGGTGCCCTGTTACCACAAAATGCACATCACCTTTTAATAAATCGGCAAATTGTGGTTTAGGGCTGGTGTCTATTTCAAGGGTTATGTTGGGCGCTTTTAATCTAAAATCTTGAATTAACGCCCGAATAAGCACACTCATTTGTGGCGGTAAACCAAACAGCTTTATAGTCGCCTCACTGGTAAGAGGGTCAAAACCTTGTTTATTAACTAACGCTTCTACTTTGTTAAGTATCGAGTTTAAGTCTTGCTGAATGGATTGCGCTTTGGGCGTTAATTGGTAGCCACCCGACATACGGATTAATAACGGGTCATCGAAAAGTTGGCGTAACTTATTTAAAGAACGACTAATGGATGGCTGACTGATCCCCAATGTTAATGCCGTATTACTGACATGCTTTTCTTCAAGCAATTGCTTTAAGATAATCAGTAAATTGAGATCGAGTTGATTTATATTCATGGAGGTTAACCATCTAGCGGCGTAAATACTGGTTTCGATTCTAGCATTGAAATAGTACGAAAAATATCGCAACGCTTGTCACTGCTGCCATTGGAAATGATTTACAGCAGGCTCTTTCCTGCAACAGAAGTTATAAAGATTATTATCCACGGCCTTGAAATGGTCATTGGCTTTACCGCTTACTCGAATGTAAAGCCAAATTCAGTGAGCTAATTTAACGATATTGTTGGCACAAGGTATCAAAATCATCTTTGGGGTTAAGTAAAAATTGTTTACCCACTAAAGAGATGACTTCAGTTTCTGCAATATAGGGATTATTGATTTTAAAAATCACCCTGTTATTCAATTTGGCCTTAAGTAAATACTCACAATGATGTTGATAAAAGAATTGATCAAATTGACCATTTTCGATGATTCGTTGTAAACCAACTTCAATTCGTTTCGCGAGTCGTGGTTGATTAGGCGAAACGTAATAGTAAGTCACCAATGGGATATGCAGCATAAGGTGTTCATCAACCATTAATTCGGGGTACTGCAGACTAAACAGTGAAACTTCCTGAAAAACCTCATTAACTCCACGTCCAAATGTGACAAAACGTCCTTTAGATAGCATGTTAAACAAATTTTCGTAAAGCGTACTTTCTACTACTTCAAAGCCTGCTTGTTGCATAGCCACTTTAGTCGACCATTGACTGCCCGAACCGGTTTTAAGAGAAATGAGCTGATCTAGAGTTGTGATATTAGCAAGCATACTCACATTGTCTTTTTTAATAATAAATAATCGAAAACCCTGGATCCCTTTCCGAATAGGGATTCTTATCGGAATAAGCTCTTCATTCCAGTTCTCTTTGGATGCTTCGGCAATCACATTAATACCGTCACCTTCTTTTAATGACCTAAAAATACGATTTCGACTCATGTGCATATCGGTCACTAGCAAACTGCCCTCTCCAAAATCGGCTGTAGTGGCTTGTATTACCAGGGCTAACAATTCATAAGTGTATTGATATCGACTATCCAATTCTGATTCAGAACGATTAATCATAAATTGGTCATTAGATTGGCAGGTTGGACTCGCCACGATGCCCGCTAATATTAGCAAGCTTAATACTATGTAAAATCGCAAAGGAGAATTCATAGATTTACTCGTGGAAGGTGAAAAATCGAAAGGATGGCAATTCATTGAAGCAGAAAGAGTCAAAATAAATTAATAAAAATCAGACACCTTGAGCTTATATTTGTAAGCATAGGCTGGCACTGTATAAATATCAACCAATGATAATGGAAGCTGTGAAGGAGTCCACAGACAATGCACTCTTAATCTTATAGAGCACCTATATAATGCAACGCAATGGCCAGTAACAGATCATAGTTAACGAATATTTGTCGTGCGATAACAATAAACCTCAACTCAGAAAAATCCGAGTTGAGGTTTATTAAGCTTAACTTATGTTTAATACAACATTACGCGACAGATTGTTGCTCCACAGGATGACTTTTACCGTCATGCTTTGGACAATAATATTTAGCAAACATGGTTAACAGCGCTTCACGACGAATGACGCCACATAACCGGCCATTTTCAACCACGGGATACACACTCGGCACTGCCGCTGAAGCATCACGTAAACGCTCTTCATAACTCTGATATCCACCACTGATGTACATACCAGAATCAGTTACTGGGAATAATTTTTTCTTGTCTACCACCATAAACTCTAATAACTGCGCGACATTTTCAGTGGGTGAAACCGTCAGCATCTTAGTTTGCATTATGTCTTTAACTGAAAGGGGTAATGTGGCAGAAAACTCTTCAGACCACAGTGAGCGCATAAGATCTTGCTCAGACACAAAGCCTAATAGTTGCTGCTTACTGTCTACAACTGGAGCGCTACGCACATTATCATTCGCGAGTAATATAAGCGCCTGATAAAGTGTCATATCGATTGAAAGCATAGTGGGTTTGCTGTCCATTAATTCACTCACGATAAGTTTTTGGATTTTATTTTTCATGGCTAAATACTCTTTACTGGGTTGATGTTGAATGTGTGCAGAAACGTCGTTTTGTTGAAGCGATTCTGACACCGACAAATTTTGCTGGAGTTCGGGTGTGTGAATATGTTGATGAGTACCAACATAAGTGTCATTAAAAGGACTAATGTGTAACGATGGCGCATTGTTAAGGGCTTTAACGCCTTTGTTATCTATCCAGTAATACCCCAGACCGACAAATACCGCGCCACCCAAAATGTTGCCTAATGTCACAGGGATTAAGTTATGAAGCACAAAGTTACTGATGGTTAAGTCTGCAAACAGTTGTGGGGCAACGCCTAAAGCGATGAAATATTCATTGCCAGCAAAGTGTTGAATGGCAATACCCAGTGGCACCATAAACAAGTTGGCAATACTGTGTTCAAAGCCACTAGAGACAAACATCGCCACCGGCAATATCAGCAATAACGATTTAGCCAGCGCATCTTTGCAGCTAAAGGTCATCCAAACCCCTAAGCAAACAAGTAAGTTACACAAGGTGCCTAAGGCAAAAGCCTGGCTCCAATCATGATGAATTTTATGTTGGGCAACATGCAGGGCATTTAGGCCCCACTCATTACCATCTAAGCCGTGCATTTTCGACATCATCACCAGTAGCAGTATCAACATGGCGCCACATAAATTGCCGAGATATACCCGCATCCAACAATAGAGTAACTGCCTAGTGGTCACTCGCTTTTGTGCCCAGGCGATGGCGCTTAATACCGTACTGGTAAAGAGCTCGCCGCCAAGCACTACCACAAGAATTAACCCTAAACTAAACGCGACTCCGCCACTGAACCGAACTAAGCCCCACGAACTTTGAGCAGAACCAGTCGTAACAGTGAGATAAAACACAAATGCGAGTGCGATAAATGCCCCTGCAAATACCGACAAACCAAATGACTGTGCAACATGTTTAGTGACTTTAGCGTGTCCGTAATCTGCCGCTTTTTCAAAAGGGCTCATTAGTGCAGGCTTTTCAACCACAGCAAGATGATTTACCTGCCGGCTAAGACGTTGCTGGTGAGCCGCCTCCTGGGAATGAAGCCCTCTCATAATGTCTTCCGCAAGTTAGTACGGATCCCATTGATAGATGAATAGACATAGGCGATATACATGGGTAACTCCTTGAATTTGTTTTTAAGTACGCATTCAGAATACCCCAAGGAATTTAAAATAATATTGAGTCTTTTTTAGGTGAGCCATCAATAATATTGATACTCATAAATATTAGAAAAAGGATATTTACACGCGATATGGCAAGGGTTAAGAGGATGTTGTTCATGCTCAAGCCGCCAACATAAACTGAGCCATATTGAGCAAAATCGGCCAATGTTAATCCCATAAACTGCGCATGTTTGATATCAAAGCACCTTAGAAACTCAGGCTGCACGCCAAAAAGTAAACTTGATACCGAGTATCAGTTTTTCAGGTAAAAAATAACAAAAAGTGAATCCGATAAGTTTTTATGGATATCGTTAAGACGAGATGGGGCTAACAAACGCAGTTGGCTTGTAAAAGCGATGTCATCAGCACGTGATACCACGCAGAAATGGCAGGAGGTAAGAGTAAATGCGTGCTGCGTAATAGGAATCCAGCCAAATACTTGAGCCGTTTGTTTAATAGGATAATAAACAAAAAATCTTAAGCTTAAACGCAGATAAAGTTCAGGATTTAAACAAAAGTTTGTTATACTCCGCGGCCGCTTATCGATGGCGCCCAAATTGGGTATCCCACTCAAGCTTAACGTTTTTCAACTATCCTAAGAAGTTAACAACACTGTTAAGCATGAATTTAGCCATTTCATAAGGCTAACGGCCCAAATTATCTAGATTGAACTTGTGTAGCGGACATGCTTAATACAACTAAATCGCTTTGTTTTGATGTACATACAGGAACCGCACCATGAAATTCGAATCTTTTAGCTTCGCCCCAGAAATATTACGCGCGATCGCTGAGTGCGGTTATCAATCTATGACGCCAGTTCAACAACAAGCAATCCCGGCGATTCGTCGCGGTGAAGATGTATTAGCCAGCGCGCAAACAGGTACCGGTAAAACCGCAGCATTTGCCTTGCCTATATTGCAAAGAATGTGCGAAAACCCAAGAGAGACCATGCCGTCGAATACGCGCACGTTAATTCTGACGCCGACTCGTGAGCTTGCCGCTCAGGTAGCTGACAATATTAGCGCCTACAGTAAACACCTAAATTTAACCGTATTGACCATTTATGGTGGCGTAAAAGTCGACACGCAAGCGCAAAAGCTTAAACGTGGCGCTGACGTGATTGTGGCGACACCAGGCCGATTACTTGAACACATCACAGCCTGTAACTTGAGTCTGTCGAATGTTGACTTTTTAGTGCTTGATGAAGCAGACCGTATGTTAGATATGGGCTTTAGTGCCGATATTAAAAAAATTCTGCAAGCGGTAAACAAAAAACGCCAAAACATGTTGTTCTCGGCCACCTTCTCAACTGAAGTGAAAAAACTTGCGAACGACATGCTCGATAAGCCTAAAGTGATTACAGTTGATAAGCAAAACACCACCGCAGCAACGGTTAGCCAGGTAATTTATCCGGTTGAGCAACGTCGTAAGCGTGAATTATTGTCTGAGCTGATTGGCACTAAAAACTGGCGCCAGGTGCTAGTCTTTACTGCCACGCGTGACGCCGCAGACAAATTAGTAAAAGAATTAAACCTAGACGGTATTCCGTCTGGTGTGGTGCACGGCGAAAAAGCCCAGGGTAGCCGTCGCCGTGCATTACGTGAGTTTGTTGAAGGTAAAATTCGTGTCTTAGTTGCCACTGAAGTTGCTGCTCGTGGTCTTGATATTCAAAACCTTGAATACGTGGTTAACTATGATTTGCCTTTCTTGGCCGAAGATTATGTTCACCGTATTGGCCGTACTGGCCGTGCAGGTAAAACCGGTGTAGCCATCTCTTTTGTGAGCCGTGAAGAAGAGCGCACGTTAGCTGACATTGAAAAATTAATCGGTCAACCTATTCGCCGCGTAACCGTGCCAGGATATGAAGTAGGCAGTCGTGAAATGTTGCTTAAGCAAATTGAAAAGCGTCGTAGCTTTGCTAAAAAGCAACAACGTAGCGACAACGTTGGCGCACAGATGATTGCCGAGAAAAACATGGACGGTCGTCGTGTTAAAGTCGGTAAAACCAGCAGCACGGTAAAGTACAAAAAGATTAAGTAACCTCGACTCAATATATTTTACCTACCCGCTGTTAAGCGGTCGGCAAACAAAAAGACGCTTCGGCGTCTTTTTTGCTTTTGAATGAAATTATTACTGTTATTTGCAGGTCTGCTTTTGTAACTTATACGTACTCATATGACATCGAGTACTTCAGGACAACACTACACAAGGACTTATCATGTTAAAAAACCTGCTCATTGCCTCAACGTTAGCACTAACCAGTTTTGTCAGTATTGCGAAACCGATTGCCAGTGACGAAAACAATGTGATGCCACTTCTCAATGGCCACCAGATACCCGCCATAACGCTACAAGATGTTGATGGTAAAGCGGTTGAACTCGATAAGCTGGTGGCACAAAAACCGACTATATTCTTCTTTTATCGTGGCGGTTGGTGTCCATTTTGTAATTCACAAATGGGCCAATTAAAAGCCATTGAACCGAAACTGATTGAGATGGGATTTCAGTTAGTGGGGATTTCACCCGACACCCCTGAAAAAATGCGCGCATCATTGACCGAACAAAAACTCGATTATTTATTGTTATCAGACAGCTCATTGACCGCATCACAAGCCTTTGGTTTAGCTTATTATACCAGTGCTGATATCACCAAAAAATACACCGCCAGTGTGGTGACCAATGAATTATTCACCACTCCTGAGGGTGAAAAACGCCTGGTACTTCCTGTTCCTGCTGTTTATCTGGCAGATAAAAATGGCTTAATTCATTTTCAATATGTCAACCCAAACTACAAAGTGCGCCCAGCTCCTGAGCTTATTTTGGCCGCTGCGGGTCTTTTGGCTAAATAAGCTGCACGCAATAATTTAGTCTCAATAATAAGCCAGCATTAGCATTGCTGGCTTATTATTATCTCCCCTTTCTAACTCACTCGTACCGAGTTTTTTCAAGCCACTTATCCCTATAAAACACAATCGTCCATCACAAAATATGACCAAAATAGCAATAAAATAGCGATTTATTGATTTTTGTATTGGATTTTTAATCACGCATCTCGCTACACTGTTCGCCATATAAAAATATCACTCTACAAAGGCTGTAAATCATCATGTCCATTCCTACTACATTCGGTACAGCAAATACCTCAGGAACCATTAAAGCCATGCTGTTAGGTTGCGGTGAGCTTGGCAAAGAAGTCGCGATTGAACTGCAACGTTTCGGAATTGAAGTGATTGGTGTTGATCGCTATCCAAATGCCCCAGCGATGCAAATTGCCCATCGTTTTCATGTCATTAATATGCTTGATGCTCAGGCACTCAAAGCCATTATCGAATTAGAAAAGCCAGATTTGGTTATTCCTGAGATTGAAGCTATCGCGACCCAAACACTGGTTGAGCTAGAACAACAAGGCTTACATGTAGTGCCAACAGCAAATGCTGCCAAATTAACCATGGACCGTGAAGGTATTCGCCGCTTAGCCGCTGAAACCTTGGCCCTGCCTACATCACAATACTTCTTTTGCGATACCCAGGCTGAGTTTGAACATGCGGTAGCTCAAATAGGTATTCCCTGTGTTGTAAAGCCGGTCATGAGCTCATCGGGCAAAGGCCAAAGCGTAATTAAGTCGAGCGAGACTATCGCCAAAGCCTGGGCTTATGCACAAGAAGGCGGTCGGGCAGGTAAAGGACGAGTGATTGTAGAAGCCTTTATTCCCTTTGATTATGAAATCACCTTACTCACTATTAGCGCGGTCAATGGCATTCATTTTTGCGACCCGATAGGTCACAGACAAGAAGATGGTGACTACCGTGAATCATGGCAGCCGCAGGTGATGGCGGATGTTGTTTTGCAAAAAGCTCAAGCCGTCAGTAAAAAAGTGGTTGAAGCATTAGGTGGCTATGGTTTATTTGGCGTTGAGTTGTTTGTAAAAGGTGATGAGGTGTTTTTCTCTGAAGTGTCGCCAAGACCTCATGATACCGGTTTAGTGACACTCATTAGCCAGGACTTATCCGAATTTGCTTTGCACGTTCGCGCCATCTTAGGTTTGCCTATCAGCAATATCGCTCAGCATGGCCCAAGCGCCTCGGCGGTGATTTTAGCTGAAGGAACCTCGACCAATATTCGCTATCAAGGCATGGCACAAGCGTTAGCGCCTGCCGATACTCAATTACGTTTATTTGGTAAACCGGATATCGATGGCCGTCGCCGCTTAGGCGTTGCATTAGCGCGTGACACCACGGTAGAAAGCGCCATTGAAAAAGCCAAAACGGTCGCCAGCCACATCAAGGTATTATTTTAATTTGCACAGCCTTTAGCTAGGTTGAAAGCTTTTAGCAGTGGAAATAGCCTTTAGCGGAGAGAGAGCCTTGAGCTAAACTCAAAAGAAAGCCGTAAATCATTGCGGCTTTCTTATATTGAGCAAACTTCTTTTAACCGTTTACGCAATTAACCACATTTCCTTGCTGAAACTGCTTCACATTATTAACCGCAATATTGAGCAGGTTTTGCCTTGCTTGCAAGGTTGCCCAGGCGATGTGCGGCGTAATGGTGATATTGGCAGCACTTAACAACGGATTCTCTGGGCTTGGTGGCTCAGTGGATAACACATCAACCGCGGCAAAGCCGTTATTTTGATTAAGCCACTGCGCTAAATCGGTTTCATTAATTAAATCGCCACGGGCGGTATTGACTAATAAGCACCCCGGCTTAAGTAGCCCTAAACTATCTCTGTTTATCATGTATTGGGTGGCAGCACTTAGCGGGCAATGAAGCGAAATAATGTCAGCGTGTTTAAGTAAGTTGTCGCGCTCACACCACTGAATCTTGTCAGGCAGGCCAGTTTTAGGCTTAGCACTGGTCACCAACACTTTCATGCCAAATGCGGCGCCTAAGTTAGCCACTTGTTGGCCAATGTCGCCATAACCGATCACGCCTAACGTTAACCCTTTCAATGAGGTTAATGGACTTAAGGTAAAACAAAAATCTCGACTGGCACTCCACTGCCCTGCTTTTACTGCCTGGTCATGCAATGCCACTTGTTGGTGATGATGTAGAATATGGGCAAACACCATTTGCGCGACGGCATCTGGGCCGTAGGCGGGAATATTGGTTACGGTAATTTGCAGCTGACTCGCACTGTGAATATCGACAACATTCGTGCCGGTTGCCAATACACCAATATAACGCAGTTGCCCTAATTGACTGAGGGTTTGCGCATTAAGTACGGTTTTGTTGGTTAATACAATCTGTGCACCCTGGCAGCGATTAACAATCTCATCAGCTAAGGTATGATCGTAAATGTGACACTCACCTAAAGATTGTAATGCCTGCCAGTCGAGATCGCCTGGGTTAAGCGTATAACCGTCTAATACCACTATTTTCATGAACAACCTCAATCCTTTAGGTTAAATATTAACGCATTGAACGCGATGTTTTAATGCGCTCATAAGCGGCTTGAATATCTTGCGCTTTGGTTTTAGCCAGGGCCATCATTTCTTCTGGCAAGCCTTTGGCCACCAGCTTATCTGGATGATGTTCGTTCATTAATTTACGATAAGAGCGCTTAACCTCTTGGTCGCTGGCAGATTCAGAGACACCTAACATGACATAAGCGTCGGTCAGTGGCATTTTATTGCCCTGTGGCGATTGATGATGGCTAAACTCAGCTTGCCAACGTGCCAGCATCGCATCTAGTTGCGATGCCATCCCCAACTTATTGGCGATAACCGATAAAATTTGTTTCTCGTTTGCGTGCAATTCGCCGTCAGACAATGCCGTTTGGATTTGGATCTCCAAAAACATTTGCGCTAATTCGGCGCGTCCCTGAATCACATGACGAAATTGTTCTAACTGCTTAGGTAAATCAAAGTCCGCTTGTCGCCCTTGCCTAAACGCTTCTTGGGCATCAATACGTGATTGACCAGATAATTTCAGCTGGTCCATAAGCATGGTCGCAATACGAATATCATTTTCGGTCACACGACCAGATGCTTTGGCCACATGCCCCATTACCGCAAACGTCGCATTAAAAAACATCGCCTGACGCTCGCTGCCTTTGCGCATTAATGACGACAAACCTTGGCGTTTATCGTATGCATGCCCAAGCCACAATCCTAAAAATGCACCAAAAAAACGGCCGAACATAAAGCCGATAATAAACCCGAAAACTTTACCCCAAATGCGCATTTTACCTTCCGCTGTATTTAATGGTTAAATCGACACGTCATGTGTGTTGACGTTATCAGTCACTCATCTATTGAGTCTGTAATCTGTTTTGCAACTGCTCAAGCCTGGCTAACGTGCCAACATCACACCAATAGCTATCAAAATATTCGCCTGCAATCGTTTGCTGAGCAATAGCCTGTTTAAGCAGTGGGCCTAATGCCTGTTTACCCGCGGGCACTGACTCAAAAAACTGCGGATGATAAATGCCTAATCCTGAAAAAGTCAGTTTATCTGTTTCAGTTAAGCTGAGCTTAGCATTCGCTTCAATAGCAAAGTCGCCTTGTGGATGATGCTCCGGGTTATCAACTAACCACAAAAATGCTGCCACATGTCCTTGCGAAACTTGCTCATATGCCGCACTAAAATCCGGTAAGCGATCAATAAACACATCACCATTAATCACTAAAAATGGATCATTTCCGAGCAAGGTAAGCGCCTGTTTAATCCCGCCTGCTGTTTCTAATGCTTCGGATTCAGCACTATAGCTAATTTCTAACCCCCAGCGCTGGCCATCACCAAGTATTTCTGGCAACTTATGGCCTAACCATGCATGGTTTATCACCACCTGTTTAACGCCTGTTCGAGCAAGCTTTTCAAGGTGATACTCAATTAAAGGCTTGCCCGCCACACTCACTAAGGGTTTGGGCAATGTATCTGTTAATGGGCGTAATCGCTCGCCTCGTCCGGCTGCCAAAATCATCGCTTTCATGCGTTATTCTCTACTTGATTGGCAATATTAACCTTTGCCAACTGTGCCACTCTTGGTGCAATGACGTGACTCACCCAGGCACTAAATTCTGCCATTTGCGGGTATTGTGAGCCAATATCGACAATATATTGCAAGGTTAACGGAATATCAGCCAAGTAACCGCGCTTACTATCGCGATGATATAAGCGCGCAAAAATGCCGGCCGCTTTGATATGGCGTTGTAGCCCCATTAAGTCAAACCATTGCTGGTACGTGGCAAAATCAACCTCTTGGCTGAGTAACTTGTGCTGCTTGATTAATTGATAATGATATTGCATCAATTGTTGCACCAGCTCATCAGGCCAACGTACATAGCAATCACGCAATAATGACACGGCATCGTAAGTAATAGGTCCAAGTACCGCATCTTGAAAATCAATCACCGCAAGTGCATCTTCATTAAGCAATAAATTACGGCTGTGATAGTCGCGATGCATGCCCACCTTAGGTTGCGACATCGCACTTTGTGTCAACGCCTCAAAGGTAGTGGCAATCATTTGCTGTTCATTGTCTGTTAATGTGTAATCTATGTGCGTATTCACTAACCAATCAACAAATATCATCAACTCGCGTTGAACAAACTCTGCATTATAATCCGTTAAGGGGCCAAGCTCTGTGTGAGTCACACTGGCAATGGTCGGTAACAAATTAAGCGCTTGCTGATAATAGTCAGCCACATTGTGCTGAGTAAGCACAGATAACAGTTGCTGCTCACCCACGTCGGTTTGTAACACAAAACCTTGCTCATTGCAGGTTGCCAGCACTTGCGGCACCAGTAAACCAGCCGCTTGATAGGCTTTTGCTATGGCAACAAAGGGGGCTATGGGCACCAGGTTTATCGGTGAGTCTGACACGATATAATGTTTGCCAAGATGCTGAATACGAAAATAACGACGAAAACTGGCATCACCACAAATTAATGAGGGGGTCACCTCAGCTGCAAAATATTGGTTTAACCAGTGGCTTAAGGCGACAAATCTTGGGTCAGATAAACTCATCTCAATGGCTCTTCATGAAAAATTGCTTTATTATAGCCAGCATAACATTTGGAAACAGCTAAAGAATGGAATGTTTTACTTAGCTGAGTATCTTTTTCTCTCCAAAACTTTTCCGGCATAAGAATTCATAAATTATTGACAACAATGCAGATCCGTTACTTTCTGGCACTATGCCTACTCCCCAATATTGTTTTAGCTGAAGAAGTTGAAACGACTGAAGAGCCGATAACGCAATGCTTTGTTGCGCCTCCGGTTTCTCGTTCATTTGAAGACAGAGCGGCGTTAACCGGTATTGATGACGATCAAATCGTTATTATTAGCGACTATTCTACTGCAGCATTTAATAACCAAGCGCAATTTACTGGCGATGTTAGTTTCAGCCAGGGCCAACGTCATATTGCCGCTGACAACGCCATTTTGGATCAAAAAAATCAACGCTTAAACGCCAACGGTAACTTAATCTTTAAAGATGAATTATTTACCGTTACCGCTGATTCGCTAGAAGCCCAAATGAGCACGAACAGCGCAACGCTGCAAAAAGCACAATACTGGCTTCATGGTCAGCAAGTGCATGGCGATGCTAGCAAGTTGCAAATTACTTCAGATAACAATTTATTACTGACTAAAACTAACTTTACCACTTGCCCTCCTGGCGATGAATCGTGGCTACTTGAAGCAGACCTGATTAAAATTGACAGTAAAGAAGAATGGGGCGAGATTTGGAATGCCAAGTTAAGAATTGCCGATGTACCCGTGCTGTATATTCCTTATATGACCGTACCCGTATCTGACAAACGTAAAACCGGCTTTTTATTTCCAAGCTTTAGTACCAGTACCACTAACGGCGTCGAAATTAGCACACCTTATTACTGGAACATTGCCCCAGAATACGACTTAACCTTTACCCCTGACTTTATGTCATCACGTGGCTTATTCACTAAAACTGAATTTCGATACCTTGCTGGTGAGCAACAAAACGGTCAGTTCAACGTTGAATACCTAGATAGCGACGACAAATTAACCTCAAATGAAGATCGTTATTTGTATCACTGGAGTCATCAAGGCGCGATCAACAAAAATTGGCGAGTGAGATCTGACTACACAGATGTGTCGGATAACAACTACTTTAACGATTTGAACTCAGATGTTAATCAGTCAACCGACAACCAATTGTCACGCATTGGTGAGGCCAGTTATTTCGAACGTAACTGGGACTTCAACATGCGCGTACAAGACATTAAAGTGCTTGGTGAAGATGAAAAACCTTACCAGGTCATGCCACAGCTCAATTTTAACTACCGTACAGCCGACATTTTTGATGCTATTGATTTTAAATTCAATTCAGAGCTGACTAACTTTAGTCATCAACAAAGCGAATATAATACCGCCACGCGTTTACACCTAGTGCCGAGTTTACTTTGGCCTATTCAAGGGCCTGCAGGTTCGTTTACCAGCGAAGTTAAGCTGCTGCAAACTCAATATTGGCAGCAAAACCTCGACCAGGATTCTACCTTAGACGACAGCGTAAGCCGCACCATTCCACAGGCACGCATGCACGGCCAGGTTAATTTTGAACGTGCTACGCAATGGTTCGATGAGCAATACCGCCAAACACTTGAGCCACAAATCCAATATCTATATGTGGGTTATGAAGACCAATCAAATATCGGTATTTACGACACGGCACAATTGCAAGAAGATTACTATGGGCTGTTCCGCGACCGTCAATACTCTGGCCTAGACCGTGTTGCCGACGCCAATCAATTTACACTCGGTTTTACCACTCGCTTATTTGATCATAGTAACCGTGAAAAAATGAAGTTCAGTGTGGGTCAAATCATGTATTTAGAAAACTCTAAAGTCAGCATTGACGACACCTACGAGGAAGCAACCCAGTCAACATCAGTGCTGGCAGCAGAACTAGATGCCCAGCTTTATAACGATTGGTTTATCAGTGGTTCGGTGCAACATGACACTGAAACAGGTGACAACAAAAAGAATGAAGTCACCTTAGATTATCGACCAAGTGAAGATAAACTATTGCAGTTAAGCTACCGTTTTGTGCCGGACTTATTAAATACCAACACCAATGACCAAGTGGATATTTCACAGGCGGGTGTTCGTACTTCCTGGCCATTAACAGACAGTTTATATTTTGTGGGTAACTACTATTACGACCTCAACGAATCTCGTAATATTGAAACCTACACTGGTGTACAATACGAATCATGTTGCTGGGCAGTCCGCTTAAGTTACCATTATCGTATCAACACCAATTACGATGATGATTTATCAGAAACTATTGACGGGCGTGAAGAGTTTGAAAGTGGCGTATACCTAAACTTTGTGATTAAAGGCTTAGGAGGGTCAGGTCCGTTAGGCGTCGCAGACATGCTAAATGAAGGCTTATTTAACTACCGCAAGCCACTTTACTTGAGGAATTAGTGATCTTTTGTGATAGATTGCTGAACCTAGCGATAAACTCATAGTCCAATAACAACAAACATGCTGTTGAGTATGACGTAGTAACCTTATTTTGGCGATGTATTGCCAGTTTTATTGAATCGAATGTGCCAAGGATTTTGTGGATGAAACACAGTAAAAAAATGATTTTTGCATTACTCGCACTGGCAATGAGCCAAACCAGTGTTGCAGCACCAGTAGCATTAGACCGCGTATCAGTACAAATTAATGATGGCATTGTGCTTGAAAGTGAAATCAAGAATATGATTACCACTGTTCGAGCTAACGCAAAAGCTGCGAATCAAACCCTGCCTTCAGATGAGGCATTGCGCACTCAGGTTATCGAACGTCTTATTTTAACTCATTTGCAAATGCAAATGGCAGAGCGTATTGGTTTACAAATTGGCGATCTCCAATTAGACCAAACCATCGAAAATATCGCCAAAGAACAAAAAATGTCTGTGGCGCAAATGCAGCAATCCATTGAAAGCGAAGGCACCAGCTTTAGCCAATACCGTGAACAGTTGCGTCAAGAAATCACCTTAGGTGAAATTCAACGTATTCAGGTGCAACGTCGTATTCAAGTATCACCACAAGAAATCAGTGGCTTAGTCAAACTCATCGAAGAGCAAGGCTTAAAAGATGTTGAATTCCAAATCGGTCACATCTTAATTGAAGTGCCAAGTAATCCAAGCAGTGAGCAACTAGAAAGCTCAAGTCGCCGTGCTGAAATTGTCCTTAGACGTTTAAAAGAAGGTGATGATTTCCGTAGTACAGCTATTGCATCATCTTCTGGCCCTAAAGCCCTTGAAGGCGGTATTTGGGATTTCATGAACATCAATGAGATGCCGACTTTGTTTGCTGAAGTGGTTAATAGCGCTAAAAAAGGCGATATTATTGGCCCAATAAAATCAGGTTCTGGTTTTCACATTATTAAAGTGATTGACACTCGTGGACTGCAAACTCAAGAAGTATCTGAAGTTAAATCTCGCCATATTCTTTTAAAGCCATCACCGATCTTATCGGAAGAACGTGCTAAAGCGATGCTAGATAACTTTTTAGCCCAAATCCGTAGTGGTGATGCTGATTTTGCAAAGTTAGCTAAACAGTATTCTGAAGATCCTGGTTCAGGGGCAAAAGGTGGCGAATTGGGTTGGGCAGATCCTGGGATGTACGTACCTGAATTCTCTCAAACACTAGCCAGCTTAGAAGAAGGCCAAATCAGTGAGCCATTCCGTACCACACACGGCTGGCATATTGTGCAACTTGAATCTCGTCGCACAACTGATGCAACCGACCAATTTAACAGCAACCGTGCACACCAGTTAATCTTCCGTCGTAAATTTAACGAAGAATTACAAAACTGGTTAGATGAAATGCGCTCTGAAGCTTATATTGAAATTATTGAGCCTGAAACAAAACGAGGTTAAGCAAGATCAATGACTAAACGTATTGCGATTACTCCCGGAGAACCAGCAAGTATTGGTCCCGACTTAGTCATCAAACTCGCTCAGCAGGCTTGGCCTGCTGAGTTAGTTGTTTGTGCCGATCCAGATTTATTGATGAGCAGAGCCAAATTACTTGGACTTCCTTTGCAACTCAAACCTTATCAACCGTCACAAGCGCCAATACCTCAAGCGGCAGGCACCTTAACCATAGTACCCTTTGCATTAGCAGAGCCCGCTGAGTGTGGAGTATTAAACGAAGCCAACAGTGCTTATGTTGTTGATACATTGCGTTACGCTGGCGAAAAAAACATGTCTAATGAGTTTGATGCTGTCGTTACGGGTCCCGTGCATAAAGGCATTATCAACCAAGCTGGTATTCCCTTTAGTGGCCATACCGAGTTTTTTGCCTTGCAAGCCAACTGTGCTGATGTGGTTATGATGTTAGCCACTCCGGGGTTACAAGTTGCCTTAATGACGACTCACATTCCATTAGCGTATGTCGCAAAAGCCATCACACGTGACAGATTGCACCACATCATTAGCATTTTGCACCGTGAACTGGTAAGTAAATTTGGTTTAGGTTCCCCCAAAATTTATGTATGTGGTTTAAACCCGCATGCTGGAGAAGATGGCCATTTAGGCCGTGAAGAAATTGATACCATGATCCCCGCGCTGAACGAGTTACGTGCGCAAGGTATGGATATTGTTGGCCCGTTGCCAGCAGATACTCTATTCCAGCCAAAGTATCTTGAACAAGCTGACGTGGTACTCGCCATGTATCATGACCAAGGATTACCTGTGCTTAAATCGTTAGGATTTGGCAAGTCGGTCAATATCACCCTAGGTTTACCTTATATCCGCACATCAGTCGATCACGGTACTGCATTAGAACTTGCTGGTACCGGCAAAGCGGATAGCGGCAGTTTTACCTGTGCATTAAACAAAGCCATCGAATTGGCCTCAAAAAGTAAGTAACCCATTTTAATGAGCAATAAAGTACATTTAGGCCACACGGCCAGAAAACGTTTTGGACAAAACTTTCTTACCGATCAAGGGGTGATTAGCAGCATTGTTGGTGCTATCGCACCTGATAATGATCATGTCATGATTGAAATTGGTCCAGGTCTTGGTGCATTAACCGAACCAGTTGCTGACACCATCGATAACCTAACCGTTGTTGAGTTAGACCGTGACTTAGTAGAACGTTTACAACAGCACCCCATTCTCAAAGACAAATTAACCATTCATCAGGGTGATGCGCTGCAGTTTGATTTTTCGAAATTACAACAGCCTGGCAAAAAGATGAAAGTATTTGGTAATTTGCCTTATAACATTTCAACGCCATTGATGTTCCACTTGTTTGAGTTTGCAGAGCAAATTGAAACAATGCACTTCATGCTGCAAAAAGAAGTGGTGTTACGTTTATCTGCAAGCCCTGGCACTAAAGCCTATGGCCGGTTGACTGTTATGGCGCAATACTTTTGTCAGGTTGTACCTGTTCTTGAAGTACCGCCACACTGCTTTACCCCAGCCCCAAAAGTTGACTCTGCAGTAGTGCGTTTATTGCCATATGAAGTCAAACCTTGGCCATGTAAAGATGTGAGTGTGTTACGTCATTTGTGTTCTACAGCCTTTAGTATGCGCCGTAAAACATTGCGAAATAACCTAAAAGCCTTGTTGTCCGATGATGATTTTGCCTCATTAAATATCGACTCCAGTATGCGGCCTGAACAAATCAGTGTTCCGCAGTATGTCGCGATGGCGAATTTACTGTGTGACAACAAAAAGTAATAATAAGGGCATGCCAATACGAGCATGCCCTTTTGTTTTAAGACAGGATGTAGAATGAGCCAAGTCGAATCGCCGATAAAAATAAAAGTCGACACCCAATATCTAGAACAACAATCAGATGTTGCAGACAACAAATACCTTTTTAGTTATACCATTACCATCATCAACTTAGGTGATAGCAATGTCACTCTTAAAGACCGTCATTGGATTATTACCGATGCAAACGGCAAAGAAAGTGAAGTCAAAGGCCCTGGCGTTGTCGGTGAGACCCCAACGATTTCACCCAATACCGCGTATCAATATTCGAGTGGCACAGTCATGGAAACGCCTGTTGGCTTTATGCATGGGTTTTATGGGATGGAAGATGCTCAAGGTAAACGTTTTTTAGCACCTATTCCTGCGTTTAGATTAGCCGTTCCAGGCATTTTGCAGTAAATCATGGCACACTATTTTGTTGGTGACATCCAGGGTTGCTTTGCAGAGCTAACCTTACTGTTACAAAAAGTAGACTTTAACCCATCTAAAGATGAATTGTGGGCGGTCGGTGACTTGGTCGCTCGAGGAACCGAATCATTAGCAACATTAAGATTTTTTAAGTCACTGCAAAACTCAGCAAAAGTGGTGCTCGGCAACCATGACCTGCATTTACTGGCACTTCATGGCAAATTAAAACGCCCTCACCCGCAAGATCATCTTAACGAATTACTTAACGCACCCGATATCAACCAACTAACGGATTGGATTAGACAACAACCCTTAGTTCGCACATTGTCCGAACACAATATCATCATGACGCATGCTGGCGTTCCACCACAATGGGATATTGCCACTTTGCAACAAGAAGCAAAACTGGTCAGTGTTGCCCTGCAAAGAGATGATTATTTAACGGCGCTCATTGCACAGATGTATACAGAAGATGCTGAACAATGGTCAAGTGAGCTACAAGGTATAAATCGATTACGCTATTGCATCAATGCCTTAACCAGAATGCGTTTTTTGCACTCCGATGGTCGCCTTGATTTTAAATGTAAAACACCACCACAACAGCAAACGTCATCTGAACTTTCGCCATGGTTTGAATTTCCATCGCGCTGTGCTCCACAAAATACAATTGTGTTTGGCCATTGGGCGGCATTAATGGGTCACACTTCTGATCCACATTTTATGGCATTAGACACAGGCTGTTGCTGGGGAGAACACCTTACACTCTGGCATCTTGAAAAGAATGAAAAAATTACCCAAAAAAGGTTAATTTAACGTTAAACTAAAGTAGCAATTTGCCGATAGCCAATACAATCGTATTGATTATCTAGGGCCTGTTGCAAAAGCTCAAACTACCCTATAAATAAAAGTGAAGCGTTAATCAATATCATTGGTGTATGTCAATACCATTGGTAAAAGTCAATAAATTCCCTTACAGGATGCTGCACAAAAAAGTGACTGATAGAAATATGAGAATTAATGAAATTTGCCTGAGAAACACCTATTTGTTAATCGACTCAATATCAATATCACTTAATATTAAAACCAGGATCAAATAATAATAGTCGGAGTATTGTATGAAAATTAATGTAGCGACCAGGGTTATTGGCGGTTTTACCGTTGTAACACTGTTACTTGTGGTCCTCGGGATTGTAACTCTACTCAGTAACAACAGTATCAAGGACGGCACAACCATCCTTAAAACTGTCAGCTTACCGGCGTTAGAAGCGACCAGTATTTTAAGTGAAAACCTCAGCACGCAACAGATCGAAGCCGTACTTGCATATTACAGTACTCACTCATCTAAAATTCCGGCTATCGAGAACAAACTGAGCGAACTCGACAATCGTTTTAAAAGCGATTTGACTCGTTTAGGCAGTTTAGTCAGTCAACAGGCTCAACTAGCCTCTCCGTTAGACGGGTTAACAAAAAGCTATAACGTGTATGAAGCAAGCGCAAACACCATGCTAAATGAAAGAGAAAGCGCACTTAGCTTACAGGAACAACTCTTAAAAATGCGCAGCAACTTAGAAAATGCCGCTGATGACTCATCGTCTATTCTACTCGACGTGATTGACTTAGAAACAAGTGAAGATGAAACTGAGCGCAGTCTGGCCGCATCAGCCAGTTTAGTTGATGGCACATTAATTAATATTATTACGACTATTTACGACTTAGTTGCTGCAACCGAACAAAGTAAGTATGACCTTATCATTAAAGAACTTGATTATATGGTCAGCGAAGCAACAACCAAAATCGACTACATTAACCGCCAGGGTGCTGGCGTTATCAGCAGCTCAATTTTAGAAGACTTGTCTGCCGAAAGCGCAAAAGTCTTTACATTGCTTAACGGTAATGACTCAATAATTGTACTAAAGCAACAACAGCTCAATCATGAATTTGCTGCAACAAAGCAATTAAACGATACGCAAACTGCAGCAAAAGATGTTAATGCAAAAATGACAGTATTAGCTAAATCAATTGACACTTTTGCTGGAGATATCAGCAATGAAGCACTTAGCATCATTGATTCTGCATTTTATAAAACCCTAGGCGTGGTGTTGTTTGCGATAGTCGTTGCCATTGTGGTGAGCATTGCCGTTATTACTCCTTTGACCAAGTCCTTAGAGAAAGTGAACCAGGCATTAAACGTGTTAGCGTCTGGTGACCTCACCCACAAGTTAGATGATTCAGGACATGATGAGTTTGCCGAACTGGCTAAAAACTGTAACCGCTTAGTGGACAGTTTGCGAAGCTTAATTGTAGGTATTGTTGACCGCGCTAATCAGCTTGCGGCGGCGGCAGAAGAAACCTCTGCCATTACCTCGCAAACCACAATTGGTATTCAAGAGCAAAAAAGTCAGGTTGATCAGGTTGCTACCGCAACAACAGAATTAAGCTCAAGTGCACAACAGGTTTCAATGAGTGCCGATCAAGCATTAAACGAAATCAAGCAAGCCGATCAAGAAGCTCAGCACATGCGGTCACTTGCAGAAGAAAGCAAAAACACCATCCTCGCATTGGCAGATGAAGTGGCTAAAGCAGGTATTGTGATTAATAAAGTCCACTCAGACAGCGCTTCAATTGGCTCAATTTTGGATGTGATCAGAGGCATTGCAGATCAAACCAATCTATTGGCTTTAAACGCGGCTATTGAAGCCGCGCGAGCAGGCGAACAAGGCCGTGGTTTTGCTGTGGTTGCCGACGAGGTTCGTAATCTTGCGTCTCGCACCCAACACTCTACCAGTGAAATTCAGCAGATGATTGAAGTTCTTCAAGTTGGCACTCAAGAAGCGGTTGCGGTTATGGAGCTTGGACGCACACAAGCTAATAGCTGTGTAGAGAAAAATGAACAAGCTAATATTGCCCTTGAAACCATCAGTAAGTCGGTTCACAGAGCTTATGATTCGGGTAACCATATTGCCCATGCTGCACAAGAGCAAAATATTGTTAGCCAGCAGGTTTCTGAAAAACTAGAGCACATTGCATCTATATCTGAAGAAACGGCCACAGGTGCAGATCAAACAGCACAATCAAGTCATCAAGTGGCAATGCTTGCAGAAGAGTTACAAGCCTCTGTAAGAGAGTTTAAAGTATAACGGCTAGGCATATATTGTCACATATGGATAGAAGGCCCTCAGGGGCCTTTTTTATGCCTAATTTTCGTTTTTGCCTACAAAAACATAAAAAAATACCGATAATTTCTTATCGGTATTTTTTATTAAAACGTATTACGTTACATATTTAACCTGAACTCGGTATAAGGGATGAACTTATGCTATTTAACATCAACATGTTAACCCGTCTCACTTTCAAGCTTGTCATTTGTTCTGCTAACAAGGCGAATTGACGCGTCAATAGCTAGCTATTGTAAGTCGATTCAACGCAGTTAGCGGGGCAAAGGACTGTTTGAAAGGCGTTTATTATCCCGAGTTGAGGTTATTTAGTCTTCATCACCGGCACCACCACCTACACGATCTTTAATCGCTGCAGTGATAGGGCCGCCGTCATGGCCATTAGCCGACGCCCAATCTAAGATGGTTTTACCATCAGCTTCAGGGGCTGCTAGGTCAGACGATGGCATACGTTTTGCGATAAACTCACCGACATCATTCGCATTTGAACTGTAGGCAGTACGCAATAAACTGCTGCCATCACAAGAAATGCTGGAATAAACGTTACGCAATTTGACGCGACTTTCTTTCATCTTTTTACGTAAACGATTTTTGTCGTCTGATTTAACATAATCACAAATGTTTGCTACTAATTGTTCTGTATTGGCAACAGCAGGGGCTGACACAGAAGATGCTGCAATCAGGGCTGCAATAGCCACAGGCAATAGACGCATCTGACACTCCTTTATCTTTATAGTTATATCGCTATACATACAGTGGGCAGTGAAGCTCGCTGACGCATATTAATTTCAGGGTATAAACGTGATTAATTTAACACTTTTTTACGAATGTGTTAAAGCTATATTGCAATCCTTTGTCGTTTGTTGCAGTTTCTGAGTTTTGAATCTGCCACGAACCATCATCCCAATGAGGAAAGTGCGTGTCGCCTTCGACATCTAAATCAATCATAGTCAAATATAATACGTCAGCTTGAGCCAGTAATTGTTCGTAAAGTTGACCGCCCCCAATCACGACCACCTCTTCACATTCACCAGCCGCAATAAGGGCTTGTTCAAAGTTCAGTACGCACGTGACACCGTCAATAACAAGCTGACTATTACGACTGATCACAATATTATGACGACCAGGCAACGGCCGCCCAATAGACTCATAGGTTTTACGGCCCATAATCACGGGTTTTGATAATGTCATTGCTTTAAAATGGCGTAAATCTTCAGGTAAATGCCAAGGCATTTTGTTGTCTTTACCAATGACTCTGTTATTGGCCATAGCGGCAATCATTGCGATACGCATTGTAAAGTAATCCTTTTCTATAATGGCTTAGACTTATTTAGCCAGAAGCTTAGCTGAAAAACCACGATGATGAATAGTACTTAGCTGAAATTCAGACATCAACTCTACACTTAAATTTAAGGCTCGATTTCAATGCTTGATTTAGTATGATTAGGATCTGTTTATAAATTAAATAATGGGACGAGTGCGATAATACAATAAACTGGGTAACGCTAATCCAACGGCTAATGCACCAAGGATAAAGACGGTTTTTAAACCATTTAGGATGACTTGGGCCGTTAACTCTGGGCTCACCTGGCTTTGCGCGGTTAATTGAATCAACGCGATTACCGTATTAAAAGCATAGGTTCCTGGTACCATAGGAATAATCGCCGCAACAGCGTACATCAAGGGTGGCGCTAAATGGCGTTTAGCAAACTGTATGGTGATGACGCCAACAAGCGCTGCAGCAACAAATGTTGCCCATTCAATTGGCATAGAGAACTGCAATAATAAGGTTCTAAAGCTATGACCTATCGCCCCTGCAATAGCACAATACACCAAATATCGCTTAGGGACGTTAAATACCATCGCAAAACCCACTGCTGGTATGGCTGAGAAAAAGGCGTCATGTAGCAAGATACTAAATAAGGACAGCATTAAAATATTCCGCCCATCTGCATCGCAATCGTAATACCGATGACCGACGCGAGAGTAAGCAAGGTTGCATGCCCCCAACGAGAAATACCCACATTCATGTGGCCCTTAACCATATCCGAAATCGCATTTATCAATGGGAAGCCGGGCACTAACATCAGCACACTGGCAGCCATCGTCGCTTGGGGAGTTGTGGTAATCGGCCAAACATATCCAATTTGGGCAATGGCAGTAATCACAAAGGCGGTAATTGAAAAATTAACTAAAAGATTGAAGTGTCTAGAGGCAAAAAACAAACGCACCATCATGCCGATAGAAGAAGCAAAAAAGGTGATTATGCTCGCGATCATGTCACCATCAAAAAGGTGACAAAAGCTCGCACAAGACAGGCCTATCATAGGAACAACAGCAATTGCGGGGTAGGTTTTAGGTTTTATATGGGCTAAACGACGTCTTACTTCGTTTGCTCCATAAATACCTTTTTCGGCTAAGATGCATATGCGTTGAAGTTCGCAAATAACCATCATATTAATGCCGTGAGCACGAATACGTCGAGTTGTTGTAATACAGCGTCCATGCACAAGGCTTGTGAGCACTAACGCATTAGAAGAAATAGACAACTCTATACTGGCAAGCCCAAGTGCTTTACCAAGGCGCTGACTGATCTCTTCAACAAGATCAGATTCAGCACCATAGGCCAACAGTAATTGCGCGCAGCGCACTACAAGTCGAGTTATATCATTTTGGCTATCTGCGTACACGATATCCTCAAATGAGCTAATTAACGTTGGTAAATAACTTCGACATCATAATCATCGTCATCGTCATCGAAATCATCATCAAAGTCATCATCATAGTCTTCATTGACGGAATCGTCAGCGCCTTGATGATAGTTATCCCATTTAAACTCAACATCCGCGTCAGCAACAATCTCTTCTTTAACCACTGGAATACTTTTAATGTAATCAAGCATCTTGATGCTTAACTCTTCAGTACCGGTGCGGTTATAAGCAGACATAGTATACACATCGCCTTGCCAATCTAGCTCTTTGACAATCGCATCAATTTTTTCTTGTAACTCTTCATCAAGTAACAAGTCAGTTTTGTTGAACACTAACCAACGAGGCTTAGCCGCAAGTTTTGGAGAGTACTTTTCCAATTCACCTACGATTGCACGAGCAGAATGAACAGGATCTGAGCCATCAATCGGTTGTATATCGATGATGTGTAACAGCATACGACAACGTTCAAGATGCTTTAAAAAACGAATACCTAAACCAGCACCTTCTGCAGCACCTTCAATCAAGCCGGGAATATCCGCAATCACGAAGCTTTGACCAGGACGTGGATTCACAACACCCAAATTTGGAACTAACGTGGTAAAGGGGTAATCGGCAACTTTAGGTGTCGCACGAGAAACGGCACGGATAAAAGTAGACTTACCGGCATTTGGCATACCTAGCAAACCCACATCAGCAAGTAGTAATAATTCCAGTTTAAGTGAGCGAACTTCACCAGGCGTACCTAATGTCTTTTGACGTGGGGCACGATTAGTACTGCTTTTAAAACGGGTATTACCTAAACCGTGGAAACCACCTTTAGCAACAAGTAGTTTTTGTCCATGCGTAGTTAAATCACCCAATGATTCTTCGGTTTCTTGATCGATAGCACGAGTACCTACAGGTACCTGAAGAATCAAATCTGTGCCGCCATGACCAGTACAATCACGACCACGACCATTTGATCCTCGCTCTGCCATATGGAAACGAGTAAAACGGTAATCGATTAGCGTGTTCAAGTTTTCGTTAGCTTGTAGAAATACACTACCGCCATCACCACCGTCACCGCCATCTGGACCACCATCTGGAACATACTTTTCGCGTCTAAAACTTACGCAACCGCTTCCGCCGTCACCTGCTTCTACGCGAATATTCGCTTCATCAACAAACTTCATACTGACTCCTGACGCCACTTAATCTGTAATTATAACCCCAAATCACTGGGATTTGCAGGAAAGCGCTGAAGATAGCATTCATCACGATATCGCCTACTGCATATAAACAAAATCATTAAACTATTCAATCAAAGTTTAATAATGTAAAAAACACAAAAGCCCCACCATAGGCAGGGCTTTCGAGATCTAGCTTAGTAAAGAATTAAGCTTCGATGCTAATAAACTTACGGTTATTAGGACCTTTAACTTCAAACTTTACTTTACCGTCTGTTAATGCGAATAGTGTGTGGTCACGACCAACACCTACATTAATACCAGCGTGGAATTTAGTACCACGTTGACGAACGATAATGTTACCAGCTAGAACTGATTCACCGCCAAAGCGCTTAACACCAAGACGTTTACTTTCTGAATCGCGGCCGTTACGAGTAGAACCGCCAGCTTTTTTATGTGCCATGAGTTAGACTCCTAAATTATGCGCTAATCGCAGTGATTTTAACTTCAGTGAACCACTGACGGTGGCCCATCTTCTTGTCGTGATGCTTACGACGACGGAACTTAACGATAGTTACCTTTTCGCCGCGACCGTGGCCAACTACTTCAGCTACGACTTTACCGCCAGCAACTAAAGGAGCACCAACATGTACTGTTTCACCGTCAGCAATCAATAAAACTTGATCGAATTCTACGGTTTCACCAGTAGCAACTTCTAATTTTTCTAAACGAACTGTATGACCTTCAGCAACACGGTGTTGCTTTCCGCCACTTTGAAAAACAGCGTACATAGCTATTTTACTCCAAATGACTAACACGCTAACTCATATAATTGACGAGACTAGGTGCTAAAAAACTTTTAATGACAATGGGCGCGGATTCTACGCGAAGAATTAGCATCAGGCAAGCCCTAATTTGCATTCAAATTAAAAAGAGCACATAACCGCACACTATTCATCAATAGCTAATGTGCGAGGGATAAAAATTAGCTAACATATTCCCAATCGTGAATAACTTCATTTTAACCATTTCTCATAGACATCACATCATTAAAAGCTGTCTTTTGAACTAAATGGGGAGTAAAAAAGTTACATTACACAACAACAGCATGATGTAATACACGTTTGATACGATACTTACTTTGAAAAACAGCGTTGATATCCTGTAAGATATGCGCTCAAATTCGATATGACTAAATTAAAGGGTGCTAACCCTGTCGCCCAACAACCAGAGACTATTATGGATTTAAACGCCATTCGTCAACTGGCTGACACTGATATGCAAGCAGTCAATCAGCTGATATATAAACAACTTGAGTCTGATGTAGCCTTAATTAACCAACTAGGTTTTTACATTATCAATGGCGGTGGTAAGCGTTTGCGTCCGTTATTATCAGTATTAGCAGCTAAAACGGTTGACTATAAAGGGGAGCACCACCTTAAGCTTGCGGCCATTATCGAGTTTATTCACACAGCATCTTTATTGCACGACGACGTAGTTGATGAGTCAACACTGCGTCGTGGTCGGGAAACAGCAAATGCATTGTTTGGCAATAGTGCCAGCGTACTGGTAGGCGACTTTCTTTATACCCGCTCGTTTCAAATGATGACAGAGCTAGACAGCATGAAAGTGCTAAAAGTGTTAGCGCATACCACCAACGTGCTTGCTGAGGGCGAAGTGCTACAGTTAATGAACTGTAACGACCCAAATACCAGCGAAGAAAACTACATGCGGGTAATTTACTGCAAAACCGCTAAGTTATTTGAAGCCGCTACTCAATTAGCCGGTGTTTTAGCCAATGTCAGCCCAGAGCAAGAACAAGCCCTAGGTGATTATGGTAAATTTTTAGGCACGGCATTCCAGCTAACTGATGATCTTCTTGATTACACGGCCAATGCTGATGAATTAGGTAAAAACATTGGTGACGACCTAGCAGAAGGCAAGCCAACCTTGCCATTAATCTATGCCATGGAAAATGGTTCAGATGCCGCTAAAAAGCTCATTCGTGAAGCCATTGAGCAAAGCGATGGTACTAAAGCCATTGATGAGATCTTAACCGCATTGCATGAGTCTGGTGCGTTACTGTATACCCAAGAAAAAGCTCAAGTTGAAGCTCAAAAAGCCATTGATGCTTTAACTGTTTTCCCTGAAAGTGACTACAAGCAAGCATTAATATCGTTGGCTCATCTCTCTGTTAACCGCAGCAATTAACATCGATTATTGCTCTGACTTTTTAATAGCTGCAGTTAGCCACAATGGCGCATTTAACAACGATTAAATGCGCCCTGAAGGTCAGTCGTTACACTTGCCAATCGATAGGGTTTTCCCCCTGCGCGACTAACATTTTGTTGACCGTTGAAAAGTGCTGACAACCAAAAAATCCGCGATAAGCAGACAAGGGGGATGGGTGTGGGCCGGTTAACACCTTATGTTGTGATGCTGTAATCAAACGGCCTTTCTTAATGGCATGGTTTCCCCAAAAAACAAATATTATCGGAGCATTCTGTTGGTTCAGCTCGATTAAGACATTATCGGTAAATATTTCCCACCCAGACTTTGCATGCGAGTGAGCGGCAGCTTGCTCAACAGTGAGTACGGTATTTAACAGTAAAACCCCCTGTTTAGCCCACGCAGTCAACTCGCCATGTAAAGGAATGTTAAACCCCTCTATATCATTACTTAACTCCTTGTACATATTAGCTAGCGAAGGCGGCGGCTTAACCCCCTTTTTAACTGAAAATGACAGCCCATGCGCCTGATTAGGGCCATGATAAGGATCTTGCCCTAGTACCACTACCCTAACCTGATTTAGGGGCGTTAAATCAAAGGCAGTAAACACTTCGTCGTCTGGCGGGTATATCACTTTGCCCTGAGATCGCTGCTTAGCAATAAATTGTTGCAGTTGCTGATAATATAATTGAGACGATTGCTGCGCTAAAAATGCTTGCCAGCTGGCTACCATGATGTTTCCTCTTATCAAAAAACGTACCTAAAAATATGATTGCATGACAAATCACTGATCACGAGCCAACACTTAACAGTCAATCATTATCATGGATCACGGTTGCACTGAAAAACGTTATCAGCCAAACACGACTGCTGATTAACAATCAATAAAATCGTAGATAAAGATCGCAATAGACAATTTTTTACCTGATATTTTACATAGAAATCGTTACACTCGATTGAAACTAACTCACCGACAAAGTGGATCTGATGTCTGAACAAAAAACTGAACTCACCATGTACCAAATTGCCGATCAATTTATCGCACTAGCCAATCAATTAAGCCAACAAGAAAATGATATTGGCAAAGTTGGCACCGCAATGAGATTTGCTTCTGCACGCTTTAACGCTTTCGAAGCAGCCATTAAATCAACCGATTTAGCCGCAGAAAAAGACAATGCTTTAGAGTGGTTCTCAAATGAATTCAAAGCTATGTTAAACGAGAACCTAGACGACCATATTGCTAATCCGCCCATTCCTGCACAGCCACCAGTTGATGATGCAGTCGAGATCTTTAAAGCCGATTAAACGTTAATATGATTAAGCCATCATACTCGGTGGCTTAATCTGTTAAACAAGTGAGTAAATCACTCTAACTGCCAGTAAAATTAATACCAAACCAGATAGCCTATCAATCAATTGCGACTTTTCACGCAACTTGGGTAATACGGCAGAATGCGATAATACAAAAGCGATAATGGTATACCACAGCCCATCAATGATTAGCGGGGTCAACACAATCAAGCCTTGACCAACGGGTGTCTGAGCCGCAAGAACAAACTGACTAAACAGTGCTAAAAAGAACAATAAAATCTTAGGGTTGAATAATGAAATGGCTAGACCATCACGTGCAGCCTCCCACAAGCTACTTGGTTCCCCAGCCGCTAATTTTTGCTGCATACCGCCCTTTGATTGCAATGATTGTATGCCTATCCAGGCTAAATAAAGTGCCCCGATTATGGCTATCGCGTTAAAAATCATTGGCGAAGCCTTAAGCACTACAGCTAATCCCAATAACGTCACTAACGCATAAATACCAATTCCAATCGAATGAGCCCATGCGCAAACTACTCCATGTAAACGCCCACCACTTAATGTGTGCCGAACCACCATGGCTAAACTCGGGCCTGGCGACATCGCCCCCAAACAACAAATTGCCAATAATCCTAACCAAGCACTAAACGACATAACACCTCTATTTTCTATTCACTATTTTAACCACCAGTTAAGTGTGCGCTGCTAATGTTACCTCACTTTGCACTTTCATAAACCAATAACAGGCGCTATGACAATTTTAATGATGATATTACTGGCAGTGATTTTTACTGCCGTTGTTGGGCTTATTTGGGCCAAAATAAACGGTAAGGCAATCCCTGTGCTGGTGATTATTATGCTGGTATTCATGGGATTATGTTTTGCTGGAGTCATTGCATTTGTGAATAAAGGTGAAAATTACTTCGCTCATCACACTTTACGTTGGCAACCACTAGAACCAGATAAAATTGCACAATACGTGTCTCAAGGTAATATTGTGTTTGTCGACATTACTGCTGATTGGTGCGTCCCCTGCCAAACAAACAAGGCAAATGTTCTGCATCGTGAACAAGTGGTTAATCAATTAAACCAACCACACATAGTGCTTATGCAAGGTAACTGGACTGAAGCTGATGCTGTAATTGAGCAGTACATGGGGCAACAAGGCGTTGCGGGTACGCCCTTTAATAAAGTGTATGGTGCCGCCTACCCTGACGGTATTGAGTTACCTAAAGTACTCATTATCGACGATATAGCTAAAGCCTTGTCTTTAGTCGTGCATTAAGCGCTCACTCAACAAAAAAAAGACTGCCGAAGCAGTCTTTTTTATTCATAACGTTCACGATTGTGAGTGTTATTAGTATGTTCTATTAGCGCTTAGAAGCGATAGTTTACACGGCCGTAGTAGTAGCCACCGTTGTAATCAAATGGACCACTTTCGTAGTACACTGCACCTAACTCACCTAACGTACCATCTTTAAGCTTTTGCGCTTCCTGGTCGAATATGTTGTTAGCGCCGACTGAAACAGTCAGGTTATCCATAACCGCATAACTCACTTCAACATCAATTGTCACAGCAGCATCAGCGGTTTCAGAACCCCAATCAGACGTATCATCAGCATGTGTCGCGTAGTACTCACCAAAGTAGTTCGCACGAACAGACGTACTTAGATCATCCCAGCTCTGGCCCCACGTTAATGTAGCACGATGTGCAGGAATACCATCTTCTAAACGACGCACTTTACCTAGGTCTGTTGTGGCTTCGTCGAACTTATCAACGGTAGTGTCTGTCCAGCCATACGCTAGGCTAAACTTAGCGTCACCAGAGAACATGTCCATACTGTAAGAACCTACAATATCAACACCCTGAGTAGTAGTATCAAAATCGTTGGTATAATAAGTTACCGCAGAAATTAACTCAGGAAACTCAACGCCAGCCGCTCTTAACGCATCATAATCACTAGCTTCAACCGTAATTTGACTCGATTGTGCAATACGGCCTGTGACTTCAATGTTGTAGTAATCAACGGTTAAGAATAAATTTTCATATTCATACACAAAACCAGCTGCATAACTGACAGACTCTTCAGGCTTTAACGTTTCACCACCATAAAATGCGGCGAGTGGGTTCGTTGGCGGCGCAATAAAGGTCTGAATTAAATCACCGTTAACAATTGATGTCTGTGTGTTTACTACGTTTTCTTGACCCACCGTTGGTGCGCGGAAACCGGTACTGTGAGATGCACGGAATGACAGTTCATCAGTAGCGATATACTGCGCAGTTAACTTATAGTTTAACGTGTCACCAAAGGTAGAGAAGTTTTCATAACGCAGTGCAACACCAAGCAAGATGTCATCTGTTAGGTACGCTTCAACGTCGGTATACACACCGATGTTGTTACGCTTGTTCTTACCTGCCGATTCTGGTCCAAATCCTTTAAAACCGTGCGAACCGATGTTAAAGCCTTGGTCTGCATAAGGGCCTGCAATCCACGATGCCTCTTCACCTTGACCAATCTCAAATGACTCTTCGCGCCATTCAAAACCAGTAGCAAAGCTAATATCTTCTAAACCACCAATGGTCACAAAACGATTCATATCAGCGTTAAAGGTGGTTTCAATTTGCTCGTATGAGCCAGTATCAAAGTCAGTTGGTGTCTCTAAACCCATAGATGGGTTAAGTGAGTTTTTTAAACCAAAACTAGCTTTATTGCTACCAGTACCGGCACTGACATCATAATTCCATTCGCCAGATGTGCCTTTAATACCGGTAAAGAAAGACATATCTTCAATTTTACCGGTAAATTGTGGTGTATAACCGCCTGGACGAATTTGGTTCATAGAGAAACAATTTGGATCGGCAACCATAGCAAGGTATTCAGGCGTATTTAGCACGTTTGGAACGTTAGCAGGAACGACACCACAAGTAGACTGGTCACCATTAACAGCACCCACCAAAAGTGTTTCACCACCGTCTACAGAATAAACGTTACCGCGATTGTGCGGGTTACGATAATAGAAACCACCTGTTGCTTCACGTGATGACACGTTACCAAATGCATACAAGTGAGTATTGTCATTAATGTCAAAGCCTGAGTTTACAAATACGGTAAAATCATCTTCAATTTCTGGGTTACCCCATGTTTGCGCAGGATCTTGAATCGACGTATTGCCACCAGCAGCAATCGCGGCAGCATCTGGACGCTGCACACTTCGACTAGTGGCATCTGCAGTTTTATATTGTGCGCTGATGTTAACAAAGCCATCGTCAGTTAACGGTAAACCGATGTTACCGTCAACGGTTGTTGCTGCGCCGTCACCTTCGTAATACTCGCCCTGGCTAACAGTAATAGAACCGCCTTCAGAGGCATCTTTTAAAACAAAGTTCATTACACCGGCAATCGCATCCGAGCCATACTGCGCAGCAGCACCGTCACGCAGCACTTCAACTTGCTTTAGCGCAACACCTGGAATAACTGAAATATCTGGGCCTTGAGCACCATCGTTAATGCCTCCACCCTGGAATGCAATAACTGAAGCACGGTGACGACGTTTGCCATTAACTAAAATAAGTGTGCTGTCTGATGGCAGGCCACGAAGGTTAACTGGACGAACAAGCGTTGCTGCATCACTAATTGGTTGTGCACGTGAGTTAAATGAAGGTACAGAGGTTACCAACATATCAATCATGTCAGTTGAACCATTTTTCTTAAGATCATCACTGCTAATAATATCAACTGGAACTGGCGAGTCACCAATTGAGCGAGGCGCTGCGCGAGAACCCACGACAGCAATTTTTTCAACGTTTTCTTTCACTGCTTCTTCGTCAGCAGCAAAAGCTTGAGAGCTCATCACTGTTCCGGCAAGTGCAAATGAAATGGCTAAACTCAATGAGCTCACACCAAATTTAGTTTTTTTTGATTGCATCATTATTATCTTCCCAACTGCTTATTATTGTTGTGTTTCAACTAAGTCATAGGTGATTCATGCCTAAAACCAGTTTTGTCTAAAATGTGAAATACTCCCTATTCCAGATACATTTTTATAACAACCAAAACACAATTGCTAACACTTTCTGATATTAATAAGCGGTATCTAAATCATAAATTAGCCATAAAAATACTAAACATATGATTTTAAGTGATATAAATCACATTATGATTTTTTCTCAATAATATTCATTTTGCATAAAAAAACGTCAAAAAACATTTACGTATAGAAAATTTTACACGCCGTATGCCATTTTTCATCCACTGCGAATCGCCTATTGCATAAATAATGGCAATCCCAATTCAAACTTTGCCAATTAATCGCGACACGTGTAGGTTAGGGGAACAATCTAAACGGACGTTTGATTTAAAAACAATAACAACTCAAAATTTACTGGGGGTATGCATGCCTTATGATGCTGATTCAACACTCGATTTACATCAATATACTTCTATCGTCGACCTGATCGAAAAGTCGTGTCAAAAATATGCGCAAAACACCGCTTACGCATGCTTGGGGAAAGACACCACATTTAGCGAAATAGAACGCGATTCACGTCATTTTGCAGCCTACTTGCAACATTGCACTACTTTACAACCTGGGGATAGAGTAGCGCTTCAACTGCCTAATATTACTCAATTTGTTATCGCAGCTTATGGCATAATTCGCGCAGGTATGGTGTTAGTTAACACTAACCCTATGTACACCGAACGAGAATTGACCCATCAATTTAACGACTCAGGCGCAAAAGCCTTAATCGTACTATCAGACCTGCTGCCAACACTCACCAATGTCGTCAATAACACCCCTGTTGAACTGGTTATTTCGACACATGCAATGGATCTTATCCAGCTGCAACCTCAGCCAGACACACCGTTTGCAAAAGTGACATTTTTAGATGTGTTAGCCGAGGGGGAAAAACATCCTTACCAGGCTGTTAAGCCAACCCATGATGATTTAATTGCCTTACAATACACTGGCGGCACAACGGGTTTATCAAAAGGTGCCATGCTCAATCATGGCAACCTTTTAGCTAACTCAGGCCAAGTAAAATCACGTATTGCAAGCACTATGAATCCGGGGCATGACGTATTTGTAGCTCCTTTACCTATTTACCATATCTATGCATTTATGGTGAATTTAGTCCTGTATTTTGAATCGGGTAGTTGCTCGGTGTTGATCCCTAATCCACGCGATATCGCCGGATTAATCAATACAATGAAAACCTATCCTTTTACCGGGTTTGCAGGTTTAAATACTTTGTTTGTGGGTTTATGCCACCAACCAGAATTTAAAGCCTTAGATTTCAGTAATATGACCATCACCATTTCAGGCGGAACCGCATTAACCAGTGCCGCGGCAAATTTATGGCAACAAACCACAGGTTGCATGATTTCAGAAGGATATGGCCTGTCGGAAACATCACCGGTTGTCAGTTTGAACTCACCTGGCTATCAACGCCTTGGCACTATTGGAAAACCAGTGTTAGGCACCGAAGTTAGAGTGCTGGATATGGATGACAATGAAGTGGCGACAGGGCAAGCTGGAGAGTTAGCCGTTCGTGGACCGCAAGTGATGCAAGGTTATTGGAACAAGCCTGAAGAAACCGCCAAAGTCATGACCCAAGATGGTTTCTTTAAAACCGGTGATATTGGTATTGCCAGCGAAGATGGTTATCACACCATTGTTGATCGTAAAAAGGACATGATTATTGTGTCTGGTTTTAACGTTTATCCGAATGAAGTTGAAGATGTCTTATCAACCAATGAGCTGGTTCTTGAATGCGCCGTGGTCGGCGTTGAAAATGAACGAACAGGTGAAGCCGTTAAAGCGGTGATTGTGTTAAAGCAGCAACCAGATGATATCGAAGCGACTAAACTACAGATTGATGACTATTGCCGCAGCCAATTAACCGCGTACAAAGTACCGCGAATAATTGAGTTTACCGATCAATTACCGAAAAGTACTGTAGGTAAAATTTTACGCAGGGAACTGCGCAAATAAGCTCACAATATCTTTAATTGTTCGCACAATAAAAAAGATGCCTCGGCATCTTTTTTTATTAAAAACCATACTCACTAAGCGGGTTCGCTGTCCATCAGCAATTGCAGACTGGCAAATTCCCGATATAACGCATTACTAGTCATCAATTCATTATGGGTGCCGCTCGCCACTAATTGACCTTTATCCATCACAAAAATCCGATCAACATTAATCACCGTCGCTAATCGGTGAGCAATAATCACCGTGGTGCGTTTTGCCATTAATGAATCTAGGGCTTGCTTCACTTTAACTTCACTCACCGCATCTAAGGCACTGGTCGCTTCATCTAGCAGCAGCAAGGGCCTGTCGGCTAAAATGGCTCTAGCAATGGCAATTCGTTGCTTTTGGCCACCCGATAATCTCACGCCGCGCTCACCAAGATACGTTGCGTAGCCATCAGTAAATTCGCGAATAAACTCGTCCGCCTTAGCGGCAATACATGCCTCAATGACCTCATCATCAGTTGCAGATAAACGACCGTAACGCACGTTTTCAAGCACATTCATGGCAAAAATGACCGACTCTTGCGGGACTAATGCATACTGCTGACGTAAATCGGTTAAAGACAAGGTTGCAATATCAACATCATCTAATAAGATTTGCCCAACTTTGGGTTGATAAAATCGCATCATCAATTCAAACAAGGTACTTTTACCTGCACCACTGGGCCCAACAAGCGCGACACGCTCTCCAGGCTCAATGGTTAATGACAATTGTCGGATGACATCTTGGCCACTGTCAGAGGGGTATGCGAACACCACATTATTGAAATGCAGTAACCCTTTTACCGGTAAACTCAATTGATGGGGTACAGCTTGCTGCGGAATATCAACGGGGGTATAAACCAGTTCCATTAAGCGTTCTGCCGCACCAGATGCACGTTGAATTTCACTAAATACTTCGCTAATGGTTGCCACTGCGCCGGCCACCATAACGGCATAAAACATAAATGCAGATAACTCCCCCCCCGTAATATTGCCGCTCATCACGTCTTTTGCGCCAACCCAGGTCACAAACGCAATGGCACCAATACTTAAAAACATCACAGTCGAAATCAATAAAGCACGATACTTAATACGCCCTTTTGCCACATCCATTACCGCTTCTACGCGGTCGGTAAATAACTGGCGATCTTTTGTCTCATGGGTGTAGGCCTGAACGGTGTGGATCTCATGCAACGTCTCATCAATATATGCGCCTAAATCACCGACACGATCTTGGCTTTTACGCGACAACACTCTAACTTTACGGCCAAAATAACTCACAGGTCCCAGCACTAAAGGTACCGCTAACAACACCAGCAACGTCAGCTTTACACTGGTAAAGCCCATCATAACAATACCGCCTAATACAGTTACACCCGATCGCAACGCCATTGATAAGCTCGACCCCACCACACTTTGGATTAGCGTGCTGTCAGCAGTAAATCGAGAAATCACCTCACCCGTTCGTTGCGTCGCAAAAAAGCCTGGCGATAACGACAAAAGATGCTGATATACCTGCAAGCGGATATCTGCGCTAACCCGTTCGCCCAGCCATGTCATTAAATAGAATCGACAAAAAACCGCCGTACCACTAATTGCGGTAATCCCAACAATAATCAACATGATCTCATTTAATCTGGCGGCATTGTCGGCAATAAACCCTTCATCAACCATCATTTTTACGCCCTGCCCAAGTGATAACCACGCGAGCGAACCAATAAATAAAAAGATGATGGCAGCCACAACCTTTAATTTATAAGAAGATAAAAAATGCAAAATCCAGGGTAAAACGCGGTATGGTGTAGTCACAATTGAGCCCGAGTCTGAAGTAGCAGTAACATCAGATGGCGTTGTCGGTGAGTTCGTCACAGTATTAACCAGCAAATAAAACTAAGATAAAATGATAGTAACAACAAAATGTGAGATTGTAGATGCCTTATACACCCAATAAACTAGGCAAACCAAAATCCATAGGTACAAAAAAACAAATAATAATAAATAGGCTATGCAAAACATGTTAAACAAACCTAAGGGGTTCACCTTAATCGAACTCGTTGTTGTGATTGTCATTTTGGCAATACTTGCCATCGTTGCGAGCAGTAAATTCATCAGTTTACGTAAAGAAGCCATTGTCTCAACCATGGTGGGAATGGAAACAGCAATGCAATCTGCCGCCACATTAACCTACTCTAAAGCCGCTATCGCGGGAGCTGAAAGGCTTGCATCAACCACGCTCAACATTGATGGTGTAGACGTAGTGTTAGCTTATGGTTACCCCAACGGCACAGCAGCAGGGATAGACCTATTAATGAATGTCCCTGCAGATGACTGGCAAAAACGCGCTAGTGTTTACACCGGCGCTTGGATATATTGGCATGGAGTTATCGCGGAAGATGCGGGTGTGGCACAATGTTATTTACGTTACAGGCAAGCGACATCTACCACTGCACGGCCAATCATTAATGTTGAAACCAGCGGTTGCTAACCACAATTATCGTTAAGCGTCAGGATAACGCGCTTCAATATTTTTTAATGAACGTAAAAATAACCCTAAGCCACCAATGCTTAACACCAAAATGACAATTAAATCGAATGCACTCATGTACGAAAACCGAAAGTTAATCGCGCTTATCACGCCAAAGATAAGTGCAACTAACGACCCAAAGGTGAGCAGCCAACCCAGAGGGTTTTTAGCGTTATAAAACATTAACCCGACCCCAAACATAAATGGGATCATGACCATGCCACTCGTTAATCCAAAACCACCCAATTGATACAAATGACTACCAAAGCCAAATGAACTGGTCACTTTAATGGCATTGAGTAACATGTAAAAACCGCCACACATCATGGATAAGCCAATAAAAAATTGCCCTATACCGCCGCTTGTTCCACCAGCACCTTTCATCATTATCCCTTGAAATACTTTATGATAATGACAATTTACTCAACCGCTTAGCGAATAGCAATCTTTGTCGACATCGCAATTTCTCGCGCTACTAGGCGATATCTGAGATAATGACCAAGTGTTTATTGAGCCGCATTGATCGCAATAAACGCCTCCTTGGCAATTCATCACAATTTTTTATTTAGGTAATACACCCATGACCACCCAATTTGCTTGCGCAGGCATTGAACTTGAGCTCTATCGTTACCCCACTCAACAAGCCTCAAACTTACAAGCATGGGACGCCGCAGATGAGCATTTGATTAAACACTTAATCGATAGTCAGCAGCCTGTAGTGCCAACAGCCATACTGAATGACAGTTTTGGCGCATTAACCTGTGCGTTAACCACCGTTAACAATCAGTGGCCAATCACGCTGGAAACCGATGCAAAAACCAGTTTGCTCGGTTGCCAGTATAATTTACAGCACAATCATTTAACGCCTGAGTCTTTGCAAATCATTAATAGCCGTGAGGCGATACCGTGCAATACGCAATTGGTATTAATGAAACTACCTAAAAACCTCCATTATTTTGGCCAACAACTTGCCCGGCTATCAACTATTTTACCAGCGGGAACAGCGGTATTAATTTCAGCCAAAGCCAAGTCGATAAATGCAGCCTTACTCAGCCTTATTGACAAAAATCTAGGCCCATCGAGTGCCAGCTTAGCCTGGAAAAACACCCGAGTGATTAGCTGTATCAGTGATGGTAATGCCCGTACTATCGCAGCACCAGTTAATTGGAAGGTGAACGAGTTAGGACTGACGATCAGTAACTTAGCAAATGTGTTTGCAGCAAACAAATTAGATATTGGCGCGAGAATAATGCTCGATAACATGCCTAAGGGAGACTTTACACATGTCGTTGATTTAGGGTGTGGTAATGGCATTTTGGGGCTTCATGCAAAACAATGTTACCCACAAGCGCAAATTCACTTTGTTGACGACTCTGATATGGCCATCGCATCGGCAAAGCACAATTGGCAGCACAATAAATTAGGATCGCCAGATAACGCGCCACACGGACATTTTTATTGGGATGATTGCCTAACTAATTTACCCGATGACATCAGCCCAGATTTGGTACTGTGTAACCCTCCTTTTCATCAAGGTGAAGCGATTACCGATCATATTGCATGGCAAATGTTTGTCGATGCATATAAACGGTTAAAGACTGGCGGTATTTTACATGTTGTCGGCAATCGGCACTTAGCCTACCACGTTAAAATAAAACGCATTTTTAATAACTGCACAACAATTGCTTCCAACGGCAAGTTTGTCATTTTACAAGCTAAAAAATAATCCGCACCGTTAACCAAGGCCAAGCATGAGCGCTTTGATGTAGGACGATCGACCATCAAAAGGGATAATCTACCATGTTATCCCCTTTTGATTATCACTACGGTAATCGCGAAACACAAAATTGGACTTACCAAAAAAATTAAATTGGTTGACACCAGTTATAGCCAAAGACTAGAATCACATTACCAACCTAGCTTAAACTACATTTTGCAGTAGATATTGGTCCAAATTCAGGTTTACGTTTAGGTTTACCCCATCAACATATGACAACACTCGACATGGATGTCGCTTATTTAAGGTAGAGCTCCTCTGTCTCATACCACTCGTCGGCCCCTTAGTTATCTTTGGGGTCTTTTTTTTGATAATGGAATATAAAAAAACGCGCTAACAGTTATGTTAGCGCGTTCAATAAGTGATAACCTAAACCCAGATTATTTAAACATTTAGCCTTTCATTTTAACTAAATTTTCAATTGAATATAAATCCCGATTAGCGCTATTTTTACGGCGCACTTCCTCTAAGGCTTGCTGCTCTAGCTTATCAAATAAAACATTGATTAATCTATTAAAATGCTTATGCATTGCGAGTCGTGCTTCAGCCGCATCGTGGGCAGATAACGCTTCATAAATTGCCGTATGCTCAGCCAATGTTTTATTGTTGTCGGTGCTACAGACAATATTATAGTCTTCAATGATCTCGTTGCTTGATGAGCGCAATGACCACATATTTTCAAATAGATTAATTAACGCGCCATTACGAGTGGAGTAAGCAATAATTTGATGGAACAGTTCATCTGCTTCTTCGACATTTTGCATGTCTTTCATCATAACCAATGTACCATGCAGCTTTTCAAGCTCTTCTGCAGTGATGGTCTTAGCGGCTAGTGCAGCGATTTCACCTTCTACAAGTGCACGGGCTTGAGTCAACTCAAAAGCATTAACATTGCTTACGCTAACACTTTGCTTTTGATTATTGACAACATAAACACCCGAGCCTGTTTTCACTTCCACTTTTTCACGTACTTCTAACGCAATAATCGCTTCACGAATGGTCGGCCTGCTGACTTCAAATTTCTCTGCAAGCTCTCGCTCTGGGGGTAAACGACTGCCTACCGGATATTCGCCACAGGCGATGGCGGCTTCAATCGTATCGACTATTCGCCAAAATAAACGACGGTTTTTCATATACCTTCCTTCGAAAAGTAAAACCAATTTAGTGGTTTAATACTGACATATTATCGGTTAAAACCGTGGCAGCAAACAACTAAATATCATGACCTGCCACTCAGTGAATAAAAATAATAGCACATTGTCTGGCCTTTAAAAGCATTGGTAATAACAATTAGCAATAAACACAACCAAATTGGTAAAGCAATTTGGTTGACAAGACATTAATTGTTGGTTAGTTTCTATGCAGAAATATAGTAATGCTCAATATGCCTTAATAGCGGCATATTACGCTGACAAAACGAATGCACAAATCTGGGGAGATTAACGTGAAATCTAACATAATAAATAATATTACAAATAGCCTGATGCAATCATGTTGTGTGCCTCATTCCATCTTTTTTAAGCCTTAAACCATTCCTTAACATCCTTTGATACTGACACGCGACAACAATGAGAAGTTGTGACATTCAAGTGTAAAAACGTGTTTCTTCACCGTGATGAATATCTGGTCTACCAATTTACCTAGAAACTTTGGTAGCACATTAATTAGGCTCGACTAGAGAGACAACATGAACCCATTCAACTCCCACACACCATTTTCGTATGGGTTAATTAAACGACTATTAATGTTATCGATACTCGTTCCGCTAACGACTCAGGTCTATGCCCAAGAGCATTTAGTTGCATCTCAAACGCAATACCAGCAAGCATTAAAGCAGCTGCAACCTGGCGATAGCATTATTTTAAAAAACGGTACCTGGCAAGACTTTGAAATCGTATTTACCGCTCAAGGGACAGCTGAAAAACCAGTAACCTTGACCGCACAAACCAAAGGCAGCGTTATTTTATCAGGCCAATCTAACCTTCAACTGGCTGGCGAATATCTGCAGGTTTCGGGCCTGGTATTTAAAGATGGCTTTACTCCAACCAATGAAGTCATTGCTTTTAAGAAGAGCGATACCGAGCTTGCCAATCATTCGCGGATCACCGAAGTCGTTATCGATAATTACAACAACCCAGACCGACAAATGTCAGATAATTGGATTGGCATGTACGGCCAGCACAATCGCCTCGATCATAGTCATTTTGTTGGTAAACGTAATGCTGGGGTAACATTAGCTGTGCGCCTTGAAGGTGAGCAAAATCAACAAAATCATCATCGAATCGATCACAACTATTTTGGCCCACGACCTATTTTGGGCTCTAATGGCGGTGAAACCATCAGAATTGGCACTAGCCATCATTCATTAACCAACTCATTTACTGTGGTCGAAAATAACTATTTTGATCGCTGCGACGGTGAAGTTGAAATCATTTCGGTAAAGTCAGGAAAAAACCGCATACAAAACAATTTGTTTTACCAGTCTCGGGGCACATTAACCCTAAGACACGGTAACGGTAATATCATCGACAGCAATGTGTTTTTAGGTAATGGCGTTGAACACACTGGTGGGATCCGCATTATTAACCGCGATCAAACCATCACTAATAACTATCTTGAAGGACTCACAGGCACGCGCTTTGGTAGCGGATTTACCATTATGAATGGCGTACCAAATTCGCCAATTAATCGCTATCACCAGGTGGTGAATGCCAATGTTCATCACAACAGCTTTATTAACCTTGAACATATTGAGTTGGCAGCAGGCAGTGACAGCGAACGTTCAGCCCCCCCCAAAGACAGCACGCTGACTCAAAACCTATTTATTAACCCACATTCGCCTTTTACTTTGTATGACGACATAAGTGGTTTGCGCTTTAGCGACAACATCACTAACTTTGCCAGCAAAGACATAAACCCAATCATAAAAAAGGGCGTAAACACCCACAATATTACTTTGGTTCGTGCGGCAAACGGGTTGCTATATCCCAGTGATAGCAAGTTTGCACAGTATGGTGTTAACAGCACATTGCTCCCCACAACCACACAACAAACCGGGCCAACCTGGTACCCTAAATCTGAACCCACTGTTGAGTTTCAATCTGGCAAGGTTATTAAGGTCAGCAATGCCGATGGAGAGTTAGACAATGCCGTGGCCGCAGCGTTATCGGGTGACACATTATTACTCAGTGATGGCCAATACAACATCGACACCCTGCTCGCTATCAATAAAACCTTAACGTTTAAAGCCGCAAACACGCATAAAGCCATTGTGAGTTTTGAACGCCCAAGTCTGTTTGAAATTCAAAATAACGGTAACTTACAACTCGACGGGCTTGTCATTAACGGTAAGCTAAGCCCAGATGCGCCAGGCAATAGTGTTATCAGAACGCTTAAATGGGGCATGTTGACCAACTACCGTTTTGACATGAGCAATAGCATTGTTGAGCAGCTCAATAGCAGTAATACTTTTCACTTTTTCGACTCCGGCAGCCGCGCTTTTGCCGATACGATTAATGTGAATAACAGCCAGTTTCGTCACATTAGCGGCGATGTATTTCGCCTGAATAAAGAAACTGACGACATCGGCATTTATAACGCCGAATACCTGGATATCACTCACAATCAATTTGACGATATAGTCGGCAACGTTGCCACAGTTTATCGCGGTGGCACCGATGAAAGTACCTTTGGCCCGCATGTGTTAGTTAACCACAATCAATTTACCCATGTTGGTAAAGGCCAGCAAAATCAAACTGAGTCAATATTAACTCTGCATGGTGTACAGGTAAGCCAAATAGCACACAACACATTTACCGACAGTGCCGCCATTAGCATTTTCCACACAGTAGGAGAGCCACAAACCACCATCGCCAATAATCAACTCATTAATACCCCAGCCCCACAGGTGACGGAGTTTGTCACTCAAGGCAAACACACTGCCAATATCAACAATAACAAAGTGCAAACACGATGAATCACACCCAGAAAAACAATGGCAAAAATCCGTTAATCCAGAATGTGAGCACGCGCAGTCGCCTCATACTGGCTAGCCTGACAATGTTGGTGCTCACTTCATTGAGTGCTGTGCAGCCCATAATGGCCGCTAACCATCCAAACCTTGTAATTAATCAGCAAGACGTCGCCGCCATGCAGCAAGCGATTACTCAGCCTGGTGCGTTTCAAAATGCATTTAAGGCCAAGCGTACTGAAGTCGATGCAGGACTCACTCAACCTATTGAGGTCCCTGTACCTGTTGATGCTGGCGGCGGATATACCCACGAAAAACATAAAAGTAATTACCAGCAAATGTACGACACTGGCATCATTTACCAACTCACCGGTGAGAAAAAATACGCGACATATGTAAAAAACATGTTGTTGCAATATGCCAAGCTGTACCCAGGACTGCCATTGCACCCAAAACGTAAAAGCAGCAACGAGGGCAAACTCTTTTGGCAAGGGCTGAACGAAGCCGTTTGGTTAATGCACACAGTCCAAGCGTATGATTTTATTTATGACGCATTAACACCATCTGAACGTGACCTAATTGAAACAGGCGCTATTACGCCTGCGGTATTGTTTTTGTCTGAACAATCACCACGCACATTTAACAAGGTGCACAATCATGGAACATGGGCCACTGCGGCTGTGGGCATGAGCGGCTATGTATTGGGCAAACCATTATGGGTTGAACGAGCCTTGTATGATTTAACGCTATCGAAAAAAGGCGGTTTTATGCGTCAACTCGATGAGTTATTTTCGCCCGACGGATATTACAACGAAGGCCCTTATTATCAACGTTATGCCTTAATGCCCTTTGTGACGTTTGCCAAAGCCATTGAGCAAAATGAGCCGCAACGTAAGATTTTTCAGTACCGAGATGGCATTTTACTCAAAGCCATTAATACATCGGTCGCACTCAGTTACAACACACTGTTGTTTCCACTTAACGACGCCATAAAAAGCAAAGCTATCGATACCATAGAATTAGTGAATGGTGTCGCGATTGCTTATGGGATAAACAGCGATCCTCAATTACTAGATATCGCCAAACAACAACACAATATCTTACTCACCGGTGATGGGCTCAAGGTGGCGCAAGCATTAGACAAAGGGCTCCAACAACCTTTTGCGTTTACCTCAGCACTGTATCGCGACGGTAAGCAAGGGGATAAAGGTGCGCTAGTGGTTATGCGCCAGGGGAGCCCAACCGATCAAGCCATGGTATTTAAAGCAACAGAGCAAGGTTTAGGCCATGGCCATTTTGATAAGCTCACCTGGCAATTTTATGATGCCGGCAATGAAATTATCTCAGACTATGGCGCCGCACGCTTTTTAAATATTGAGGCTAAATTTGGCGGTGGATATTTACCTGAAAATGATTCATGGGCTAAACAAACCGTTGCACACAACACTCTGGTGGTAGATGAAACAAGCCACTTTAACGGCAAAGTCAAAACCGCGAATAAGTTTCATCCCAGGTTACATTTTTTTGATCCCCAGCAAGGGCTCACAATTGCTTCGGCATCCATTGACAGCGCCTATGAAGACGTCAAATTCAAGCGGACTCAAGCCTTAATTAACATTGAGAAGCGTAACGCCGCATTCGGTTTCGATATCATGCAAGTCACTGCAAACAAGCCTCATCAGTACGATCTACCGGTCCACTATGAAGGACAGTTAATCGACACCAGCTTTAGCCGTGAAGCATCACTAACACAACTGTCAACATTAGGCACAAAACACGGCTATCAGCACCTATGGTTGTTAGCAAAGGCTAACTTAGCCCAAGACAATAATGACAATACACTTGCAAGAGTGACATGGCTAAACGACAACGGCCGTTTTTACAGCTACAGCACGTTAGTCAACACTCACTCCAATCATGCCACTCAACAACAGATGTTGTTTACTCAATTAGGGGCTAATGACCCAAACATGAACTTACGCCAACAGCAGGCGTTTATTCACCGAGTCAGCGCCACTAATCACACCTATGTCAGCGTAATTGAGCCGCACGGTGAATACAATCCAGCGAAAGAATACACCCTTGATGCCACCAGCAAGGTTGCTAAGCTCAGTCATTATCAACAAGCAGAGCTCGAAGCTGTGCACATTAGCTTTACCGATGGTCAGCAATACTTACTGGCCATTAATCAAACCGAGCACGCAATCAATTCAGATACACGCAGCGTCATAAATATCAACGGTGTGGAATACCCTTTTACAGGACGAGCCCAATTAATCGAAATGAATGAACTTAATTAGCAAATCAATAATGAGTAAATCAATAACAAAAATTTAGGAGCATCGACTATGAAACAGAATCAACATTTTGGCTTTGGCGATAAAACAGAAATTCAAGACATTGGCGGCGGATTAAAGCGTCAAATGTTGGGATATAACCATGAACTGATGGCGGTTAAAATTTGGTTTGATAAAGGCGCTGAAGGCTATGTACATGCTCACCGTCATTCGCAAGTCTCGTATGTAGTGGAAGGCGAATTCCATGTCAATGTCGACGGCGTGATTCAAATACTCCACGCCGGTGACAGCTTTTTTGTTCCGCCTCATGTAGATCACGGCGCTGTGTGCCCAACCGGCGGCATTTTAATCGATACCTTTAGCCCGCCACGTGAAGACTTTGTTGAGGACTTAGCATGAAAAATAGTCCCTTCAAATTAAACCATTTACGTTGGCTAGTGGTGAGTTTAGTCGCCCTAGCCACCGTGATTAACTATATCGACCGCTCCGCGCTGGCCATTATGTGGCCAGGCATTGCCGAAGACCTGGGTTTAGATAAAAGCGATTATGCCAACATTATTACAGTGTTTATGATCTCTTACGCCATTGGCCAATCTTTGTTTGGTAAGATTTTTGATGCTATTGGCACACGTTTAGGCTTTTTACTGTCGATTGTAGTGTGGTCGGTATCGATCGCGTTACATGCTATTGCAGCCACGGCCATGTCATTTGCTATATTCAGGGCCATTTTAGGTCTGGGTGAAGCCGGTAACTGGCCCGGTGCCACTAAAGCCAATGCGGAATGGTTTCCCATTAAAGAACGCGCATTAGCTCAGGGTATTTTTAACTCAGGCGCCTCTTTAGGCTCTATTATTGCTCCGCCACTCATTGCCTTCTTATATGCGTTTTTAGGCTGGCAAGCGACGTTTATTGTGATTGGTTCTTTAGGGCTTATCTGGATCATCCCATGGATGATTATTTACAAGTCAGCGCCTGATGCTCACCCATGGATAACCGAAACAGAACGCCAATACATTCTTACTGGGCAGCAATGCTCAAGTGAAGAGAAACAGGCAAAAGAATACGTACCAACGACAGGGCAGTTATTACGTCATCGTCAAACCTGGGGCGTTATTGCCGCACGTTTTTTTATCGACCCTATTTGGTGGTTATTTGTTGCCTGGTTACCACTGTATTTAAATGAAAAGTTTGGTTTTGATGTTAAAGAAATTGGTGCATTTGCCTGGCTACCCTATGTCGGTGCAGCTATTGGCGCATTATTTGGCGGTTGGTTTAGTGGTCATTTATTAAACCGTGGCTGGACCGTAAATAAAGCTCGTCGGAGCGCGATTGTACTAGGCTGTGTGGTGATGCTTCCGGCACTATTATTAACCTCGCAAGCGGCCACACCATGGTTGGCAATGGGATTAATTGCGGTTATTTTATTTGGTTTCCAAACCGCGATTGGTAATGTGCAAACCTTACCGAGCGATTATTTCTCAGGTAAAACCGTAGGGACATTAGCCGGCATTAGTGGCACATCGGCAGTACTAAGTGTCATCATCACCATTCAATTAGTCCCTATGATGACTCAAGGCGGCGACTATACAGCCTTCTTTATCTTAGGCGCGGCACTAGTACCATTGGCGTTAATATCGTTATGGTTAGGTGGAAAAATAGAACCCGTTAAACCCAAATCATAATATCTTCATGATCGGTAAAAGGCTTACTAACCCGGTGTTAGCAAGCCTTTTTTATATAAACAAATACCATCCATCGATTAGCATACTGACAGGCAAACCAGTAATATGATTAGCTATTGTGAATAAGGCGAATAAGAACACACAAAAATGGACTACTTAACCATCAATAAGCACGCATGGGATCAGCGTACTCAAATTCATCTCAAATCAACATTTTACGACTTACAGGCATTTATCGATGGCAAGTCATCATTAAACCCCATTGAACTTGAACAAATGGGTAATGTACGAGGCAAAAGTCTGCTACACCTGCAATGTCACTTTGGTCAAGACAGCTTATCGTGGGCAAGGCTGGGGGCAACTGTCACTGGCGTTGACTTGTCGAGTGAGTCAATTGCAACGGCAAAAAAACTGGCAGCTCAGTTACACTTACCAGCAACCTTTATCAACAATGACATCTATCAATTTGGTCAAAACAACAGTACGCAATATGACATCGTATTTACCTCATATGGCGTGCTTGCTTGGTTACCCGACTTAACCCGTTGGGCACAAACCATTGCTGGCGCATTAACTCCTGGCGGCGAGTTTCATTTAGTTGAATTTCATCCGTTCAATGATGTTCTGTCAGGTTATGGATACTTTGCGCAGTCACAACCGGATATCGAAGATGAAGTAACCTACACTGAAAATCATAACGACCAAATCGAAACGGTTGTCACATGGCCACATCCGATAAGTGAAGTCATTAGCGCACTCATTTCGGCAGGGTTACATATTGAAGCGGTTAATGAGCATCCTTTTAGCCCCTACGATTGCATAGAGGGCCTGGAATTTGTCGACAAAAAAGGGTATCAACTCATACACAATGATCACCCTATTCCGCTGATTTACTCAATTAAGGCGAGCAAAGTAAAATAGGGATACACGGCAAAGTTTTATACACCCAAGTGGGTAAATTATTGATGTGTTTTAGGCGGTAAAAATAATATCTTCATTCGTTGTTTAAGCGATAATTGAGGCTTAGTCACATCACGCCACATGTCGCGCCATTCGCTAAATGTCACCACAAACGGATTAAAACTGTTAACGGGTTTAGTAATGCCATATCGCACAGTTTCATTTTCTGGCTCAAAGGTGCCAAACATTTTATCCCAAATGATCAACACACCAGCGTAGTTTTTATCAATGTATTGCGGGTTGCGCCCATGGTGAACACGGTGATGAGATGGCGTATTAAAAATCCACTCTAACGGACCTAAAGATTTTATCGCCTGGGTGTGGACAAAAAACTGTAAGCCCAAATTGAGCAATACTGCAAACACCACCCAGTTAGGATCAAATCCAATCACCACCAAAGGCAACCAAAATAGCCACATGCCAGCCAATGGATACATGAGGCTTTGCCTAAAAGCGGTACTGAAATTCATATTTTCAGAGCTATGATGTACTACATGGGCAGCCCACATCCAACGAATACGGTGGCTTGCGCGATGAAACCAGTAATAACAAAAGTCTTGAGCTATCAGTAATAAGCCAAATGTGAATAGCGTCATCTCAATCTCAAACAAGCGCCAACCAAAAAAGTGCAAATAGATTTTGGCTATTAATAGGCCTGCAATGATATCGGCGACTTGATGCATCCCTGCCAACACAAAATTGCACAACACTTCTGCTGGGTGATATTGGGCATTTTCAGGTAAACGTTTAGCGCGCACACCAAACCACCATTCCAATACAATGCAGCCGAAAAAAATTGGTGCCAATAGCAGTAATAACCACTCAGGGTGAGCAATCAATAAATCCATATCCATCTTTATTGTCCATTTTTATTGTTATTGTTATTTGAACAACCGCGTTATATCGGCCGCTTTATCTCATTTGGTCTATCACCATTTAGCAAAATGGTCTTCTGTTAACCCTAGCTGATTATGCAGACGGTATTGATTACCGTTGTTATCGGTTATTACGCCGCTAAAATAGCCGATATATTGCCTAAAGTTATTCTTCAGCAAGAGCAAGTTGAGTTTCTCACTGCGCTGGTTAAGCGGCCTAAAATACAAATCGACTTGACCATCATTGGTGGTGATATGCCATATGTCTTGTTGCGAGTGTCGATTAAAATCAAACTGCGCGGCGCCCAATAAGTGACGCTCGCCATTTATCCACATCACATTCTCTGTTTGACCCGTTTCATTTACCCCTGCAGCAAGATTAAGCCCGATAATCCCCGCCTCAGTTTGCGCATTAATTGACGCCCAACGCCAGCTAGTTTCGCGGCGCATAAACCCAGCAGAAAAATCATAACCCGCAAGCGCATATTGCAACGGTTGTGGCTCATGATGAACCGTTAACTGCCCGGTTACCGCTAAACCGTTATGCTTTTGCGTATAGGTCCAGCCGTTATAGCCGGTAGGCGTGCACAGGCTTATTGGCAAACTTAGCGGTGCGGGTTGAATATGTAAATTGGCTTGAATATCGGCCAAATTTATCTCGACATGCCATTGGCCTTCGACAATATCAATCACAATACCTTTTCGCTTACTGCCTATTGCTGCTCGCCCCTGTTTAGGTGAGTCACTTAGTTGGCAGCCTACCCCTAACGGAGTCAACCACTGCGTTTGGCTAAGTTTATTGGCTTTAATGTCGTAAAGGTAACAAAAACCATTAGCAACATAGCGAATATCCGCAACGGCCAAGGCAATAATATAATGAGGGGTAATAATGCTAACAAATTGAAACTGCTTAAAATCAAAGTGTTTAGATAACGCTGAAGCAGGCTTGTCCATCTCATTGAAATAGGCAAACTGTTTAACATTGAGTGAATCGACAATACCATCAAAAACACCAAAGACAGGTTGTCCATCAGTGGCAATCAATTTTGGTGGCGCTAGATGTGATTGAACATGCTGCATTTGTTTTCCTGCTACGGCGACGGTTGAGTCAACGAATAGAATTCATCGCAATAGAACGCGACAAAATAGAATTAAACCAAACTAAACTGAATTGATGATAGCTTCAAGTCACCATTTAGACTGATAGGTAAACAATCGCTTCCATAGAGTATCCAAACCGTCAACACCATGCATAATTGTTCAAGCGATATGCTATTGCACTGGAATGGCAAACAATTTCTGGTATCCTTTAGCTACCTTTTGTTAAAAGTTATTGTCATTATGAAGTCACTCATTCCCGTTATACTGTCATCATTATTACTCACGGCTTGCGCCAGTTATGAGCCCAGTCAAATCGGCCTTAATCCAACGCTTGGCGCGGTGAGCTTGCAAACAGAATCTGACACTCAGGTGTTAATCGAAACCATAGACACTCGTGAAGCGAGCTTTGTGTTGCGCATTACTGAAGGTGATAAAGCACCACAATTGATTGGCACCACAGAGCCTATGCGTCAACAACTCGACAAGGTGTTCCGTAACGGCATGATCAGAGCTGGCTACGTCGTAGACCCAGCTGCACGTAACTCTGTACAATTTCAATTACATTATTTATTGGCTGATGTTACCGACACCACATTTAGCTTTGAGTCGCAGACCCGTTTAGTCATTAACGTTCTGGCCAAAAATGCACAGCAGCAATTCACTAAATCATACAATGCCAATGGCTACCTAAAAGGTCCATTAAGTCCAGATTTTGCTACGTTAGAGCTCGACATTAATCAACTAATCGACAAGCTCACGACCGAAATCCTTAACGATGATGAATTGCATCAGTTTATTCAACGTTAACCTCCCTTAATTTAGCGCAGTGCGGCATCAACACGATGCCGCCTAAAGGACTCTCACTATGTTTAAATGGCTCGCCACTAGCCTGCTACTTGTAACCAGTTTATCTGCCATAGCCGCTGTTGATATTCAAAAGGACACGATTTACCCGCAAGTGGAGTTCGACACATCCATGGGCAAAATTGTGGTTGAATTAGACCGCACTCGCGCGCCATTAACCATCGATAACTTTTTAACTTATGTGGTAAAAGGCGAGTACGACAACACGATTTTTCACCGTGTTATTGCCGAATTTGTCGTCCAAGGCGGCGGATTAACCACTAAGCTTGAAGAGCGCCCATCAATGGCGCCTATTGTTAATGAGTCTGGTAATGGTCTGTCTAATGCCATGGGTACTATTGCCATGGCTCGAGATAACGACCCCCATTCGGCCACAAGACAATTTTATTTTAATGTCGGTGACAACAAAAAATTAGACCCGTCTAAGCGTCGCTGGGGATACACAGTATTTGGTGAGGTCACCCAGGGTATGGATGTGCTTGAAGCTATCTCATTGGTTGAAACCGAGCACAACAGCACATTAAATTGGCCAGATGTACCGGTTAAAACCGTATTGCTCAAAAAAGCGACATTATTACCACGTTAAGGCCTCTATGGCGCGCTTAATCACCATAAACCGTTAAGCGCGTTATCGGCACTATGTTTATTTTCTGAACACCCATCACATTTCTGCTTGTTGTTTTTACTTACTTTTTTACGGACAAAATTTACAAGCATATAATTTAATTGGTTATTATATAATTATTTAACATAAATTAATTTTGTCATATTTTCTGCCATCGCTCAAATTTGTGTCTATACTCTAATTTTAATCAGTGTCGTCGCTGTTTCATCATGCATTCATTACCAAGGACATTTTCATGACAGCAAATGATTTTATCGAAACCAAAGCGCCACAATTAGCTTATTACGGCAAAGCCTTCTTAGAAAACCAACTTGATTACAAAGAAATTCAGCTCTATATGTGGGATGTATTAGAAGAGTGGCAATGTATTTCAAATCAGCAATCTGCCGAGCAACCTAGCGACACCGAAAAGGTATTTTGGCATTTACTGTATTGTTTTGATCATTGGTCTGGGTGGGCAATTAAAGGCAACCAGTACCTTCGACAGCAAATACATGACTGTTGTGACTACATCAATATCGGCGGCAATATGCCCCAAAGCTGTATTGGTATCAGACCTTAAACATTTTTAACTCAAACTCGTTCAATAAACTGCGTGAATGGCTTGAACCTAAACCCCTTGCAACATAAGCTAGAGCCATTCTCCTTTATCCAGTTGTCTTATGTCGGTTTTCTTTTCTCAAGCGCGTGAAGCCTTATCGGTTTACTACCATAAACGTGTATTCATTTTATTATTGCTGGGGTTCTCTGCTGGCTTACCGCTTATGCTGGTCTTTTCAACGCTGAGCTTTTGGCTGCGAGAAGCAGGCGTTGACCGAGCAGCTATAGGATATTTCAGCTGGATAGCCCTGACCTACGCCTTTAAATGGGCATGGTCTCCCCTAGTAGACCGCATGTCATTGCCATTGTTTACGCGCTTTTTAGGACGGCGACGAGGCTGGATGCTGTTTGCGCAATTGTGCTTAGTCGGCGCCATTTTAGGCATGTCGGTAAGCGATCCTGTGGTTAACCTCGAGCGTTTAGCCTTATGCGCGTTATTGCTCGCATTTGCTTCTGCCACTCAAGATATTGTTATCGACGCCTTTAGGATTGAATCAGCACCCGAAAAAATGCAGGCGGCACTGGCTGCGGCTTACCAAGTGGGTTATCGAAGTGCGATGATTATCGCCACTGCTGGCGCATTAACCATTGCAGCGTGGGTTTCCCCTGGTGACGATGCTTACAATCTACAAGCATGGCAAACCGCATACTTTGTCATGGCGCTATTAATGGGTGTTGGTATTCTTACCACCCTATTTAGCCAAGAACCGCAAGTCGATACCAAGCATGCCGACGAAAAAGAGCGTCAACTACGGGCCGACTTTGCCGCCAAATACCCAAAAAAAATCGCTGGCGCTCTGGCTTGGCTGTATAGTGCCAGCGTTTTGCCGTTTATTGACTTCTTTAAACGTTATGGCAAGAGCGCCATCTTAATTTTACTACTGATTTCTTGTTATCGTATTTCAGATATTGTGATGGGCATTATGGCCAACGTGTTTTACGTTGATATGGGCTTTAATAAAGAAGAAATCGCCTTTATCAGTAAGGTCTACGGCTTAATCATGACCTTAGTGGGCGCTGCTTTTGGTGGTGTGTTATTAATGCGCTATGGCACCATGAAAATTCTATTCTTAGGCGCATTGTTAGTGGCCATCACTAATTTATTGTTCGCGTGGCAGGCTTATATTGGCTACAACATTCCCTTTTTAACCTTTGCCATTTCGGTCGATAACTTCAGTGCTGGTATTGCTACCGCAGCATTTATTGCTTACTTGTCGAGCTTAACCAGCAGCGGCTACAGCGCGACACAATACGCGTTATTGTCGTCGATTATGCTACTGTTCCCAAAGTTTATCGCCGGGTTCTCAGGCTTATATGTCGATGCGTTTGGCTACATCAACTTCTTTGTAGCTGCAAGTTTGATAGGCTTTCCGGTATTACTGTTAGTGATATTGGTCAATCGATCGCAAAATCGAGTCTCTGCCACCGCAGTGACACCGCCTGACGGAACAATTAATGTGTCAGCGGATAAAGGTTAACAGAGCATCTGGAGTCTCGGGGTAAACTAGGGCTATAACCAATTCATTTGGATAAAACTTATCAGAACAGCGACAAGTCTGTAGCAAAGCGTCCACTATTTTACAGGCTCCCCAAGACCATATACTAAAAACACAAAAGCCGATAAGGTTTCCCGTATCGGCTTATTATTTCGGCATTTAACGCTAAAGCATGAGTCGCTTTAAGAATTAATCTTTAAAGTTATCAAACTGAAACGGCTGACCTAGCTCTGACTCTTTAGCCAATCGCATCACAGCTTGTAAATCATCACGCTTTTTACCAGTAACACGTACCTTGTCACCTTGGATGGCTGACTGCACTTTAAGCTTGCTGTCTTTAATGGCTTTAACCAGCTTTTTGGCCACTAAGGCATCGATACCTTGCTTAAAGTTCACTTTTAAACTGAAGGTTTTACCACTGTGTATAGCTTTCTCATCAACTTCCATTGCAGATGGATCAACATTGCGCTTACTGAGTTGCATGCGCAATATGTCGACTAATTGCTTACAAATAAAGTCATCTTCTGCTTTGAGGGTGACAACATTATCTTTCAGATCAATGTCTATCTCTTTGCCACGTAAATCAAATCGGCTAGACACTTCACGACGGGAGTTTTCTACCGCGTTTCGTAGTTCTTCTTCATCAATTTCTGATATTACATCCATAGATGGCATGTTGCTTTCCTCTTCGATATTTCATCGGGTTGCTCACCCAAACGCTCATGGTTTAATGTATTTTACACCAGGAAGATTTATCGGGATAGTAAAGCGCTAATCTCATCGGCTTACGATTGCAAAACTGTGGCAAAAATTTGCTTGATTAACAAAAAATAACTAAGTGGGTGTTTTTGCCACAAAAGTATCATCGATGCTGATTAACATTGGGTTTTACTCATCGCTGATAGCCATTCTTAAGACTGAAAAACACGCCAATTAAACAATTATGAACAAGCTTAGTGGTTTATTCGTGACAATATCAAACAGGTTTCTTATTATTAAGTATATTCTCGTTTCACAAGGCTGATGTAACGCTCGTGATCACTTACAAAAACATGTTTAAACTTGCGTTAGTTGTCGCTGTACTTGTGACCAGCTATTTAGTTTTCTCTAAACCGAACTACCCACAAACGTTTTCTCATATGGATAAAGTAGGCCACCTGGGCAGTTTTTTCGCTCTCTCGTATCTGGCTCACTACGCTTTTAAACCCAAATGGTATTATTTATGTGCCGCTTTAGGCAGTTACGCCATTTTGATTGAGCTTGTGCAATCTCGCTTACCTTATCGCAGTGCTTCGGTTGGCGATGTTGCTGCCGACTTTGCTGGTATCGCTTTATTTTATTTACTTAATTTTTCGATATTACAATATCGTAAATTAAGAAATAAGCCTTAATTACGCATCACTATAAGGCCTGATGATGGCAAATACATTAACAATACCATCCAACTCGCCCAATATCGCCATCCTGGGCGCGGGCGCAATTGGGCAGTTAATGTATCACCAGCTTTGCCAGAGCAATGAGCAATCAGTTAACAGCATAGCGTTAATCAGCCGCCAGACAGATACTCAGCAGCAACAATTACAGTTTACCGACCATAGTGGGCTCATCCATAGCAAGGATACTTTGATATTAGGCACCAATGATCCTGGCCTTGCTGAGGTCAATTTATTATTGGTGTGCGTTAAAGCGTATCAAGTTGCAACCGCCCTGCTGCCACTGCTTAATAAATTATCACCGCAGTGCCATATTGTATTATTGCACAATGGTTTAGGGCCGCATTTAGTGGTTGCTGAGGCGCTAGCACAACATCCAGGCCAAGGCTTAACACTGGGCACGACATCACAAGCGGCATTAAAAATCAGCCAGTGGCATGTAAAACATACCGGATTTGGTGTCACTCAACTGGGCTATTATTGTGGCTGTAAATTAACCTCAGAGCTTAAAGCACGTATTGATAAATTACATCAAGATAATCAAGCGCTTGAATGGCATCAACCGGTATTAGCGGTATTATGGCAAAAGCTGGCAATTAATGCGGTCATAAACCCGTTAACGGCGCTGTATCATTGTGCCAATGGTCAATTAGCCAATGATGAATATCGACAACAAATTACGGCAATTATTGACGAATTAGTCAATGTCGCGAAATGGGATGGGATTGAGTTAGATCCCGCCTTGATCAGCACCAGAGTGTATCAGGTCATTAAACTCACAGCGGCCAACTTCTCTTCGATGTATCAAGATGTGGCCCATCATCGAGCCACTGAAATCAACTACATTAATGGCTATATTTGCCAGCAGGCACAACTGCACAGGTTGGCAGCCCCGCATAATCAACAGCTACTCGAGCAAGTTTTACAACTTAATCGGCTTTAAGCTCACCTTAGCCAGGCTTCATCTATAGCTATTTATCTGATGTCGTCATTAACTCCACATCACTAAAATAGCGGCGACTGCAATAAGCACCAAACCTGCAACATCGTTGATTTTTACTTTATCCTTAAGCCAAAACGCCGCAATAATCAGCGTAAAAAACACTTCCACTTGCCCCAGTGTTTTGACATAGGGCACAGCTTGTAACGACATTGCACTAAACCAACCAATTGAGCCAATACAACTGGTGACGCTTATCGATAATGTGAGTGCAGGCCTTTGCCACAGCGCGGCGAGCGTTGATTTATCTTTTGCTAACAAATAAGCAATCAGCACAATTGTTTGAATACTAATAACCCACAGCAACACCCAGGCTGCTCGGTGAGTAAACGGTCCTTGTAGGGTTAAACTCGCTTCGCGCACCCACAAAGATGTTAACGCAAACGCACTGCCACAGGCCAAGCCTAATAATACGGTTTTGAGTGATAACTGTTTGAATCCTTGTTTACTGCTGAGCAGCATTATCGCAATGCCGCCGACCACAACACCAGTCCAACCAAGTAGTGACAACTGAGTCCCAAAGAAAAATACCCCTAGGATCGCTGCAACGAGCGCTTCACTCTTTGCTAGCCCAGCTCCAATGGCAAAGTTTTGCATTTTGAACAACTTAACCATTAGGCCTGTAGCGAGTATTTGCATAGATGAGGCGCCAATGACAAATCCCCAAAATGTCGCGCCAAAATCTGGCATCGTTGCGGGTTGGTATTGATGCAAACTAAACAAATACACGGCGGCTATCGGCCCAGCCCAAATGAAGCGAGCTAACGTAACGCCAGCAACGCTGACCTCTTTACTCAGCTTACTTTGAAAGGCATTACGCCATGCCTGCATAAATGCTGCAAGGAAAGTAAATAAAATCCACATCATTACATCCAGAAAGACAAAAGCCCCAACTTTGTAAAAAGTCAGGGCTTATACAAGGGTAATTAGATTACTGTTTACGGTGAGTAAAAGACACTCAAAGTATGTCAAATTGATTAAAAATCAACTTACCTGCCGTTCGGCATCTAATCGCGCCATGTTTACTTGCTGGTATCAATAAACTCAAATGATTTAACCAGTTCATCGACGGCTTTCATTTGCGTTAAGTATTGTTCTAATAAATGCAGTGGCAATGCACATGGGCCGTCACATTTCGCATTGTCAGGGTCTGGATGCGCTTCAATAAACAAACCTGCTAAACCTAGTGCCATACCACTGCGGGCAAGCTCAGTCGCTTGAGCTCGGCGGCCACCAGCAGAGTCTGCTCGTCCACCTGGGCGTTGTAGTGCATGAGTCGCATCAAAGATGACCGGATAACCGGTTTGCTTCATTTCGTCCATACCCAGCATGTCTACCACCAGGTTGTTATACCCAAAGCTGCTGCCACGTTCACACAAAATAATGTTGTCGTTACCGGCTTCATTAAATTTGGTGATGATATGACGCATTTCATGTGGCGCTAAAAATTGCGGTTTTTTCACGTTGATCACCGCGCCCGTTTTAGCCATCGCCACCACTAAATCGGTTTGGCGGGCTAAAAATGCAGGTAGCTGAATAACATCAACCACTTCCGCCACTGGTGCACATTGGTGCACTTCGTGCACGTCGGTGATTAATGGCACATTGAAAGTTGATTTAATCTCTTCAAAAATACGTAAGCCTTCTTCCATACCTGGGCCACGGTATGAATTAACCGATGAACGATTCGCTTTGTCAAATGACGCTTTAAACACATAAGGAATACCCAACTTTTGGGTCACTTCAACATAGTGCTCAGCGATTGACATGGCTAAGTCTCGTGACTCAAGCACGTTCATACCACCGAATAATACAAATGGCTTGTCATTGGCCACTTGAATATCGTTAGCTAACTGAATAATTTTTTGATCCATTTGAACCTCTTTGCGCATTAACCTGCGACAACTTGTAATAACTGACCACATAGCCATGCCATGTAGGTACCTAATGCATAACCAAATACCGCTAACAATACCCCAACTGGCGCAAGCGCGGGGTGAAATGCTGCAGCCACAACGGGGGCAGAAGCTGCGCCGCCAACGTTAGCCTGACTGCCCACTGCCATATAGAACAATGGCGCTTTAATGAGTTTAGCCACTAATAGCATTAAACTTGCGTGCACTATCATCCACACAATACCCACTAGGAAGTAAATCGGTGTGTCCATGATTTTAGACACGTCCATGTGCAAGCCAATCGTTGCCACTAAAATATACAAAAATGCCGAGGCAATTTTTGACGCGCCAGCAGCTTCTAAATGGCGCACAGGACTAAATGAAAGGCCTAAACCAACGGTAGTCACGATCACCACTAACCAGAAAAACTTAGAGGTTAAGCTGTAATCTTCTGTCCAGGGATAATGCGCTTCAAAAAATGGCCCTAAGAAATCAGCAGCAAAATGAGCAAAACCGGTTACACCAAAACCGATTGCGACAATCATCATAATGTCGCGCAGCGATGGAATTCGTGAGTTTTCAGCGTGGTATTTTTCTACTTTTTCTTTTAACGCTTCAATTGCTGTGGTGTCGGCACCAGTTTTGGCATCTATCTCTTTCGCTTTTGATGCCATAAACAGCAATACCGCCATCCAAATGTTGGCCACAATTACATCGACCGTCACCATGACAGAGAAAATCTCGCCGCCCACTTCATAAATCTCTTTCATGGCAGCCTGGTTTGCACCGCCACCAATCCAACTACCCGCCAGCGTTGTCATACCTCGCCAAACAGCATCTGGTCCATTGTTACCAATTAAGCTTGGGTCAATCATCGACACTAGCAGTAAGGCAATCGGGCCGCCGATAACAATACCCAGCGTACCGGTTAAAAACATGATCACCGCTTTAGGACCAAGGCCTAAAATAGCTTTTAAATCAACACTTAAAATAAGCAAAACTAAACACGCGGGAAGTAAATAGCGTGAGGCAACAAAATATAATTGTGATGTGTGGCCGTCGACCACACCAAAGGTATTAAGCAAAGAAGGTAAGAAATAGCACAATAATAACGCAGGGATATATTTGTAAAACTTTTGCCAAAATGGATGTGGCGATGAACTGGTATAAAACACAAAACCTAAAATAACGGCGAGTAAACCCAGTGCGGTGGCATCATTGCTCACCATAGCTGACGTGGTCATGCGGTATTCTCCCTTGCAAAAGCAATATTTATAATAGTTATATTTTTCATTACGTTAAATCATTAACTATGCGTTAACGTTGATTGATACTGGCTTTTATAGCCTATTCTTATTTGACGCTGTGTTACCCGTAAAACAGTGCAGTTAATTCACTGCACTTAATGATAAACCTGCGTATGTTGACTCAACTCTTTTAACTGAATCTTAACCAGCTCAGTGACCGGGTCGTGCGGGCTTAAATCAATAAAATGTTGCAAGTCAGACATGGCCACTTTAATGCACCCTAACTGCTGGGCAATAAACGCCCGTTCACGGTTTAAGTGCACATCGTCTGGGTGCCATTGCAATAACAAATTACAACACTCCATTGCTGACTCAAATTTTTGATTCACAATGCAACCCGCCTTTAGCTCATGCAGCATACGGCTAATTAAACGCTTTAAGGTGGCAGGTTTTAAATGACTGGGCTTTAACTTTGCCGCATTGCCCATTTCACCCCGTACTAACGCGTGTAATTGATGGCGGCCTAGCTCTTTGCCGGTTAATGGGTCGTGATATTTAATCACATCATTGACCTGACTTTTCAATACCGTATTACCTGGGAGTAATATAGCCTCTAATTTCAAATCAAGTTGTTTGGCCAATAAAATCAACAGTATTGAGAGCGTCGTGCTATTACCCTGACGCTTTAACACGCAGTAGCTTAAGTCGGCTGCTTCAACACTAAAGTAATTGTCACGGGCACAAAAGCCTAAGTCTTTGTAAAACCAATTAAACAAACCTTGTAAACGGGTCTGTTGGTCAACCACGTAATGGCTGAGTACCGCCCCTGACATTTCATACCAAGCCCACATAGCAGGTTTAGACGTTGAAAAACCAAGGTGTTCAGAAAGCTCAAATGCAGTTTCAGGGATCGAAACTGCATCGTTAAGAAGATATTTTGCCATTAAAACCAATTAACCCACGAATACGACTTGTTTAAAATGAGCTAGCTTGGCCGCTAACACTACCCAACCTATCGCACCGATAAAAGCAAAAAACTTAAACAGCTTATTACGGTTAGATTTAAGCGCCATAATGCCTAATGCAATATACGCCACCACACAGATGATTTTTTCGGTCATCCATGGGTCGACAAACGGATACTGCTTGATCATAAAGCAAAGCGTAAAACCAGACAGCAGTAAAAAAGTATCAATGACATGAGGCGCTACTTTGACAAACTTTTTCTCCATAATAGGAGACTGACGTAGATGCAGCACAAAACGCACAATAAAAAAGGTGACACTTAATGCGACTAACAGCATGTGAGAGTGTTTTACCGCTGGATATAAACTGTAAAATGTTTCCATTAATAAGTCTCTTAAGATAATAAATAAAATCGCGGCTAGTGTACTCGAACAGCCTAACGGATACCAATATCATGGTCGTTAAGGATGCTAAAGGAAGATTCACCGCAAGTGTAGAATAACTAATCGACCCATTGGCCTAAGGTACAACGATCATTACTGCCAAAATCGCGCACGGTCGCGACATTTTGATAGCCTAACTCGATGAGTTTTTCACGAACTTTGATGGCCTGCTCATAGCCATGCTCAAGCAATAAATAACCACCCGCTAATAAGTGTGAACGTGCAATATCGGCAATGTGGAATAAATCTGCGTAACCTTCATCAGCGGCAGTGAGTGCACTTTGTGGCTCAAAGCGAACATCGCCCATGTTGAGATGTTCATCGGTTTCATCAATGTACGGTGGATTTGACACAATTAAGTCAAAGTCGCGATGTTCAACCGATGAAAACCAGTTAGATTGAATAATTTCAACATCAGGTAAATTCAAGTTAGCCCGATTCGCTTTGGCTAACTCAACAGCCCCAGGCACATTGTCGATGGCGGTAATACGCCATTTAGGCCGCTCAGAGGCTAAAGACAAAGCAATAGCGCCAGTGCCGGTTCCTAAGTCCAATACTTTAGCGTTATGACGCACGGTTAAATTGAGCGCAGTTTCAACTAAAATTTCAGTGTCAGGTCTAGGGATGAGGGTTGAATCATTAACAATAAAAGGCAATGACCAAAACTCACGCTCACCAATAATGTGCGCTACAGGTGAACCACTTTGACGTTTAGCCACCATTTGGCTAAATGCTTTAAACTGATCGCTCGTGAGTTGCCTTTCAGGCCAGGTATATAAAAAGCTGCGGTTTTTATTCAAACAATGCAATAACAACACCTCAGCATCTACGTGTGCAGATTCTGAGGTTGCCGCTAATTGCGAGTAAGCCCATTGCAGGGCTTCAGCGATAGTTGAATACGAAGACTGAGGCAAGTTCACTCCTTATTCGTCGGCGAGAGCGGCAAGCATGTCTGCTTGATGTTCTTGCATGATAGGATCAAGTAACGCGTTTAAGTCACCTTCCATCACTTCATTTAAGCGATATAAGGTTAAGTTAATACGATGATCGCTCACACGGCCTTGTGGGTAGTTATACGTTCTGATGCGCTCTGAACGATCACCACTGGCAACCAGACTACGACGTGTTGTTTCTTCAGCACTACGACGTTTTTCATCTTCGACCGCCTGAATACGCGCAGCCAACACACTCATCGCTTGGGCGCGGTTTTTATGTTGTGAACGCTGATCCTGACATTCTACAATAATGCCTGATGGAATATGGGTAATACGGATCGCTGAGTCGGTTTTGTTAACGTGCTGACCACCCGCACCTGATGCACGGAAAGTATCAACCTTAAGGTCGGCAGGGTTAATTGAAATCGCTTCAGCTTCAGGCACTTCGTGAAGTACCACTACCGTACATGCAGATGTGTGGACACGGCCTTGAGATTCAGTTTCTGGTACACGTTGAACTCGATGTCCGCCAGACTCAAACTTTAGTTTACCGTAGGCACCGTCGCCGCTCACTTTAACAATAATTTCTTTAAAGCCGCCATGTTCACCTTCGTTAAGGTTCATGACTTCCATTTGCCAGCGGTTGGCTTCACAAAAGCGTGAATACATACGGTACAAGTCGCCAGCAAAAATAGCCGCTTCATCGCCACCAGCACCGGCACGGATCTCTAAAAACGCGTTAGTGTCGTCGTTAGGATCTGTGGGTAATAATAGAATTTGTAACTCGTCTTCGAGTGTTTCTAGGGTGTGTTTTGAATGTTTATACTCTTCTTGCGCCATTTCGCGCATGTCAGCATCGTCTTCTTCAAGCATTTCTTTGGCGTATTCAAAATCTTTCTGAGCTTGTTGAAATGCCTTAAAACTACTCACAACATCTTCAAGTTGTGAGTATTCTTTTGATAACGCACGGAAGCGGTCTTGATCCGCAATCACGCTTGCATCACTTAGTAATGCCAATACTTCTTCATTACGCTCAAGCAAGCCTTCTAGCTTGCGGATAACGGATTCTTTCATTTAGCTCGCTAACCTTAGTTTTTATCTAAACCAAGCGCAGTTCTTAATAGGCCTACTGTATTCAAATCACCTTGACGACTGGCAGAGGTTAGCGATTGTGTGGGGGCGTGAATTAAGCGATTGGTTAACCTATTAGCTAACTCGATTATCACTTGCTCACTATCACCGCCTTGAGACAACTTGTTCAAGGCTCGCTCAACTAACTCGTCTTTAATCGCCAAGCTCTGGCTGCGATATTCGCGAATACTGTCGACTGACTCTAAAGATCGAATCCACTCCATAAATAAGTGCGATTGATCTTCAGTAATTAATTCTGCTTGCTCGGCGGCTTCCTTACGTGAAGCCATGTTCTGTTCAATAATGCTATGCAGATCGTCGACAGTATAAAGGAATGCGTCGTCTAACTCACCGACTTCTGCTTCAATATCTCTCGGAACTGCAATATCGACTAACAGCATCGGCTGATGGCGACGCTGTTTTAATGCTTTTTCGACCATTCCTTTACCTAAAATCGGTAAAGGACTTGCCGTAGAGGATATCACGATATCGGCTTTAGCGAGAAAGTCTGGTATTTGTTGCAAGGTAATGGCAGTGGCATTGAACTCTTCGCACATGGCCTGGGCTCGTTCAATGGTTCGATTGGCCACGACCATTGACGCAACCCCATTGTCTTTAAGGTGCTTGGCGACCAGTTCGATGGTCTCACCTGCGCCAATGAGCAATACTTTGGTGGTGCTCAGCGTGGAGAAAATATGCTTTGCCATACTCACGGCAGCAAACGCTACCGACACAGCCGCGGCACCAATTTCGGTATCGGTGCGTACTTTTTTGGCAACAGAGAAGGTATTTTGAAATAAGCGGTCAATGGTCGCGGCGGTAGTGCCCGCTTCTTTGGCTTTGACAAAAGCTTGTTTCACTTGACCTAAAATCTGCGGTTCGCCTAACACTAACGAATCTAATCCAGATGCCACGCGCATTAAATGCTTTACGGCGACCTGTTCTTCGTAGGCGTATATGCAGGGCATTAAATCATCATGATTCAGCTGATGATACTCTTCTAACCACTCAATAATGTCGTGTTTGTCAGCATTATTACAGTACAGTTCAGTGCGATTACAGGTAGACACAATCACAGCCTCACCCGTACGAGTGCGACTCGCCAAGCTTTTCATGGCGTCATGAATGCGGTCTGGAGAGAAAGCGACTTTTTCACGCAAATCTACCGTGGCGGTTTTATGGTTTATCCCGATTGCTACTAGGCTCATTTGACTGTATCAAGTTCTTTTCGGTGACGTTAATTAGGCTATTCTACTGAATTGAACCAACTAAAAACACAATTGGCTTAACAAAACCGAATAAATGTCTAAATTTTTATTTCTTAGATATAAGGCCATTGTCTTATGCGTTAGATTAAAATCACATTAATTTTGGAAAAGCATTTTTACATCATAGCCTAAGCCCAGTATCATAAGGCCCATCTTCAGCAACTGTTAGGCAAGCCATTGCGTTTATCAGTATCAGCGTTTCATACCTCTGTAATTTTCACTCTGTTATTACTAACAGGCTGTACTATCACGCCGTCTGAGCAATTTAACCCTATAGACGTCAGCCAGGCCTCGCAAGCAAAATCGTGGGAGCTTCAAGGTAAAATTGCCGTTAAAACCGCGGATGATAAATTCAGCACCAACCTTTATTGGTTGCATCAACCAGCCGAAAACGATCTACGTCTTACCACGGTATTGGGTACGACAGTGTTAACACTGACAACAAATCAAGGCATGGCGACGTTAGACGTTGACGGAAAAACTTATCATGACAGCAATGCCCAAGACTTATTAACCGGTATTAGTGGTTGGTCAATTCCATTAGACAGCCTACCACTATGGATCACAGGGCAAACGGGCAGCAATGATAATATTGTAAGCTATCATTCTGATGGTACGATTAAGCAATTAATAAGCAGCGACCCACAATCCGATTGGCATGTGACTTTTATGAGCTGGCAACAACAAAGTGGTGCGATGGTGCCGAAGTTATTAAAGATTGAACGTGACGATGTGCAAATAAAGATTCAAAGTAACCAATGGACAGCTGTACAGTTCAAAGCCCAATAATGACTTGGGTAAATTGATCTATCAACAAGGTAGTGACAACATGAAATCAACCAGTTCATTTCAATCAATCGCCTCAAAGAGTTGGCCCGCGCCAGCAAAGCTCAATCTCTTTTTACACGTAACTGGCCAGCGCCCAGATGGTTACCATGAGCTGCAAACCTTATTTCAGTTTATTGATCATTGTGATTATCTCGATTTCCATGTGACAGAATCAGCTGATTTGGTTTTACACTCAAATCTGGGTGATGCTGTCGCAGACAGCGATAACTTAATTCTTAGAGCCGCAAAATCACTAAAACGTTATACCCAATATAAAGGTGGCGCGCACATTTGGTTAAACAAATTGCTGCCTATGGGTGGCGGTTTAGGTGGCGGCTCATCGGATGCGGCTACCACATTAGTGGCTCTTAATGCCCTTTGGAATACCAATGTTTCACAGTCAAAACTGGCTGAAATAGGGCTCGCACTTGGCGCGGATGTACCTGTTTTTATTAATGGTTTATCTGCTTTTGCTGAAGGTGTCGGAGAGCAACTCATTAATGTTCAACCCAATGAGCCCTGGTACCTTGTTATCGTGCCTAATGTACACGTGTCGACGAAAGAGATTTTCCAAGACCCGAGCTTACCGCGAAACACACCAAAACTAGACATGGACAGTTTATTGAACCAAAAGTGGAGCAATGATTGTCAAAAACTCGTCACAACTAAGTACCCTCAAGTTGCCAATGCCTTAAGCTGGCTGGTAGAATATGCGCCGTCGAGAATGACCGGAACAGGTGCATGCGTGTTCGGGGAATTTACACATTCGCAGCAAGCCCTAGGTGCTTTAGCCGAATTACCGGCCGACATGCAAGGGTTTGTCGCAAAAGGGATGAATAAGTCACCGTTATTAACGCGGCTTGAGCAGCTCTAACAACATATTTTTCTTCTGGGTCAGTTTTGAGTGACAACACGTAAAATTGATCTAGCCTTTAATAGTAAAGCAAACACCTGAGGTTCATAAAGTGCCCGACATCAAGCTCTTTGCTGGTAACGCTACCCCAAATCTAGCCAACAAGATTGCCGAACGTTTATTTTGCAAACTTGGCGACGCAGTTGTAGGCCGTTTCAGCGACGGTGAAATCAGTGTTCAAATAAACGAAAATGTACGTGGTGCGGATGTATTTATCATTCAATCTACTTGCGCACCAACCAACGATAACCTCATGGAGCTTATTGTAATGGTTGATGCACTTCGTCGTGCGTCTGCTGGTCGTATTACTGCCGTTATCCCTTACTTCGGTTATGCTCGTCAAGACCGTCGTGTACGCAGTGCCCGTGTACCGATTACCGCTAAAGTGGTTGCTGACTTTTTGTCTAGCGTTGGTGTTGACCGCGTATTAACCTGCGATCTCCACGCAGAGCAAATTCAAGGCTTCTTCGACGTACCAGTCGACAACGTATTCGGCAGCCCAGTGTTACTTGAAGACATGCTGGCTAAAAAGCTTGAAAACCCAGTAGTGGTTTCTCCTGACATCGGTGGTGTTGTGCGTGCTCGTGCGGTTGCCAAGTTATTAGATGATTCAGACCTTGCGATTATCGATAAACGCCGTCCGCAAGCAAACGTTGCCCAGGTTATGCATATTATTGGTGACGTACAAGGCCGTGATTGCATCATTGTTGATGACATGATCGACACGGGTGGCACCTTATGTAAAGCGGCTGAAGCATTAAAAGAACACGGCGCAAACCGCGTGTTTGCTTATGCTACTCACCCAGTATTTTCAGGTAACGCGGCAGAAAACATTGCTAACTCTGTTATCGATGAAGTTATCGTAACCGATACTGTACCGTTAAGCCCAGAAATGCTTAAAGTGGCTAAAGTGACTCAATTGACTATGTCAGCTGTACTTGCTGAAGCTATTCGTCGTGTGAGCAATGAAGAGTCTATCTCTGCGATGTTCCGCCACTAATATTTGCTTTAATTAGTTGCATACTAAAACGCACTCATCGAGTGCGTTTTTTGTTGTCTTTATCATCCCTATTACGCCGACAGCGCCTGCGATTGCATTCCATGTTGAACATTAAAAGCGGCTGGCGTCACGTTATCTTCATGGCCTCGTTGTAAAAATGCATTTCCAGCAGCAATGCCTGTACGATAATCTTGACGTAAATCAGCATCGGTACTGCCTAGCAATTTACTTTGCAAAGTATCATCAGCAAAAATTTGTACAATTTCGACATCAGCTGGCGGATTAGCCATAAACGCTAGCTCCTCTTGATATGCTTGTTCATGTTGTACTAAATAATCTATGGTTTTAGGGCAATACCCCGAGACACAAATCCACGATTTGAGTTTATGTACCCAAGCCGATTGTGCCTGAAAGTCTGCATTTACCGTGCGGATCACCACAATTTTACGCGCACCACGCTCATATGCTTCTCGTACAGGTAAAGGAGCCGCTAAACCACCATCTAAAAAGAAGTCTTCTTGCATTGGCTGTGGCAGCTCATCAGATTGATTCGCCGCATTTGACGCCAACCAGGGCGTTAACTTAACGCCCTGCTTATAAAGAAACGGTAATGCACTCGATGCTTTTAACAGCTCGCGCCAATGGCCTGAATCTTCGCTTGGGCTTAAAAAGTATCCTTGACGATCTCTTGCATTCGTTGCTGTGATCAATAATTGCCTTTGACCCAATGTTTTTGCCGCAGCGGAAAAATCTAACGCAAAGCTGCCACGGCTGGTTTGATCAAAGTACCAATCTAAATCCACCACATGACCACCAACAAGCCCTCTTCCAAGTTGATAGAAACGTTTGTGACGTGACAAACCACGGATTAAGCGTTTAGCGTAACCCTTTTGTCTTGATAAAAAACTGGTGAGATTTTGCGAACCCGCTGAGGTGCCAATAAACAGATCGAAAGGATCATATTCAGCGTCTAACCATGCATCAAGTACCCCTGCAGTAAAAATACCGCGCTGACCGCCACCCTCAGCAATTAACGCCGTCATTGGCTCTGATGCTTGCTGTGAAGAAGTGAAAGGTGGGTTGAGGTGGCTGTTCATAATTAACCTGATACTTGATTATTGATTATTGACTGTATAAGGCAAGTCTAAAGAACTGTTACAAAGATAGATAATGGATAGAATCAATTGTGTTAATAGGAAAAGGCAATCGATCATAATGGTGCGAGAAAAAAAATATCAAAAAGACAATGCAAAAAGCCCGTCATAAAGACGGGCTTTTCAGAATATGGCTGGGGTACCAGGATTCGAACCTGGGGATGCCGAGATCAAAACCCGGTGCCTTACCGCTTGGCGATACCCCAATTGTCTAATTTTATTATAAAACAGAAGATAAATCTATTTGACTAAATTTGATGGTACGGGAAGAGAGACTTGAACTCTCACACCTTGCGGCACCAGAACCTAAATCTGGCGTGTCTACCAATTTCACCATTCCCGCATCAAATTTTAACTTAGAGTATACTCAAATTTTATTAAGAGTAAACTTTGATTTCTACTGGCAATAACAAAGTACTTTGGTTAAGCCCTCATTCTACCGAGTAAAAATGGTAGCAATAGCGGGATTTGAACCTGCGACCCCAGCATTATGAGTGCTGTGCTCTAACCAACTGAGCTATATTGCCAAAGATGGCTGGGATACAAGGATTCGAACCTTGGAATGCTGAGATCAAAACCCAGTGCCTTACCGCTTGGCGATATCCCAATAATCTTTTTCTTACTTTATAAATGGCTGGGATACAAGGATTCGAACCTTGGAATGCTGAGATCAAAACCCAGTGCCTTACCGCTTGGCGATATCCCAATCAAACTTTTCTGAAATGCCCGCCTGAGCCAGCCTTTCTAATAAATGGTACGGGAAGAGAGACTTGAACTCTCACACCTTGCGGCACCAGAACCTAAATCTGGCGTGTCTACCAATTTCACCATTCCCGCACAACACTCTTGTTTTACATCTTGAGTAAGATGTGCAAAGTAATGGTAGCAATAGCGGGATTTGAACCTGCGACCCCAGCATTATGAGTGCTGTGCTCTAACCAACTGAGCTATATTGCCACTACTTTTTGCAATCCCTCTTGGCGAGGAACGGGGCGTATTATGCTTATTCAGGTTATCGAGGTCAACTGGTTTTTTTCGCTATTTTCATCAAATCGTCTTGTTCGGCTATAACTTCACCAAACTGGATGCCGAATCGACAAAATAAACTCAACTAACACGCCTAAATTCGCTTAACGCCCCTTTTACCGTCTTAAAAAAGCTTAAACGTTAAATAAGAAATGCATTACATCGCCGTCTTTAACGATATAAGTTTTTCCCTCTACACGCAATTTACCGGCTTCTTTTGCGCCAGCTTCGCCTTTGTAGGTAATAAAATCAGCATAAGCCATTACTTGAGCACGAATAAAGCCGCGTTCAAAGTCGGTGTGGATCACGCCAGCAGCCTGTGGCGCAGAGGCGCCAACAGGTACTGTCCAAGCGCGCACTTCTTTTACACCTGCCGTAAAGTAGGTTTGCAAGTTTAGTAATTCGTAACCGGCACGAATAACCCGATCAAGCCCAGACTCTTCAATGCCGAGATCTGCCATAAACTCGGCACGGTCATCAGCTTCCATTTCGGCAAGTTCTGACTCAATAGCAGCACACACAGGCACAACAACAGCATTTTCGTTAGCAGCAATGTCACGCACAACGTCTAAATGAGGATTGTTTTCAAATCCATCTTCTGCCACGTTAGCAATGTACATGGTTGGCTTCATGGTCAAGAAATTTAAGTACGCTACAGCGGCTTTTTCTTCTTTGGTTAAGTCCATTGAACGTAACATTTGGCCTTGGTCTAGCACTGGACGCATTTTTTCAAGTACGCTTACTTCAAACTTAGCATCGCCGTCGCCACCTTTAGCACGCTTGGCTTGACGTAAAATAGCTCGTTCACATGAGTCTAGATCCGCTAATGCCAGTTCAGTGTTAATCACTTCAATATCGCCAGCTGGGTCAATTTTATTGGCAACGTGAACAATATTTGGGTCTTCAAAACAACGTACCACGTGGCCAATTGCATCCGTTTCGCGAATGTTAGCTAAAAATTTGTTACCTAATCCTTCACCTTTCGATGCGCCGGCCACAAGGCCCGCGATATCAACGAACTCCATAGAAGTAGGTAAGATACGCTGTGGTTTAACAATAGCAGCTAACGCATCAAGACGTGCATCTGGTACTGGCACCACACCGGTGTTTGGCTCAATCGTACAAAACGGAAAGTTAGCCGCTTCAATACCCGCTTGTGTTAACGCATTAAACAGCGTTGATTTACCTACGTTTGGCAGACCAACAATGCCGCATTTAAAACCCATATGCTTACCTTTTATATATGTAGAATTATCCCGATGGATAATGATGTCGAATAAGGTGTTAAAACAAAACTTGCTGAGCTTATTCTGCTTTAAACGAATGTAATCTGTGCATGGCTTTCACCATGTCTTGTTTAAATAAAATCTCGGTTGAGCGCACAGCTTCATCAATAGCCGCATTGATGCGCTCTTGGTCAATGGCAGGCGCTCTGCCCAAAACGTAACCGCTAACCTTATTTTTATCGCCTGGGTGGCCAATGCCAATGCGCAAACGATGGAAATTTTTGTCGTTACCTAAACTGGCAATAATGTCTTTTAAGCCATTATGTCCGCCATGCCCGCCGCCTAATTTAAATTTGGCTACGCCGGGATCCATGTCTAATTCATCATGGGCCACTAAAATCTCTTCAGGCAGAATGCGGAAAAAATTGGCTAATGCGGCAACAGACTTACCGCTTAAGTTCATGAATGTCGTTGGGATCAATAAACGAACGTCTCTGCCGTGCAAAATAGCGCGTGCAGTGACACCAAAATATTTACTCTCTGCAACTAAAGGAACATTACAAATACGCGCGAGTTCTTGCACGTACCAAGCGCCAGCATTATGGCGAGTTTGTGCGTATTCAGCACCTGGGTTTGCCAACCCAACAATTAATTTAATGTTACTCATCACAACCTAGTCAGTTTATTTGCCAGTGACCACGTGTGCGCCTTCAACGCCATTTTGAAAGACCATTAACATACACATGATGCAAAACGCGGCATTTTAGCACTCAAATGGCTTGTCAACAAACCACAAGTTTAGCTCGCTATTAGGGTTAATTTAATCCCAGAGCGTACTTTAAGACTTTACGCTTTATGGGTGAGTCGATATTCGCCAGTTTAAGTGCACCATTACGTAATAGTTTTAATGGTAATAAGTCATTGCTGAAGCTGGCATAAAAAGCGTCCATCGCCGTCATCATTAATTGATTATCGTAATAGCGCGCCTGCTGATATCGCTTTAACACGGGGGCTTGCCACCAGGTTTCCCCCTTGCCTATTGCATTGGCGACTTGCGCCACCAGCACATCAACATCTTTAAAGCCAATATTAACCCCCTGACCTGCCAGTGGATTAATAGTGTGAGCGGCATCGCCAATAATCACGAGGTTATCCTGGTAATACCGCTGTGCATGACGTCGAGTTAAGGTAAAGCTGCCACTATTTTCAACGCTAAAATCTGCATCGAGTCTTGCTGGAAAATGCTGTTTAATTTGTTCAGCTAATTGCAGTTTGTTTAATTGCGATAGTTGCTTAATACGATTGGCATCGTCGTACCACACTAATGATGCGTTGTTGCCAGGTAATGGTAGTAAGCTTCTTGGGCCTGCTGGAGTAAATTGCTGCCAAGTAACAGATTGCTGTTCGGTTTGAGTGTGGATATTAATTAGCATTGCTGACTGGGCATAATCCCAACCTGTCACACCAATACCCGACCATTGACGCACTTGTGAATTAGCGCCGTCGGCACCAATAAGTAATCGAGTTGCCAGTTGGCTACCATCGTCTAAGGTGACTTCAATTCGTTGTTGTGCAGATTGGCGCTTAAATTGGCTTACCTTGTGAGGGCATAACAAATCAATGTTATCCATAGTGCGGATTTGCTGCCATAAACTTAACTGGATCAGGCGATTTTCAAAAAAATACCCCAAATGTGTTTGGCCAACTTGCTCGGCGGTAAAAGAGGTTAAGCAGCCGTCCATTTCCCAAGTTTCTAATCCTGTATATGGAGCATGACGCATGGTTAATAGCTGTTCCATCACGCCTAGTCGCGTGAGTAGCTGCTCTGATGCCACACTAATGGCTGATACACGTACATCTAATGGCTGTTCAGGATCATAAACATGTGGCTCACGCGCTTCAATAACAGCGACTTTCAACCCTAGTTGTCCCAGTCCAATGGCGGCCGCAGCGCCCACCATGCCACCGCCAACAATCACAGCATCGTATTCAGCTGAAGGTTGAGTATCCATAGCGTGAGGAATTTCTTGCATTGTGTCTACATCCATAAAGAGTAACTGATTGGCATTATGCCTAATCGATTAGTGATTTGCCGTATGAGTGCCTTAATTTGCGACATAGCGTAAAAAGCGAACTCACGAGTATAAAGTGGCAACCAGGATAACGTTTAAGCTTACGTCATCGGACTCTACAAACCCATTTACAATCCGATGATTATGCCCTAAATCCACAAATCACGGAAAGGTTGCGTTGCGTTAATCATGATTTAGCCCTAAGCCTGCTTTTAATGAGGCGGCGATAACACCGAAATAGAACAATAAAATTACGCTATTTATAAGTAGGTTGCCTAGCAACTTAAAACATTACTGTTTTTAGGGTTATCAAATAATTTACCGCTAAACAAGTGAAACTTGCACTAGTACTAGCCAGAGCGCCAGACAACAGGTAAAATATCGCGCTATTTTTACTGTTGTTTACCGGCGAGCACTGATGAGTAAAAAACTTCATATTAAAACCTGGGGCTGTCAGATGAATGAGTATGACTCATCTAAGATGGCTGATTTATTAGACGACTATCAAGGTTATACCTTGACCGAAGACGCGAGCGAAGCAGACGTATTACTGCTTAATACTTGCTCTATTCGTGAAAAAGCACAGGAGAAGGTTTTCCATCAGCTAGGGCGTTGGAAAACTTTAAAAGACAAAAATCCTAATTTAATTATTGGGGTTGGCGGCTGTGTGGCCTCACAAGAAGGTAAAGCCATTAAAGATCGCGCTCAATGCGTCGACATTATTTTTGGCCCACAAACCTTACATCGCTTACCTGAGATGATCGAACAGATCCAACGTGGCGAAAAAGCCGTTATCGATATCAGTTTCCCTGAGATTGAAAAATTCGACCGTTTACCAGAACCTCGTGCTGACGGTCCTACTGCGTTTGTATCGATTATGGAAGGCTGCAGTAAATACTGTTCATTCTGCGTAGTGCCATACACCCGCGGCGAAGAAGTGAGCCGTCCATTAGACGACATCATTCTTGAAGTAGCGCAATTAGCGGCTCAAGGCGTACGTGAAGTCAACTTGCTTGGCCAAAACGTTAACGCTTATCGCGGTGCAACTCACGATGATGAAATCTGTACCTTTGCTGAATTGTTGCGTTTAATCGCCTCAATTGACGGTATCGATCGTTTACGCTTTACCACTAGCCATCCGATTGAGTTTACCCAAGACATTATTGATGTGTACGAAGACACACCTGAGTTAGTTAGCTTCCTACATTTACCAGTACAGTCGGGTTCTGACCGTATTTTAACCCAAATGAAGCGCGGCCATATGGCGATTGAATACAAGTCAATCATTCGTCGTCTACGTAAAGCCCGTCCTGATATTCAAATCAGTTCTGACTTTATTATTGGCTTCCCAGGTGAAACGGCAGATGATTTTGCTGACACCATGAAGCTAATTGAAGATGTCGCGTTTGATCACAGCTTTAGCTTTATTTACAGCGCACGCCCAGGCACGCCTGCGGCTGATTTACCTGATGATGTCAGCGATGATGAAAAGAAACAGCGCTTAGCGATTTTACAAGACCGCATTACCCAACAAGCTATGCGTTACAGCCGCCACATGCTAGGCACTGTACAACGTATTTTAGTTGAAGGTCCTTCTGTAAAGAATCCAATGGAGCTTCGCGGTCGTACTGAAAACAGTCGTGTGGTCAACTTTGAAGCACCGCACACTCATATTGGCAGTTTTGTTGATGTGAAAATTGTTGACGTGTATACCAACTCATTGCGTGGCGAATTTATTCGTGGCGAAAATGAAATGGATCTACGCCGCAGTTTACGTCCGTCTGATATTTTAGCTAAACACAAACATGATGACGCTTTAGGTGTAACCCACTACAAGCCATAAATCAGCTTGATTGTGAATGCAGTAATAAAGGCGGCTAGTCCGCCTTTAATTTTGCCTAAAATTCGTCATATTATGGTAATTCAATAAAGACACTCGTAAACTGTTGGCATCAGACCGTCTGTTTATTTTTTTGCTGTTACCGACTAAGCACTGGAGCATTATTTGACCACTAAAGTCACCACCATGAACTTGTATCTCGAACCATCAGATACCCGCCGTTTAGCCTCATTATGCGGCCCATTTGACGACAATATCAAACAACTCGAACGTCGCTTAGGCGTTGAGATTATTCATAAAAATAATCATTTCACTATTGTCGGTTTGCCGCGTAACGCGCTAAATGCGAATAATTTACTACGTCAGCTGTATATCGAAACACAAACCGTTAAAGGCAGCACACCAGACTTAGAGCCCGAAGTGGTGCATTTAGCCATTCAAGAAGCCATTAATCTTGAAGCTGAGCAAGAAAACGATGACAGTATCGTGCACATCAAAACCAAACGTGGCGTGATTAAGCCGCGCACGCCCAATCAAAGCGTGTACATGCATAACATTACTCGCCACGACATCAGCTTTGGTATTGGCCCTGCCGGTACAGGTAAAACCTATTTAGCCGTTGCCGCCGCAGTCGATGCCTATGAACGCCAAGAAGTACGCCGTATTTTACTGACTCGTCCTGCGGTTGAAGCTGGTGAAAAACTGGGGTTTCTACCAGGTGATTTAAGCCAAAAAGTCGACCCTTATTTACGTCCGCTTTATGATGCACTGTTTGAAATGATGGGCTTTGAAAAAGTAGAAAAACTGATTGAACGCAGCGTGATTGAAGTTGCGCCACTCGCCTACATGCGCGGCCGCACTCTCAACGATGCATTTATTATTTTGGATGAAGCGCAAAACACCACGGTTGAACAAATGAAAATGTTCCTAACCCGGATTGGTTTTAATTCACGCGCGGTGATCACCGGCGACATTACTCAAATCGATTTACCTCGCAGTCAAAAATCAGGACTTCGCCACGCAATTGAAGTGCTAAGTGAAGTGCCAGAAATCAGCTTTAACTTCTTTGTCGCCCAAGATGTTGTGCGTCACCCCGTTGTGGCTCGTATTGTTGAAGCTTATGAAGCATTTGAGCAACAAGAGCAAATCGAAAAAGCGGCAAAAGAGCAAGCTTACCGTGAGCGCGAGCAAAAACGCCAACAACAAGAAAAACAGGAACCGGCCCAATGAGCCAGCAAGCCATAATGTTAGATCTTGACCTGCAAATTGCCGTTAATAACTCAACCATTCCGACTCAAGCAGAGTTTAAAACCTGGGTGCGCACAGCCATTGGCCAAACCATGCCTGAAGTTGAACTCACGATTCGCGTGGTTGAAATTGCCGAAAGCCAACAGCTTAACCTAACCTATCGCGGCAAAGACAAACCCACTAATGTATTGTCGTTTCCTTTTGAAGCGCCGCCAGAGGTCGAGCTACCACTTTTAGGTGATTTAGTGATTTGCGCAAAGGTAGTTGAACAAGAGGCTACCGAGCAAAATAAACCCTTAAACGCTCACTGGGCGCACATGGTCATACACGGCTGCTTGCATTTGCTGGGTTATGACCATATTATCGACGAGGAAGCCGATGAGATGGAGTCATTAGAGACCCAACTTGTTGAAGGCTTAGGTTTTTCAGACCCCTATAAGGAAGCATAAATAAACAAGGTATATCTGATAGATAGCCGTGTTTAGAAAAATATTATGAGTGACGATATCCCCCCGAGTACAAACGCCCACAAGAGAAGCTGGTTCGATAAAATTAACCAACTATTTCAGGGCGAGCCTCAAAATCGCGAAGACTTAGTCGACGTCATAGCAGGCGCAGAAATGCGTGACCTGATAACCGAAGACACTCGCGAAATGATTAAAGGTGTATTAGAGGTCTCCGACCTGCGTGTGCGTGACATCATGATCCCGCGGTCACAAATAGTAACCATCCAAATCGACTGTAGCGTCGAACAGCTGTTAGAAACAGTTATCGACTCAGGTCATTCTCGCTTCCCAGTCGTCAATGAAGACAAAGATCATATCGAAGGCATATTGCTGGCCAAAGATTTGATTAAATTCGGCTTCAAACAGTCAGACGACCCTTTCACACTTGCACAAGTTATCCGCCCAGCCGTGGTAGTGCCAGAAAGTAAGCGCGTTGATGTACTGCTGAAAGAATTCCGTTCACAACGTTATCATATGGCCATTGTGGTTGATGAATACGGCGGGGTATCAGGTCTTGTGACTATTGAAGATATTTTGGAAGAAATCGTCGGCGAAATCGAAGACGAATTTGACCACAATTCAGTTGAAGACACCGAAATTAAAAAACTCAGCAATACGGTCTTTATGGTTAAAGCGTTAACCGAAATTGACGACTTTAACGAAGCCTGTGGCACCCACTTTAGCGATGAAGAGTTCGATACCGTTGGTGGTTTAGTCTCACACGCCTTTGGTCATTTGCCTGAGCGTAACGAAAGTATTGTTATCGACAATATTGAATTCAAAGTCATCAATGCAGATAACCGCCGTTTAGTGCAACTTCGTGTTAAGCTACCCGACCCTAACATCAGCGAAGAATTCGACGACTAAATCGTGTTAAAAAATCAACTTCTATACTCATCCTTGAGTATTGTCAGTCTGGTGACAGCATTTATTGCTGGCGCCAGCACTGCATTATCTTTTGCGCCTTATGAAATCTGGGCCGCTTTCCCACTCGCACTGACTTTTGCACTATGGCAAAGCCAATCATTAACCGCTAAACATAGCCTGTATTACTGGTTAAGCTTTGGTTTTGGTTGCTTTGTTGTGGGTATCAGCTGGGTTCATGTCAGTATTGACACCTTTGGTGGTATGCCCATTGTAGTATCAATGACATTGATGGCTATTCTGGCGCTGTATTTAGCCATTTACCCTGCTCTGTGTGGTTATTTACTCAATAAACTATCTAAAACACGTAAACACGCGTTATCCCCATATTTAACCTATTTAGGCTTATTCCCTGCATTATGGGTCTTAACAGAATGGCTAAGAGGTTGGGTATTAACCGGATTCCCGTGGATATGGGCAGGTTACAGCCAAACACTTGGGCCATTAAGTGAACTAGCCAGTTTTATTGGCGCGCTTGGGCTGAGCTTTATTGTGGCACTGGTCGCAGGTGCGTTACTGTTATTGACGCAAAAGCGCATTTTGCCAGTGTTAATCATTATCCCAATACTGGCGTTAAGCGCATGGGCAGCCCCACAGTTAAACCCTATCGCACCAAGTGGAAAATCAGTTAAAGTTGCATTGGTACAAGGCAATATTCCCCAAAGTATGAAATGGGAGCCCGATGCATTATGGCCAACCATGCTCAAATACATGGATCTCACTCGTGCCCAGTTTGATGATACATCCAGCGTTGATATTGTCATTTGGCCTGAGGCCGCTATCCCCGCACCAGAAGCCATGGTGGAAGACTTTTTAGCTAATGCTAACCAGGTTGCCAACATCAATAATATGGCCATCATCACTGGTATTATTAGCCACCAGCAACAAGACTTTTATAATTCGCTAATTGTATTGGGTAACCATAATCAAAAGCAGCAAACAGGTGCTGATTACCTTGGCAATGGCGCAAATGAATTTAAAAAACACCATTTGCTGCCTATTGGTGAGTTTGTACCTTTCGGTGACTTACTGCGTCCCATCGCGCCGTTTTTTAATTTACCCATGTCATCATTCCAACGTGGCGATTACACACAAAAAAACCTCACCGCTGTGGGTTACCATATTGCGCCAGCCATTTGCTATGAAATAGTGTTTCCCGAGCAAGTTAGAGCCAGTGTAACCAATCAAACAGACATGCTATTAACGGTTTCAAACGATGCCTGGTTTGGCGCATCTAACGGGCCATTACAGCACATGGAGATAGCCCAAATGCGCGCTATCGAAATGGGTAAACCACTGTTACGTGGCACCAACAATGGCGTCACCGCTGTCGTTGACCCCCATGGCCGTATTACCGATGCGATTCCGCAATTTGAAACTGGCGTACTGGTGACAAATGTTGCGCTTTACAAAGGCGAAACCTGGTTTAGAAAAATCGGTCAATTACCTTTGCTAATCTTATGCGGCTTACTGTTATTGATGGGCGTGGTCAATTATGTACGTAAATAACCCACATAAATGAACAGCTACGATAAATAGGTTATCTCATTGAGGTAGCCTATTTTTTTATCTTAAATTTTGCCGTCCTGTTAATCATCGGTTAAATATTGAACTATATCCATCTAGACATCGTAATAACCCTTACAAAACAAATGGAGGTTATTATGCAACTGTCAGAAATCAAGCTAGCCATTAGCCAGCAAGCGCTACACCCAACCATCATCAGTTACGCCGATTCAAATCATTACTTACTTGGAATAGAAGATGAGCAAGGAAACTTTAAAAGTGCTCGTGATAAAACAGGCAAGTTAATGAGCCTTAATTCCATTACACAAGCAGAAGCATTGCTTAAACAGCAAGGGATCCATTACGCCATGATACAAATTCAGACGGCGTATGATGAAATGATCGGTAACAGCAGCACACAACATTGCCGTTACCGAGTCGAGTTTTAAGCGAGCAATCGATGATTATGGTGTCAGTGGTTCACGAGAAAATTCATCATAATCACATTTAGGGCAGTCGGGGATAACACCAGGGAAATCGATTTGCATTTCGTGACCGCACTTATTGCATGTCAGCTTACCTTGATTAATGATTTCCCCAGATTTATAAACCCCATGATGCTTAAAATCTTGTAATAGTTCATGCCATTCAACCTGGCTTCTGTCGGTAATTTCACTAAGCCATTGCCATAATGTATTCTCAATGCCGATAACCATCGGACTTAAACTCAAATTGTCTTCGTTTTTCTCATTTAAAAAGTTGGCAATGTCTCGCTTTAAAAATTCTTCTACTAAAGCTAACTCTTCTTCATCGGCATTTAATTTTAGTTGTAGATAGGCTTTTCCTTGAGTGACTGACTTAAACAAACTTTTAGCAGTCAATGAGTTATCTTGATCGAACTTGGTTTTAACCTGTTCAAATAGTGATTGATACAAGGCTAATAGTGCTGAACTTTTTCCACTCATAGGTAATACTCCTTAATACGCACCTTTTTAATAGATCACTTCTGGTTTATTCTATGCAGTTATAAATCGCGCTGTTGAGCGTTAGATCAAACAATGGGCGGCATGGCCGGAAATAGATTGATGCAAGAGCAATATAATCCCTCAGAAATTGAAGCCTTAGTGCAAACGCACTGGCAAGAACATAAAACCTTTGAAGTCACTGAAGATGAAAGCAAAGAGAAATTCTATTGTCTTTCTATGTTTCCGTATCCTTCAGGCCGTCTTCATATGGGCCACGTTCGTAACTACACCATAGGTGATGTTGTAGCACGATATCAACGTTTGCAAGGTAAAAATGTTTTGCAACCGATTGGTTGGGACTCATTTGGTCTGCCAGCTGAAAACGCCGCGATCAATAACAAGACCTCACCTGCGCCGTGGACATACGAAAACATCGACTACATGAAAAACCAACTTAAGTTATTAGGTTTTGGTTATGATTGGAGCCGTGAAATTGCCACCTGTACGCCTGAATATTATCGTTGGGAACAGTGGTTTTTCACTAAGTTGTATGAAAAAGGCCTAGTGTATAAAAAAACCTCATCAGTAAACTGGTGTCCAAACGACGAAACCGTACTGGCTAACGAGCAAGTACAAGACGGTTGTTGCTGGCGCTGTGACACTGAAGTGGTGCAAAAAGAAATTCCACAGTGGTTTATTAAAATTACTGACTACGCTGAAGAGCTGCTTAACGACATCGACACATTAGATGGCTGGCCTGAACAGGTTAAAGCCATGCAACGTAACTGGATTGGTCGTAGTGAAGGTATCGAAATGACCTTTGCTGTAGCAGGCAGTGACGACAGCTTTGATATCTATACCACCCGCCCTGATACATTAATGGGCGTGACCTATGTTGCCATTGCAGCTGGTCACCCACTTGCAATACAAGCCGCTGAAAACAATCCGCAATTAGCTGAGTTTTTAGAAGAATGTAAAAACGCTGACACCACCGAAGCCGCCATGGCCTCTATGGAGAAAAAAGGCGTTGCAACCGGCTTCAACGCAGTTCACCCAATTTCAGGCAAACTTGTACCAATTTGGGTCGCTAACTTTGTATTGATGAATTACGGCACCGGTGCGGTAATGTCAGTGCCTGCACATGATCAACGCGATTATGAATTTGCGAAAAAGTACAACTTAGCCATTGAAGCGGTCATTAAACCACTTGAAGGCGAGTTAGACGTTAGCAAAGAAGCCTTCACCGACAAAGGCGTGGTGTTTAATTCTGGTGACGCTTTCCCTGAATTAGACGGCCTAGCGTTTCAAGCAGCATTTGATGCTATTGACGCGCGCTTAACCGCTGAAGGTAAAGGTAAGCGCCAGGTGAATTACCGTCTACGTGATTGGGGTGTTTCTCGCCAGCGTTACTGGGGTGCACCGATCCCTATGGTTACTTTAGCTGACGGCACTGTTATCCCTACACCAGAAGATCAACTGCCAGTGATTCTGCCAGAAGATGTGGTAATGGACGGGATTCAAAGCCCAATTAAAGCTGATAAAGCGTGGGCAGAAACCACTGTCGACGGTCAACCAGCACTGCGTGAAACCGATACTTTTGACACCTTTATGGAGTCATCTTGGTACTACGCACGTTACTGTAGTCCGCATGCAGATGAGATGTTAGATCCTGCTAAAGCCAACTACTGGTTACCTGTCGATCAATACATTGGCGGTATCGAGCACGCGTGTATGCATTTGCTTTACTTCCGTTTCTTCCACAAGTTATTACGTGATGCCGGTTTAGTTAACAGTAATGAGCCCGCGAAACAGCTATTAACTCAAGGCATGGTACTGGCAGACGCTTACTACTACACCAATGAAAAAGGTGCCCGAGTATGGGTATCACCTTTAGACGTAACAGTAGAAGAAAAAGACGATAAAGGCCGTATTCTTAAAGCGGTAGACAGCAAAGGCAATGAACTGGTTTACACCGGTATGAGCAAGATGTCTAAGTCAAAAAATAACGGTATTGACCCACAAGTAATGGTCGAAAAATACGGTGCTGATACCGTCCGTTTATTTATGATGTTCGCATCACCTCCAGAGCTGACACTTGAGTGGCAAGAGTCTGGCGTTGAAGGAGCACACCGCTTTATTAAGCGTTTCTGGAAATTGGCTAGTGACCATGTTACTGCCGGCCCGACAGAAGCACTTGATGTCAGCAAGCTAAATGCTGATCAAAAAGCCCTTCGCCGTGAGCTACACAAAACGATTGCAAAAGTCAGTGATGACATCGCGCGTCGTCAAATGTTTAACACCGCTGTTGCCTCAGTAATGGAATTGATGAATCATTTGCTAAAAGCACCACAAGAAAGCGCACAAGACCGCGCCTTACTTGCTGAAGCGCTATCAGCAGTGACACGCTTACTTTACCCAATCGTGCCGCACATTGCCTTTACCGTGTGGAAAGAACTGGGTAACCAAAGCAACATCGAAGACAGCCGCTGGCCAGAAGTTGACGAGTCTGCATTAGTTGAAGACAGTAAACTGATTGTGGTTCAAGTGAACGGTAAAGTCCGTGCAAAAATCACCGTAGCTGCCGATGCATCTAAAGAAGATGTGGAAGCTCTCGGCATGAGTGATGAGCATGTACAAAAACACACTGAAGGCTTAAGCATACGTAAAGTGATTTACGTGCCAGGCAAACTGTTAAGCATTGTGGCTAATTAATCGTTAACCACAACGGCAAAAACCTGTGGGAGTGAGCAACTCTCACAGGTTTTAATGTTAACCATGTCAATATACAAGGATGCCTCCCCTCACTATGCTAGCCAAAAAAATCTGTTTAGCCATAATGACCCTGGTGCTACTGACCACTGCCGGTTGCGGTTTTAAACTACAACGCAGTTACTCAATTCCTGCTGAATTAGCCGAACTGCACTTAAGCAGTAGTGACGAATACAGCGAATTAACGCGTTTAGTCCGTGACAGATTGCGTATTAACCGTATCAGCCTTGTTGATGCTGCAGAAAAAACACCTACGCTTCGATTAATCAACGACTCACTTGAACGCGCTACCCTATCACTTTACCCAACCGGTAATGTGGCAGAATACGAACTCATCTATTTGGTCCATTACTCAGTTACGCTTCCGGGAGAAGAGCCACAAGAGTTTGATACAGAAATCCGCCGAGATTACCAAGACGATCCACGTACCGCGTTGGCAAAAAGTCGTGAGATGGAACTACTTGTAAAAGAGATGCGTGTACAAGCGGCTGACTATATTATTCAAACCCTGGCATCGATTGGAGCGCAATAATGCGCGTGTACCCCGATCAGCTAAAACAACACCTAAAAACGTTACCTGATTGTTTTTTATTATTTGGTGATGACCCGTGGCTGATTGAAAACAGTAAGCAGCAAATTTTAGCTGCAGCTAAAAAACAAGGTTTTGAAGAACGGGTACAGCTCAGCCAGGAGACCGGTTTTAATTGGGGAGAATTAACCCAAGAATGGCAAGCCATGAGTTTATTTGCCAGTCGACGCATCATCGAATTAACCTTACCGCAAGGTAAACCGGGTACAGACGGTGCAGCTGCATTTCAAACCCTGTTACAACATCCCAATCCAGATATGCTATTGATTGTGCAAGGCCCTAAGGCCAGTGCAGAACAAAGCAACAGTAAATGGTTTAAGTCGCTCGATGCTAAAGGTATTTACCTACCTTGTACCACGCCCGAAGGCAAACAATTTGAACGCTGGCTCGATAGTCGTATCGCCCATTACAGCCTTACCGTACATCATGACGCCAAAGCCATGTTATTTACTTTGTTTGAAGGTAACTTATTAGCCGCAGAGCAAGCAATGCAAATGCTGCAACTACTGAGCCCGAAGCAAAACATTACCCCTGAGCAACTCAACGAATACTTTGAAGATCAATCACGTTTTAGCGTGTTTCAATTGTGTGATGCCATATTGGCAAACCACCAAAAACAGGCACAACACATGTTGGCACAGTTACAAGCTGAAGGGACTGCGATGCCAATATTAATGTGGGCTCTATTCAAAGAGATTAATTTGCTACTTACGCTCAAACTCGCCCAGCACAATGGCGAGCAACTGAATCAGTTATGGGGTAAACATCGAATTTGGGACAAACGTAAACCGTTATTTCAAGCGGCACTGACACGTTTAGATCTCGACCATATCGAGCACATGCTCGCTTTTGCTTCCAAGCTTGAATTAAACCTGAAACAAAAAGGCATAGAAGACTGGGTTGGCATTAGCCATCTGTGCATTTTATTCGACCCGCGCGCCCACAATCGATTGGCGCACATAGAATTAAGTGATTAGCGTTAACCTACAATAAAGGACAACACATGCGAATTGGTATATTGGGCGGCACCTTTGATCCCATTCACCTAGGACATATCAATCCGGCCTTAGACGTCAAACAACAACTCAATTTAGACCAGGTATGGTTAATGCCAAACCATATTCCACCGCATAAAAATACTACTATGGTCAGCAGCTTTCATCGCCTTGAAATGGTCAAGCTCGTGTGCCAGCATTATCCTGAGTTTCAATTATGCGATATCGAAATCAATCGTGATACCACATCCTATAGTGTCACCACCCTGACCTTATTGACTCAAGAATACCCACAACATGAGTTCTTCTTTATTATGGGAATGGACTCATTTATCCAGTTGCCGCTGTGGTATCAATGGCAATCGCTGTTTTCATTGTGTCACATTGCATTATGTCAACGCCCTGGATGGGCTATGGACGCCCATAGCGAAATGGCCAAGGAACTGCTATTTCGGCAAGCAACCATCAATGATGCAAATCAATCACACCAGACTAAACACGGAAAAATATTCAGTGTAAACAGTCAGCTCATTGATATTTCATCAACAGATATCCGTCAACGATTACAGCAACACGCCGACACACAATCCTTATTACATCCATCGACACGCGACTATATTGAACAACATCAGCTTTATCGATAATTCCAAAGATTAATTTAGCGCGGATTAAATAAGCTTAATTGCGCATTCACAGTGAATTTGAGTATAATACTCCGTTAATTTTTACTAATGAGGTACATCGCGTGCAAGGCACCGAGCTAAAAGATTTCGTTATCGATAAAATCGATGATTTAAAAGCAAAAAACATCACTGTTTTAGACGTGTCTAAACAGTCAACCATCACAGACACCATGATCATCTGTACTGGTACTTCTAAAACTCATGTTCGTTCAATCGCGGAGCACGTTATCGTTTCAGCAAAAGATGCTGGTGAACAGCCTCTTGGTGTTGAAGGTCGTGACAGCAGCGAATGGGTACTTGTCGATTTAGGCCCCGTGATTTTGCATGTTATGCAAGAGCAAACTCGCGATTATTACGAGCTTGAAAAACTGTGGTCTGAACACAGCGCCTAATGAAGTTACAGCTTATTGCCGTTGGCACCAAAATGCCTGACTGGGTTACCCGAGGTTTCGAAGAATATCAACGCCGTTTTCCAAGAGACATGGCATTGGAACTCATTGAAATTCCTGCGGGGAAACGCGGAAAAAATGCAGACATCGCCCGAATCTTACATAAAGAAGGCGAATTAATGCTAGCGGCGGTAGCCAAAGGTAACCATATTGTTAGCTTAGATTTACCCGGTAAAAACTGGACAACGCCAGACCTTGCCGAGCAAATGACAAAGTGGCAATTAGACGGTAGAGATGTCAGCTTGCTGATTGGTGGCCCAGAAGGACTCTCACCTGCTTGTAAAGAGGCGGCCAACCAAAGCTGGTGTTTATCAGCCCTCACCCTACCTCACCCTTTGGTCAGGGTTATTGTTGCCGAAAGTCTCTACCGAGCGTGGAGCATTAACAACAACCATCCCTATCACAGAGAATAAGCCATTGGCGTAGATAATTAAGCATATCGATAATGATTATCATGCAATGCTTTTTTTCATATACATCAGCTGATACAGTGATCTCTTTTATTCAACCTTCCATTTGATAACGACGGGGATAGCATAAGTGCCGCCAAAAAAGCGCATTACCATGCATGATCACGCCGCAGAAGCAGCGCTATTTAAACGTCGTGCATTGTTTACGTTTATTTGCGTTTTCGGCTTACTTTGCTTGCTGTTTTCCAATCTTTATCATTTGCAAGTCGTGTCTTACAAAGACTACGAAACCCGTTCAAATGACAATCGGATCCGTGTGGTACCAACAGCACCTAGCCGCGGCCTTATTTATGACCGCCATGGTGTATTACTGGCCGAAAATCAACCTTATTACTCACTCGAGTTAATTCCAGAAAAAGTCTCCGACGTAAATGCGACCCTTGATGAGTTAAACAAACTGATTGAACTCAGCACCGATGAGCGCGAAAACATTACCGAATCGCTGAAGTTTCACCGTCGTTTTAAACCGTTGACCATAAAAAATAAATTAACTGAAGAGCAAGTGGCGACTTTCAGTGTTAACCAATATAAATTTCCTGGACTCTATGTTGAGGCAGGCCTAAAACGTCATTATCCGTACAACGAACTCATGACGCATGTACTAGGCTATGTTGGCAAAATTAACACCCGCGATAAAGCGCAACTTGAAAAAAGCCAGCAATGGAAAAACTACGCCGCCACCAAAGATATTGGTAAACAAGGCATAGAAAAATACTATGAAGGTTTACTTCACGGTATTCCTGGTCACCTTGAAGAAGAAGTGAATAACCGTGGCCGAGTGATCCGCACGTTAAAAGTCACTCCACCACTTCCGGGTCAAGATATTTACCTCACCCTAGATTTAAAACTACAACAAAAAGCCATGGAGTTATTGGCCGGTCGCCGAGGTTCGGTTGTCGCACTCGACCCAAGAGATGGTGGCGTATTAGCCATGGTATCGAGCCCATCGTACGACCCAAACCCATTTGTGCATGGCATTAGTGGTAAAGCCTATGCCGATTTATTAAATGACAAATCACGCCCATTGATTAACCGTTCAACCCAAGGCCAGTACTCACCCGCATCGACCATCAAACCACATGTGGCGTTACTCGGCTTAGAAGAAAAAATCATTAACGAACGCACCAGAGTATGGGACCCAGGTTACTGGCAAATGCCCGGTGTTGAGCGAAAATGGCGCGACTGGAAAAAATGGGGCCATGGCTGGGTCGATGTGTATCACGCCATTGTCGACTCATGCGACATCTACTTTTACGATTTAGTCTATAAAGTCGGTATCGATAAAATGGCTACGTTCATGGAGCCGTTTGGCTTTGGTAAAAGTACCGGCATCGATATTTTTGAAGAATCAGACGGTGTGATGCCATCAAGGGACTGGAAACGCATGCGTTATAACCAGCCTTGGTATAATGGTGACACGATTTCTGTCGGTATTGGTCAAGGTTACTGGACATCGACACCACTGCAATTAGCTAACGCGGCAGCCATTATGGCAAACAAAGGTAAGCGTTTTACCCCGCACCTATTAAAGTCATTTAAAAATAATACCGTAAAAATTGACACCCCCATTGATGAGCAGGCGCCAATTGAGCTTAAAAATGAGCGCAACTGGGACATCATTAATGAGGCCATGCGCCAAACTGCAGACAAATCTCGCTTTACTGATGCAACCTATACCGCCGCAATGAAAACCGGTACTGCGCAGGTATTTAGTGTCGCCAAAGATCAAAAATACGATGCAGATAAAATAGCCGAACACTTACGCGATAACGCATTAATTATTGCTTATGCTCCCTACGAAAACCCACGCATTGTATTGGCCGTGGTATTGGAAAATGCGGGTTGGGGTGGCGCAAACGCAGGCCCATTAGCAAGGGCATTACTCGATGAGTATATTTTACGTGACGAATGGGCAATAAAACCTTGAATAATCATCCACACCAACAGTCATTTTGGCAAAAGATACACATAGATGTACCACTCCTGAGCGGCATTTTAGTGCTCATGCTATTCGGTTTATTTGTGATTTATTCGGCCAGTGGCGAAGATCCAGCCATGATGGAACGCCAATTAGTGCGTATGTCATTATCGCTTGGCGTCATGTTCTGTTTTGCGCAAATTAACCCTGAAATATTAAGGCGTTGGGCGTTACCGATTTATTTGGCTGGTGTGGTGCTATTAGTGGGAGTGGAGTTATTTGGCACCATAAATAAAGGCGCACAACGATGGTTAAACCTAGGGTTTATGGAGTTTCAACCATCGGAGCTTATCAAACTTGCCTTCCCAATTACGATGGCCTGGTACATCAGTAAATTCCCATTACCACCCAAAAAACGCTACCTTGCTGGCGGCGTGGTCATATTACTGATCCCCACCTTACTGATTGCTAAACAGCCCGACTTAGGCACCTCGATTTTAGTTGCTGCATCGGGTGTATTTGTGCTGTTTATGTCGGGGATGAGTTGGCTGATTGTCGGTGGTGCTGTCACTGCGGTGTTATTATTTTTGCCCGTGTTGTGGTTTTTCTTAATGCACGACTACCAACGTACTCGGGTATTAACCTTATTTAATCCAGAGCAAGATCCGCTCGGCGCGGGTTATCATATTATTCAATCAAAAATTGGTATTGGCTCTGGCGGTATTTGGGGTAAAGGTTGGCTTAATGGAACTCAGTCACAATTAGAGTTCTTACCAGAGCGGCACACCGACTTTATTTTTGCCGTTATCGGTGAAGAGTTTGGCTTAATAGGCAGCTTACTTTTGCTGTCGATGTATTTATTTGTGATTGGTCGAGGCCTCATTATTGCCTCGCAAGCGCAAACCAGCTTTGCACGCCTATTAGCAGGTAGCATTACATTGACATTTTTTGTATACGTTTTTGTTAATATTGGTATGGTATCGGGTATTCTGCCCGTAGTTGGCGTGCCACTCCCATTGATTAGTTATGGCGGAACCTCCATGCTAACCTTAATGACTGGATTTGGCATTTTAATGAGCATTCAAACACATAGACGATTTGTCGACAGATAGGGAACACAGTGAACATGGCTAAAATATCATTACAAATCGCCAGTCTGACATTGCTTTGCAGTGTTGTTTTACACGCGAATGCAGCCACAGACAATGACCCACAAGCGCTCAAAAATGCGTTTATAAAAGAACAAGTCAGTAAAGGTGCCAGTCAGGCAGATGTTGAACAGTTTTTAGCAACATCGACATTCGATCAAAGCATTATCGACGCCATGACAAAGCCCTGGGAAGCAAAACCTTGGCATCAATATTACCCTATTTTTCTTACCGATAAACGCTTAGAAAAAGGCTTAGCATTTTGGAAAGAAAACCATGCATTGATCAGTAAAGCGGCTGAGAAATTTAACGTAGACCCACAAATTATTGTTGCCATTATTGGGATTGAAACCTTTTACGGCGGCTACATGGGTAACCACCGCGTACAAGATGCGCTATACACTTTAGGCTTTTATTATCCGCCTCGCGCAACATTTTTCCGTAGCGAATACGCTAACTTAATGGCATTAATAAAAGAAGAAAAGCTTGATAACAGCACTTTAAAAGGCTCTTATGCTGGCGCGATGGGATATGGTCAATTTATTCCATCAAGCTATCGTCATTACGCTGTCGATTTTGATGGCGACGGCAGAAGAGATTTATTAACCAGCAAAGCCGATGCCATTGGCAGTGTTGCAAATTACTTCCATCAACATGGCTGGCAAAAAGGTCAACCGGTGGCGTTATTACTTAACCACACCTCAAACCAAGCCCCTAAAGCAAAAGTTTGGACTAAAGAAAAGCTCCACTACAAAGTGTCTGACATTCTTAGCCCAAGCCTTAGCCTAGCCAAAAATCAAGACATCGACGCGTCGCAAAAAGCGCTGCTAGTCAAATTAGACCAACCAGACACTACTGAGTATTGGTTAGGGCTTAAAAACTTTTATGTTATTACCCGATACAACAGAAGCCCACTTTATGCCATGGCCGTTTATCAGTTTAGTGAGCAACTAAATGCTCACTATCAACGTTAGGTCATTCAATATGCCAATATCTATTCGCACTTTTCTATTCACACTGCTGTGCAGTGCGTTTTTAATCGCCTGCTCGTCAAGCGACAGCAGTAATCCAGGCACCAAGTCCGGCAGTAAAAGTCGGTATCAAATGGCCAACGATCGCTACCCTGATGATGCACCCGATGTGAGCCTGGTTAAAAATGCCCAACCTAAATATGAACCTTACAGCCGCCAAGGTAACCGTGATTACACAGTGTTAGGCAAAAGTTACAAGGTACTCGACACAGGTAAAGGCTTTAAAGAGCAAGGTCATGCCTCTTGGTATGGTTCAAAGTTTCATGGCCATTTAACGTCAAATGGTGAAACATATGACATGTATACCATGTCTGCTGCACACAAAAACTTACCGTTACCGAGCTATGTTAAAGTCACTAATTTAGACAACAATAAGCAAATTATTGTTCGAGTAAACGACAGGGGCCCATTTCATCACGGCCGTGTTATCGACTTATCATACGCTGGCGCTTATCACCTAGGTATGCTGGCAAAAGGTACCGCACGAGTGGCAATCGAAACCGTTTATGTGCCATCGCCTGAGCAACGAGTCATCAGTGATTTAAAAGATAATGACAACCATTTTATTCAAGTCGCCGCCTCAAAAGACAAATTGCGAGTGAACATGCTTGCAAGGCAGCTTGAAAATAAATATTCAGTGTCGTCAAGAGTGAGCTCATCAAATGGGATCCATCGCTTACAGCTTGGACCAATTAAACAAATTCATTTAACCAATAAATTACTCGATAAATTGCAAGTGGAAGGTTACCCACAAAGCTTCATCGTGCCTTAAATAAGCTGATGATTTATCGAGAATGAAAGAACCTTAATGCGAAATGATTGTCTACTCATGTATAATCATTAACAATTATTAAAATTGATTTTTTGTCTTTTCTTCGACTAACTAGAGACGTGCCTAATTCATGATGACTTCTAAGACCGCTCAACTCACTTCAATGCTTTTTGCATCTGTTGTGTCTTTTTCTTCGCTTGCAGAAACACCGCAACCAGACCCTCGTCCAACACCTAATCGAGCTCCGATGGTAACCCCTGATGCACCTAGTGTTGCTGCTAAAGCTTATGTGTTAATGGATTATCATTCTGGCCGAGTTATCGCAGAAGAAAATGCTTATGAAAGCTTAAACCCAGCAAGCTTGACCAAAATGATGACAAGTTATGTGATTGGTCATGAAGTACGTGAGGGTAATATTTCATTAGATGATGATGTCACAATCACCAAAAATGCCTGGTCAAAAAACTTCCCAGACTCATCTAAGATGTTCATTGAAGTGGGTAAAACGGTCAAAGTACACGATTTAAACCGCGGTATTGTGATTCAATCTGGCAACGATGCTTGTGTGGCCATGGCTGAACACATCGCCGGTACTGAAGGTGCATTCGTTGACTTAATGAACTCATGGGCCAAGCAATTGGGCATGAAAGACAGCTATTTTGAAAACTCGCACGGTTTAGACTCAGAAAACCACAAAACTACCGCTTATGACATGGCTATATTAGGTGCAGCGCTTATACGTGATGTACCAGAAGAATACCGTGTATATTCTGAAAAGTCGTTTACTTACAACGGTATTAAACAGTACAACCGCAATGGCTTATTGTGGGATAAAAGCTTAAATGTTGATGGTATTAAAACCGGCCATACCTCTGGCGCAGGTTATAACCTCGTGTCATCAGCCACCAGTGAAGGTATGCGTTTAATTACGGTTGTTATGGGCACGGCAAGCGAGTCAGCTCGTAAAGCTGAAAGTAAAAAACTGCTTAACTACGGTTTCCGCTTTTTTGAAACCATTACCCCTTACAAAGCTGGCGACACGTTTGTTACCCAAAATATTTGGTATGGTGACAGAGCAACCGTTGATTTAGGCGTAATGACAGACACACCTATTACTATCAACCGTGGTAAAGCAAAAGATTTACAAGCTAACTTTGAATTAACTAAAGAGTTAACTGCCCCACTTGCTAAAGGCGAAACCGTTGGCCGGGTGTATTTCCAACTTGATGGCCAGGATATTGCTCAATACCCGTTAGTGACATTAAACGCTGTTGAAGAAGGCAGTTGGTTTAGTAAGCTGATGGACTACTTTAAGCAAATGTTTGCCGGTTGGTTCGAATAAGTCGGTTTTGTAAACTACAACTTAATCAATATATTAAAGCCGCATTTATGCGGCTTTAATTTTTTCAGCCCTATCAGGCTTGAATCGGGTATAATCGCCACCATATTTAAGTCATAGCCAACCAATTGAGTAGCCAATGTTAGATACAACTTTTGACCAAGTAATGGAATTTCCGAATTCATGCCCATTCAAAGTGATTGGTGATGCCGATGACACACTTGCAGATCGCGTTGTTGCAGTCGCACAACAACTGGCACCTGGTGATTATGTACCAACAGTAAAAGCATCGAGCAAAGGCAGTTACTATTCGGTCACCATCCGTATTACCGTGACCAGTAAAGAGCACATCGAAAAAGCGTATATCGATCTTGCCGCCATTGACGGTGTAAAACGCGTACTGTAACTCAAATAGAGTCAGCATTTGCGTAAAACTTGAGTATAATACTCAGGAATTAATCACACCATTTACCTAGGGGAGACGTTGCCCTTGCAAGCAAATACACTGCACATTCGCCATCTCGGCCTGCAAGACTACGAGTCGATTTGGCATGCCATGCAGGAATATACTGACACCCGAGACTCAAACAGCCAGGATGAATTGTGGATTGTTGAGCACTCGCCAGTATTTACCCAAGGCCAGGCAGGTAAAAGCGAGCATATCCTCAATCCAGGCGACATCCCCGTTATTCAGGTCGATCGTGGCGGTCAAGTCACCTATCACGGCCCAGGTCAATTAGTGGTATATCCACTTATTGATATCAAACGTAATAAAATAGGCGTGCGCCAACTGGTTAACCATATTGAGCAAAGTATTGTTGATATGCTGAGCCAATATGATATCGAAGCTTATGCCAAAGCCGACGCACCAGGGGTGTATGTAAACGAAAGAAAAGTCGCTTCTTTAGGACTGCGTATTCGTAAAGGTTGTTCATTCCATGGTTTAGCACTGAATGTCGACATGGATTTAGCCCCATTTCAACGCATTAACCCTTGCGGTTATGCTGGTTTAGAAATGGTGCAATGTAAAGCCTTAGGTGGACCGCAAACCGTGCTAGAAGCCGGTGATAAATTAATCCAAACCTTTAGCCAAATTATGGGCTATCAACAACTTGTACATCATCAAGGATTAGCAGAATAATGAATAGGCCTGAAAGATTACAACCAGGTGTTAAATTGCGTGATGCAGAAAAAGTCGCGCGAATCCCTGTCAAAGTAGTGCCATCTGAACGTGAAACCATGTTACGTAAACCAGATTGGCTGCGCGTAAAATTACCGGCATCAAATCAGCGTATTCTGGATATTAAATCAGCCTTGCGCAAAAACGGCTTACACTCTGTATGTGAAGAGGCATCATGCCCTAACCTTGCAGAATGCTTTAACCACGGCACGGCAACCTTTATGATTTTAGGTGCAATTTGTACCCGTCGCTGCCCGTTTTGTGACGTTGCCCATGGCCGTCCATTAAAGCCTGATGCACAAGAGCCACAAAAGCTTGCGCAAACCATCAAAGACATGAAGCTTAAATACGTGGTTATCACCTCAGTTGACCGTGATGATTTACGTGATGGCGGCGCGCAACATTTTGCTGATTGTATCCGTGAAATCCGCTTACTAAACCCAGAAATCAAAATCGAAATTCTAGTGCCTGATTTCCGTGGCCGTATTGATGCCGCACTCGATATTTTAGCGACTGAGCCACCAGATGTATTTAACCACAACCTAGAGACAGCACCTGCGCATTACCGCAAAGCCCGTCCAGGTGCTAACTATCAGTGGTCATTAGACTTACTTAAACGCTTTAAAGAGCGTCACCCAAATGTACCGACTAAGTCGGGTTTAATGATGGGTCTGGGTGAAACTAACGAAGAAATCGCGCAAGTATTGCATGATCTGCGTGCACATAACGTCGAAATGCTTACGCTAGGCCAATACTTACAACCATCTAAATTCCACTTACCAGTTGAGCGTTACGTGCCACCTGCAGAATTTGATGAGTTAAAAGCGCTGGCTGACAGTATTGGATTTACCCATGCTGCCTGTGGACCTTTGGTGCGTTCAAGCTACCATGCAGATTTACAAGCCCAGGGTAAAGAAGTTAAATAACCCGAGATCTGGGTAAATAACCTTTTTTGACCAATAAAAAACAGCGTTCAAGCGCTGTTTTTTATGTCTGCAATATCGAACTAAGGAGGCAATATAGCTTATAAGGCTTTATCCATCAAAATAGCATCTTCATTGCCATCGCTAGTTTGATAATAATTCTTGCGTCTACCTGACTCACTAAACCCCACTTTCTCGTACAATCCTTTGGCAGAGGTATTTGATTCACGCACCTCTAGCATCATCAAAACGGCCTGGGCTTGTTTTGCTTCGCTCAAAATGTGCCTAATCAGTAATAATCCTAACCCTTGTCCTTGATAGGCTGGCGCCACACAAATATCAAGCAAGGTCGCTTCATCAATAATTTGTTGAACAATCGCAAACCCCAGCAATTCACCTTGCTGCATCACCCCAATAGCACGATATAAGGGGCTAAAACAGTCTGCTAGGCCAGCTTCTGTCCACGGATGAGTATGAGATTGTTTTTCAATGTTTGACATTGCTGCAACATCATCAAGGCTTAGCACAGAAATGGAATAAGCTTCAGTGTTGTGCATTAGGCTCATCCTTATCTGTTTGTTGCTTATCAAGATGCTGACTAATTTGCAGCCAAAGTTGGCGCTTTTCTTGGGGGTTTACAGGTAAGTCGCTTAACGGCGCACTGACAATCCACGCCACTCTCGGCCTGACTTTCACTTTACGCATATCCCATACAACTTGAGGGCCTTTGACCATCTCGCAATCAAATTCACATTGTTCAATCTCTACGCCCAATAACCGCAATACATCAACAATTAATGTCTCATCAGAAAGATCGGCATCAAGATCATGCAGCACAAGATAAGGTTTACTAGGCTTATCAGCACTGCGCCAGCGAGTAATGTTCATCGCATCTAAAAAAGCTGATTGGTCCATTAGGCTCTCATTACTAAAATTTCATTCACCGCCAAGCATAGCAGCTAAGCGCGTCGGTAAAAAGAGACACATCCCCCACAACAAATCGATGTAAAATTACAGCATCGGACTGATAAAATTAAATATCCATCCAATGAAGGTAAACGAAATCAGTAAAATACTAAACACGATGATCAGTAAGCGCCATTGCATCACTTGCTTAAGTAAAATGAACTCGGGAAAGCTTGCTGCAACTGTTGCCATACAAAAAGCTAATGTTGTGCCAATGGGCAAGCCATTCATAATTAAGCTCTCCATAACGGGGATAACCCCTGTAGCATTTGAGTATAACGGTATACCAATTAATACAGCTGCAGGTACCGACCACCATTGACCATTGCCTAAATGGGCTTCAATCCAACCATCAGGAACAAAACCGTGTAAAGCTGCGCCAAGTCCAACCCCAATAATAACCCACTTCCACACTCGGCCAAATATGTCTAAGGTTTCATCTTTAGCAAATTGATGACGCTGAGCAAACGTCATAGTTGTTTGCGTTGTGTCGTTGCTACTCTGATTAGCTTGTGCCTGGCCTTTTTCAAGCGCCTTAGCGGCAAAAGATTGCAGCCAACGCTCGGCATGAATCGCATCTAAAAATGCCCCGGCCAGTATGCCAACCGACATACCAACTGCCACATAAATAACGGTAAACTTCCAACCGAGAAGACTGACGAGTAGCAAAATAGCCACTTCGTTAATTAATGGCGAGGTAATAAGAAATGCCATGGTGATCCCCACGGGGATCCCCGCAGAGGTAAATCCGAGAAAGACCGGAATGCTCGAACATGAGCAAAATGGAGTGACTGCACCAAAAACCGACCCCATAAAATAACCGACAAAGCGATTTTTACCGGCCAAGTAATCCCTCACTCGTTCAACATTCAGTGAGGCTCTAACCAGAGCGATGACGTAAATCATCAGCACAAGCAGAGCAAAAATCTTAGTGGTATCTTCAATAAAGAAATGAATCGCGTCAGCAAGCTTAGTATTGGGATCTAAGTTAAATATCCCGTAAGTGAGCCACGTTGCTAAATCAGAAAAAATTTGCAACATAATTGGACCGCCTTAGGAGCATAAGCTAGATGAAATCAACACGCTTATGCATTGAAGTGATTAGATAAGAATATCATAAGCCTTACATATGGAATTTCATATGTTGTAGATCATGTTTTTGAAAAATTATGAGTTTAACAACACGACTTTACTCGTTCAGGGCGACCACCCATTCGTTTTAAATTGGTAGTATTTGGGTCTAAAAACTCACTATTCTGGCTTGTTACTTCGTTAAAAATGGCTTTAGCCCATTGTGGTAAATCAGCATTAATACGATAAAAAATCCATTGTCCCTGACGGCGATCGACCAATATGCCACATTTGCGTAACTGAGCTAAATGTCGCGATATTTTAGGTTGAATTTCTTGCAAGGCTTCGGTCAATTCACACACACACAGCTCACCTTCTTGTTGAATCAACATTAAGCAGCGCAAGCGAGTTTCATCAGCTAAACATTTAAAAAATTGAATTGGAGTAATCATTAAGAACCTTAAACTGAATGAATAAAACGTGTGACCTTATCGCACCTGACTAAATTTGCTGCTCAGATTGCGAATATCACTGACAATAAGGTTATCAGGAAGCTTAAACCAACAACACCATTACATTAACGTTTAATGGTAAGGGATCACAAAATTGACACCTGAATCTCTCTATTTGCCGCTATCTGCGTTAGAGGACTATGTGTAAATTATCCATTTAAGCCATAACAATATTCGATATCGTTGTTCAGAAACGCAAAAAGCCACAGAGAGTATCTGTGGCTTTGTTTCAACTTCACGAATATCAATTAATAGGCTGTTTTTACCCCAAAACTACGAATATAAAATACCCGAGGGCCAGTGCCAGCTTCTGGCTTTAATTGCATCGGTTTATGCAACTTAATTAACTGCGACACCTTACTTTTTGGATCGTCCAAATCACCAATCACTCGAGCTTCAGACGGACAAGCATCGACGCAAGCAGGGTTCAAACCCTGGTCAAGGCGATGGTCACAGAAGGTACACTTTTCTGTTGTCCGTTTTGGTCTGGTTACTGGATAAGTATCTCCGCGCTCAGGGTTTTCGTTAGGCGATGCATTGGCGCCGCTACGTTTTAACAATAAAAGTGGTGAGGCTGTACCATGCGCGACCACCTCAGAGTCATCTTGCCAACGACGATGAGGGGTGCTCGAATTAAAGCTAATCACACCATATGGACATGCACGCATACATTTTTTACAGCCAATGCATTCATCATTATTTTGCAATGTAAGGCCACGTTCATCTTTATACATTGCGCCAGTTGGGCACACATTAACGCAAGCGGCATCATCGCAATGATTGCACAAGGTTGGAATATAAGTATATTTTACCTCAGGAAATATCCCTTCAGTCGTCGCAATATGATGCGACCAATGAATACCATCGCTCGTGTTGTTTTCTGATTTACAGGCTAAACTGCAGCCTCCGCATCCTACACATTTTTGTAGGTCAACTACCATTCCTAATCTCATAATGGATTACCTCATACTTTCTCAACACGAACACGGATATGACCATAAAATGCCGACGCACCACTTAAGCGGTCGTATTTATCAGCAATAAGATCATTATTTGAACCACCTCTGGCGGTGACACCAAACTCAGTACTGGCATAACGGCCGTAAGCCCAATGGCCTTGTCCAAAGCATTTTGCAATCGTACCAGGACGCACGCCTTCCCATAATTTGGCTTTACAGGTAAGCGAGCCAACTGGGCTTGAGATCCGAATATCATCGCCGTCTTTGAGCCCCAATGCTTTACCGTCAATTGGATTAAATTTAGCGACATCTTGATTGGCTACATCACCAGGGTCGACATCTTTAAACTCATAAACCCAAGGGCTATTTGCTGAACGGCCTTCTTTATTAAGACGAGATTTTTGATCCACTAGTAATAATGGGAATTGCGCTTCATCACCAACGCGGTAAGGTTGCTCATAATGGGGTACAAAGGCTAACTGACCACGAGCCTGGTATTCACAGACCTCCATGACCTCATCAATACTAACCTTGTGTTTATCGGCATGGCCTTGTAAGGCTTTTTCTAATGTTTTACTGTAAAACTCAAATTTTTGGGTTTCAGTTTTAAATTTGCCCCAACGAGATTCGAGCTTGTAATCACTGCTATTCCAGACGCCTTTTTCGACAAAGTCATCCCAAGAAGCCAGTTTGTCGCCATATTTAGATGCATCTTCATGCCATAAAGGAGAAGTGATATATCGAACCATGACTTTAGCGAAATCGACTTCATTGTCTGCCGGTTTACCGGTTTCAGGGTCGACAATTTGTTCATTGATATAACGCCATGGTGCATCAAAACCTTTTTCTGCCATTTTTTTAGCCAGCATATAAGGGATTTCAGACTCATCAATACGCGTATCCCATAGACGTTTAATCGATGGTTGTTGTATGGAAACCTGATGTACACCATTACCGATAGAATCTAACACGCCCCACTTTTCGAACATGTGATGACTTGCAGGGAGTAACACATCCGCAAACCAACTAAACTCCGAAATATTCGTGGTAATGTGTGCCATAAAATCAACTTTGCTTAACGCAGCATCCCAACGTTGACCTTCTGGATTTGAAAAGTTGAAATTATTAAAGTACGCCAATATGACTTTAATATCATAAGGGTCGGCATTAAAAATACTATTGGCAACGTTTGCAGTAACCACTCCACCACCAGACTTTCCTTTCTTTAATGCAGGAAATTCAAGTCGGCCGCTATGGTCAATTTTTGCATTTTTAACCCCTTTATTAGCGATGTCATCCATGTAAGCATGTTCGTCTGGATACTCTTCTAATAAAGGGATTTTGTTGCCGGGGAATAACCCTCCTTTACTATCAATTGCACCAAACAAACCATTTAACGCATGACAAGCTAGAGAGGTATAGGTTCCACGCACTTGCATAACGGCGCCACGAGCAGTCCAAACTTGTACAGCAGGCGCTGCGGCTCCCATATCTTTAGCAATAGCAATAATGGTTTTGGGATCGATACCGGTAATCTTTGATGCCCATTCAGGGGTGTAATCTTTAAGTGCCTCGTTCCACCAAGCAACTAAACCATAGGTGTGAGTTTCTTTAAAACTCTCATCTTTAACATTTTGGCCTGCTTTAAACTGATTATTACCGTCAACAAAATCACCAACAAAAGGCTTGTGCCATAACCCTTCTACCAAGGCTACATGTGCAATAGCCAAAGCTAATACACTATCTTGGCCGGGTTCTATTGGTATCCATTTATGGGCTTTCGCTGCAGAAGCTGAAAATCTTGGGTCAACGACAACCACTTTTGTATGATCAAGTGCATCGCCCCATGTTTGTGAGTAATAAGACACCTGGCGATTACTTGCTATAGGATCTGCGCCAAATGACAAAATAAATTTAGCATTCTTAATATCGTATTGGTTGTATCCCCAGTTACCGTCTAAGTAATATGGTCCCATTTTATGCGCTTCGGCACATACGGCACTGTGAGAAATATTATTAGGTGAACCAATTAAATGGGTCATTTTTTTATAAAGCAAATCATTAATATGTGAATAACGGCCACGAAGGAGTGCATATTTGTGTGACTCATCGGCTTCACGCAACGCAATAATTTTATCGGCCAACATATCGAGCGCTTTATCCCACGAGATAGGCACAAACTTAGGGTCTTGATCACGACCTTTTTTCGGATTAGTTCGCATCATTGGCGTACGTAATCGATCAGGGTCATAAACCTGTTGCAGACTTAAGTGTTGTCGAGGACAACTCGACATGCCATGTACACCAGAGTTTGGATTAGCACGAACCTTTATCGCTCGGCCATCCATGACATAGATTTGTTTTGCACACCAAGAAGTACAACCTTGGCAGGTAGTGGCTATCCACTCTCCGGTACCTGTTCGTAGCAAAGGTGCTGGTATTTCTGCAGCAATACTCTCGACAATGGGGGTAAACGATAACGTCCCACCTAGACCGGTTAATGCGGTTGTTGCCGCAGTTGATTTGAGCAGCTGACGCCGACCAATGTTGATTTGATTTTTCTCACTCATTATCCACACTCCTTACAAGGGTATGGCAAATAATATATACATTTTTAGGTATATATCTGCGATTAAGATCAACAAACTTCTTTTATTGGCCTTTGTTGTAAAGTATTTGTGAGCAAAGGCGACGAATAGAACCCAAATGTGATGGCAGGCAATAATTTATTATTTACGGACTTTCTAATTTTTTGAATCACTCTATTAATACTCAGATGATTGACTCTGTTGATATCAAGCGTATAGTACATACGGATTTTCATATATATTGTATTCAACTGAGATTTTGAAAGTATGAGGCTCTCAAATCAAAGCAGTGATTTGATGACCTCGCTAAACGCTGCGAGTAAAAGTACACAGCAACATGCGCATTGGTGTACCAAGTTTGAACCAATGATAAAAATAGCCAGAGATTTTTATGATTTACGGTAGGTAACAACTACCATTTTAGGAGGTTATATGTGGTTGGCCGGAGCAATTTTTGTTCTTACCATAGTGTTAGTAATTTGGCAGCCTAAGGGGTTAGGCATTGGCTGGAGTGCCTCTTTAGGGGCAATACTTGCCTTACTGTTAGGTGTAGTGCATTTAGGCGATATCCCCGTTGTATGGGATATTGTTTGGAATGCGACAGCCACATTTATCGCAGTTATTATTATTAGTTTATTATTAGATGAGTCAGGCTTTTTCGAATGGGCAGCGCTTCATGTTGCACGTTGGGGCAACGGCCGTGGACGGTTATTATTTAGTTATATTGTGCTATTAGGTGCCTGTGTGGCCGCATTGTTTGCCAATGATGGTGCCGCGCTCATCTTAACCCCTATCGTTATCGCAATGTTATTAGCATTAGGCTTTAGCAAAGGGGCAACGTTAGCCTTTGTTATGGCAGCAGGCTTTATTGCAGACACCGCAAGTCTTCCTTTAATTGTCTCTAATCTGGTTAATATCGTGTCAGCAGACTTTTTTGATATTGGGTTTAATCAGTATGCCGCTGTTATGGTTCCTGTTGATATAGCAGCCATTATTGCCACCTTAGTCATGTTGCATTGGTTTTTCCGCAAAGATATTCCGGTCACTTATGACGTACAAAAGCTGCGCCACCCCAAAGAGGCGATTAAAGATGCACAAACTTTTAAAACCGGTTGGGGTGTATTAGCGTTACTGCTTTTTGGCTTTTTTGGCTTAGAACCACTTGGAGTGCCTGTCAGTTTAGTGGCAGCAGTTGGGGCATTAATTTTATTTGTTGTGGCTAAAAAGGGCCACACCATTGATACCACCAAAGTAATAAAAGGAGCCCCATGGCAAATTGTGGTGTTTTCGCTTGGTATGTATTTAGTGGTTTATGGCCTACGTAATGCCGGTTTAACCGATTACTTGTCGAGTATATTAAATAGTTTTGCTCAGCAAGGACTTTGGGTTGCAACCATGGGCACAGGCTTTTTAGTCGCGTTTTTATCATCCATCATGAATAACATGCCAACTGTACTGGTTGGCGCCTTGTCTATTGATGGAAGCGATGCCACTGGCGTGATTAAAGAAGCAATGATTTACGCTAATATCATCGGCAGCGATTTAGGTCCTAAGATCACCCCAATCGGTAGCTTAGCCACCTTGTTATGGCTGCATGTTTTGGCTCAAAAAGACATTAAAATTACCTGGGGATACTACTTCAAAGTAGGAATAGTAATGACCTTACCCGTGTTATTTGTCACTCTCGCGGCACTTGCACTGCGGTTATCAGTCTAACGGTTACTGAAAGCACTAAAACCTGCTTTTAGTGCTTTCTGACTCACTCGCTATAAACAGCTCAACGTTATATCCATCGGCAATACAGTAAATAGCGTGCCATTGGCATATTACATCATCAAAATGGGGGCAAATATATTGTTCCAAACGTAGTAAACACCAATCGCAATAAATACCCCACCGGTGATCTTTCTAGCCCAATGTTCAAATGTCATTAAATGGTTATAGGTACTCGCCACTTTATTTGCGCTAATCCCTAACAGGATCGCAAACAACAACACGGGTAAACCGGTAGCAATGCCATAAATAGCCGGAAGCGCAATACTAGACTGAGACTCCAATGCCAGAGGCAATAGTGAACCAAAAAACAATGCCGCTGATGTTGGGCAAAATGACAAGGCAAACAACACCCCGAGTAAAAGCGCCCCAACGTAACCTTGTGGGTTAATTTTGGCTTTTAGGGTTTCAATTAAATCTCCCTTGCCCGGCAAACGTAATGTCAGTAACTCCAGTAAAAACATCCCCACCAGGATTAAAATCGGCCCCAGTAACAGGTTCATGTATTTTTGCAATACAACCGACAACGACACCGCCGACAGTAAACTGCCAACTAATATCACGCCTAGAGCCAAGTAACTAAGCATGCGCCCTAAAGTATAAGCAAGCCCAGTGAAAATCACTTTAGACGGCGATTGGACACCTTTACTGATGTATGAAATCGCCGCGACATTTGTTGCTAATGGGCACGGACTAATGGATGTTAAGATACCGAACCAAAATGCCGACATCAACATGATTGACCATTCATCCATGAGAATGCTTCATCATCGAGCCAATCTCTTCCGCCAAATATCCTTGATAGGCAGCTTCATCATTAGCAAGTTCCCATATTTTATCTAAACGGCGCCAATCTGTTTCAACACCCTCTTTAGCGTTGGCTATCACAACCGTTCTAAAAATTAATTGGTAGTCATCAATAAAGTGTTGGTTTTCATTTAAGTCTACGTTGATGATGTTTAATTGAACTTGACCATCGTTAACTTGTTGCGAAAAATATTGGTTCAAGGTGTCTTTAGTGAACCCCTCCATCCTCACGCATGTAGTGCAGCGCTGATTACCATGAAAGTAATAAACATTAATACCGTCTTTGAGTTGTGGCTTCACACTGACAGAGTCATTACCGTTATCCGCTGACGCAGTAAATTGCTGGTAGCCAACTAAAGCAACGCCGAGACAAACAACGCTCAATAACAAAAACCTAACGATGGTTTTAGCATTCATAGAGCCTCCGCCTAATTAGAATTTTGCATAGGGTTTGAGCAATGCAACAATCTCTTCAACACTAGCTAAACGGCCACTCATCACAACCTGCTCATCAACCACTAAAGCCGGCGTCGACATCACGCCATAATCCATAATTTGGGCAATATCTGTTACTTTTGAGATCTGAAAATCAAGGTTATGCACTTTTGCCGCTTCGGCAGCTGCTTCTGCAAGCTTTTGACACTTAGTACACCCTGTGCCGAGTATTTTAATTTCCATAATAGTTCTCCGATTAATGATGTTACATTCAATTGGTCATTTTACCTTTTGACCAAATGTAAGATAAAAATTAATCCATTAATGTGATCTGTTGCTGAATTTGGTTATTCAACACAACATCAATGCAATCTAACGAACTTAGCAAGCATGGCATTTTTAATGAGTAGAAAATTTGTTTGCCACGCTTGTCCATATTCACCACACCTGCATGACGTAATACCGCCAAATGCTTAGAGATGGTGGAGAAATCAACGTTAACCTCTTCAACAAATTCACAGACACATTTTTCACCATCGGCCAGTTGTTCAACTATCCATAAGCGAGTTGGATGGCCAAGCGCCTTAAAAATGTTTGCTTTTACTTTTGTTCTTTCTTTCATAAACCCAACTTTCAATAGAAACACACGTCGAAATATTCAATAAACAACAGCCTCATCAAAGCACTGTACCATGATAATTTTTTCGACAGTTATCTCACTATAATGATTACAGCCCTGAGTTAATACAGACAATTTGACTTAATCGATGCGGCGAGCATGACTTCATCAATATGGTACTGCATATACTGACGATAAATCATAAGTACGTCGTACCAACTTGCCATGTTAAATGACTAATGAAACTGACTAAGAGAAATCAATCACAACATCGAAAATTAACACTTACCAGAAGCAGCTTTAAGCTGGTTTGAAAGCGAACCATTGCCAGCTTATGGCAATTTAACACCTTAACAATTATGTAAAGCAGGTAAAGCTGAAAGCTTCGTTGAGTATGTAAAAGCATTAGAGTTGGGTGGTTTTCCATGAGCCATGCCTTAAAACACAATAACCATGCAACATACTCGGGGGGATCTCTTAATTAGGGTGACCGAATTCAGTTGTTCAGGTCTCCCTAATATTATTTGATTCCATTAATTGATATAACCACAGAGGTTAGTTTATAGTCGTTATGAGTGGATTGGGAGTACCTGGTCGGCGTCTAAACCTCGGTGAGTTCATCGGGGTTTTTCGCTATCTGGGCACCTGATACCATAGCTTGCTCAACATTATGTCCTAAATGACAGAATTCATCACAATATACGTTATCAATCTCACTCATGTGGCTAACCCTACTTCGACTTTCTTTTAACTGGCTTGGTCAAAGCGCGTTCAGCTTTGATGCGTTTAAGCAGAACGCTAGCGCTGTTGTCACCTGTACTTAACTCAGGGTTGTCTTTATGCCACTGCTAGGTGAGTTCACCTCTAAAGGCTTTAGCTAGTATCGATTGGGTGAGGTTATTAACCCGAGTTTGCGCGGCATTGACTTGGGCTTCGATTTTGTCGGCACTAATGAACTGGATCCTTTTTGGATAGCGGTACGCTGTACAAAAAGGTAAAGAATATTAAGCATGCAGCCGGTGCGCCCATTACCATCAATAAAAGGGTGAATGGCTTCAAACTGATAATGTGCCATGACCATTTTAATCAATGGATCGACATCATCTTGATTATGTAAAAAGGCTTGCCAGTTACTCAGCAAATCACGAATTACGTTCTCACCTGATGGCAGAGTATAGATAACCTCACCCGTGGCCTGATTAGTTAAACTGATACCAGGTACTTTACGTATATCCATTTGCACCGACTTGATGGTACTGCAAATTTCTAATGCGGTTGTGACACTTAACGTTCGACTGGTTAGCTCAGTAAAACCTTGATAAAGTGCAGCGTTTCTTTGGGCAAGGGGTCGGCTTAGCTATCTTCTTGGGTATACTGAAATAGCTTGTCGGAGGTGTTGACAATATTTTCAATCTCACTACTGCCTTGTGCTTCTAGCAGCGACAGTAAGTCGGTGAGTAGCCCTTCGTTAGGTAATAGCTATCCCGCCTGCTTTAATTCCGCAAGCGCGACTCAGGCAGGAATACAGGCTTTGAGTATGGTTAGTTTCGGCAAACTCCGCGAGTGCACTGTCTAGCGGTAAAGGGGCAAATGGTTGTATGCTTGTTCAGCTTGCCAATCCATGTTTAAAAAACTTTCTTTTTCGACATGTAAAGAGATTGCAGTGAGCTTATGTCGATTCAATCGACATATAAAGAAAACATGTTTACAAAAACCAATTTAATCGACATGTTATGGCTATTTATTACACTCATGTCGATAGCCGTTAATGAGTATAGAAAATGGGTTTATCTATTGTGGATATCAATTCGTCTATTAGTCCTGCCTCGATAATGTTGCTCCCAAGAAGGAGCACTTTTTTGAACTTCTAGTACCGGGCACAGCTTATCAGGTACTTAGTGGCACCATAAAATCGACCACAAAGTCTACAGGTGATATCTACTAAATCTTTCATGTCATCATTAGGTGACGAAAGTGTTTGTCTACCTCGTTTAAACCTAAAACTCGATCAGCAAACCAAACTCACTCAAATTAAACTCGTACACTAGTAAGATATTAGATCTAAGGCTGTAAAAATAGCATCATAAAAGATGCCTGAGTCACCATTTGGTCACCATTTACAAAATACGAGTTTTACAAACTAAGGGATTGACACTGTAGAGATGACTAAATAATTTATAAATTCTAGAAAAGACAAAGGCCTAGCATTTCTGCTAGGCCCTCTTAATTTGGCAGGGGTGGCAGGACTCGAACCCGCAACCATCGGTTTTGGAGACCGCTGTTCTACCAATTGGAACTACACCCCTGTTGACGAGGGGCATTATGCTAAAACCCCTTCCAAAGGTAAAGTACTTTTTTGAAATATCAGTTCAATTGCAGTTTTTTCATGCAGATTAAACAATTTGTTAAAACTGAATAACGCAAAGCAAAATAACCTCATACCCTGCGATTACAAGATTAATAAAGTAAAAGCCCATCGTATAACTTCAGGAACAGTTCAGGTCAACCACAACAAAATGCGAACAGTGACAAAGGTTAATCCTCGTTGGCACACCAATGATATTGCAAATGATTTGGAGAATCTATCTGTAGAAACTACCACCCGATTTAACGGAATTGTACTCAATAGAGCTGTATGGAGTTAGCTATGGCTACGTAAGCTAGCCAATCGTTATTTGAGGGATTACGAAGCAATCGTCGATACCTAGTGATTTATGGAATACATTGCAGATAAAGATCACGTTATACCAATTACATTAAATATATGATCTAATTAACCGTCATTCTCTTATTGCTATATTTATGAATAATATCAATCTTGCTGCATTAGCTAAATCTGAAAAAAGTGCTCGTAAACGTATCCGTTACCTCGCCTTACTCCACTTTACCGAAGGTCATTCTCGCACCGCGATTGCCAACATGTTGAAGGTCAGTAGAACAAGTGTAAATG
>NZ_WSRZ01000119.1 GCF_009828585.1 Shewanella litoralis | reverse complement strand
AACGGCAACTGGAGCTACACGCTCAACAACAGCCACATTGATGTGCAGTCACTCAAAGAAGGTGAAACCTTAACGCGCACTATCACGGTTACATCAGCCGATGGCACCGCCTCGCACGATGTGGTGATTACCATTGTCGGCGCGAACGATCCAGCTGACATCAGCGTAACTCCAGGTAACCCAGATTCAGATAAAGGCACCGTCACCGAAGACGGCAGCTCTGACACTGACGCGGCCACGGTTGAAACCGTCACCGGTAAGTTAGATGTCACTGACGTGGATAACGGCGAAGCTGTATTCCAGGTGCAAACCAATGTCACCGATGG
>NZ_WSRZ01000118.1 GCF_009828585.1 Shewanella litoralis | reverse complement strand
GAACTACAACACTAACCAAAACAGAAAAGCTCAAGCCGAGAGAGACAATGGCATCAACATTCACGAGCTCAAGCAGTGTTCTGTCCCCGACAACCTTCCTTGGCCAGACTAAAGGCTCAAGCTTTAACCCTCTTCGTGATGTTGTCTCTCTCGGATCTCCCAAGTACACTATGGGAAATGATCTTTGGTACGGACCAGACAGAGTTAAGTACTTAGGCCCCTTTTCCGTCCAAACTCCGTCTTACCTCACCGGAGAATTCCCCGGCGATTATGGTTGGGACACCGCTGGTTTATCTGCAGACCCTGAGGCCTTTGCCAAAAACAGAGCTCTTGAG
>NZ_WSRZ01000117.1 GCF_009828585.1 Shewanella litoralis | reverse complement strand
GAGAAGGTTGCCAATTTCACCAGGGAGAGGATCCCTGAGAGAGTGGTTCATGCCAGAGGAATCAGTGCTAAGGGTTTCTTTGAGGTTACCCATGACATTTCAAACCTCACTTGTGCTGATTTCCTCAGAGCCCCTGGTGTTCAGACTCCCGTTATTGTCCGTTTCTCCACCGTCGTCCATGAGCGTGCCAGTCCTGAAACCATGAGGGATATTCGTGGTTTTGCTGTCAAGTTTTACACCAGAGAGGGGAACTTTGATCTTGTTGGGAACAATACTCCGGTGTTCTTCATCCGTGATGGGATTCAATTCCCGGACGTTGTCCATGCCCTGAAACCAAA
>NZ_WSRZ01000115.1 GCF_009828585.1 Shewanella litoralis | reverse complement strand
CTGGAAATGACCTACTCTCACATGGGGAGACCCCACACTACCATCGGCGATACTGTGTTTCACTTCTGAGTTCGGAATGGGATCAGGTGGGACCACAGCTCTATGGTTTCCAGACAAATTTTGTATAAACAAGGAGAGAGGACGCGCTTCGCGCTACTAGGACCTAGAACCTAGGACCTTCTCTTACCTTATTTAATAATTCGGCAAGCTGATGCAGTCGTCTTTCAGACTCGCTTTGTTGAGTTATCACACTATTTAAGTGCTCTATTCTAATACTAAGTATCAGTAAAACCCATCTGGGTTGTATGGTTAAGCCTCACGGGTCATTAGTACAAGTTAGCTCA
>NZ_WSRZ01000114.1 GCF_009828585.1 Shewanella litoralis | reverse complement strand
ATGACGATATTGTTGAACAGTGCTCAATTGCATGGAATCACTTTATTGCAGAGCCTGAAAGGGTCATTAAATTATGCTCTAGAAGCTGGACAAAACTGACCAGTTAATTAATGTAAATGGTATTATTAGGCGCCTGGAAATGACCTACTCTCACATGGGCATATCGACCACACTGCTATCTTGCTCATTTTGATAAATACAGGTTGATGCCAAAAACTCAAACTCCAGACGTAAAAAAGCCCGTTGCGTTAGCAACGGGCTTTCATACTTATTAGGCGTCTGGAAATGACCTACTCTCACATGGGGAGACCCCACACTACCATCGGCGATACTGTGTTTCACTTCTGAGT
>NZ_WSRZ01000012.1 GCF_009828585.1 Shewanella litoralis | reverse complement strand
GTGAAGGCTTCAAGGTACATAATTTACTCTCCTAAAAGAGAGTATAAGATCACAGCTAAGCCAAGGCGTCAAACAGATTGTGTGTCAATATCATCAGCTCAAAAAACGTTCACGATCTCACCCTGAGGTGTCATCAGTTCATAATTAGCTTAGGTAATTCAAGTCATGAATATTTTATTGTTAGGTAGTACAGGGATGTTAGGCAAAACAATTAACGCTGGGTTGAATGAAAGTTATAATACTTTATGTCCCAATAGAAGAAACTTGGACGTAACTAATAAAGAGACACTACTTAACTATTGTCGATTGAATAAAGTGGATGCGATTATAAATTGCATAGTTGAATACGATTCAACGGAACCATTTAAAATGTTTCAAATCAACTCATTACTTCCTATGACTTTATTTGAGGTCGCTAATGAATTGGGGATGTCTAAGTTTATAAATATTTCGACACTTTCTGCGGATAATAGAAAAGAAAATGAATACTTTGATAGCTACGGTTTGTCAAAGTTACTATCCGATAAATTTATTTTGAATAGTCAATCTGGCTCTGCACATCCTTACATAATTCGGTGCCCACAGATCATTTCGGCTGACAGTTTAGATAATCAATTTTTCATTAAGAATATAATAGATAGTTTGGTTAGAGGAAATGAGATTGTTATTTATGGTAATAACGATCCGTATAGAAACATTATTACACCAAATGAAGTATGCAAATTGGTAGTTTACTTATTGAGTTCTGACACTGTTGTTGATAAATTTATAAATGCATTAAACCCAAAAAGTAGGAAATTATCCGAAATGATTGATTTTTTCGCCAAGATAATAGGCGTTCCTGCTCGGTACTCTTTCGAACGGTCAAAAAATGACATAAAAAACTACTTTATTCCAGAAATGTTAAGTTGTCACTTTAAGCATATACTTTGCGATACTGATACAAGTATTCAAATTGAATTATTGAAATACATAGAGAAATGAAATGAACTATAATGTTTTAGTTACAGGTGTCGGCGCAATTATTGGTTATGGAATTGTAAGAGCAATTAAAAAGTCGAATAAGTCACATAGAGTAATTGGCGTAGATATTTATGATGATGCGATAGGTCAAGAATGGTGTGATGATTTCATCACTGGGAAAATGGCTAGCGATGATGAATACGTAGAATTCATGTTGGATTTATGTCTAAAAGAGCGTGTTTCAATAATTATACCAGGGATAGAGCAAGATATGTTTTCTTTGATGAGGCATGTCGAAAAGTTCGATAAAATAAATACAAAAATAGCTATAAACGATATTAATTTGATCGACTTGTGTAAAGATAAGTGGTTGTTTTATCGTTATTTCTTGGGGACTAAATTTGAACGATTATTGATCCCAACATCGATTAGTGGTAGTTACGAGGAAAATAAAGATCAACTAGGAGATACATTTTTGTTAAAACCTAGGCGCTCTTATGCTTCAAAAGGAATTTTAAAAATAGAATGCGAAAATGATTTTTCATATTGGAAAAATAAACTTGGCGACAATTTCATGGTACAGAAAGTCATTGGGAACGTTAATGATGAGTATACTGCATCAGTCTTCGGTTATGGAAATGGTGAAACTTCTGAATCAATAATTTTTAAGCGTAAATTAAGTGGAGAGGGAGCAACAGCTAAGGCTGAAGTAGTGTTGAATAAGCAAATTGACACTGCAATTGGTGAATTATCATCACACTTAAAACCTCTGGGAGCTACTAATTTTCAATTTAGATTTGATGATGAACAGCTTAAGATATTAGAAATTAATCCGAGAATATCATCAGCCACATCTTTAAGAGAGTTGTGCGGGTACAACGAAGCTATAATGTCTATTGATTTCTTTTTAAATGGGAAAAAGCAGATCGCTCAGTATAAAAAATCTGGAACTATAGGTAGAAAATTTTTACGTTATATTGAAGACCATAGTATATGAAAATTCTGATTATTTCTGACATTCACGGTAATCTTCCTGCTTTGGAGGCTGTTTTTAATCAGGTTGATATTAATAGCTTTGACAGAATTATATCACTCGGAGATGTTTGCGGTTACTATCCATTTGTTAACGAATGTTTGGGGTTGTTGAAAAACTATGAAACTGAACTGGTTATTGGTAATCATGATAAGTACCTTCTAGAAAACACTCAATGCGGACGTTCTACAAGCGCTAATTTGTTACTGGATTACCATAAAGAAATCATTTCTGAGTCATCATTAGATTATTTAAAGACCTCTAAAGAATATATAGTTATGGATGACATTATTTTTACCCATGGAAGTTTAGATAATTATACAGAAGGTTATTTGTATTCAATACCGCCTAATTATTTACAGGACTACTCGTTCAATCGTGTTTTTGTTGGACATACACATGTTCAATCTGTCTTGAAATTAGATGATAATAAGCTGTTCTGTAATCCAGGCTCTGTTGGGCAACCAAGAGATGGTATTTCTACCGCAGCATATGCTGTAATAAATAATGGATATATCGAATTACATCGAGCAGATTATGATAAACAAGTTTTATTCGCTAAAATGCGCTCTCTTGGCTTCGAAGAATATTTGTATGATTGTCTTAATTATGGAACTCGTATCGGTGGGAAAGTTGATAAGATTGATTTAGTTGAAAACTCATAATTATGAATTAATAAATTGAGATAAGTATTGTTTAGTAAAATTTCAAGTTGAATCTATGAGAGTGTTTGTAAATTAAATGATTATTTAAAGTTTAATGCCTAATGGTTGTCTATAATAATGGAAGTTAACAATACTTATTTTGATGTGGTGGTGGAATTCACGTTTGTTAACTTTAAGATATATTATATCCCTATTGTTTAATTGTTTTAAATGAATGCTTGGAGTCTGTGTTGTATGAAAAAAGTTGCTGTGATAGGTTCCGGTGAGTTTCAGCTCCCATTAATAATGGCAGCAAAAAATCAAGGTGTTGAAACCCATGTTTTTTCTTGGGGGGGGAATGAGTCTGTTGCAGACTTTTTCTATAAGATAAGTATCGTTGAAAAAGAACAAATTTTAGATAAATGTAAACAGCTTGAAATTGATGGTATTTGCTCTATAGGTTCTGATCTTGCGAATATTACTGTTAATTATGTAGCATTGGCTATGGGATTGGTCACAAACAGTGAAGCATGTACAATATTCACGACTAATAAGTTTTTGATGAGAAAAGTCTTAAAGAAAGAGGGAATACCCATTCCAGAGTTTACTTACCTAAGTAAAGCCGTAGATTTCAAGCCAACCTCTTTCCCTATAATTGTGAAACCAATAGATCGTTCAGGAAGCCGTGGTATTTCTTTAGTTGAAAAGTATGACGATATAGAGAGGGCTATTGAGTCTGCTTATATAGAGTCTTTTACAAAGGAAATTCTCATTGAACAGTATATATCAGGCCGTGAGTTTAGTGTTGAGTCAATTAGTTATAATGGTGAACACGAAGTACTTCAGATTACAGAAAAATTTACTACTGAAGCGCCAGATTTTATTGAGACTGGACACACATGCCCCGCGAGAATAACAGCTTTTGAGAAAAAGTTGATTACAGATGTTATTTACAAGCTATTGGATGCAGTCTGTATGATAAATGGAGCATCTCATTCAGAATTAAAAATTGACGAAAATGGTGATGTTTATATAATTGAAATCGGTTCGAGAATGGGTGGGGACTATATTGGTTCAGATCTGGTTAAAGATAGTACAGGTTTTGATTTTGTTACAGCGGTGCTAGATATTTCATTAGGAAAACCCTATCAAAGAGATAATTATATTTCTGATTTAATAGAGCCTAGAGCATCAATAGTGAAGTTTTTATTCAATAGGACTGATTTGGTTATAGCAGACAGTATAAAAGAAATAAAAAACCTATCAGTATTGCATTCTGTTTTTAATGAAAGTGCGATGTTAGAAGGAAAGAAAATTAAGTCTAGTGCCGATAGGTACGGTCATATTCTTGTATCTGTGTGTAAAGAAAAGCAGAGTGATACGTTAAGCATCTTGGGGTTTTAATATGATACCATTTAATAAGCCGTACTTGCAGGGCTGTGAGTTAGTTAATATCGCTGAAGTGATAACAACAGGAAAGATTTCTGGGGATGGTGTTTACACTAAAAAGTGTCATACATTTTTTGAGCAAAAATATGGGTTTAAAAAAGTATTGCTAACAACATCTTGTACCGATGCTCTTGAAATGGCAGCTATACTATTAGATATACAGCCAGGAGACGAGGTCATAGCACCATCTTATACCTTTGTGTCAACAGTTAATGCTTTTGTCCTAAGAGGTGCAAAAATTAAATTTGCTGATAGTTGCAGATCTAATCCGAATATTGATCCTGAACAAATTGAAAATCTTATATCTCTAAGAACAAAGGCAATTGTTGTTGTACATTATGCGGGGGTAGCATGTGACATGGACCGCATAATGGATATCGCTAATAAATTTAATATTCCAGTTGTTGAAGATGCTGCTCAAGCTGTAGATTCGTATTATAAGGATAAACCTCTTGGAAGTATCGGTACTTTTGGTACATTCTCATTTCATGAAACTAAAAATATCATAGCAGGAGAAGGTGGTTTATTAGTTATTAATGACGATAAATTTGCTCATAGGGCAGAAATAATTAGAGAAAAGGGGACAAATAGAACTTCGTTCTATAGAGGGGAAGTGGCTAAGTATGGTTGGGTTGACATAGGTTCTTCATTTTTGCCATCTGATATTATTGCTGCATGTTTATATGGACAATTGCAAAATATGGATGACATTCAGAATAAGCGTAAAGAATTATGGAACCGTTATTTTAATAATTTGAAGAATTTAACAACTAATAATGGTATAGCACTCCCTAATTTATCTGAGTTTTCTACTAATAATGCACATATGTTTTATTTAATATGTGAAAGTTTGGAACAACGAACTTCTATTATTAGTTACCTTAAAGATAATGACATAAGCTCTGTTTTTCATTATCTATCACTTCATTCAAGTGAGTTTTATTTAGAAGAGTACGAGGGTGCTGAATTGTCTAATGCCGATAAATTCACAGACCGCCTCTTACGCTTACCTTTATATTATGAGTTAAGTTTTACTGATGTTGATTATATTTGCCAAGTCATCGGTTCATTTTTAAGTAAGAAAATAAAGTGATTTTGTACGAAATATTTAATTAGTTCAAGGTGGTTTGTGTGGACAGTAAAACTAGATGCCTTCATTTGGCTAATAATAGTATTCAATTTAGAAATAAATTCGTACCAGATTACGCCTCTATGATAACTAGGCATTCTAAGAATGTTGAACATGACTTTATCTATATTGGTGATGATACCGGTTTGGAAGACAATCATAGCTATAAAGTGTTTAGTAATTCTTTTTTTGATGTTATTAGATTTGCACTTATACTTAGGCTTTACGATAAAGTAGTTTTTCATACGTTACCTAATAAATTTTACACTTTATTACTTCCTTGCTTCTTTTTTTTATTTCGTACAGAAAAGTTTTATATAACTCTATGGGGAGGTGAGATTTATTACGAAGATAATTTATCTCCAAAAGCCATGGTTATGCAATATTTTTCGAAAATATTTCTTAGAAGAATGGATGGTTTTATTACTCACATAGAAAAAGATTATGAATTAGCAAAGTCAATATCAAAAAATGAAAAGGCTAAGTTATTCAATCTTGGATCTTTTTATCCAAGCAATATAGTCATCGGAGCTGAGGGGCTTCTAGATAAATCATCTACAAAATTGAACGTAATGATAGGCGCCTCAGCTTTGAAGCGAAATGCTCACGAAATAATAATTGACCGCTTGGCTTTACTTAATGGTTGTGGGAATGTTAAATATTATATTCCTTTGTCATATGGCGATTTAGAGTATGCCAAATACATTTCGCTCTATGCAATTGATAAATTAGGCGGAAGCAATGTAGAAATATTGGCAGAGTTCATGGAACCTTCAGAGTATTTCAAGTTTTTAACTAAAATTGATATTGCTATTTTTGGTCATGATGGACAACAAGCTATGGGGAATATATTAAACTTGTTATCGGTTGGCTCTAATGTATTCTTGAATGTTAATAGTACTACGTACGAGAGTTTAAATCGATTTGGTTTTAAAGTTTTTAACTTTGAAGATATTAAATTAGATAAAGAAGTGCTAGATGGTAATGTTCAACTTGCAGATAAGATGTTTTCGTTAGACGTTACAATAAGAAAGCAAAACGCATTTTATACTCATAAACTATAATTTTTATTAGGTTAGGCTCCTCCGGTGTGTTCATGAATTTAAAGAAAATATTGTCATATTCTTTTGGCCCTTTAGGTGGAGCTTTTTTCTCCTTTATAACTTTACCTTTAATCGCTAACTATTTTACTGTAGAAGACGTCGGTAGATACTCAATTCTTCAAGTGACTTTAAGTCTAGGTGTTATAATATTTTCCTTAGGATTAGACCAAGCATTTGTTAGAGAGTATCATGAGTGTGATAATAAAAATAATTTAGCAAAAGTTATGATGTTACCTAATGTTATTTTCTTTCCGATTTTAATGCTTTTATTTTGTTTTATTCCAATAATAAGTTTTACACTTGATTTTGATGATAAGTTTAGTTCCATAACAATTGCATTAACATTGTGTCTACTTATTTTCAATAATCAGCTTGCTTATATATTTAGAATGGAAGAGAAAGGTTTTATCTATTCTTTAACAATAATAATACCGAAGTTTGTTTTTTTTATTACGATTTTATTATTGATTTATTGGTATGAAATATTTAATTTTGGATATTTGGTTTTAGCCTACTTTTTGTCGGTTATGGGTACTACACTGGTGTCTATACTATGCTTAAATAGAGATTTTTTTGGATGTTTCAAATCAGGCGTTGATTTTGTTAAATTGAAAGAAATGCTTCACTTTGGTTTACCCCTTATTGTAGCTGGTCTTGCGTATACAGGACTTACTACTTTAGATAGATATTTTATCAAATCGTTATCCACTTTACATGAAGTAGGTATATATGCGCTTGCAATAGGCTTTGCTAGTATAGCTGGTATATTCTCGTCTATATTTTCAAGCATGTGGCACCCTATCGTTTATCGTTGGGTGAGCGAAGGTGTTAAAATAACTAAGATAGTAATTTCAATTGAGGTTATGATACTTTTTTTGAGTTTTTCTTGGTCATCATTTGGTGTGTTGTCGTTTGTTTTGAAATCGTTTGTTCCTGATAGCTATACCGATTTAAATTTTTTATTTGTTGCTGCTGTTGGTGTTCCGTTAATATATATGTTATCAGAGGTCACACAGGTAGGTATTGGGATATCTAGACGGACTTCATTTTCGATTATTGCTTCTGTAGTCGCACTGGTTGTAAACGTGGTATTAAATTTCATTTTTATACCAGCCTACGGAGCTTCTGGAGCTGCTATAGCAACTTTAGTTGCATTCTTTGTTTTTTTTACAATTAGAACGGAGTCTAGTGTATTTCTTTGGCAGTCATTCCCTAGGGGGAAGGTATATGTAATACTCATATTGTATGTGTCTTTATCTATTTCGCTTCAGTTTTACAATGTGAGTTTCATTGTTAACAGTTGCCTTTGGGGGGGCGCATTTTTAGTTACATTAATCTTTTTTAGTGGGAGGGTCAAATTTTTATATTTTTCCTTCCTTGAATTAAAGGAACGAAGAGTATAACTCTAATTTTTGGTTTTTTATTGTTTTGAGTATTTTTTACTGATTTAGGTTTATATGAAGAATATATGTTTTTTTGTTGGGGATTTAAGCAATAGTGGTGGAACGGAAAGAGTTTCGACTGTTATTGCAAATGATTTATGTCAACATGGATATAATGTCCATATAGTAAGTTTAAAAAGTTGTTTGAAGCCATTTTTTGAACTTTCACCTAGTATTTCATATCATTCATTTTTTAGTACAACTGGTAGCGGTGTGTTTCGGTTCCCATCGACAATCAAAATGTTGAGGTCATATTTAAAGCGACATAATATAGATACATTGATCGATGTAGAATCTATGTTGGCGCTATACGCATTGCCTGCAACAGTGGGTTTAAATATAAAACATATATGCTGGGAGCACTTTAACTTTTCTGTAGATCTAGGCAAGCCCTCTCGTCGTCTAGCACGTAGATTAGCTGCTCGTTTTGCTGATCATGTAGTTACATTAACTGAACGGGATAGGGAGTTATGGCTTGCCAATATGACCTGTAATGCTGATATTAGAGCAATTGCCAATCCAATAACAATTGATTTACCTAATTCAGTTAATTCCGATAAGTCCAAGCTTTTTTTGGCTGTTGGTAGATTAACATATCAAAAAGGATTTGACTTGTTACTTCAGTCTTGGGCTGAGGTAGCGTTGTCTAATACGGATTGGCGGTTACGAATAGTTGGTGATGGTGAAGATAAATTAAAACTGGAACAAATGTGCAAGGATTTAAATATTATTAATAGTGTTGAATTTGTGTCTAATACTAATGATATTTCCGCTCATTATCAGCAAGCTGCTTATTTTGTGATGAGTTCTCGTTTTGAAGGGCTTCCATTGGTTTTAATTGAGGCACAAGCATTTGGTTTGCCGATAATTTCTTTTGATTGTGACACTGGTCCATCTGAGATTATTTTAGATAATGAAACTGGTTGGTTATGTGAAGACGGTAATATACAAGCGTTATCAGCAAATTTATTAAAAGCCATAGAAATATCGAAACCGGTTTACATCGAGTTATCTAGAATGTCAGTTGACAATGCAAACCGTTTCTTGCCCAAAGCTATCATTGCTAGTTGGTTGAAATTGCTATGAAAGAGAAAGGTTTTTTATGCGTATATATACATCCAGCTTGAAAATTTTTTTCTATTTGTTTTTTTCTTCTTTCTTCGCTTTTTTATTAACGCTTTTCCCAAATGAATATTTTAGAGATAGAGAAAACTATGTGGTATATGCCATTGATTCTTTGAATATCATGGCGCGTTATGACGGCATAGCATTGCTTACAAATGAGCCTTTGTTTCTTCTTTTGAACAGCATTTTGTCATTTTTTCTTAAACCAGACGCTGTTCCTCTTGTTTTTGTTTTTTTTATTGCTTTCACTGTTAGTTACTTTGTATTTGTTCGAAGTAAAAACTTACTTTTTCTAATTTTTGGTTTTTTGGCTATCCTTCTGATTCCTCAGTCATTCCATATGTTGTTAATAGTTTTGCGTCAGGCTTTTACAGCATCATTGTTAATGTGGGTGGCTTATTTTTTCTGGCAGTCTAAATGGTTCCTTCCTTTAGTGTTCGTGTTGGGTTTCATTCATTCATCAAGCTTTATTGTTTTTGCTTTTTTTACAATAGATAAATTGTTTTCAGTATTTATTTCGAAAGATATTAATGCAAGAGTTGTATTTATTATATTTATTTCTGGACTTGTTAGTTTTATGATAATGCCACTTGCTGAGGTATTAGCATTGAGACAAGCAACTGAATATGACAACGCAAAAAGTGGCGGGGGGGGAGGGAATTTTATATTGTATGTCATCCTTTTAATAACCATTCTTACCCAGAGTAAACAAAGATTCGCTGGAGATGGGATATATGTTATTGGAGTTCTTGGTATAGGTATTTATTTAGGTATGTATTTCTTAAGCCCCTTTGCTGGTCGATTGATTACAACTTTTATACCATTCGTTATATGTTTAATATGTTTTTTTGGGAATAAGCGTGCTTTGTTATTAGCTTTCTTTTTCGTTTTAGTTAATGCTTTTGTTTTTAAAGATGCTATAGAAAACAATAGTCTTACTGAACAAGGTGTACAGTACTTAATTGAGAGGTAACCGGAAAAGTAAAATGAATATTTTATTAATTATTACTGGCCTAGGAATGGGTGGCGCAGAAACTCAAGTGTGTAACTTGGCTGATCAGTTTTCTGAATTAGGTCATCAGGTTTTATTGATTTCAATGACTGGTGAAATCGTTAATAAGCCTGTATCTAATTCAGTGCAGGTAGTTACACTAAAAATGAAAAAAAATCTTTTTGGTTTTTGTAGCGCTTATTTAAGAGCTAATAGGCTTATTAAAAGCTTTAATCCTGATGTCGTACACAGCCATATGGTTCATGCAAATTTGTTTGCTCGACTCTTACGTCTAAGTGTACGTATTCCTAAATTGATTTCAACTGCACATAGTTCTAATGAGGGCGGATTTATTAGGATGTTTGCATATCGCTTAACTGATCCATTGTGTGATTTGAGCACTAATGTCAGTCAAGAAGCGGTGGATATATCTGTTAAACGTGGAGCTTTTGTACACAAGCGAATTGTTGCTGTTCATAACGGTGTAGATACGGAACGCTTTAGATTTAATATATTGAGTCGGAAGATGAAGCGTTGTGAATTAGGTTTATCTGATGATATTACTTTGTTATTGGCAGTAGGGCGTTTAACCGAAGCTAAAGACTACCCCACTCTTCTTAAAGCTCTCAGAATAGTTATACAGTCAGGAAATAAGGTTAAATTAGCTATTATTGGTACAGGAGAAGAACAACAGAAATTATCTAAAATGGCTGTAGAACTCGGGATTAATGATCATATACATTTTTTAGGATTACGTCATGACGTTCATGAATGGATGAGCGCTGCGGATATGTTTGTTCTCTCCTCTGCTTGGGAAGGATTCGGTTTAGTTGTCGCTGAAGCTATGTCTTGCGAACGACTTGTTATCGCTACTGATTGTGGTGGTGTAAAGGAGGTTGTTGGGCGTGCAGGCATACTTGTTTCTTCAAAAAATACTACAGCATTATCTCAAGGATTGATGGAGGGACTAGCTTTGTCATCTGACTCTGTAGCGGAATTCGGTGCACTTGCACGCGAAAGAATTGTGGAGTTGTATTCTCTTCGTACTCAATCTTTGCGGTGGTTGTGTCTTTATAGTTAATTTGCAGTCTGGTCACGTCATCGGTTTGTTGTTATGTTTACAGTTGATTCACTTTTGTTTGTTTTACTCCTGGGGTATTAACTAACACGGCAACCTGCTAGCTTTATTTTGTCACATTTTTTAAAACGAAATAAAATGCTTAGAGATTTTTGGGAGTTATATTTAATATTTATAGTGTAGTGTTTCGTCAATTTCATTTTTAATTTCCTGTTTTAATTATCTAGGTTGTAAATATGTTGTTTATTTAAGGGGTTCATTTGAGAGTCGAATTGATAAGGTACATAAGCATTTAATTTATACCTTTATGGGAATAGCTGTGTCATGTCAATTTTAAAAGTGCGTGAATGTTATTCCTCAAATTTAAAAAAGCTTAGTACTGAGGGATCCCCTCATAAATCGCCAAGTGCGTAGCTGTATTGATGTAATTGTTTAAGGAGCAACACACCAGCCGCAAGCAACTCTTGTGGGCAAATAGGGTAATCAGGCCTTCGCATGACTTCCATGCCTAAACGCACTGTCGATAAGACATTTCTTGTTCGTATTGTATTTGCCTGAAAGTGCCGGTCCCAACCCTGCTGTATTGCGTGCAATCCTGCTAGCCAAAACATAAGCTGTAACATCAGTGCGATTAATAAGATGATGTCGAAACGTTCAGGACTATTAGTGCGACTCTGCCTCAGTCCTAACCCATATGCAGGGCTCTTTAGGTCACGAAACGTCTCTTCGATTTGCATTCGCTTAGCATAGAGATTAACTAACTGCTTTGGTGTTCGAGCTGTTGGCGGTAAATTAGTCGCAAGCACCCAAGGTTCCTTGTTTGCCACTGAGTATACTGTCGACGATGGGTGATGACAGTTGGTTCGCGTCGAACGTTGGCATTTTCTTCCTTTGGGTAACGACTTGTATAGTGCCATGTGGCAATGGATTGGATTACTCTTGGTGAGCTTTTTGTAGCCTAATGCTTTAGGTCTACTGGATGCTTGAGTGTATAACTTGCTAATGGGCTTCCAGTTATCGGAACCAATAGCGGCGAATTGAACTTTGCCACGAATGCGACTCAACCAAAACCAACCATGGGCTTCAACGGATTTGAACCAAGGCACTTTAAAGCCAGCATCATTGACGATAAGAGGCGTGACATTGGGCGGTAAAATACTGGCCAAATCATTTAAAAATAGGTCATGTGCGGACTTGGCGCACTGCTGCGATAAAGGAAAGGCCTTCTCATAAAGAGTGATAGAGCGACCATGTAATGCAATAGACGCCCGGAGTGCCATCAATCGTTTGTGCTCACGAATATCAGACCAATCGACTAAGACCACGGGCATCGGGTTCCCAGAGCAAATAAAGCTAGCGTGCCATCGATAAACCGCGAGACGTTCTTTATGTAAATGATAGTTACCAAGTAATCTATCCATGCGCTTAATGTTGTGTTTAGTTTTGGCGTTACAAGGTAAGTTTCGACCAAGTTCGGTAAGTGTAAGTGTTTTACAGCTGAGTAACCCTCGGCAAGCTAAGGTTAAGGAATTTAAGCGTTTTAAATGCAATTCAGGGCAGAATTGATAAAGAGAATCGTGTAAAATATTAAGTTCGCGCATCTTGTTGTCTGGTCAGTAGATTTTTAGCGAAACCATTTGATCATATAGCAAGATGCGCATTCAACTTAAATTGATGATTTTTATCAAAATCATCAGGGGATTCTTCAGAGCTTAGTAGTCTTTTTTTAAATGACTAATTATCATCGAAGCTAATATTGATTTGGTTTATTTTCCAACTGGTCTCTTGGCTTCTGGTTGGGCATGTATTATGTGAGGGTTGTATGGTTGGTGATGGTAAGAAAATTGTCTTAGTTGTAAACGTTGCTTGGTCAATGTTTAATTTTAGGCATGGTCTGATAGCTAGGCTACTCGAAGAAGGCTATAGTGTCACTATCATTACAGCACCAGATGAGTTCTCTATCAAATTGCGAGATATGGGGTGTGAAGTGATTGACTTGGCAATTTCGGCCAAGGGAACCAATCCTTTTAGAGATTTACAGTTAGTCTATGACCTTTATAGATATTATAGTAAGTTAAAACCTGATTTTATAATTCACTATAGTATTAAACCTAATATTTATGGATCACTTGCGGCTAAATTGGCTGGTTATCCATCAATTGCAATAACGACAGGTTTAGGCTATACATTTCTTAATAACAACATCATTGCAAATGTCGCACGTACTCTATACCGATTGTCATTTTGCTTTCCTAAAGAAGTATGGTTTTTAAATGATGATGACAGGCAAACCTTTTTGCGGCATAGGCTGGTTTCTAGGAACAAAGCAGTGCTTTTGTTTGGTGAAGGTGTTGATTTAGAACATTTCAAACCAAGACATAAAGCGCAATCCAATAATACCATGGCAATTGAGCCTGTACGCTTCTTGTTGATAGCTCGCATGCTTTGGGATAAAGGCGTTGCAGAATATGTGGATGCTGCTCGTATAGTCAAAAATAGTTACCCTCAGGCAATCTTTCAACTTTTAGGTCCTTGTGATGTCGAAAATCCCAGTGCAATTAATCGTAATTTAATCGCTAATTGGGAAACTGAAGGTGTTGTTGAATATCTTGGTACAACTGAAGATGTTAGGCCTTTAATAGCAGAAGCCGATTGTGTTGTTCTTCCTTCATATCGAGAAGGGATCCCAAGAACAATGATTGAATCAGCTGCAATGGCTAAACCTCTAATTGTCTCCGACGTAGCAGGTTGTAGAGAAGTTGTTATTCCTGATGTAACAGGTTTTGTGTGTCAAGTTAAAGACGCTCAAGATTTAGCGCAGTGTTGTCAAAAGTTAATTGCTCTGGACACGATTGAGCGATCTTTTATGGGCAATGCTGGTCGGCAATTTATGGAAGAACAGTTTGATGAAGAGCTGATTATTGAACAGTATTTGACAATGCTTAAGAAGTATGGTGTGAGTAATGTTTAAATTGTTATGTCTAACATATTTTCAGGCTAGGGGATGTGGATGATTTTATTGACCGGTGCGACGGGTTTTGTTGGTAGAGCCGTTTTATCTCAGCTCACATCGAAACCGCATTCCGATATACGTACCTTTGGTCGTAGTTCTTCATTTAGCTTGGAATTAAATGAGGTTTATGGACTGGAGCATCTCCAGGGGGACATTAATGGTACTTCGGATTATACATCAGCTTTATGTGGCGTTGATATTGTGATACACAGTGCTGCGCTGGCGCATGTTATGCACAGTAATAATAAGAATTGTGATAGTTATCGAGATATCAATTTCCATGGTGCCGTAAATCTTGCTAAACAATCTATTAATGCAGGCGTTAAACGCTTTGTGTTTATAAGTTCAATAGCTGTTAATGGTTCTTTTACGAATTTTCAGCCATTTACTATAGACTCTTCAGCCAACCCAGAGAGTGATTTTTCAAAATCAAAATATGATGCTGAAACTGAAATAATAAATATTGCAGCAGATAGTGGTTTAGAAGTGGTAATTGTTCGGCCTACACTAGTCTACGGTTCTAATGCTCCAGGGAACTTTGGTATACTTACAAAACTAATTACTAAGACACCTTTACTTCCTTTCGGATTAACTAATAATAAGCGTGACTTTATCGCAGTTCAAAACTTGGCTGACCTACTCATAACTTGTGCAAAACACCCTAATGCTGGGGGGCATACCTTTTTAGCTTCAGATGGCGAAACAGTGTCAATTAAAGACTTCACTAATGCAATTGCTAAAGGATTAAATAAAAAGTTAATCCAGTTACCTGTTCCAGTTAGTCTTATGTTTTTAGCTGCTCGCATTGTCGGAAAAAAAGCAATGGCAGAACAGCTATTAGGAAACTTACAAGTTGACTCTTCTAATGCTCAAGAAGTCTTAGGATGGGTTCCTCCTTTCACAATGGAGCAAGCAATGGCTTCACTTTCTGAGAATAAAAAATGATCCGTCTTATCGATTTTTTCGCTGCCTTTTTTGGCTTGTTATTTCTTTGGCCTGTTTTATTGATAGTCACTATTATTGGTATGTTTGATACAGGAGCACCGATTTTTGTTCAAACCCGTGTAGGCCGAAACAAAAAACCATTTAAACTGATTAAGTTTCGCACTATGTCTGTTGAAACAAAATCAGTGGCTAGTCACTTAGCGAGCAATGCTTCAATTACTAAACTAGGTAATTTTTTGCGCAAGACTAAGATCGATGAGCTACCGCAACTAATTAATGTAGTCAAAGGTGAGATGAGCTTGGTTGGTCCTCGTCCAAATTTATTTAACCAAGAAGAGTTAATAAAAGAGCGTGATGCATTAGGTGTTTATAACGTATTACCTGGTGTTACAGGCTTGGCTCAAGTGCAAAATATTGATATGTCGACACCAAAATTGTTAGCTGAGATAGACAAGCAGATGATTGATACACTTAGTCTCAAAAACTACTTTAAGTATATTTTGATGACAGTAACAGGTAGTGGTTCTGGTGATGCTGTAAAATAGAGTTATCTATTGGTGATCAGTTGCTAAGCGATTGACCTTTTCTCGTTGTTAAAAATCTCGATGTCTCAATTCAAAATCGATACAACAAAAACGTCTCAATTGCTTTTTATGATTTTAAAAAGTTGTTAAGTCGCGCTTTGTGATCATCACTCTGTTACTAGCTCAGTCCTATCATTAATTTTACGATGTATTGCATATCGGTCAATGTAACTTGTGCTAAACTACCCCACCTCATTTTTCCTATAACCTAGACTAGATTAGTCGTGTTGTAAGATGTAATACATTATGAACTTTATTTATATGGAGCGAAAAATGGAATTTTTGCAAATCTTGTTTGGTATGAAACGTGCTCATAAACGCATCGTGAGTTTGGTTGTTGATGCGCTATTTCTCTGTTTAGCATTTTGGGCCGCATTACTTGTTCGTATCGATGACTTTGTCGTGTTAGCGAATACTCACTATTGGTTGCTTTTGCTTACAGTGGTACCAGTAAGCTTAGTTGCGTTTGCCAAGTTAGGCCTATATCGCGCGGTATTGCGTTATATGGGATCGCAGGCTTTAACTGCAATAGCTATAGGGGTACTTTTATCTACTGTTTCTTTAGTCCTTTTCGCTTTTTATCTCGATGCTCAACTGCCACGAACTGTACCGATTATCTATGCCGCGTTTTCACTGGTACTCATCGGTGGTTCAAGGGCGATTGTCCGCTCAATGGTCGGTTCTGGTATGACACGTATTGGTGAGCCTGTTATTATTTATGGTGCTGGTGTAAGTGGTAGGCAGTTATTAACATCACTAGTGCAAAGCCATGAATATCATCCGTTTGCTTTTGTCGATGATGACATATCATTGCAAGGTAATGTTATTCAAGGTGTGCATGTGCATTCCCCTTCGATAATAAAAAAATTAATTACACAAAAATCGGTTAATAAAGTCTTATTGGCTATGCCGAGTGCTACTCGAGCAAAAAGACAAGAAATTTTAGCAAGGTTAGAGCCTTTAGCTGTTCAAGTACTTACTATCCCGGCAATGTCAGATCTCGTTAATGGTACTAAGCTTTACAGTGATATTAAAGAAGTCGAAATTGATGACTTACTGGGCCGTGATGCAGTAAATCCTCGTGAAGATTTATTGTCTTCTAACATCAAAGATAAAGTGGTGATGGTAACGGGCGCAGGTGGATCGATTGGATCTGAGTTATGTCGACAGATTTTAAAGCAGTCGCCTAAGAAATTGGTTTTGTTTGAATTATCTGAATTTGCTTTATATGCTATTGACCGTGAATTAAATGCCATTGCAAAAGAACTCGGTTTAAACGTAAGAATTTTGCCTATGATGGGCTCTGTACAGCGTGAAAATCGAGTACAAGCCATTATGGAGTCTTTTGGCGTACAGACGGTTTACCATGCTGCAGCATATAAGCATGTGCCTTTAGTTGAACACAATGTCGTTGAAGGTGTGCGAAATAATGTGTTTGGCACCCTTTATACTGCACGAGCAGCCATAGCTGCAAAAGTGGACACCTTTGTGTTGGTTTCAACCGATAAAGCGGTGCGTCCTACCAATGTGATGGGTACGACTAAGCGCATGGCTGAATTAGTATTACAGGCTTTATCTCGCGAACAAAATACCACCCGTTTTTGCATGGTGCGTTTTGGAAATGTGCTTGGCTCATCGGGCTCTGTAGTGCCGTTGTTTAGAACTCAAATCGCTAATGGCGGCCCTGTTACTGTGACTCACCCAGAAATCACCCGTTTCTTCATGACGATTCCTGAAGCTTCGCAATTAGTGATTCAAGCAGGGGCGATGGGCAAGGGCGGTGATGTATTTGTGCTCGATATGGGTAAGTCGGTAAAAATTGTTGATTTAGCAAAAAAGATGATCCGTTTAAGTGGATTTGAAGTCCGTAGTGAAAAACATCCAGAGGGTGATATTGCTATTGAATTTAGCGGATTGCGCCCTGGCGAAAAGCTCTATGAAGAATTGCTTATTGGCGATGATGTTACCGGTACTGAACATGAGCGCATCATGACTGCAAATGAATTGTTTTTATCCTGGTCTGAATACTCATTAATTTTAGACCGCTTAGACCAAGCTTGCCATGTGTTTAACCATGAAGCTATTCGTGATATTTTGCTTAAAACACCTACCGGTTTTGCACCGACTGATGGAATTTGTGATTTAGTTTATCAGCAAAAAGCTAAAAACACTGATGCGGCTAAAAAAGTGATTAATTTGGTTTCTTAACTCTTATTAACGTTTGTTATTGAACTTAGTACTTTACATTTTCCTTTTACATTAGCTGTTTACATTTGTTTATTAGATTTTTGCGAACTCATTTTAGATAGAGCTAACATAAGATTAGGCACATTTTTACAAGGATTTTAAATGAAAGTAGTTATTCCTGTTGCGGGTCTTGGTACCCGTATGTTGCCAGCGACTAAGGCCATTCCTAAAGAAATGTTGCCGTTAGTGGACAAGCCTCTAATTCAATACATTGTTAATGAATGCGTTGCTGCCGGTGTCAAAGAGATTGTGTTGGTGACACATGCCAGTAAAAACGCGATTGAAAACCACTTTGATAAGTCATACGAGCTTGAATCTACCCTTGAGAAGCGTGTAAAACGCCAATTACTTGAAGAAGTTCAAGCGATTTGCCCTAAAGATGTGACCATTATGCACGTGCGTCAGGCTGAAGCTAAAGGTTTAGGTCACGCAGTATTGTGCGCCTATCCTTGTATTGGCAATAACCCGTTTGCGGTTGTGTTACCAGACGTGATTTTAGATGCATATACAGCGGATCAAAAAACAGAAAATTTAGCGGCTATGATAGCGCGCTATAAGGCTACCTTGGCTAGCCAGATTATGGTCGCGCCAGTACCTGATGTTCAAGTGAATAAATACGGTATTGCTGACTGTAATGGAGCTGAAATTGCCCCAGGTGAATCTGCTCAAATTAACGCCATGGTTGAAAAACCTGAATTGGGCGAAGCCCCTTCGAATTTAGCGGTCGTGGGCCGTTATGTCTTATCAGAAAAAATCTGGAAGTTATTGGCTAAAACCCCTGCAGGTGCGGGCGATGAAATTCAGCTAACAGATGCCATTGATATGCTCATTGAGCAAGACACTGTTGAAGCGTTTAACATGACAGGCAAGTCACATGATTGTGGTGACAAGCTAGGTTATATGGCGGCGTTTGTTGAATATGGTTTACGTGATACTAAGCTCGGTGCTGAGTTTAAAGAACGTATTACTAAAATGCTCTAACGGCTTTGAGTATTACTATTACTGTTACTTGAAAACCAACTTTAACCAGTTGGTTTTTGTTTTTTAGCTAGGGCGAAAGCCTAGAACGCTGCTAGATGCTAAGAATAGGACGCTTCGCTGCTCGATTACGTCATTCCGGCGATGTTTTAAAGCCGGAATCCAGGTGTTAGCACTTAATTGTTCAGTCTTAAAATCTACAACCTAAGTCAACAGAAACACCTGGATCCCCGATAAAAGCACTCGAGGATGACAAGCGGGTAGAACCTAGCTCTTAGAACCTCGAAGGACGCTGCTCGATTACGTCATTCCGGTGATGTTTTTAAAGCCGGAATCCAGGTGTTAGCACTTAATTGTTCAGTCTTAAAATCTACAACTTAAGTCAACAGAAACACCTGGATCCCCGATAAAAGCACTCGAGGATGACAAGCGGGTAGAACCTAGATCTTAGGATCTAGAAGGACGCTGCTCGATTACGTCATTCCGGTGATGTTTTTAAAGCCGGAATCCAGGTGTTAGCACTTAATTGTTCAGTCTTAAAATCTACAACCTAAGTCAACAGAAACACCTGGATCCCCGATAAAAGCACTCGAGGATGACAAGCGGGTAGAATCTAGATCTTAGAACTTAGAACTTAGAACTTAGAACCTAGAAGGACGCAGTCCGCTCTCAGGCGAGCCTGCGAGTTCCTGGAACCTGGAACTTTTTATTTTGGGAGTTTTTATGAGTCGTAAATATTTTGGTACCGATGGTGTGCGTGGAAAAGTGGGGACGTTTCCTATTACACCTGATTTTGCAATGAAGCTAGGTTGGGCTGCGGGTAAGGTTTTAGCCTCCACCGGTACTCAAGAAGTGTTGATTGGTAAAGATACTCGCAGTAGTGGTTATATGTTTGAATCGGCTATTGAGGCGGGCCTTTCTGCTGCTGGCGTAAACGTTGCATTAATTGGCCCGATGCCAACGCCTGCAGTGGCGTATTTAGCCTCCACCTTTAGAGCCGATGCGGGTGTGGTGATCAGTGCATCACATAACCCTTTTTATGATAACGGCATTAAATTTTTCTCCAACTCGGGCACCAAGCTCAATGACGAGCAAGAGCTTGAGATTGAAGCGCTACTCGACCAGGCGTTAAATCACAATGCAATGGAATGTGTGTCTTCTGAATTGTTAGGTAAAGTTCGTCGCATTAACGACGCCGCCGGGCGTTATATTGAGTTTTGCAAAGGCGTGTTTGCTAAAGATCTAACCTTAGCAGGGATGAAGATTGTGGTTGATAGCGCTAATGGCGCGGCGTATCACATTGCCCCCAATGTGTACCGTGAATTAGGCGCTGAAGTCATTAGCATTAATGATAAACCTAATGGCGTAAACATTAACGATCACTGCGGCGCAACGCATTTAGACAGCTTACAAACAGCTGTGATGGTCCATGAAGCCGATTTGGGTATCGCACTTGACGGTGATGCCGACCGTATTATGTTTGTTGACCATAACGGTCATGTGGTTGATGGCGACCAGATTTTATATATCCTGGCAAAATCTGCTAAGCAGCAAGGCACTATGACTGGTGGTGTTGTTGGCACGCTAATGTCAAATCTTGGGCTTGAGATAGCCCTTAAAGAAATGGATATTCCCTTTAGACGCGCCAAAGTGGGTGATCGTTATGTGGTTGAGCAATTAAAAGAAACCGGTTGGAAATTAGGTGGTGAAGGCTCTGGCCATATTTTGCACCTTGACCATGCCTCAACGGGTGACGGCGTCGTTGCTTCATTGTTAGTACTTCAAGCTGTTTTACAATCTAAGCAATCACTCGCTGATATTGCCTCTGGTATGAACAAGTTGCCACAAGTATTACTAAACGTTCGTTTAACCGCTAACAATGCCGATGAAATTATCGCATCAGAGGTCGTTAAACAAGCGGTGATTGAAGCGGAAGCTGTTTTAGGTAATAACGGCCGCGTATTACTGCGTAAGTCTGGCACAGAACCGCTCATCCGTGTGATGGTTGAATCAACCGACCCAGAAATGTCGCAAGCACAAGCTGAAGCAATTGCAAAAGCTGTTTCTACCGCAGGTGTTTAAGACGTTTAATTTTTACTCGTTGTAGATTTACCGGTGCCACTATCTTTAAAGGTAGTGGCATTTTTCGTTTAAAGTCCTAAACGTTCAACTTCAATCGATGAATATAATTAAATTTAGGCATTGTCATAAGTCAGCCTATTGATCTTAGACATTTTAATACCTGAGGTATTAAAATTACACACAGAGTACACTTGGTTTTCAGTCGCTAATTTCTGAATTTATAGGATTAATTATGGTAACCCACCCATTTTTAACCGCAGTTCAAAGTAGAATCAAGGTCGCTATAAGTGGTGGTCTGCCATTATTCGCTTCATCAGTAATTCCTAGGACACTGGATCAGCGCAAGCAGGAAAATGCTGCGCTTTTTCTATAACACAGCACAAAGCGCAGGAGCGTAATAATCAACCTCATCCCGATTTTTGTGTGACGCCAACGCAAATGGCTAATTGGCTTTATGCTGTCAACGCCGATGTAAAACTGACCCACTGTTCGGCGTTATCGCAGAAGTGAAATTAACCCACCTCATTAGATAATCAAGACAGAATGAGGACGATTGTGACGAGGACTCAAGTCGCCACGACTTGGTTTATGACCTTCATAACGTCTGGGCGTTGGTAGCCTCTGGCTGGTATCAGATGAACTTACGCGGTGGTAATGCGCCGTGAGGTGATAGCGGGGGTCGGTGAGCGCTATTCCCCATGCGCTTTTAGCCTAATTGCTTAGTGAATGCCGTTTGTTACCCATAAAAGCTTTGTATGTTTTCTATACTAATAGTATTATCTGAGTAAATATGTACTCATTAATGGCTTTTTTATGATTTAATGAGTAGTAAGTTACTCGTTATCTGTTTAGGAGCTCTTATGGAACATTTGACCATTCAGGCTTTCATCAATGGCCAATGGAGAGCTATTGCACAGCTCTCTTTTCCTGAGAGCGAACAAGGTAATTATCGACTTACCTCGTTAGATTACGAGCAAGATTATGCTTTGGCTGAGCTAGATAAAGACGACATTCACGCTGTCTCTATAAACCACCCCGTTAGCTTATTTTTTGATGAGCCGATATGGCTGCACTTTCTTGACGACATTATGCCTAGCGGTGCAAGCCGACGCTATTGGCTTAAGTACCTTGATATCGCTGATCTGAGTGTAGATGAGCAAAATTTTGTATTGCTGAAATATGGCACGATTGCGCCAGTAGGTCATTTGCGAGTCAAGGAGTCGTTGCCGGAGCGCTCCGCTATTGCTGATAAGCTTACGTTCACCGTTGGCGACGTCAAAAATAGAGCATCTGACTTCTTAGATTATGCGCAATATCGAGGTGCGACAGCGGGTGGTGCAACGGGAGCTGGTGGCGAAGCGCCCAAGCTGTTATTACGTTGCGACGATGAGCAAAAGATCTGGATTGATAGTTATCAGGATGAGTCACAAAACCGAGACCTTCATTATTTGGTCAAATATCCGAGAGGCTCTCGGTCACCAGTTGATTGCGATATTCTGCGCGCTGAATACCACTATTATCACGAGCTGACAGACATGGGCTTTGAGACAATCTCGACTGCAAACATGCGGCTCGAAGAAGGGCATTCCTATCCCTCACTGTGGCTGCCGCGTTTTGATATCTATTACAATGAGTTAGGCCAACAACGTTACGCAATGGAGTCGGTTTATTCGATACTTGGCAAAGGTGCGGGCGTTACTCTAGATCACGAGCAAACCTTAAGAACGCTGATCGATAAAATTACTCACAGCCATATGGTCTTAGAGCAAGGCTATCAGTTTGACGTACGCGCGTTTGTGCTTGAGTGGGTGCGGCGAGACTTACTCAATATCATATTTGGTAATAGTGATAATCATGGCCGTAATACAGCGTTTCTTAAAGACGATGGTTGGATAAAACTGGCGCCTATCTATGACTTTGCACCGATGAAAGCTGACCCTGAAGGGGTGGCCAGAACCACAAAATGGGAAGCGCTGCTCGAAGTCGGGGGAGAGTATGACTTTCAAGGCATTGCTGACACTCTCGCTGATCTGGTGCCTGCTCAGGAGCTGATGGCAGCGTTAAAGCTCACGGCCCTGCAATGTCTCGACTTGAAGCAACGGTTAATTGCGCGTGGTGTGCCTGAGCGGATCATCGACATGCCTGCAATTGGCTTTACTTATATTGAAGACAAGCTAACTCGTTGGGGGTTGGTATGAGTGATAAATCATCTACTACGGAAACAGCTAAAGAAACCATTGCCCGTCTTAGAGCGAATCGACAGCAACGGAGTGAGGTTGCTACTGAAGTGCCGCAACGTCATCAATCTCAAAACATTCTAGAGGCTCAAACAAAGCAAGGTGCTAAACGAGCCTCTAAGCAATCCGGCGGCGTTAGCACGGTCGAGCGAAAGCGTGCGATTCATGCCATTACACAAAGGCTTTTACACGGTGAGCTAACCCAAGGACAAGCGCTTAAAACGCTGCGAGTCGAGGTGTTAGGGCTCACACAAGACCAGTATGCAAACTTGGTTAAAGTGTCTCGTAAGACTCTTTCTGACGTTGAGAATGACCGTGGTAGCTATAAGACAGATATTCTGAATCGATTGTTTAAGCCCTTTGGCCTTAAGGTGGGGATTGTGCCGATCTCTACTAGCGTCACTTGGCTTTTATGATGAGAAATGAGACTGGATCAGCGCAAACAGGAAAATGCAGCGCTTTTTCTACCATAATAAGAAAGGACAACAATGAAGCTCGGCCGAAACGAACCTTGCCATTGTGGCAGCGGTAAAAAATTTAAACGTTGTTGTATGAGCAGCGTTTTCAAGCAACATGGCCAGGTCTTCGATGATATTGAAGCCATGCAGGCAACCAAGCAAAATGTGACCCTTGATGAACTCAACGCTGCTTTACAGCACAAAGTCCAGGATTGCAATAATCAGCCTCATCCTGATTTTTGTGGTGTGACACCAACGCAAATGGCCAATTGGCTTTATGCGCCTTTCGATGAATTACAGTGGGTGACAATCAGCACTCCAGACATCCTTTCAGCCAACCTTGTGATACGTTATTTAACCCTCATTCTTGATGAGGCTATGACACAAGATGGATCATTCAAAGCCACCAGTAAAGGCAACTTACCGGCTAACTTGGTCAAACAGGCATGTGAGTTATTACCTGAGTTTGCCGTTGCTCAGTTCCCAACAAACATTAGCATCAGCGAATTTGCGGGCAGTAACGAAGATAAATTCAATGCGTTGCACTACACCCGAGTGCTTGCCGAAGTTAGCGGTATTATTTATCAACGTAGTGGTTGCTACCATGTAAAAAAATCAGCGCAAAAGCAGTATCAGGCCGAAGGTATACGAGCATTTTTCAAACCTATGTTAGCAGCTGCAATCAGCAAATATAACTGGGGGTATTTGGACGGTTTTGAATACGATATCGACTTGCGACCCTTTTGGTTGTTCATGCTGTGGCGTATTCAAAGCCACAACAGTGTGGATCAGCTGGTTGAAGAGGTTATGACGGCTTTCCCCGATTTACTGCAGTCCTTCCCAGAGGATGATGACTTCTCATCAGAAAGAAGTTTAAGCATACTCATTGAATCACGTTTTATTGAGCGATTTTTACAGTTTTGGGGATTTGTGACCATTGACCCAAGACGTTATTTAAACGCTGAACCCGTCGCCAGAGTGGTTCAGGTACTGCCTTTGTTAAAACACACCTTTCAATTCACCATTAACGCATAGCAAGGTCATCATGAGCGAATATCAATATTATAAATTCGAGCGATTGGATGGGTACTTGGATGCTAAGGCACGCCAATCACTCAGAACCGTTTCAAGCCGCGCTGAGATCAGCGCTACGTCCTTTCAGGTGTATTACACCTACAGTGACTTAAAGGCAGAACCCACTGAGCTGATGTTAACATACTTTGACATTGGTTTTTACTATGCCGATTGGGGCACGATCGATGCTTACATCAAGCTACCAGCGGGAACTCTTCCTGATACGTTACTTGGTTTTTCAAGTGAGGGATTTCATGTACAGGAAAGTGAAGAATGGCAATTGCTGATTTTTTCCCTCGAAGAGTATTACGAGTATTTTGACGATGAACATGCCAACGACTTTTTCCAGCATTTAACCGGTTTGCGCAGCGAGTTAATCCAAGGTAATTGGCGCCTTGTGTACTTTATGTGGCTCAAAGCGTTGGATTGTAATGATGAACTTGAGGAAATACCTTTAATTCAATTCGATTTTGAGCATCTTAGTGAGGAATTACAGGCTTTTGCGGCGCTATATGATATTCCTCTGGCTTGGGTTAAAGCACTTGCGATGGTACTGAACGAACAACCAAGTCACCAAGCCAAACAAGCCCCGCTTCAGTTTGATGCGTGGCTAAACAATCTCACAGAAGTAGAGAAAGATACGTTATTAAGCACGCTTTTTGAACAAGGTCAGCTAACCCGTCATCAAGCCTTAACGATGACGCGAAAAGAATCTGCCAACAAAGACGAAACCTATCAGTATTGGTTAACTCCCGACGTGATTTCCCCTTTTATCGAGCAAGCGCAAAGCCTATTACAGCAAGAGCAAGCTGAAGCGCTCGCAATAAAATTAGCTATTGAAAAAGCGGAAAAAGAAAAAGTGTTGACGGATATCTACAATCAGCGTGAGCGCTGCTGGCAGCAAGCACAAGAGCAAGCGGATCGAACTTGCGCCAGTGGTTACGATGCGGCATCACGCTATTTGCATCAGCTGAACGAAGCCTATCATTTTAAAGGGGATATCACCGCTTTTGAACAGCGGTTTAAGCGATTTATTGCGATCAATAATAGTCGTAAAGCACTGTTAAATCGTTTGAGTGATTGTCTCTAGAAAATAAAGTTATATACCCAATCAACTTGAAGATCCGTGTTTCAGAGCTTCACCGTGTTTTCAATACTAGGCGCGTTAATGCGGTAATGTAGGTACCTTATAAATTAACGTAACAACGTAGTGGAAGCACGGTGAAACTCCCAAAGGGCAAGTTTTACACGCGTTTATGCTGTGTTATTGATTTTGGAAAGGGAACGACCATTACCCGCAATCAATGCCTTGCTTAAACACGTGTAAATTCTTGCTGAAATCGAGCATCTTCAAGTTGATTGGGTATATACAGTGTTACACATTTTCAGATCTCGACCCGATTTCGGCGTTTTCACATCACATACCATCTCGTTGACCCAGTTTTGCCAAATACGGATCAATCGGTGATCAAAATCAATATGTTCCCATTCTCATCCATGCACCTCACAACTTCGCATTCCAGTCCAAAACCGGATAATGAAGTAGTCTTCCACTGTTTGGGGGCCACTGTTTAGGCACCACTGTTTAGGCACCACAAAGAGAAAACAGCGCACTTCGGCAATGATCATGGGGTAGGTAACAAGCACAGCTTCCTATACATTTAGTCACCAAGAACCTAGCGTTAAGGTTGATGTAACGATATCATTCTTGATAATACACTTAATTAAATAAACATAAGTTTCGCTACGGTACTCTGCATGACATTAATGACTATTATCGATGACACAGCTCTTCATCAATCCAAAAAACAGTCGAAAAAACTCGAAAAATTGTGGCAAGACGTCGAGAAAAAACAAGCACGTAATCAGCGCTATCGCGCTAAGTTAGATGGTTTTTATGAAGAGTTTAAACCGCTAATCGAGTCAAAAGAACATGTTGTGTGTGCTGCAACCGGAAAGTGGATCCAACATTTACTCACGTTTGTACCACGCAAAACGATAAAGGGTAACCAAAGGGTTGAACTTTATGCTTGGATTGAAGAGGAGCTCACTATACTTGAAGCCAACCCATTTAATCCCATTAGCACAACTGATTTGCGAGAGTTTTTTACGTCATTATTGATTGATTTTCAGTCGACGATGCCAAAGCAAACGGTGAGTGATGAAGAACTTGATGCGCTACGGGAAGATCTGTTTGGCATGTTCGGTGAGTGGTTGCCTTTAAGCAACGAAGAGCTTATTGATATGATACATCATCCTGAACGTTTTCAAGCGTATATTCACGATATGCTCAACCAAAGCAATAGCGCAGAAGCTGAAGATGAGCATGAAGATGATTCTGAGTGGGATGGGCCAGATTGGGACATGAATGATGACTTTTCATTTGAAAATGATGACCCTGAATTACCGATGAGCACTGCGTTATTTGAAGATAAAGCGATGACGAAACTGTATCGACAACTCGCCAATCAACTTCATCCTGATAAAGAGCGAGATCCAGAGAAAAAAGCCTTAAAGAAAGACTTAATGCAGCTGCTTTCGCAGGCTAAAAAAGATAAAGATGCGCTCTCATTGCTGATGATGGCGCAGGAACATTTGCCCGAATATAAACTCACCGCAGATGATGACATGCTAAAGCGAATTGAGGCTACATTACATTCAAAAATTGCATTACTGAATCAAGAGCATGAATTTATGCAGCATGGCAACGACATTAAATCAGAAATTTGGCGTCGTTTTGGTGGCGGCGCTAAGGCATCGCGTGCAAAAACGTTGGAACAATATGGCGATCTGCTGATCGTTGAATCCGAAGCATTATACGCTAAGATCAATAACGTCACGACGGTGCAAGCCATGCGTGAACAGTTAAGTCAACGGATCCATCAGCAGGAATTGAATAGTATGATGGGTTTTGGGATGTTCGAAGACTTTCTAAAGTAGATTGACTTTATGAAGCGATAATAACACCAAATTATTATTAAATAACGTCTGAATCTCTCAAGTTGATACAGCCCATAGAATGGCTTTGCTCAAAGCCATTATATGGGCTTTTACATCTATGGGCTTTTACATCTTGGGGCTACTCAGAAATCAATTGGATACGCAATTATCGGGGTAATAGCATTTGATCATGCTCTTGTGATCCGCAAGAGATAACTGGAAATAGCATGGAGTAAGGAACTGTCCATGGGGTATTGTTGACCAAAATAACAGCACGCTTTGGGTTAAGCTTTGTGACTTGTCCTATGTGCTCAGTGTTGTCTCTATTATTGATAAATCCCACGGTGGAGCCGATAAAAAGCGTCGCCTTTGATATTCCTTTGGTACGAGGAAGCACTAATTCGGTTTCGATATGATCAAGGTTAAGGCTGTAAAATGGTAGTGACCAACGCTTTTGGGTGTCGTGCTCTTCTACATCAACTCTGCTACGACTCACCTTAAGAACTGAGCACGGGATAGCATGATTACGTTCGGTGCAAAAATAGTCTACTTTCATGCCAACATGAATTTTTTGTCTAAGTGCTTTCACTCGCTCAGGATCTTCAAGCGTTTTATATATAGCTGATTGTAATCGGAACAGCTCAAAGGCTGAAAGCGATTGAATCTCATCAAAAATTGATTGAATTTCCATGTCGTCATTATTCTCTAACGTAAACGTGAAAAACATTAAACCATAGACTCATTTTTGATGCAGCTATTGAAGATAGTTAAGACCCTTATTTTGTGATTTCTTGCTTTTTAGCGTTGTGGGTGAATGGTTATTGATAGAAGTGTCTGCTTATAACTTCTTTGATTTTTCCCCTTGCGAGCAGGATCATACTATGTACTTGGCAATCTAAATTGAACATATGATACGAAATAAGCATTTAATTGTGTGAGTCCTAGTTGCCTATATAAGTTGTTGCCTGTATAAATAAGGTTATTAAGTTATTGCGATAACTAATTTGAGTGTCGTATAACTGTAGATTGCATTGGCAAGAGTATTCATCACATCACTGTCAGACTAATGTTACAGGTTTGGGCAATGGTGACTTCGAGAGCTTTGGATAGGTTCGGGTTGAGTGGTGATGGGTTGTAAAAAGGCAATTGCCTGACAAGTCATAGGGATGTGGTAAGAAATGAATGGAATCATGATGACGCTTGAGAGCGCCGAAAAAAATCTACTTGATCAATCTTTCCAATGGAAATGGAACATTGATGAAAAACTATTTTACAGTGAGCAACTGTTAAAGATCATTTTTGGCCCAGAAAACCCGGGTTCTGTTAGATTCAGGTTACTTGTCGATTTATTAGACGCAAACCAGGCAACGTATTTTAAAAAAAATATAGAAACCAGCATTTCCTCTCAAAATGTCGTTACAAGCCATTTAGTTTTTACCATCGCCAATATTCGGTACCTTGTTGAAGTCACCATATATTCGAGTAATTTAAAATTGGTTGCAGGCAGTCTGTTTTTTAAGCGTTTATTGCCATCAAAAAACCAAGAGGCTTCGATTTTAAAGAAGCTGTTTTATAAATCCTCGCGTTTGTTGTTTGTTTGTGATGATAACAACCAAATATTACTGATTAATCAAATGCTCGTTGAGTACCTTGGTTATGAGGAATACGAGGTTATTGGCCAAAATATTAGCGACTTTATTCATGATAAAAATAATGTGTTCCAGGAGTACTTATTCAATTGTGAAACCAATGGCACCTGGGATGGAGAGCTATTTTTCTATCATAAAGATGGGTCTTATGTGGCCTTTAAAGCCAACATATTGCATTACTCGGAATCTGATAAAAGTACGCCGTTAAATATTTTTCAGTTAAATAAGTTAGATTTTTCTTTCTCTGATATTGTTGAATTTTCTCAGCAAAAACCAAACTGGTACTGGAATAATAAATTTGATTTTTTCGATTCCTTAGCCCAAATGCGCTCATTACAAAATAATCAAGAAAGCCTGGTTGTTTTTGTTATTAACACCTATTTTCACTCATCAAAAAATTCAATTTCCCCGAGATGGTTGTTTGACCAGGCAATCCCAAAGCTTAAGGCATTTAGGCATGTGGTTAAATTAGGTTTATTAAATGATGAACAAATTTGTGGCGCGTTTATTTCATCTAAATTAGTTAAGACGATCCATAGTGATTTAGCCGACATTTTTGACATATTGCTCGAAGAGAGTCAGTTACAGTTAGATCACAAAATTCAATGTCATATTGGCGTGTCGATTGATGGCGTTGATGCGAAAAATAATGAACAGTTGTTATCTAATGCACTACAAGCATTATCGACATCGTCTGTGGGGTTTAGCTATGTAAATGAGCATAAGGTTAAGTATTTTAATCCCAAAATCAACATCATTAATAACCGTAAATTAAAGTTAGAATCGGCGTTAAAAAGTTGTTTGGAACATGACCAGATCTATGTGGTTTACCAGCCGATTATCAATTTAAAAACATTGAAAATAGAGAAGGTTGAAGCGTTGGCCCGCTTTAATATCAACACGACGGTTAAACATAGTATCCAGGAGTTGATTGATCTGGCTGAGGAAAATGACTGGATCAATATTATTGATAAAAAAGTGTTGCTCACCGCAATAAACGAATTACCGACTTTAGCTGCGATGTTAGGTAATGATAATTTAGGTTTATCAATTAACCGTTCAACGATTAATAGCTCTAAAAACCGCTTTACCCTGGATGATACGGTAACGTTAATTAACTCGACAGGTATTGACCCTAGACGGATTACTATTGAGTTAACAGAATCGGCAGTGTTTACTGATAACCAAAGCATTTTGGATGATATTAAGCATATTACTGACAACGATATCGTGCTGGCTATCGATGATTTTGGCTCTGGTTATACTTCGTTTACCGACTTATCTGTATTGCCTCTTAATTTAATTAAAATCAATAAGTTAATTACTGATTATATCGTAAAAGATAAGCAAAAACGCTTAATGGTGAAAATGTTTACTCAATTTATTCACTCAATGGGTGGCGAAATTGTGATTGAAGGCGTTGAAGGCAGAGACGTACTCAAGGCGCTAGTTGAGATGGGGGTTAATTATGTGCAAGGCTATATTTTTAGTAAGCCGCTTTCGTTAATGGATCACAGTAATACCGTTAATGATATTAACGCCATCATAGACAAACTTCAGCTTAAGCTTCTTGTCAGCGACATGAAAAAAATACCCACGGTGATTGATTTTTTAATGCCCAAACCGCCTCTTGTTGAGCCTGATGAACGGATAGAGATGTTCATTGATATGTACGATACTACCGATGTCGTAATGGTACTTAACAGCAGTAAATGTATTGGGCATATTTCACAACATGAGGTTAACGCTGCCATTAGTCCGTATGTGAACACCAATGCCGAAACAAAACATGATCGATTAACGTTAACGAAAAGGGCGCATCAAATTATGGTGCCTGTCGAGTACACTTGCTATACCGACTATTCTGTAGAGTCGTTATTAAAGCATTTTTGCTTATACCCTAAATCAGTCATGGTGGTTACCGGTAAAACAGGAATATTTTTAGGCGCAATTACCATCGAGCAAGTCAAAGGGCATTTATTTAAGATGATCCAAAAATGACTTGTCACCTAATTCACTGCTGCTGGGGGGAATTAAGCTCTGGGCGAGGGAAGTGTATAGCCGAGTCTGGTACAGAGTATTGTGCAGTGTTTAGGTAGTGCTTAGGCTGCGTTTTATGAGGGCTGTGATATTAATCTGAACTTTGCTAAAGGATTATCATAGGGCTTTTATGAAAGAGCTAAGTGCAAAGTTACTTATTGTCGATATCGCATTTGCTCAGTATAAACAGCCAGTGTTTACTCCTGTTCATGAACTGCCAGGTAACATTGGTCCTGGTAAATCTTTAAAGCACCTTTATGTAAATATGTCTTTAAACCTGATAAAAGTGATTGTATTCATGCCAAACGTGTAACGTTGATTTTCTGCTGGTTTAGTCGTTGCAAGTCATATGTGATATTGCCTCTAGGCAACGTCAGTAAACTCAGATGCAACTCGATCGCCCAATGCGTTCAGCAGTTCTACTTCACCTTTAAATACCGCAACGATGATTTTATCTTCTTTGTATTCCATAGGAATAATCACTCGGCCGTTCACGCCAACTTCAAGATCGTATAACACTTCGGCTAAAGGCTTAATGGCAAGTTCTGCTGGGTAGTAAAGTACTGTGATTGTTTGTGTTGTCATAATGGTATCCATACAGTGTCTGGGGGGGGGCAGACAGTCCTAAATAGCGTTTAAATTGAGTGTTGTTATCATGGTTTAACGCCCTGAATATGGGAGCGTTAACAGTACAGTATACGCAACGAGTTAATTGAGCCGGATCATAGTCGTTTAGGGGCATGCAGTAAAGCGCAGCCATCTTTTATTTAATGATAAGTGCATTGAACCTATGACGATTTAAGTGTGTGTAAAATACTGCAATCTTTTATCTGATGGCTTTGACAGCAAGAGGCTAGCGCAGCGAGTGATTGTTCTAGTAATGCCAGCTCTCGCTGAGTTTGTTGAATACGCTCGAGCTGCTGGCAATGATGTTATCAACGAGTGAGCATGAAGACTTTGGATCTTGTTGGGTATCGACAAGGCGTTTGATGTCATCTAATGCAATATTCAATTCTCGACATCGTCTAATAAACGTTAATGTTTCAATGTCTTTTTGTTGATAAAACCGATAACCATTATCGCTGCGATTAGGGGCGGATAATAATCCAATCTGCTCGTAATAACGGATGGTTTTAACCGATACTTGTGCAATCGATGCCAATTCACTTATTTTCAACTTGACCTTCCAGTAACTGTAACCTTTAAGCTCAATCATATCATTTTTAGATCATGTGTTGTTATAAGGAAGTTGTATGTTTAGCTATTGTGCTACGGCATCGTTAGTGTTGTCGCTAAGTGTTGTGGGGATGAGTCACGCAAGTGATGAGAGCCATTCGGTTAATACGGTTGAGCAACACGCCTCAGCCTCTCATGATAAGCCTCGTGCGGATGCAGAACATCATGATGAGGGGCATAAAGATGAGCATGATGACGAGCATGAACATGAAGAAACAATGGAAACCATTGTGATACAAGCCACTCGTTCAGGGCGAATTGCCGATGAACAGCCTATTCGTGTCGAGGTGATTAACCGCGAAGAAATTGAAGAAAAAGCGGCAATGAGACCGGGTAATATTTCTATGCTGGTGGCTGAAACTGGCGGAGTGAGATTACAAACCACCTCGCCAGCGCTCGGCAGTGCCAATATTCGCTTACAAGGTTTGTATGGCCGCTATACCCAATTACTGGCTGATGGTTTACCGCTGTATGGTAATCAGGCGGCATCGATTGGTTTGTTGCAAGTACCGCCAACCGATTTAAGCCGTGTTGAAATTATTAAAGGCTCGGCATCATCGCTTTATGGTGGTTCTGCTCTAGGTGGGGTGATTAACCTTGTTTCTCGCACGCCTGGCGATGAACTCAGTGGTGAAGTGTTGGTTAATGGAACCACGCGTAATGGTCAGGATGTCACCACCTATGTTGAGTCACCACTTGGCGAGAACCTAAAAGGGTCGGTGACGGCTGGGGCGCATTATCAAGATGAGCAAGATATCGATGGCGACGGCTGGATCGATCTGGCGGGCTATGAGCGCTATACCGTGCGTCCTCGATTATTTTGGGAAGGCGAAGCTGGACAAACATTGTATGTGACCAGTGGCTTTATGACCGAAGATCGCACAGGCGGGACTCTCGGTGATAATACGGTTGCTGATGGTACAACGTTTGAGCAATCACAAGACTCAGAAAGACTTGATGGCGGGCTGGTGTTTACCATGCCGTTATTAGACACCTTAACCATGACCACTCGCGGTTCGGCGATGGTGCAAGATCATGAGCATGTTTACGGTACTGATATTGAAGAAGATACGCATGAGAGTTATTTATTTGAAAATAGCATTGCAGGTTACACCGACAACGGTGATTGGGTGGTGGGTTTAGCGTATCAATCTGAAGTCTTTGCTTCAGATACCTTTCCTGAATTTGATTATTCATATGACGTACCGGGTGCATTTGCCCAGCTTGATTATGAGTTAACCGATCAAATCACCACTTCTTACAGTGCCCGTATTGATGACCATAGTGAATATGGCAGCCAATTTAGCCCAAGAGTGTCGGTGCTTTATCGCCCAAATGAGTTAACCATTAGAGGTTCTTACGGGCAGGGATACTTTGCTCCGACACCGTTTGTTGAAGAGATTGAAGCGGCTGGGTTATCTCGTTTAACGCCAATTGAAGACTTAAAAGAAGAGCGTGCTAAAACAGCGTCGCTTGATTTTACTTATCGCTTTGACGATGTCGAAACCAGTTTGACCTTGTTTGGCTCGAATGTCGATAACGTCACCACGCTAGAGTCTTTTTCTACCAACAACGGCGCACTAGATGCGGTGAGATTAGTGAATGCATCGGGCGAAAGTCAAATTCGCGGCTCTGAAGTGTTGCTGCGTTACTATCTGGGCGACATCAAACTCACGGCAAGCTATTTATACTTAGATGCAACCGAGGAGTCACCTGAAGGAGCAGGGCGACGAGATATGGCCTTAACCCCAGAACACTCTGGCGGTTTTGTGGCAATGTGGGAGCAGCATGGCAACTTTAGAGCCGGTTTTGAGGCCTATTACACTGGCACGCAGCGCGTGAATGATAATCCGTATATTGATGAAACTAATCCCTATTGGCATTTAGGCTTAATGGGTGAAATTACGGTGGGCAGTGTCAGTTGGTTTATTAATTTAGAAAACCTACTCGATGTGAAACAAACCGACGAGCACCCAATGTTACTGCCGAGTCGCGCGCCTAGCGGCCAATGGACCACTGATATTTGGTCGCGTAACGATGGGTTTATTGCTAACGCCGGCGTTAGAATTAAATTTGGTCATTAATATTCCATATAACTTAACCTTAAGCTGTTTTTGATTGTCGTTTTGCGTAATTATTCTTTACCAATTTCAATCTCTGCTGTGGGTAATAAGGTTTGATACGCGTCGGCTAACGCTTGTTTAGCTTCATCATCGCCATGAACGATACGAATGTGCTTAGGTTTGTGATGCATGCGTTTAACAAAGTTGATGAGGTTGTGTTGGTCGGCGTGGGCAGAGTAACCGCTAATGGTATGGATAACGGCTTTAATGTCTATTTTCTGTTCATCAATATACACATAACCGCCTTGTGGGCCATATTGTTGGATGTTTCGGCCAGTGGTGCCTTGGGCTTGATAGCCGACAAATAATACGTCGGTAGTGGCCTTGGGTAAGAAGCGACTAAGATAATTGCTAATTCTGCCACCGGTGCACATGCCCGATGCGGCAATGATGATGGCGGGTTTATTGACCGAATCTAAATAGTTGATCACCGCTAAGTGATCTTGATGGCTGTCGATGGTGGTGAGTTGTGCAAAATCGAGTGGATGACGGCCTTGTGACAGTTTTCGCTTGGCCTCTTTGTCCCACAAATCTTTAAATGCACGGTACTGTTGAGTAAAGTTGGCCGCCATAGGGGAGTCGACAATAATGTCGATATTTTGCCACATAGGATTGTGCTGATTACGAAAAATAATGTGCTCAAACTCGTATAACAACTCCTGTGTACGGCCAATGCTAAAGGCTGGAATGAGCACGACGCCATTATCGTTAACTGCTTTTTCAATAATTCCTTTGAGTTGTTTGCTGCGATCTTTACGGCCCTGATGGTTTTTATCGCCGTAGGTTGACTCAATCACTAAGGTATCTGCTCTGTACGGACTTTTTGGACTCGCCAGCAATGGAGCGTAGGTTGCGCCTAAGTCACCTGAAAATACCACTCTATGCTGGTAGCTTGGTCCTTTAAGGTCAAGCTCAACATAGGCCGAGCCTAAAATATGCCCCGCAGGTTTAAACTTTAGCTTAATTTGCTTAACAGGTTGAGTCGCATTGTTGAGGTTTATCGGCAATGAAACCCACTGGTTATAGTCTACCGGCACAATGAGTTTATTCAGCTGGTTTAAACAGGCCTGGATCAGCTTTTGGTCGCGAGTCACGCCCACTTTTAAGGCATCTTCAATCACTAAAGGCAATAACGACGCCGTTGCGGTAGTGGCGTAAATAGGTTGGTTAAAACCGGCTGCGAGTAGGTAGGGGATCCGGCCAACATGATCGATATGACAATGGGTGACGATTAACGCTTTGATGTTGTCGATGTTAAAGTCTATTTGCAGTTGCTCTGCAGAGTTTTTACCAGCAGTTTCCGCTCCTTGAAATAAGCCGCAATCAATAAGATAACTGCTTGGAAGTTGTGGGTTGATATCGAGCTGATGACACGAGCCAGTTACCCCATTAACTGCGCCATGGTGAATAATCTGCATATTAATCCTTTAATTGAATGAGTCCCTCGTTAACTTAGCAGTGGATACCGTATTTTGCGAGATAACCATTAACATACGATGGCAAAGGGCAGTGCGCTCACGAGTAATACTACTGATAATAAGCGCTTACAAATTAGGGCCTGCTGATCTTTGTTGGTTAAATTTTGTTCGAGTTAAAAACGTTTTAATCGAGGCGAATGGATTGATGCCTAGTCATCTAAGCAAAATTCATTCAACAAAGAGTAAAACGTTTTTAGCCGAACCCTTCGGGCAGCGTTTGTTGGTTATTTTTACTGCGTTATCGACTTGTTATGTAGAATAACTACATCTCGAAGTCTCTGCCGCGCAGTTGTATATGTGAGTAATGGCCAACAATTCGCTGCAAAAACAACCTTGAAAGATCAACAGGCCCTAAGCATGATATTTGGCATTAATTAACCTTGTGTTGTGGTCGTTATTATCCTGTTGTTGATATAATCAGCTCAATTTTTGTTTCTACCCAATGGAATACCAATGTTAGTGTTTAACTGTACTAAAGCGGCGGCGGAGTTTTTTAGTGTCACTCGTAAAGGCGAAGTGTTGTCTTGCTTAGAAGCCGCACCGCATAAAACCATTGCCGAGTCAGTGGAAATGCCTGTTTTCCCCGCAGATGTTGAACCACATGAACACGATGGTACTCAATGGCATTGGGTGGTGCACTGTGTCACCGTTAAACGCAAAAAATATTTATTAGTGATGGATTATGTTAGCCGTTATTGCATAACGTTCTTGGCGACAAAAAAGGGTGATGAAATCAATTTTCTTAATACGTTTGAGCAAATGTTAAAGAGTAATGTTGAGTTTTTAGCTGAGTTGGCAGGGATTGACTCTGTAGAGGTTGAACTGGCTTTAGAGCAATATGACAATAAATATAATACTTGTGCGTTTCATGCCAGAGGGGATCGCAGTGTTCAAGGGCATTTAAATGATGTTGCTTGGCACCTAGAACGGCAGTGCTTTGAAGAGGGCATGCTGTTAGAACCATATGATTGGACTGCATTTAGTGCTTTTGTTGGACAAATCCCTCGCAATGCTAAAGGGCGAGGCAAGCACTTTTTTCCAAATAAGGCCTTTATGGATGTTTGGCTGCAAGACATTGGCGTTAACAATGCCGTTGATGATCTGTCGAATATTGTTTTTCTCAGTGATTATAGAAAATAGGTACTGAGAGTGATGTATCGCAAGGTTAATACAAATAACAATAATAAGGACGTGTAATGAAAGTTTTTTCTCTGGTGTTAACCAGTTTAGCGATGGCCATTTCGGGCATGGCGCAAGGCGCCGAAATTGACGCCAAGCATATTGAGCGAATTGGCCCTGTAACCCAAGCCTCTGCTACGGCGTTATCTAAAAGCGCTCAGGCGGATGCCTTGCGTGCCAATTTGGTGTCCAAACTCAGCCAAGAGCATAAAGCCAGTAAGGTAAAAGTATTTAATCAAGCGCTTTCCTGGCAAGCCGGTACATCGAAAGCCGAAGGCGAGGGCTGGTTAGCCTACCGTTTGTCGGTTTCTACACAGCGCTTTACGCAAGGTACATTAACCGTTAAAGGCCTTGAAAACCCACAGGTATATCTTAACGGTCAGCTAGTAAAATCAGCCGACAAGGTCGAGCTTAAACTCGCCAATGGTGATTATCAACTTATGTTGCTTGCAGATGGCTTGCAAAAAGACGTGTCTTTTAGCCTGGATTGGCAAGGTAAAAGCGATGTTGATGAGCTCGATTTTAGCGCGCAAAAATCACAACGCGTATCGGCAGAGCAGCTTTTTGACTCAAAGGTCATCAGCAACTTAACCCTATCGCCAAATGGTAAATATCTACTGCAATCAACCATTGAGTATCAAGCCGCCCAGGGCGATAAACCTATTCAAGTGACAGAACTGCGCAAATTGCCAGACAACAGCGTGCTGTATCGCTGGCAAGATAGCCGCCCGAGCAGTGCGGTATGGTCTGATGATTCAAAACACCTCGCGTTTGTGGCGAATAAACAAATTCAGTTATTCAATGTCGCTGATTTAACTATCGATATCGCCGCCACTGAGCTTGAAAATGTGTCTGGCTTGCAGTGGTTTGGCGACAGTTTACTGTTTAGTTGGGAAAAGCCGTTTAAAGCCGATGACAAAGCCACTTCAAAGCGTTTTCAAGCATTAGAAGATCGCTGGAGCTATTGGCGTAACAACAGTCAGCTTTATCAATTAGATGTGGCCTCGGGGTTTATTCGCCAACTTACCGACAGTAAAATCACCAGTTCGCTGTTAGACAGCAATGCCGATAAAGGCACTTTATTGTTGACTCGTTCACCTGTGGATTACAAAGCACCTGCTCATGGTATCACTCAGCTCATCGAACTTAAGGTAGCGGATTTAAGCGAAACTATAATTGGTGAATACCGCAGCTTCAGTGGTGCGTTATATGCTGATGATGGCATGTACATTACCGCCGGTCCGCGCTTTATGAATGGCGTTGGCATGCAAGATCCCAATATTGAAGTCAATGACTATGACGGTCAGTTATATTGGCGTGATGCAAAGGGCAATGTTAGCGCATTAAGCAAAGACTTTGACCCCGCGATTGGCAGTATGACCAAGCTTGAAAATGATGATTTGTTGGTCACGGTTACCGAAGGCGACCGCTCACCGCTGTATTTGTTTGATAAGCGTAAAAGCCGTTTTAGTCTTATCGACACTGGTGTTGATATGGTTGATGGTTTTAGTGTTGCGACCAAGCAATCGACACCGACCTTAGTGGTTGCAGGCACCTCGGCCACTGCGCCGCAAAAAGCTTACAGCATGTCGCTTAATTCAAGCCGTAAACAAGTGTTATTTGACAGCCAAAAGCAAAATTATGCCGATACACGTCTAGGGAAAATCGAAGACTTTGATTTTACCAACAAACATGGCCATAACATAGATGGTCGCGTGTATCTTCCTGCCGATTTTGATGCCAACAAAAAGTATCCTGCATTGGTGTACTACTATGGCGGCACGTCACCGGTTGGACGTCACTTTACTGGACGCTGGCCATTTAACTTGTGGGCCGCTCAAGGCTATGTGGTGTATGTGTTGCAACCTAATGGCGCCACCGGTTACGGCCAGGCCTTTAGCGGACGCCATGTTAATGCATGGGGCAAGTACAGCGCAGATGACATTATTGAAGGCACTAAAGCATTCTTAAGTGCCCACAGCTATGTTGATGCAACACGCGTGGGTAATATGGGCGCATCTTACGGTGGCTTTATGACCATGTATTTGGCCACGCAAACTGATATTTTTGCCGCGTCGATGTCGCATGCAGGGATCAGTAATCTGTCATCGTACTGGGGACATGGCTGGTGGGGCTATGGGTATTCTGGTGTGGCGAGTCGCGGCAGTTTTCCGTGGAATAATCCTGAGCTTTATGTCGAGCAAAGCCCGCTTTATCATGCTGATAAAATCACTACGCCGTTATTATTAATCCATGGAAATGCTGATACTAACGTGCCAGTGGGCGAAAGCCATTACATGTACACCGCACTTAAGTTGTTGGGTAAAGAGGTCGAGCTGGTGGAGTTTAATGACCAAGACCATCACATCAACACTCGCCAGGCGCGTTTTGACTGGTGGAACACCACTATGGCCTGGTTTGATATGAAACTTAAAGACGAGCCACAATGGTGGAACAGCCTTTACCCTGAAACAGCTGACAAGTAGTCGTTAACCTAGGTTTTCTTATAACAGCCCCGTAATGTCGGGGCTGTTATGTTTCTAATCGCTTAAGATAGTGTTACTGATTTTAGTGCAGAATGTCATAGATGTATTATTACGGTAAAAGAATGAAACGATAAACGTGGCATTGCCCTTAAACATAAACCTAGCATTTAGTATTGATGTTAATCTTGGCTATAATATCGAAAATAGAAATAACTCACTTTATGGTGATTAAGTGTATGCTTATTTATACGCGATTATCATCACTCTATTTAAGGCTATGATAATTATATTTTTATCTCTCAGAAAATCTAGCTCGAGTGTTTGTTATGCCTAATCAAGAACACAATGCGGATGACAAAAAAACGGTCACTAAAGGTGTATCTGGCAGCTTTAATAACTACCAGGATACGCATGCGATAGTACCAGAGCAAGCAAAGGAAAATGACGCGCTAGCAGAGCAAACGGTTAATCAGGGACTGTCAAATATTGTCATCACTGAGCAACTTGATGAGCAACATGAAGCGGCAGATTTTACCGAAGTGAGTGTTGAGCTTGAAATCATCGATCCAGAGGTATTATGTCGCAGGGATAAGATAGTTTATATTTTATACTTAAAACGCGGTTTGAACGCAGCAGATTTACTTCACTATCTCACTTCCTCTTTGCCATTTCCTATAGAAGTGATTATCAGCGATATAAAATCTTTAAAATCACCTGATGCATTCAAAACACATAAACGCCGTGTGAAAGAAAGCTTAATTAACACTCGTGAGCGTAAAATCGCATTGAAGCTTCAAGGCGTTCGTGCCATTAACGCTGCAATGGAACAATCGGTTAAATTTGATAGTGATATGCTAGTCAGCTTATCCATTCGGTACGATTACACTCCAAAGCAAGTCGTAGATGAAATCCTCAAATATAAAAAGCTTTCTACACAAGTCGCAATCAATAAAGGTAAAAACGATAGCGCTCCTTTAATCCGCGCATTAATAAAATATGCAAAGCTAAATATAAAGTATTGATAGATATTGAACGTATGTGAAAAAATTGGCCACATCATTAACCTACATTTGCTTTTTAACGAGTTATCAATTTTAACCTCTTGCTTAAGTGATTGGATACACAGGAATGCGTAAGGTTGAGAGAGCTTAGTACTGTGAGGATTGAGCAAAAAAGGGAATATAAAAAAAGCCCCAACATGTGTTGAGGCTGATATTCAGAAGCTAATTTGTTTCTTGCTTCGGTTGCTGTTGCTGAATAATCTTAACTTCTTGATCTTTTAAGTACTGCGGGTGATAAGGCCCAACCGGTACGCTATAGATAAAACGCGCATTGGCTTGCTTAGCATAGGTGGTATAGTCCGCTGCGGCTGTATTGATAGCCGTGACAATCGCATTCGCCAGTAATCCGACTAATCCACCGCCACCACCTGAGTTTCCAGACAGATCTACCACCACAGTGCCAGTGTAGCTCCATAATACTTCAGAGGTCTTGGTTGACTTGATCTCAGCCTCAATCGATACCGTTAAGTTAGATGCAACGACAGCGTAAGAGGTGTCCCATTTAACAATCTTAGTAAATAAGACCGCATCAGCACCAAAGTATTCCTGAAACTTGTTGAGCGGAATGTCGTAGACCAACTCACTGTCGTAGATCCCTTGCTCTTTTAAGACTTCAGCTGTGAGTTCGTAAGGGAAAGTATAGTAGCCATGGAATGCAACCGGCATTTCAACCGTCGTTGAGTAGTAATCTTTTGCATCTGCAGCCGTACTTAAGTTGATAGGCGGCATAATCAATAATGATTTAGGCTTTTCAGTGTACATCCCTGGGAATTCAGTGCCTTTTGTTACATAAGTCGGTGCCACACAGGCCGTTAGCATGGTCGATGCAAAGAACGTTACCAAAACAGGTTTTAATAGTTTGAACACAGACATTGAACTTATCCTTGCGCGTTAGCTTTCTTAATCAAGTTATTCATAAAAACTTCAGCTTCTGGGTAAATCTTTTTCTCCAGTTCAAAGTATTCAACGGCTTTATTATTATCGTTTGCTTTTAGGTGTATAAACCCTAAGTTTGCATAGACTCCAGGTGGTACGCGAAGTGATTGCTCACTTGATTTAGTAATAATCGTTTCTAATGACGATTTCCATTTCGCAGCATTTTCCTCTCCCGCATCACGTTTTAGTGCGTAAAAGCTTTCAGAGTATTCACCGTATTCGTACATCGGCTTCTCAGTTGCAGCACAGCCACTTAATAAGATCGCAAACCCAAGTAGGCTGACTAATTTCATTTTCATCAAGGTAATTTCCGTATTGTTATGGGATATAAATTTCTTTTTCATGACCGTCGCCAATCAACAGTTCACGTTTCACGATGACTTGAGCATCACGGGTGATTACGATGAGGTGTTTACCTGGGGTTATACGGTATTGGTTAGCCATGCCTGTTTTAGTGACCGTAAAGGCAGGGACATTATCAATTGACACTTCAACGCCTTCAGCTTCCCCTGTGAAATACAAATAAGACGCTGCCGCTTCAGATCTGATGCCACTGTTATAACCACATCCAGAGACAACAAATAACATTGCACTGACGATAAGTATTTTAATGATATTCATCATGGATCCTTATTTCATTTCTTGAATAAATAAGCCGGTGTAATCTTGGGCTTTGATATATTGATCAAGATTACCACTGACGATAGTAGCAAAAGACACTTCTGACTCTGGGGTATCCCCAAATGAAGAGGTGACTTCAATCACGCCAATGGCTTTGCCTGGCAGGGTAATGAACATGCCTGTTTGCGGGTTTTTGACTTTCTTACCTTCTTTGATGACTTCAAATTGGGTGCCGGGTGTAATGTTCTGTGAGTTGCCGCCAGAGATAATCACATTCCCTTCATCATACGATAAAATGTATGACTGCCAAGGCTTGTCTAACATGTTTTCGATGACGTTTGAGGCAAGGTTGGTGATCGCCACATCCAATACTTTATCGTTCAACGAACTGTCATAGCCTGCTCTGTCGCCCACACCCATCACAGATCCGGCTTCAGAATACGCGATGCCTTTACCTTCTTCAGAATAGATAATTTGTCCAGTCGAAACATCGACAATACGAATGTTCACTTTGGCATTGGCTTCTTGTTTTTTCACTCGTGAAAACACGCCGACATCGCTGACTTCTTTACGGCCAAACTCGGTGATTGAACCGACAATCAGGTAATCAGCGGCATTTTTAAGGGTGGCGCTGCCGCCCATCTTGAGCTCTTTTTCAATTTGCCCCAAATCTGCGCGTTCAAGCATAATAAATTTGCCGGTTTGAAACAGTTTAGAAGACAAAATATCCATCGCTTGTTTACCGATGCGATTGTTATCTTCATCAATAAAAAAGCCTTGTCCGTATGTGGTTTCATTGGTGAATCGGCCAATAGCGACTTTACGTTTTAATGATTTGGTATTTAACGCTGCGTCAGTTTGGGTAACGCTGACTGCAACAGCCGGTTGAGCCGTGGCGACAACCTGCTTTTTATCAAGTGTAGCGCAGGCGGTGGTGAGGGAGGCACACATAACAACAATAAGCGGTAAGGCTTTGTTCATTATATTAATATCCTTATAAGTTAAATGGACATAAAGGTTATCACTTTGCTTATTTCTCGTCTATCTGTGAATATTCAAACAGTGGATTTATTCGTAAGCCTCAGTGACATGCGCAAATGAAGCGCTATCGATTTAGAGCAGGGTATGTCACGTTAGGCTCCCTTTCATCTCATCACAGTGCGATTATCGCCAACCTATTTTTAAGATTGGTTTCATAGACGTTGCCATTTGCATTAGTTTGCGTAAAAAAGGATTTTGAGATGTACCGCACTATTCTAGGCTTATTACTGTTTTGGCCTTTGCAAACCATGTTCGCTGCCGTGTACCAATGTGAAATCGACGGTGTGACGCATTTCACCCAAGTGCCATGTGATCCTAATGATGTCAGTAAAGGGATCTACCAGCCCAAATCCCCCATTGTGATCTACTCGCCAGATGATCTTGCGGCGCCGGTGCGCGTCAAACGCAAAAAGTCGGTCAATACCATGGATGCAGGTGCAGCGATCGTCATTAAGCAAAAACGTTGTGAGGGTGACTCTTACACGGTGGTGATGAAAAACATCAGTCGATACTCGACCACGGTCGATGTGACGTTTAATTATACCATTGCGCGTTAGTAAGTGATCTCTCAGCGAGAATTTAAAAGGGCTTAAACAAGGCGAATGACTGAATGAATAGTTATTCTCTTTCGAAGTCATGCAACGCAGTGTAAGCCCTTTTAAAACTCGCCACAAAGGAATGCCCCAGCGGATTTTGCTCTGCGTTCTCGCTATTTGAAAGGGAACAACCATTACTACATAGCGACTCCTTACACAAAAAACGCTGGATGCATTCTGAGTCATCACTTATTAACGCACAATGGTATTAAGGATAAACCCGATTTCTCCCTAATGTTTTAGCTTGATACAAACATTTGTCGGCATTGTTGATCAGCTCATCGATAGTTTGATCTTCAACAAGTTGTGATATGCCAATACTGATGGTGACGCGGATCTGGTGTTTAACAAAGTTGATGGTGAACTGCTCAACGCTGCTACGGATTTTTTCAGCAATGATGCTCGCTTGCTCTGCTGAGGTTTGCGGCAGAATAATTAAAAACTCTTCGCCGCCCCAACGGGCGACACAATCTTGTTGTCGAACTTGTTCTTTAAAGAGGGCTGATAATTCAGTCAGCACCATGTCTCCACCATTGTGGCCGTATTTGTCGTTAACCAATTTAAAGTGGTCTAAATCGCACAATAATACCGATAACGGTTCATTGTTACGCTGCAACCTTGATTTTTCTTGTTCTAAAATGGCGGCGGCGTTACGTCTGTTGGCTAATTTGGTGAGTGGATCGCGCATGGCCAGTTCTTGGTATTGTCTGCTTAGCTCAAGTGCATTTTTGTAGGATTGCATTCTGGAGTATTCATACAGGGCAGATAAAAATGACATGGTTAAAAACGAAATAATCAGTCTAAGCACAAATGCATTGCTGTACTGCGCATGATTAACCCATTGCTGAGGTAAAAACATAATAATGCAGATGATACTTAGAAAGATGGTTAAGTTAATTAAGCCCTGGCGTAAGCCTAATACGTATACAGAGACGGGGGCGACAATGAAAATCCACAGTGGACCGGTTTGGGAAACACCGCCACTAAACACCAGATAAAACATCAATAAATACAGTGAGTAAATAACCAGTGTTGCACTAACACTGAGATCAAACTTTTTGACAGAAAAGAAGGCGATCAAGTAGGTGATACTGGCAATAAACAACACGATTGTGAGGGTGGTGTTTTCACCAAATAAACTCACGATCCCCATCAATAAGGTGATTGACATGCCAACTAATGAAAACAACGAAATAACCCGAGCTTGTTGAAGCCCTGCGTCACTATTTTGGTGTTTGTTGATGAGTGCTAGCAATGATGGATCCTTCATCAGTATTAAACAGTATAAATTAACATCATATTGGTTAAGCTACTTTCATGTCATCTAATTTTCGTCAAAAAGAAATGCGATACGTAGTGAGTTCAGGTTGCCACAAAACAGTCGTTTGTCCAATGATATTTGTGCCAAAAAGGCTCGAAGTGGCTGCCAACAATAAAACCGGATAAATTAATTGTTTGAGAAAACCTCAGGCATTTCATTCTCGCTTGTCGTGATGACAAACATATAGACAAGCACCACCATATAAAGCCTGGTTGCTCATGCGTCAATAAACCTCTGTTGTTAAACTTGTTCTATACTAAAATATACGTGCGCTTTGTACCCAATAGGCTTATTTAAAACAAGGTTTTAGCCTGATGTGACTCATGGTATAAAGCCCAATACGGCGCTCGACATCATCAATCTGCAGTATGTTCATATCGCCAATCATTAATAGAAGTTCATGTATTGCGGATTGCCTGTCACCAACAGTTAGGAGGACGTATTGAATACTTTCCAAGCAAAATACCAAGATGGTCAATGGAGTAAACCGCTTGAGCAACACAGTGATGCCCAGCTTGTATTGGTTTACGGTGCGCCGGAACTAATGCAACAAGCTGATTGCGTTAGTGCATTAAAAACGGCATTTCCCAACGCCGATATTATTGGTGGCAGCACCAGTGGTGAAATTCAAAGTGACCAGCTTTATGATGACAGCCTGTGTATTACAGCGATTACCTTTGAGCATAGTGACGTTCATGTTGTGAGTGACTCTGTGAAGTCACACGCAGATTGCTCTGTCTTAATTAAGCATTTAATCGCACAACTGCCAAAAGACAATCTACGTCATGTTTTAGTGATGTCTGATGGCAATATCATCAATGGTTCTGAGCTGGTAGATGGTTTATATCAAGACTTGCCTCAAGGCGTTAGAGCCACAGGTGGACTCGCGGGAGACGGTGACCGATTTAACCAAACTACCGTGTGGCACAATGACCATATTGGCTCTGGCATTATTGTGCTTGTGGGCTTATATGGTGAGCGCTTATCTGTTGGTTATGGTTATTTAGGTGGTTGGCGACCTTTTGGACCTACGCGTTTAATTACGCGCGCGCGCAACAACATCTTATTTGAACTTGATGGTCAACCTGCTTTGGATCTCTATCGGTCTTTTTTAGGTGAATTCTCAGCAGACTTGCCTGCATCAGCTTTGTTGTATCCTTTAGCGTTACAACAGCAAGGTGAAGATGAGATTGTTGTTCGGACAATATTATCCATTGATGAACATCAAAAAAGCATGTCGTTTGCGGGGAACTTACCCGAAGGGGCGAGATGTCAATTAATGTATGCCAATGGCGAAGATTTATTAGAGGGTGCTCAACATGCTGCTAACGAAGCGTTAGCATCGATTGATGGATGTGAGCCTGAATTGGCTATTTTAATCAGTTGCATTGGCCGTAGATTGGTTTTAGGGCAGCAAGTTGAAGAAGAACTTGAGATCATCAAGCAAGAACTACCAGGCGCCTGTAGCATAACGGGGTTTTATTCATACGGTGAAATATCTCCTATTAAATCGATTGGTCGATGTGGTTTACACAACCAGACCATGGCTGTCACGTTACTGTCAGAGAAGTAGCCATATTGAATACACATAAATTACTTTTGCGACAGCTTAACCGATGTCAAAAAGATGAACGATTTATTGAAAATAACAATCGCCTTTTGACGTCGGTTTCTGCTGCCTATGCTCAAAATGAGCAAAGTATAAAAATGTTAGAACGGGCTTTATTCCTTATTTCTAATGAGCTAAATGAACGCAATGAAACATTAAAAAATCAGTTAGCGGAAATGAAAAGTGTTCAAGATCAGCTTGAACGCTCGGTTGGATTATTAAATGCAACATTTGATGCCACCGGCGAAATTATTTTTGTTTATGCATTAAATGGCGAACTAAAGTCATTTAATAGCATGGGTAAAGTTTTTTTTGAGGATCTAGGGCTTCAACCCGTATCGCATTGGGAAGCATTTTTGAGTGTGCTGAAAGATAAGCAACACATGTTGTCTATTATCGACAGTTTACATACCGATCCATTCCAACAGTTAAGTGGGACATTTGAGTTACTTGACCAACGTTTTTTTGATTATCGTTCATTGCCGCAAATACAAGATGAACGGATTATTGGTCGAGTGTGGTGTTTCAGTGATGTGACGGCACAAAAACAATATGAAGCCACCATTGAGTACCATGCATTTCATGACGCGTTAACGGGGCTACCTAATCGGGCATTATTACTCGACAGGATTGAGCATTCTATCGCTGCCAGTAAAAGAGAAGCGCAAAAGCTTGCGGTATTATTTTTAGATTTAGATGATTTTAAAAAAATCAATGATGCAGAAGGTCATGATGCAGGCGACTTATTATTAAAAGAGGTCGTGAGACGCTTGCAAAGTCGGTTACGAGAATTTGATACTTTATCGCGCCAGGGAGGGGATGAATTTATTATAGTGCTTGAAAATATCGATTCTGAAATGGCGGTCAAACATGTGTGTCAAGAACTGTTAGCCTTGATCCAGCAGCCTTTTACGATTGGTTCACGCCAATTTGTGGTGACATCTAGTATCGGAATCGCATTGTTTCCCAATGATGATGACAATGCCAATAGTTTGATCCGCAAAGCGGATCTTGCGATGTATCAGTCAAAGTCATTAGGTAAGAATAGCTTTCATTTTTATAGCCAGGCACTTGAAAAAGAAGCCCTCATGCAATTGGCCATAGAACAAAGCCTACGCAGCGCCATTGCGAATGATGAATTATATCTCGTGTATCAACCCAAAGTGGATTTACACTCCATGAAAGTGGTGAGTGTTGAAGCATTATGCCGTTGGACACAACCTGATGGCACAGTTGTCCCGCCTGATGTTTTTATTCCTGTAGCTGAACAAACGGGGTTAATTATTGATATTGGGTGCTCAGTGATTACTCAAGCATGTAAACAGCTAGCCGCCTGGCAAAAAATGGCTATTTATGATGTCGCAATATCAATAAATTTGAGTAGTTTGGAATTTCAAAATAAAGCACTAATCAACCACTTAATCCTGTCGCTTACGGAGTTTAATATTGAAGGTAAATTGTTGATTATTGAACTGACAGAATCGATTTTTATGGAAGATAAGTTCAGTATCAAAGAAACCATGTTGTTGCTCAATAATTATGGGATTACCTTTGCTTTAGATGATTTTGGTAAAGGCTATTCATCGTTTAGTTATTTGCAGTTTTTACCGCTACATTATCTCAAAATCGATAAGGCATTTTTACAGGATGTTGAAAGTAATCGCTCGTCGGCAGCCATTGCTAAAACGATTATTGATATTGGCCATAACCTTGATTTGATTGTTATTGCCGAAGGTATTGAAGATCAATTTATGCTTGAGTATGTACAAAAATTTCATTGTGATTTAGCTCAAGGGTATTATTTATACAAGCCAATGTCTGCTACGGATTTTGAATGTATTTATTTCGAAGCATCCAAATGCGAGCAACCTCAGTAAAAGTTTGTGGGTAATACTAAGATATACTTAATTTGGTTGTGCCAGTAACTCGCACAGCTCATATCGATTAACGTTGAAATTTCTTGATTAGCAGCTGTATGTTGTTTGCATCAGCATCACTTATTCCCGCTAATGGTGCCTTCACAGTGGAGTTTATTAGTATACCCATATATTTAAGCGCTGTTTTGATTTGTACCTGTGAGCTGGCAGTTGTTTTACGCTGAGAAATACCTGAGTGATTTGCGGAAAATAATAAAACAATATGAGGGTTGTAGATGCATGGGCAATAGCGCGAATTGATTGATAGTATTGATTAAAACTCACAGGATAATAGTGACTTAACAGTAACAATATAGCATCGCAATAACCTGCATATTTACTGGTTTTATCAATGGCTTGTGCGCTTGAGTAGACATTAACACCCACAATAATATCCTTATTGGCTACTAATTCTTCATTAGCCGGAATCACCTTGTGTGTGCAGCCTTTACGAGCTGGTATTGCTCATTATCGCTAAAATAAGGGAGTTCTCCGCCACAGCCCAAAAGGGTAACTCCAGCAATATTTTTCTTGAGATAACGGCTTAAACAAGCCTCAAAACTGACCATGTCGAGTGATTGGTCTGGCTGTAATGGCGTATGTATTACAGGATAAATTCCGCGTGGTATGGGCATCTTAAAACCTAAAAGTGCGCTTTCTGTCGTTGAGACCAGAAAGCGTGAACGTTATATACTGAGATCGCGTAGGTTGTAATCTTTAATGTCTTTTTTAGCATGTTGATCCCAGGTGTACTGCACACCTTTATCGATAAAAGGTTGATATTGATAAGGGGTTTCGTCTGGGTATTTTTGCTGACGGGCATCAATAGCGTAACCAATCACTTTAGAGCGTTCATCGATAAGTGCTTCTGTGTATTCTTGCGCTTCACTGTGCATGCCAGCCCCCATGACGCCGAGCACTGATGAGCGACGATGAAATCCGAAATTGACGGTGACACGTGGCTCAAAGCAGGTATTGGCAAATGATCCATGTAGCAGCTGTCTGTTGCAAATGACCACATCGCCTGGGCCACACAGTAAAGGTACCAGCCCTTCAATACGCTCGCTTCCTGATGCTTCGATAAGATTTTTGATGTCGATTTTGCCGGTTTTATGGCTGCCAGGTAATACCCAAACGCCATTGACTGCTGTGCTGCCATACACTTGAGCCATAAAGTTAAACCCATGAATACCGTCATCAAAATGCTGGCTGTTCCAATGAGTATCACCGTCTTGATGCCACGACACTGCGGCGCCTACACCCGGATCTTTAATAAATAAGCATTCATGAAAAGGCGCAAAATCGGCGCCATTGATGCACTCGGCCACACGTAATAATTGTGGGTGGCCGTAAATACGTAAACACGCCTCTGAAAATTGCAATGAGCCTAGTAATACAAATGGCGCATATTCTGGCGAGCCTTTAGCCGCTGTTGGCTCAAAGAGTTTTACCTGGTGGCGGCCATTGGCTATTGCCGTTCCGCCGAGGGGATCGCCTAATGATTTTGACCAGATTAAACTTGGCGCAATATTGTCTGCACCGAGTGCTGGCTTGCCGTCTGCGGTTGTTTTTCCATAAGGCTCGGCTGAAAATGTGCTACGCATTTGGGCTAAATCAGCTTTAACGTCATCAAGCTCGGCTTCACTGAGTACATTTTCAAATATGTAAAAGCCACATTGCTGATAGGCAGCAAGAATATCTTTGGCAAGGGCGCCGCTTTCATCAAACTTAATCGGGCCGCGGTTATTCATTTTATATGCCTGGGCTTGACCATTAAGCAGATAGGATTTCATTTGTTCTGCGTGTTCGCCATAGTGCGCGGCACATGCGTTGATTGATTTAGTTATATCTTGGTTCATAATGAGGGCCTTGTTTTTATTTTACAGTTTTTATTCTGCAGTTTTTATTGTTAGTAAAACTTAACTCACAATAAAATCTGTGGTCAAGTTTTATTTAGGCTTATATTGATGACACAAACAAGTAATGCCCGCGGTAATGCCACTCGCCAAGCAAATAAAGCGTTAAGAAAAGAGAGGTTACTCTCTATCGCCAGAGAGATTATTTCGAATAATGGTTTTGAAGCCTTTACCATCAATGAGTTGGCGTCTAAGGCACAGTTGAGTATTCCTACTGTCCATAATTTATTGGGTAAAAAAAGCGATATTTTTGAACAGCTTGTTGTTGAGATGGTGGCTAAGGTTGAAGTCGCTTTAGCGCAGCCTAATGTTCACGATCCTATTGTGGCTACAGAAGCGTTTATTGACAGTTTATTAGATCTTTTTACGGCCAATGAAGCCTTTTATAAGGCGGCATTTGTTGCAGGTGAACGCACTCAGTTTTTTGATCATGAATTACCTAACGGCATCTTTAATAAATCGTTAGCGATCGCTACACAAGTGTGTGTCGATGCCAAAAACAATGGTTTTTTAAAGGGGCAGGTTGATGTAGCCTGGTTGGCAAAACAATTGTTTGGTTGCCAACGTTTGGCCAGACATGATTGGGTAAATGGTTATATTAGTTTGGCTGAATATCGTGTCCAGGTGTTGATTGGGGCTTTTATCACGCTGGCCGCAGATGCTACGCCGTCATTTCAAGAGCGGCTCTATGAGATCATTAAATCACTTACAGATACACCGCTTTAGCTTTAAGCCGTTATTGACCTGAAAGCTCTGTTGATATGGCGATAATGAGCACTTATCGCACTTATTGTACTTATCGGATTAGTGCTCATTTAACCAGGGTAGTAGCGCGTTAAATGTTTGGGTGATGGTATTGGCCGAGTCTGCCTGGTAACCGTATATACGAATACCAAAAATGACCGTCATCAGTTGTGCTGCATACGTTTTAGCCAGTTCGTCGCTATAAACGCGACTGAGGTATTGGGCATAAATTTTTTCTATGCTGGCTAATTGCGCCGATGCAAATTGGTACAAGGTATTACCTTGTGAAGCCAACTCAAGTTGTGTTTTGATCAAAAAACAGCCGCAATAATCACACGCTTTAGACTGTTCAATTAAATCGGTCAATATTTGCTTAATACCTTGATTGACGTTTGAGGCATTGGCCATTTTTTTGTGAATAGAATCAATTGAGGAGGCGGCATAGCGCGCTAATGCTTCCTGAAACAGCTTCTCTTTACTTTCAAATTCATGATAAATGCTGCCAGGTTTTAATCCTGTGGCTTTGGTGATTTGCTGGATACTCGATGCCGCAAAACCTTGTTGCCAAAATAATGTAATGACGTTATCTAAAACGTCTTCTCGTTGATACTGTTTCTTTGCCATTGCGCTTATTCCTCAATCGTACTGCATATTTCAAATAGCCTGATTGAATGAGCTATTCATAGGGCTGATTGTCAAATAATAGCATCACTTGAATGATTGTTCAAAAAAGCTTGCTTATCTTAACTATAATCGTTATTTTGAATGCATATTCAAGTTATAAGTGAGCGTAATAATGTCTTTATCTGCCCAACTCGATCAACAACGTGCAACCAGTGCCGCTAACATTCCACCTGAATTAATGGCCATTATGTCGGATGCGACACAACAGCTGCGATTATCTGGCCTTGTTGAGCAGGCGCCGAAAATCGGTGATACATTTATGCATTTTGAGCTGCCAAATCAATTAGGTCAAACTCGTAATTTGGGTGATTTACTCGCCAACGGGCCAGTGGTAGTGACCTTTTATCGTGGCGGTTGGTGTCCTTATTGTAATTTAGCGTTACGCGCATATCAGCAGCACCTAGATACGTTTGCTCAGTTTGGGGCCACATTTGTCGCGATAACCCCAGAACTACCCGATATATCATTAACGACCACTGAAAAAAATGAACTTAACTTTGAAGTGTTGTCTGACATTAATGCTGATTATGCAAGAGCACTTGGGGTTGTATTTTCATTACCCGGTGAGATCCGTACGCTTTACGCTAAATTTGGTGTGGAAGTCGAGAAACACAACGGTACGGGTCAATTTGATTTCCCATTAGCGGCGACGTTTGTGGTGAGTAAAGATGGCATTATTGCCAATGCATTTGTGAATGCTGATTATACTTATCGCATGGACCCACAAGACATTATTGCAACGTTGAAGACATTATAAGGTTTATTTCTATGTCAATTAAATTGGTCTTAGCGTCAATGTTTACCGCATTGACACTGTTTAGTTATCTCGCGGTAGCGGCTGATTATTCTGTTTTTCGTGAGCTCGATAAACAACACCCTCCAGGAAATGTAGCTGTATCTGCTACAGGCCGTGTTTTTATGAGTAATCATCACTTTTATGGTGTGGATGCGCGAATTGTAGAGCTTAAGCAAGACGGTACGATAATGGATTATCCTAGCCGTGAATTTAATCAAAAGCTTAACCCTGTGCTTGGGGTTGTGATTGATGATCAGGGTATTTTATGGATGCTAGAAACCGCCACAGGTCATGACAGAGCAGGGCACTTAATCGGTTGGGACACCTTAAATAATCAACTGTATAAAACGATTGAATTAACGGCCGCAGTGTTACCAGTGAATTCATTTTTAAATGATTTAGCGGTCGATCGCGAGCATGAAGCGGTTTATATCAGCGATCCTGCTGGTGGCGATAACGCAGGTTTAATTGTGGTTAATTTAACCACCGGTCAGGCCCGCAGGGTACTCGATAGCACTATTTATACTCGTCCAGAAGATATTGATGCTGTGATTGATGGCAAAACATTATCGATTGGCGGTCAGCCTATTCGTATTGGTATCGATTCGATTACCTTAGATATTAATAGTGAGTGGGTATATTTTGGCGCGCTAAGTGGTGAGAAGTTGTATCGCGTACACACTCAATATTTATTAGACGCCAAAATTTCGGCCAATATGTTGCGCAGCAAAGTTGAGTTTTATGCCAATAAACCCATCAGTGATGGGATTACCATAGACAATAGCGGCAACATTTATGTGACAGATATGACCCACAATGCTGTGGGCTACATCGATACGGATCGCCAATATCATCTTTTGCATCAAGACGCCGATAAATTCAGTTGGGCAGATGGTTTTGCTACCACCGCTGATGGCAAAATCCTGGTGGCGGTAAACAAATTACACTTATCGCCAGCGGTGAATAACCAACAAGATATGAGTGATGGGCGTTATTATATTATCCAATTTGACGCGCTGGCCGAGACTACCGTAGGCCGATAATGATTAACACATAACATAAAGGCTACCTCGGGTAGCCTTTATGTTTGTAATATTGTCCCTAAAAGATTAGCCGATAGTAAAAAATGAAAGCACTTTTTTCTGGTTAGATGATTGTTTCGACAGCTCAATGCTTGCTTTAGAGCTATCACTAATGCCTGCAACGTTTTGATTAACCATATCGACCATTTGCGTAATATTTTTCGAAATATCGTCTGTCACGCTTGATTGTTCTGTTGATGCGGTTGCCACTAATGAATTCATTTCTGAGATTTTAGACACTGATAAAGCAATGTCTGAGAAAGAGTCTCTTACTTCTTGAGCCATTTTTTGAGCTTCATCGATTAAATATGCATTAGATTGCATGTATTCATCTGCCTTAGATGCCTGGTTTTGCAGTTTAGTAATAATCTCTTGAATATTAATGGTTGATGTTTGTGTTTTACCTGCCAAGGTTCTAACTTCGTCTGCAACTACAGCAAAGCCGCGGCCTTGTTCTCCCGCGCGTGCGGCTTCAATGGCGGCGTTAAGTGCTAATAGATTGGTTTGTTCAGAAATGCCATTAATCACTTCAATAACAGCACCGATTTCATTTGAGTAACTTTTTAACTGATTAACAATTTCAGTCGACTCTTTAATAGAGTGGTTGATCTTATCGGAAATTTTGTTCGACTCTTGTAATGCGTGATGACCTTTATTAACACTTTGATTTGCTTCAATTGCGGATGATTCTGCATCTGTTGCATTACGGCTAATATCCATGGCAGTGCTCGACATTTCATTAACTGCCGTTGCCACTTGTTCAACTTGCATTAACATGTTTTGCGAGTTGTTATCCGCTTGCTCCATTGTGACTGAAAGTGCCTGAGATGAGCTGTCTACTGTTTCGGCTACAGAGATTAACTGTTGCGTTAATTTGGCAAACTGCTCTGATGTTTTGTTGAAACAATTTGCTAATATCCCAAGTTCATTTTCACCCTGATTATCAATACGCACACTCAAGTCGCCTTGAGACATTTTTATCATAGCGTGCTGGATCACAGTGATTGAATTAACGAGAATAGTGGATATACGCAAAGCCATAAATATAATAATAATTGCTACAACACCCACGCTCACCACCAGGATGGTAATAGAACGATCGTAAATGACATCGCCATACTCACTGGCTTTAATCGCGCCATTCTCGTTTAGCTCTGATAATTTGATTAGCGTGTCTGAATATTTACTGTAAGCCGCGAGCGACTTTCCAAGAAACATGGCCTTTGCTTCATCATTGTTATTGTTTTCAGATAGACGAAGTAAATCGTTTTGAATGGCTAGGTATTGATGATAAAACCCATCAAATTCATCAACAAGAGCCTGCTCTTGCGGACTTGATATGAGTATTTTGTAATCGCTGATGGTTTTTTCGATGACTTGCTTTTTTTTATTTATTTGATTTGTTACTTGCAGAATGGTTTGAGCGTCAGTCGAAATAATATGCACCGCTTCATCGTTGCGGAGATCAGCCGTTTGAGTGTTAATGCGTTCAATTAACTGTACTGAAGGAAGCCAATTATTTGATATTTCAGTGGATTGTTGGTTAATGGTATTCATTTGCGACAATGACAGTAACATTAATCCAATAATAGCGATAACAGGAATAGAAAAACCCAGTAATAACAATTTTCCAATGTTGATATTTCTCATTTCTATCCTTAAATTGTCTGTTTATGTGGTCGGTTTGTATACCATTATTACGTTTTTAAATCATAGTCATTTTTATAATGTTTGTTGTATTTTTAATTCTGATAGTGACATATGTTTTTGCGCAATAGCCGATAGAGTGATGACAGTTTGAGCTGCTAACATTTATCGGTACACGACATGATCTCTTTAATGTTTTCGGCGAAAATGCAATCAAAAGCCAACTCAAGGTTAAATTTTGATCATTATAACAACTTAAAAAAAACTATGTTTTTCAATGTGTAGCTTGTAAATAAATGGGATATCGTCCACAGTTAAACTCCCTTTGCCTGAAACTCATATCATCATGACTAGATTTGCAAATTATAAAAACGCGCTTAAATTGGGTGTCGGAGTCTTCGCTGTTGGCCTAGTCATTAGTGTGGGTGTTGCTTTAAGTGTTAAAAATCAAAACAATAACATCATTGTCGATGAGCTAAAGGGCGTCACAGAGCAAGTGACAAATAATATCACTGATCGTATTCAGCTGTATCAGTACGGCTTACGCAGTGCTCGCGGTATTATTTTTACCGCAGGTGAAGATGGGATTAATCGGCAAGGGTTTAATAAATACACTCAGACGCGCGATATCGATAAGGAGTTTCCTGGCGCTAGAGGGTTTGGGTTTATTCGGCGAGTGAGTGTGACTGACGAAGCCAATTTTATTAGCGCAGCGAAATTAGATGGCTGGCCTACGTTCGAAATTAGGCAGCTTAACGCTCATGACGGTGAACGCTATATCATTCAATATATTGAACCAGTGGAGCGTAATTATTCCGCGGTAGGGCTAGATATTGCCTCGGAAGCAAACCGAAGAAAAGCCGCGTTAGATGCTATTTTAACTGGCGAGGTGAGATTAACCGGGCCTATTACCTTAGTTCAAGCAACAGGTAATCCATTACAAGCATTTTTAATTTTAATGCCGATTTATCGTACAGGCGGAACACCTGATACGCCAGAGTTAAGGGAGCAACAAGCTTTTGGCTGGAGTTATGCACCACTGGTAGCCAATGAAGTGTTTGACGATGTCTCGCTGTCGCGACCAAGTACTAAGTTACTAGTCAAAGACATTACCGACGCTGCAAACATTGTGACTTTTTATGAAACCCATATCGACGACTCAAGTCCGTTAACTGAACATATAGTGACTGTCGAACGTGAAGTTTTTGGCCGTAATTGGCAGATATCGTTAGTTGCCTACCCCAATTTTGTTAATGGATTTCATTTAACCTCGCCTAATATTGTGTTTACTTACGGCTTAATTTTGAGTTTGTTGCTGGCATCTTTTATTGCCTTTTATAGCTATACCTTAGGCCGAAGGCAGTTAGTGTTAGCCGATAATGAACGACGAGCCAATATTTTAGAACATTCGCAAGATGCCATTATTAGTTATGATTGTGATGGCGTTATCACTGGCTGGAATCAAGGTGCTGAGCTTACCTTTGGTTATACTAATGATGAGGTTATTGGCCATCAAGAGCATGGTTTTATTGTTGCCGAAGAAGGCAAAAGCCAAGAAATCGCCCAATTTGAACAAGTGTTAAAGGGTCAACCATTATTAAACTTTATTGGCCAACATAAGCGTAAAGATAATGAGTTACTCACAACCACGATGACTTCATTAGCCATTTACAATGAATTTGGTGTGATTACTGGGGTGAGTCAAACCATTCGAGATATTACCGCGCAACAAAACGCTGAAAAACAAATTTTACGTTTGAATGCCGAACTTGAATTAAAAGTTACTCAGCGCACACAAGCTTTGCAGCATGCCCTTTCTGAAAATAAAACCTTACTCGATAATATTAACCAACAGCTCTTATATTCTGAAACAGATAAAGATGGCTTGATATTAGCGGTTAACGACTATTTTTGTATTGCTTCTGGGTATACACGCGCGCAGATGATTGGCCAAAAACATTCTATTTTAAAATCTAATCACCATGACGATGCATTTTGGAAAGACATGTGGCAAACCATTATTAATGGTAAAAGCTGGCATGGTGAAGTGTGCAACCATGATAAGCAGGGGGATGCGAAATGGTTTGATACGGTCATTACTCCGATTCTTGATAACAATGGTGAATTAGAACGTTGTATTGCCTTGCGAATTGATATCACTGAGCGTAAGCATACTCAACTTGAAAATCTTAAACTGACCTCATTATTGACCAATGTGCTTGCTGCTGCCTCTGAAATTGCCATTATTTCAACAGACAGCGATGGCCTAATTACCATATTCAACCGCGGTGCTGAATTATTACTGGGCTATAGTGCGAGTGAAGTCGTCGGTAAAATGAGTCCAGCAATATTGCATGTGCCTGGCGAAGTTAGGGCGCGTGGTAAAGAGTTAACCGAGGAGTTTGGCGAAGAGATAAGTGCATTTGATGTAATGGTTTATAAGCCCAGAAACTTTGGTCCTGAGACGCGCACCTGGACTTATGTGCGTAAAGACTATAGCCAATGCCAGGTGTCGTTATCGGTCACTGCCATGCGTAATGAGTCGGGTGAACTTGTTGGTTATCTTGGGGTTGCGGTTAATATTGATACAATATTGAAGCAGCAAGAGGCGTTAGTGTCGGCCAGTAATCAATTGATTAAGGCTGCCGAGGTTGCAGAGCTAGGTATATGGGATTTTGATTTATTAACGGGTGACTTGCAATGGAACGATCGTATGTTTGTGATGTACGACTACCCGATTGAGATAAAAGAAGAAGGCCTTAATTACCAACATTGGCAACAGCGCATTCACCCAGATGATCTGTACATGGCAGAACAAGCATTGCAGCAGGCCATTGAGAGCCATTCAACTTATGAATCGACCTTTAGAATTATTAATCGCGCAAATCAGGTGCGTTATATCCATGCTGGTGGTCAAATCAGTTACGATAAAATGGGTAAGGCGGTACGTGTTGTGGGAATTAACCGCGATATTACCGAGCAGCGTGAGTTAGAGCAAACATTACGCTTAGCCAAGCAGGCAGCCGATGCGGCAAGTGCGGCCAAGTCGGCATTTTTAGCCAATATGAGTCATGAAATTCGCACACCCATGAATGCAGTATTGGGCATGCTTCAGTTAGTGCAGCATTCTGATATGACCCGGCAACAACTTGACTATGTGACCAAAGCAGAAATCGCGGCAAAATCCTTGTTAGGGTTACTCAATGACATTTTAGATTTTTCCAAAATTGATGCCGGTAAGCTTGACCTTGATCTCCATCCATTTCAAATGGAAACCTTGATGCGTGAACTGGCGGTAATGGTGGCGACCAATGTTCACAGTAAAAATCTGGAAGTCATTTTCGACCTTGATCCCGACATCCCTTATCTTATCGAAGGCGATGAATTGCGCTTGCGCCAGGTATTATTAAATCTTGCCGGTAATGCAATTAAGTTTACCTCTCAGGGCCATGTGATTGTTGGGGTGCATTGTCATCAGCATAGCCAGAATGAAGTGAAACTGGCCATTTCAGTGACTGACAGCGGCATCGGGATCAGCAAAGAACAAGCTGGTAAAATATTTCAAGGCTTTGTACAGGCAGAATCATCCACCTCAAGACGATTTGGCGGCACTGGGCTTGGGCTTGCTATCACCAAACGTTTAGTGGAGTTAATGGGCGGTGAATTAACGCTAACGAGTGAGTTAGGTCACGGCAGTCGTTTTGGATTTGATTTGTCTTTTACTGTTGTTGAGATGAATAACACTTATTTAGACATCGATTTGCAAGGTAAAAATATCCTGATTGTTGATGACAGTAAAATGAGCCGTAAAATTTTATCAAAAACACTGATGGCTCATGGCGCTTATGTTAACGAAGCAAGTAACAGTAAGCAGGCGATTAATCTTATTGAGCAAAGTTTGCATGCCACCAACCATTATGACGTGATTATTATGGACTGGCGCATGCCAGACATGGATGGTTTAGAAACCGCACAGCATATTCAATCTATGTTCCCTGTTGGCAAAGCCCCTGCCATAATTATGCTGACGGCTTATGGCTCTGAGGTCATGAAGCAAACCAAGCAATATAAGCAACAACCGTTTGTGAATATGTTAACAAAACCAATCACGGCTAACTTGATGCTTGAGGCGGTACATCAGGCTATTAGCGGTGAAGAAATACCGTTAGAAACAAAAAAAGTGACCCACTTAGCCTTACAAGGCATTAGAGTGCTGGTGGTTGAAGATAATCAATTAAATCGCCAAGTTATTTATGAGCTACTTAGATTACAAGGTGCAGTTGTTACATTAGCCAAAGGTGGTGTTGAAGGTGTGGAGTGGGTAACCGAATCTAGCAACACATTTGATATTGTGATTATGGACATGCAAATGCCGGATATGGATGGTCTAGAGGCAACGCGTTTAATCCGTGCTGATGGTCGATTTAATGATTTGATGATTTTAGCGATGACCGCCAACGCTTCATTGGCTGACAAAGCGTTATGTCTTGATGCCGGAATGAATGAGCATATTGGCAAGCCAATAGACATGACGCGTTTACTGCCTTGTATGTTGGGGTTGTTAGGTCAAACTGCGCCGTCATTGGGCAGTGTAAATGATATAAATGCATTTATTGAGTTACCTAATGAGCTTGGCGACAATGATGTGATTATTGAAAACCCTGAGTCGATATTAAGGCGCTTTGGTGGTGAGTTAGCATTCTTTATCGATGTAAAACACCATTTTGCGGTAGAAATGTCAGAGCAGCTCACAGCATTAACCCAGGCGTTTACACAACAAGACACCGATAAAATAAGCATTATTGCTCATACCATTAAAGGTACAGCCAGTAATATTGGTGCGAGGCGTTTAGCTGCTTTTGCCGCGCAGCTTGAACTGAACATAAAACATAATGTTAAAATAGATGCGGATGTTTATTTGAGTCAGATCCAAGGGCAAATTAACGACAGTTTGCATGTACTTGACACCTTATTTCCTGATGAAACGGTGGCGTTAACAACAAATGAATTGGATAAAACGCAATTATTGCCGATAACCAGTATATCATCAGATAAAATGGATAAGTTAATGGCATTATTAGTTGAGCAAAATTTAGATGCGATTAGCTATCTTGAGCAATTATCAGTTAATCTGGTATCAGATAAAGAGTGGTTAAAGTTAACATCCCAGGTCAGTCAGCTCGAGTTTTTGGATGCTATCGATACCCTAAAATCGATAATTAAGGAGTGATGCGTGTTCATAGATGAGTATATTTCTAGTGTTGCTCCAGTAAAAGGGAAAATATTGATCGTTGATGACCAGGTTGTCAACATAAAAATATTGCACCAGTTACTGCAAAATGATTATGACATTTATATGGCCAGAGATGGGCATCAAGCGATTGATATGTGTAAAAAAATCAATCCTGACATGGTGTTGTTAGACATTGAGATGCCAATCTTAAATGGATTTGATGTGTGTGCACATCTTAAAAATGATCCCGCTACACAAGATATCGCGGTTATTTTTATCAGCGGACATTTTGATGAAGAGAAAGAAGTTAAAGGGTTTAATTTAGGTGCAGTCGATTTTATTCATAAGCCCATTAATCCGGTTATTACTAAAGCACGGGTAAAGAATCAGCTCATGTTAAAGTCGCAATCTGACTTGCTTCGTTCTATTGCGCTGCTCGATGGCTTAACCGGTGTGGCAAATCGGCGTAAGTTTGAGCAGGTGTTACCTGTGAGTTGGTTGCAAGGTTGCCGTGAACAACAACCATTGACGATCATTTTATTGGATATCGATTTCTTTAAGCTATTTAATGACACCTATGGACACACTGAGGGGGATGCTTGTTTACGAAAAGTTGCTCAGAAAATTCAAGATACCGTTAATCGTCCTTACGATTTAGTCGCGCGTTTTGGCGGCGAAGAGTTTATTTGTATTTTGCCCAATACCGATTTAACCGGCGGCACTTATGTTGCCCAGCAAATTGTCGACAGTATTATATCGCTTAAAATTGCGCATAAAACCTCGCAAGTTTCTTCCTTTGTTACCATCAGCGCAGGTGTATCAACCATAGTGCCAACCAGAGACATTCCCGAAAAACGATTAATTGAAGCCGCTGACAAACAGCTTTATTTAGCAAAAGAGCGCGGCAGAAATAGAGTGCTAGGCGCGCAGGTAGTAATAAAAGATAGTGTGATAGTTTAAAGCAATTTAGCAGCGTACTTCATGACTTTGCTTTTTATTGAAGTTGTATTGTTGTTCTGCGGGAATAAGATTTCAAAGGTTTTATTAAAAATCTAGAATAACTCATTCTTATTGTGCAATAGAACCGGATGCTATTTATGCTAGAGGATTACTCTTGAATAAAATCTTCCATAAACCAAGCACATAGAGTGTGACGACCATCTACTTGAGCCTTACTGTAAATCGTTGACGCCTGTTGGCGTACTGTTTTTTCTTTGGTCAGTCGCACTTCTGCAATTTCTTTAAAACTGAGTCCTTTTAAAAGCAAAAGTGCGACTTGTTGCTCACTTTTTGTAAATTGCCAAGATTCAAATTGAGCAGCGATGGTTAGGCTGTAATCTTGTCTTGCAGCTCGCATTTGAGCTGACATGTGATTAATTTCTTTATCTGCTTTTTTGAGTTTTGATTTAAGTGCTTTGACTTGACGAGAACTGCGAATGAGGTCGTAACCTAAAAAAATACTTGCTGCAATAGTCAATACTACCAGCATGGCTTCTTGGGCAATATGCCAAGCGGGAATGTTCAGTTGTAGATCGGCAAAGATATCAAACAACTTAAACAAGGTGATTAACAGAAGTAGTATAATAATGAATACATCTTTTCTCATGACATCTTCCAAAAAATGAGTGTGTTAACTAAATAATTATTGTTATAAAAATCAATCAATTATTGCATAGTACATATGTACTATAATGGCTTTTATGATACATATTCCCCATGCTAATTTGACCTGAAGATAATAACCTGACTATATCTTTTGGGTTAGTGAAATCACTTATGTCTGTCGTGAAGTTTAGTATCAAAATATGTCTTATTATTGCGCTAGCGGTTAGCTCTTTTAGCTATGGTGCTACAAGCAATGATCTGTCACCACTGTTGCAGTTAAGCCAAGCACGGTTAAATAATACGGCCTTTAAAACAGCTCAATTAAACGATAACCGCTCATTACAATTGAGCAGTTCAACTTGGTTGACTGGCTTACCAAGTATTAGCGTAAATTATCTGAGCGACTTGGATAATAGTAACATTTATGAGCAAGAAGTATCACTCAACCTCCCGTTAAAATCATTTAGCTTGCACCAAAGCGATAACAAACTAAAAAAACTAACGAATGCGTTACTTGATCAGCAGGTGGCACTTCAAAAATTATATTTATCAGGTTTGCTTAGACAAAGTATGTGGGAATACCGCATTGCGTCAGTCAAATTTGAGCAGTTAAAGCGAAAATCTTTATTATTAGAACAGCTAAATGTGCAGCAAAAGCAGCAGTCTGATGCGGGTGAGTTACCTAAAGTCAATTCGTTGCTATTAGATCGAGAACGAGTGGATATTGATCTAGCGCAGATTGAACTGAAACAGCAGCAAGATGAGGCGATGGCATTGTTTCAATCGCTCACTGGTTTGAGTGAGATCCCCGTCAATATAGAAGAGAGCGCTTATGATATTGAGCCGCAATCTGTCCATGGTGTTGGTGTCGTATTGATGCAGCATCCATTATTGCAACTACATTCTCTGCAACAGCAACTACAAGATACCATGATCATAAGCCAAAAAGCGGGGGATCAAGATCCTTGGACTGTGTCATTAACTGCAAAAGAAACCGTGGGTGAGCAATTTAGCGATCAGCACTTAGGCGTTGGGATCAGTATTCCGCTCGGTTTCGGTTCAGCTTTATCACAAAGTGAGTTGTCAGTTTGGAAGAAAGATTATCAAGAGCAGCGGATTAAAAGCGAAGATCTATATTTAGAGCTCAAAAACCAATCACAAAAACTGATGTTACAACAGCATAACCTCAGTGAAAAGCAGGCCTTGTTGCAGCGAGGAGTCTCATTGAGTCGAACCATCACTGAAGAGTTAGCCAAGGTAAAAGACCAAAATCAAATGAGTTACGAAATATGGTTACGCCGTTACATGGATGCATTAGATACCGAATCATGTTTAGTTCTCAATCAAGTTGCTCTGCAGCAACTTTACTCTCAGCAACTGCAAGCTTTAGGGATTTCATTATGATGGCCAAATTTTGCAATAGCCTGTTATGTATCACACTCGGTTTATCAATGGTGTCCGTTAGTGCTGAAACCATCTCACTTAGTGAGTTAGGTCATTTAGATGTGGGTTATACGTCGCCAAAGAAGGTGGCCAGTTATGAAGGAAGTCCACTACCAGCACAAATAGCGCGCTTACCGGGTAATGATTATTGGGTTATGGCTCCTGAAAATATACAGCAAGTCACATTTTTAGTTGGACAGGGCCAAGTTGTTAGTAAAAATCAAGCCATTGTTAGATTAACGGGACCAGAAGTATTCCATTTTTTAGCTCAAATAGAGGCGGCTAAAACACTATATGATTTAGCTAAACAGCGTTATGACCGCAATCAGCCTCTATTACGAAATGGCAGTATTGGAGCTGATAAGTGGCGCGAGATAAGCCAAGAATACTTTAGTGCTCACCTTGAATACGAACACATGCAGCACTTTATGGAGATGGTAAAAAGCATTGATACTGATACTGAATCGTTGGTGGTCATGGCTCCTGTAGCGGGCATTGTTAATCTGAATCATCTTAATAGCCCATACAGTGTTGGTACTCAATTATTCTCGATTATCCCTGCTGACAGTATTCGAGTGAAGGTGAGTGTGCCTATGAGTCAATCAACCTCTCTATCGGCAGTTAACATTAATCAATGTCATATTGCGATTGATGAGGTGTCAGCTATTGCTGAAGGGGTATTTTTAACGGCATGGTCTAATCCTGTGCCACAGACATGTCATTTACTCTTAGGGCAACAAATTACTGTAATACCTGAATACCAAAAAGCGGTGTATTTAGTGCCTAAAGTGAGTGTGTTTACATGGCAACAAGATAGCCAGGTTTTTACCCAAAAAGACCAATCATTGATCGCATTGAGTATCGATGTGTTGGGATCAACTGCGGATGACTATATTATAGCCAGTGATCAAGATTTGAGCCAAATAAAAGTGTTGTCTCAATCAGTTGCGGCTGTAAAAGGCATACTGCTTGGTTTAGGAGGCGAATAATATGCTCGCTTCTGTAATCCGTTTTTCACTGACTCAGCGGTTGTTTGTGCTGATAGTGGCGTTGATATTGATGTTAGCCGGAACTCGTGCCTGGTTTAATATTCCTCTGGATGCTTTTCCGGATATTTCACCTACGCAAGTTAAAATTATTTTAAAAGCTCCTGGTATGACGGCTGAAGAAATTGAGGCGCAGATTACTGTGCCTGTTGAAACTGAGCTGTTGGGGATCCCTAATCAAGCCATTTTACGATCTACGACTAAGTATGCCATTAGTGATATCACGTTAGATTTTACTGAAGGGACTGATATCTATTGGGCGAGACAGCAGGTGAGCGAGCGATTATCTGCAGTATGGGATAGTTTTCCTGATGGAGTCTCTGGTGGTGTGGCGCCAATGAGTACGCCGTTAAGTGAGATTTTTATGTTCACACTTGAAAATCCGAACTTATCGTTGATGGAACGTCGACAGTTGTTGGAATGGGAAATTAGACCCTTGTTACGAACGGTTACAGGAGTCGCTGATGTTAATATTTTAGGTGGCTATGCTAAGAGTTTTAGTATTAGTCCAAACCCTTCTGCAATGGCTGCTGCTGGCGTCAGTTTTGCCGATTTACAGCAAGCGATTACTGACAATAATCATAATGAAGGTGCAGGTAAATTATCCATTGGTACGGATACCATTATTGTGCGTTCAGAAGGTCGAATTGATGATATTGACGAACTGAAACAGTTAGTGATTAAAGCTAATGATTCCCAAATATACCGATTGAGAGATTTGGCAGACATACAAATAGGTCATTTAACTCGATATGGTGCAGTGTCAAAAGACGGTGAAGAGGCCGCAGAAGCACTAATTATTGCTCTTAAAGATGCTAATACTGCACAGGTTGTGACGAGTATTAAAGCTAAATTGGAGCAAATAAGCACTTCGCTACCAGAAGGAAGCGATCTTAATGTTTTTTATGACCGTGCAAATTTAATTAATACCGCAATTGATACTATTTCAAATGCGTTATTTGAAGCGGTGTTATTAGTCATTGTATTACTTGCGCTTTTTTTAGGTAATGTGCGGGCCGCTTTAGTGGTGTCACTGTCTTTACCCCTTGCTGCATTAATGACGTTTTTGATGATGGATTTATTTAATTTGTCCGCAAATTTAATGAGCCTTGGTGGCTTAGTCATCGCAATTGGTATGTTGGTCGACTCCTCGGTGGTCGTGGTTGAGAACATGGTTAACCTCATTGCGACTAAGCAACGTTTGCCTCGTTTGCATCTTATTTATCGCGCCACAAAAGACGTGGCTATTCCAGTGGTGTCTGGCACTGTCATTGTCATGATTGTGTTTTCTCCGCTCCTAACCTTAACAGGATTAGAAGGCAAATTATTTACACCCGTTGCTGTCACGATTGTTTTTGCCATGTTATCTGCTTTAGTTTTGTCGCTTACGGTTATTCCGGTCATTGCATCTTATTTGGTTAACGAGAAGTCGGCTCAAGAACCTAAAGCGATTGAGAAGCTCAAGGCTGCCTATTTAAGGAGCTTAAAACAGACATTTATCCATAAAAAGCCGTTTATGATCGTCACTTTTTCCTTGTTGGTGGTGAGTTTAGGGTTATTTAGTTTGGTGGGTAAAACCTTTATGCCGACATTGGATGAAGGCGATATTATTTTACAGCTAGAAAAATCACCTTCGATATCGCTTGAAGCATCCATTGCTATCGACAAGCAAATTCAAATCACTTTACTAGAAAATGTACCTGAAATTAGACAAATGGTGGCGCGTACCGGTTCTGATGAAATAGGTTTAGATCCTATGGGGCTAAATGAAACTGACGTGTTTTTGGAGCTTGCCCCGCGAGATGAGTGGCGATTTACTGATAAGGCACAATTGATTGACGCCATTCGTACTGAATTGCTTAATTTTCCTGGCGTCAATTTTAATTTTACTCAGCCTATTCAGATGCGTGTGTCTGAAATGCTTACAGGTAGTATTGGTGATGTGGCGATTAAAGTCTTTGGTACCGATATCGATACACTTGGTCAATTAACCGCGCAAATTGAGCAATTAGTCAGTGCCACCAGTGGAAGTGTCGATGTTAAAATGGCCATGATTGAAGGCAGTCCATTTATTAATTTAACCCTAGATAATGAGTTGGCTCGTGGTTTTGGTATGAGCACCATGGAGTTTGCTCGGTATTTAAAAAGTCAACTTGAAGGTGTACTCGTGACAGAGGTACTGGAAGGTAAAAAACGTACCCCAGTGTTGATTGCGAATAATCAAGCCGGGCTGAGTAGTATTCATGAGTTGCAAAACCAATTGTTGGTGATGCCTGATCATTCTTTAAAGCGTCTTATCGATATTGCTAAATTAACTTACAAAGAAGGCCCCATTTTAATCGAACGCGAACAAGGCGATCGTTTTTCAGTGATTACTAGTAACGTACAAGGGCGAGATATCGTCAGTTTTGTTGAAGAACTTAACACGAAAATTAACGCTGAGATTAAGTTACCTAGTGGTTACAGTGTCAGTTTCGGTGGTGAATTTGAAAATCAACAACGTGCAACGAATAACCTATTACTGGTTATTCCTCTTGCCATAGTGCTTATTACTCTTATTTTGTTTACCACTTTTGGTTCGCTTGCTAAAGCAGGCTTGATTTTGGCTAACGTTCCGTTTGCCATGATGGGTGGCATTGTAAGCTTATATTTTTCGGGCGAGTATTTATCTGTTCCTGCATCGGTTGGTTTTATCGCATTACTGGGCGTAGCGGTACTTAACGGTGTGGTAATGGTGAGTTATTACGAGCAGACCAAGCATGTGTTTAGTAGTTTGCTAATGCGAGTTGAGCAAGGCGCTACAAGACGGCTAAGACCCATTTTGATGACTGCAACCACAGCCATGTTCGGTTTAATGCCTTTAGTGTTTGCATCAGGGCCGGGTGCTGAAATTCAAAAGCCATTAGCCATTGTTGTAATTGGCGGTTTGCTGACATCGACTATTACTACCCTTTATTTGTTACCAATCCTTTATTACTGGCTGGAGAAACGTCAATGATCACGGAGCAATTGTTAGTGCTGATCGCCCAAAATGATATTAAGGACGACATCGTTGATACCTTGATTGAACTTGAGTTTTTATCTGGTTTTAGCTTAGGTAACATTTGTGGTTTTAGCCGCGAACATAGCCATTTTAATATCAAAGAGCAAGTTGAAGGCTACAGGGAATTTTATAAGTTTGAAATTATGCACCCTGTTGATCATCAAGATGTGTTACTAGAAGCTTTGTCTGCGGTTTGTAAGCATAACCCTTGCCGTTATTGGATTACGCCCATTATACATACCGGTACATTATGTTAGTTATAACGGTAAAGTTAGAGAGGGATACCTTTTACCGTGGCTGTTTGTTTGAGTTATGCAATCAACTGATTAAATGTAGTAAATAGATAGGATATTGAAATGAAACTTTATCGATGTTTAGTTTTGACTTTATTCACTTTACTGATATCAAACACTATTTTTGCGAGTGAGCCATCGGTTGATAGTCACGATGTGATTATCGAGTATGCTAAAGCGCCTACACGAACCATGAAAGTGACTTTTGACACTGCCGTGACTTTGCATTCAATGGCCATTAAACATAATAATGGTTATTTACTGAATTTAGATACCCAAGTGACAAGGGATCCCGCGGCTGTTTTCTATTTTAATCTTCCTAAGTTACCTCCCGCTGAGTATCTTGTAAGGTGGAAAACTCAGGTTGATGATGGCCCAATATTCTCTGGTGAAGCTACGTTCACTTTACATGATGATACTTATCCAAGGCCTTCTACTAAAAAACCAGATTATGGTATTTTACATAGAAAATTACATCACTAGAAATGTAGACGACAACTGTTTTGAAAATGCCGCTAAGGAGAAAGCAGAATTATAGCTGAATTGTTTTCTGAGACTATAAAAAGCAGTTACACCTAGTCATTTAAGCTGTTGTACTTAGACACTCACGCTTTAGAGTAATCCATTCGTTGAACGAATTTCAAAAGAACGTCTTATGACGCTATTGATAAGAAAATTGCATTAAGTTTGAGTTGTTCTGTGTTTTATGTGAGTTAAATTTATTTTTTGTGGTTCAACACTGTTGATTAAAATTTATGACGATACCCCAGTGTGTAAGCAATATCTGCACTGTTATCCATATTTTCAAAGTTTTCAACCAGGGTGAATTCAATTGCACCGGTGTTTAAATAATAACGGTAGCCTAGTAAGGCTTCATGAGACGCATCAGAGAAGTTTTCATCCCAGCTAACTAATCCATCGTATCGGTGTATTTCGGCTAACCAACCATGGCGTCCACGACGGTATTCGTAACCAATCCCAAACGTGGTAAAACGAGAATCATATTGATTGGTTGATATCGATTCAGTGTCTTCAATAAAGCTGACGCCAAAGCTTGAGTTAACATGGTGTCGACCATTTTTGTAGCTGTAGTTTATTTGAATGCTTTGGGCAAATGAATCCTCAGCAAATGGGCCGCTCTCTACCGCTTTGAAATATAGGCTGGCACCAGCCGATAACCCATGATGCTCACTTTGTATAAGCTGGTAACCTAGGTATGCAGTTAATGCATTTTCGAGGGTTTCCCCGCTAAAATCATTAATCTCAATACCATACTCTTTCGAGTGAATTTGGTTTTGATGTTTGGCTTGATTTTGTCGACCATTTTGGTCAAACCCAAACGCATCATGAAACCACATTGTCAGTGAGTCTAAATGGTTATCAGCACTAAATCCCCATCGATAATTGACATCTAACATTAGGGCATCAGACATCTGCCATTTTATGCCACCGGTAACAGTATTTTGATAGTAATCGGCCAGCAGTACATCTGATTCCGACCACATACTGGCAATGTTAGCTGTGATATACCATTCGCGCTGTCCTTGAGGTAATGAAAATCCTGAGCGTAATAGTGGTGTGTGATTGATCGATTGCATTGGTGATTGAGCATACACTCTTAGCGGACCGTAATCGTCAAAATTGGCCATTTGAGCTTGCGCCGCAGGTAACGATATTGCCCCTAGGAGTGCAAGCAATAGATTCTTTTTCATCAGCATAGTTTTCTCATTTCATTTGCGTGGTGTATTACCGCTAGCGATTACGCAGATTACATTGAATGGCTATTGTTATAAAACCATGGTCCACATTATGATTGCGTGCAATATAAATTTAAACAACAAAAAGTGAACATAATATGCCAAACAAATATATTGAGAGGTATTGTCGGTTAATTATGTGATGCACCGTAACACGCAATCATTATCAATATAAAGTTATTGTGGATTAAACTTTAGATGTAACGCATTGATTATATTTTAATAGTACGGTATAAAGTAAGTGCTAAAAACAAATTTAGGCTCTGAGTTTTTTGAATAAATTTGTAATGGATGAACATGATTAAATGGAATTTATAATGGATTATTCTGCGCTATACCTGCGTTATCGCGCCTGTATCTTTGTGGCCTCTAGCGATGTCTTTTCATTGCTGCGCCAATCCTTGCCTGGTTTTAATGCCTATTTTTTACATTATCTTGAAATATATCTCCCTGCTATTGGTTCCTTTATTCATAAGATATACGTGTCTCATCACCCGCAACTTCGGGTGAAAGCATACTTTGGATTAAAGGGGTAACAATGGACTTTTTTTTGTTACTTGGCTTACTCGTTATCGTGATCCCACTGCAAATGTTGCTAGATATCGCGGTTGAAACAAAAACTGACTTTGGACATAAAGGCGCTGATTATCTGTTGGCGTTTATTCCCTTGTTAACGTTTTTTTACCCTGAACATTATCTGTATAGTTTTCTTTCACTTGCAGTTATTGTGCTGTATGGCATTTCATTACGATTCTATGCAGCCTTTAATGATTGGCTTGAATTTGACCAAGACCGATTAGCTGGATTGTGCCTGGGTGGGCTTGGGTTAGGTGGGGTGTTTATTATCTGCAAATTTGCCTATCAATTTTTACTGTAATGCGAAGTTCATTCCTTTGTCATGTTGTTGGTTAGCGGTTAGCGGTTAGGCTTGGGCCACAATTTTTTGATGGAGATTATTCCATTGCTCAGGAAATTTACCGTCGAGCATATAAACAAATGCAATGAGTTCAGCAATCAACAAATACAGCTCCTTGGGGATTTCTTCTCCAAGTTCTAGTAATTGTAAAAATTCGCTTAAGTGCGGATCTTGATGGATATGTATACCCGCGCTTTTGGCAATTGCGATGATTTCCTCTGCAACGAGATCTTTACCAGAGGCGGTAATTTTAGGCGCACTTTTACCATCAAAACTTAATGCGACAGCTTGTTGAGTTTTTTTCGTTTCGTCATTCATCTTAGGCCCTTGTTTTTGTACTTTATGCTTAAGCTCTGGTTTTAGCTAAGCTCTGGTTTTAACCAAGAAGTGATCCCCTGGCAGTAGCGTTGCGGGGATTTGGGTTAATTGGGTACTAAACGTGCCAGGCGTTAATCCAATTTGACTGATTTTTTCTGCTAATGCGCCATTAAAATTATCCACTCTTGCCAATAGCGCCTGATTGTTGCCTTTAAATTGTATGTCGAGTGTTTCGCCTTGTTTATGAGCACAAATTAATAATGTACCTTGCGCTAAATTAAATTTTAACTGTAATTTCCACCCTTTCATTTTGTCTTTATCTTGTTCATTTTCTTGTTCAAATTTGCCCTCAAACTGCTCATCTCGTTGATTGATAGAGTAGGGTAAGGCAAAGTACCAAGTCAAAGCTTGATTAGGGTCGGCACTTGCCTGTTGATACATTGCGATACTGCCGGCAAGTTGTGCCATAGAATCCGCGCCCCCGAGCTTATCAAGTGCACCTAATAAGCCTGAGTTACCCGTTAGCTTGGCGAGCGTACGTTGTTGCAACTGATTGAGATGTTCTTGCAATTTTGCACTGATCCCTGAGCCTGTCGTTTTGGCTTTTACCCCTAATAATAGTTGAAATAGGGTGGTGATAGCTCCGCCAGAGTATAGCGTTGAGGCTATTGCGCTATTTGCCTGTGATGAGGTTTGCGCAAGGTTTAATCCCGCCAGGCTGTGGAGCTCATGACCGAGTACGTTAGGGTCGCTTAACACACTCAGTGGGTGTGGGCTCATTTGCGGTAAATGCTTAAGTAATTCAGTGGCCAGACTGTTGGGTATTTGCAAGGTTTGCTGTTGTTTTATTGGCATTGCTCCTGCTTTAGACAACGCTTTGTTTAACACTTCGATAGGCTGAGGATCTTTATTGACTGCAGGCTGTTGGTTTTGAGCTGAAACCTCATTAGTTTGTTTGCTACCGGTTAACGCATTAGCGGATAAAGTGGGTTGTAATGCTGCCTGTGCTGATGTCTTATTGATGCTGCTTTTGGCTTCGTTTGTTTGAGTGCTCACCGCTTTGTTATCAGCATCATTGTTGTTATTTGTTAGTTGGTTTGAGCCTTGAGCAATACTGTTTTTGTCCTGCGAGGACGTCAGGGTTGCAGGTGATTGTTGTAAATGGCTATTCGTGGTGTCAGCTTTTACCGTTAACGTATCGACTTTTGTTGACGATGCTATTTGTCCTTGCTGAATATTGTCACCTGTTTTTAAATGTTGAGTAAGCGTATTCGCTGGACTTGCTGGCGATACTGCATTTGAATCGGTTTTATTGATGTTAGTTTGATTAGCGTTGGCAGAAACCAGCGGGGTCGCTTCGAGCTTTTTTAAAAATTGGCTTAAAATCTGTGCCGGTTCATTTTTGGTTATGACGATATTATCTTGCTGCAACGAGGTTAGGATGGGAGCTTGCTTAAGCAAGTCAACTTTCACTTCCCCAATAACAGGGGTTAATGCGAGTTGTAATTGTTGTTGATTAAAGACCACTTTAGCAAGGTATTGACCATCGTTTAATACAATATTGTTAGGAAGCTTGAGGCTGGGTCCATCCGTAAATGTAAGTTGCCCCTGGGCGATTAGCGCTGTGGGTAATGGATAGCCCTGAGCTCTTGATGCTAAAGACACTAATTGCTGCGTCGATACACCATTTTGTTTGGCTAATTCTGTTAATGGCTGGGGTAAGGCAAATTGTACAGTTTGCGCTAACAAAATGATTTGAGTCGAGATAGGTTTATTGCTCGACGCTATTTGTTGTGTCGCTTGCTGCTGTGTAGTCTGTTGTGGTGTATTTTGTTGAGCTAATTCCGCTGGTGTTGTTATTTGAGACGCAGCAAGTTTTGCGACGAGCTTAGCTTGATCACTTGCTATGACAACTTGAGAGGTTTGCTGTAATAATTTTTGCAGTTCGGCGGTCTTATTAAGTTGATACTGTTGGTCTTGAATGTTCAGAGTTACTTGGGTGCTACTGTTCGTTGTTGTCTGTTTTTGTTGTATTTGCACCGGCAGTAATAAAGCTGAAAGATCGGACTTTATGTTGGGTTCAAGGTTTTTTGTGCTAGCAGATGTGTTTTGAGCTTGTTGATTTTCTGGTGTGTTGGTTTGACTTGCGCTGGCAGGTTTTGGTGGTGCTGGGGCGATAACCGCCGTTGCGGTATTTGTGGTAGGCAAAACCATACATATCCTATGATGCGAACAAGACAAAATGCGGCTAAAAAAATAATCATCGAACGGTTAATATAACCATCATTTACAAATTTTTGATTGATATTGTCAATAGTGGCAGTATCCTTAGCGCTCTTGTTACTACTATTGGGGCAATTCATTGCATCAAAATTTATTTTGTTGATGATTGCAGGTAACAGAACAAGCTTAATGTGCTCCAGAATTAACATATCAAGGTAAAGCCTTGCTGAAGCCCGTTAAATTATATCGACTTGAACAAAAATTGCTTTAGTAAAAAGACAAAATTAGCAGTTTGTTGAGTAGGCCCTTTTGTCATTTTTAAGAGAGTTTTATGAAGTATAAATGGATATTACTTCAGGTGATTGTTGCTTTTAGCATACCAGTGTATGCCGAGAGTGAAACGCCTCAAGTTACCACCACACCGCAACCTGCGATTGAGATTACTTACAACGATCCTCGCGATCCGTTTGAAGAAATCAACCGAACAATGTGGGATTTTAACTATTTATTTCTCGATAAATATATCGCTAGGCCAGTTGCTCATGGTTATAAAAACTATGTGCCTAACCCAATAAGGACTGGGGTGATTAATTTTGTCTATAATCTGGAAGAACCCAGTTCACTTGTTAACAATACCCTCCAAGGAAAATGGGGCTGGGCAGCCAACGCTGGTGGACGTTTTACCGTCAATACCACTATCGGTCTGCTAGGGGTTATCGATGTTGCTGAGATGATGGGAATGCCTCGTAAACAAGATGATTTTAACGAAGTGTTGGGCTATTACGGTGTACCCAATGGTCCCTATTTTATGGCACCTTTTTATGGCCCTTTTGTGACAAGAGAAATCGCATCCGATTGGGTTGATAGTCTATACTTTCCTTTATCGGAACTGACCTTCTGGCAATCAGTGCTTAAATGGGGGCTTAAAGGGCTTCATTCTCGAGCAGAAGCGATTGATCAAGAAAGGTTACTCGATAATGCTCTTGATCCTTATGCCTTTGCTAAAGATGCTTACTTACAGCATATGGATTACAAAGTGTACGATGGTGATATGCCTTCAAATCAAGATGACGACGAGTTACTTGATGAATTTCTAGATGAGCTAGAATAGTCGGGACGTGTAACAACCCCGACAGCATTCTTTGCGGGGTTGTAGTATGGCGTTAACTGATGTCGATATCCTCTTTGTTGAGGACGACCCGATATTTCGTCAAGTCGTTGCTGATTTTTTGCAAGGACAAGGGGCTCGGGTTCACCAAGCATGTGATGGTCCTCAAGGCGTAACGGCTTTTTCCCAAACGCTATTTGATATTGTGATTGCCGATCTCGGCCTGCCAAGTCTTGGTGGGCTTCCTATGCTTAAACAAATGCAAGCCATTAATCCCGCGGTGCCATTCATTGTGATATCAGGTAACGATATTATGTCTGATGTGGTAGAAGCTTTGCGCACAGGAGCGAGTGATTACCTGACAAAACCCATTGCCGATTTATTCATTATCGAACACGCAATTATTCAGGCTATGCTCACGGCATCAACCCCCATGAATGCCAGTGGACAATCACATTTACATGAAATGAATGAGCTATCTTACCTGGAATTAACCGAAAACTTACAACAGCTTGAGCAAAACGCGCAAGCCGCGAAAAGTGTCCAACAACAGCTTTTTCCTGCTTCTCATATCGATTACCCTCATGCAGTCATTGATTACAGTCTATTTAAAAATAATGATGTCAGTGCTTACTTTATTGATTCAACCATGGTCGGTGAACATCACTTAGTCATGTATATGGCGCATTTCCATCCCGAAGACAATAGCGCAGCATTTGGTTGTGTATTACTGCGCAGTTTTGTTAACCAAAAACTGAAGTTATTTAGAAATGGTTTAAGTACAACTTTGATTGAACCTGCAAATATGCTCGCTTACTTGAACAAGCGAATGGTGAACTCAGGTTTGCACATCTTGACCGATATTATTTATGTTTGCGTTGATTTACAGCAGTACACCGTGACAGTCGGTCAAGCGGGTAATGGCTTGCGATGCTATTTACGTCATGGTAATGACTTGATGCCGTTAGTATTACCTAGCGCGCTGCAATTGGGCGATGCTAATTGGTATCAAGCTGGCATACAAAGACGTACGCTATTGATAGATGAGAAATTATGCATTGGTACTTATCATCAACAACACAAGCAACAGTTGCTGGATAACCGTTTTACTGGCTTGATTTATCAGTCGGACATCAATGCGGGTGGCTTTATGCAGTTGTCTTGTCACTAGGACCAGATAAAAAATCCCCTCACAAGTTAACTTGGAGGGGATTTTTTATCGTAATGATTATGGTTAAACCATCACTTTATAATCGACTTTATTAACGCTTAATTGCTTCATGCTCAGCAGTAACAGCGATTTCTTCTTCTAAAACTTGCTCTTCAGAATCGTGCTTACCTTCAGCGCCATGCATCCAATCAACCAGCTTATCTGCCATTAGGTATAATATAATACCTGAAAGTACAGACGTAATCGCGATACCGGCAAAGATTGCCATTGCGTTAGCTAATTGGTCTTCAACACTACCACCATGACCAATTAATGAGCCTACTAGACCACCAATTTTGTTTGCTGCAGCAATAAACAGGAACCATGCACCCATCATTAACGAAGCTATACGCAGTGGAGCAAGCTTAGTCACCATTGATAAACCAATAGGTGATAAACACAGTTCACCCATAGTGTGGAAGAAGTAAGCTCCCACTAACCACCACATACTTGACTTGACTGATGCGTCGCCGCCCATTTCAAGTACAGCACCTATCATAAACAAGAAGCCTACGGCTAAAAAGAATAAGCCTAAAGCAAATTTGACAGGTGAGTTAGGTTCATTTTTGCCAAGTTTAATCCAAATTGAGGCAATAACTGGTGCGAAAAGAACAATGAACATCGCGTTAAGTGATTGGAACCAAGTGGTAGGAACTTCCCATGAGCCAATCATACGGTCAGTAAAATCGTTAGTGAACAAGTTCATTAAACCACCGGCTTGCTCAAAGCCAGCCCAGAAAACGATGGTAAATAAACCCATTACCATGATGACTTTAATACGGTCACGTTCAATTTTAGTTAACGGTTCTTTGCGAACTTCGCCTTTTGCTTCATTTTTGCTTTGCTCAAGTTTAGCAGCAGGTACAGTACCGATATCACCAAGGAGTTTTTGCGCGAAGAAAAATTGGATGATTAAAGATGCAATCATACCGATACCTGCACAAATAAAGCCAGCTTGGAAATTACCATCGTATGCTGCAACTACAGAGCCTACAACGATACCAGATAAGAAAGCTCCGACGTTGATACCCATGTAGAAAATAGTAAATGCACCGTCACGACGATGATCACCTTCCTCGTAGAGATCACCAACCATGGTTGAGATATTTGGTTTGAAAAGGCCGTTACCTAATATTAAGGTACCTAGGCCCAAATAAAACATTTCGATTTCCATGCCAGGTACCCATGCATGAGGAGTACCTAATAAAAATTGTCCAGCAGCCATCAAAAAGCCGCCAATATAGATTGCTTTGCGTTGCCCCAAATGAGCATCTGCTAGCCATCCACCAATCAGCGGGGTTAAATATACCAAACCAGTAAATGTGCCATATAGCGAAATAGCATCAGCTTGACTCCAGCCAAGCCCGTGACCGCCTTCTGTTTGAACTTTATCAACTAAATAAAGTACCAGGATTGCCCGCATAGCATAGTAGCTAAAGCGTTCCCATAATTCCGTTGTAAACAGTAAGAACAGCCCTTTAGGGTGTCCAAACATCGTTCCTTGTGGTTTTGCTTCACTCATTAAGTCTTCCACCTTAAGCTTGTGATTGCCTGTGCGAAAATGTCGACACAGAAATTATTTGTTTGCATTGATCGTCTAGTAATGCACCTCAACCCGTTCTTGTGAAAAAGAACAAAATTAAAGCGATTGCATTGCTGAGCGACCTTATTGGTTAATTTTTATAAGAAATTATGTCATTTTGATGCTAAAAGCTGACCAAACACCAAAAAGCTAACCTTATATACCCTTTTAGCGGCGATAAAGTCAATGTTAATGCGGGGAACAGAGAGGTTAACCCTGTTAGCAATTGTGTCCGTACTAAAAATAAAAAGGGTTACTTGTTAGTGAGTTGTAAGTTTTTGAATGTAATGTGAGCGGTTAATCGATTAGGTTTTTTGATACGCGGCCGATAGACTTACCATATAACAATGACATTTTTGTGACAGCTGTTTTGCAAGGTATTGATTATTAAGTATTGTCTTTTAATTTTGTTGATAAACAGTTAAAATATGTTTTATTCATGCATCTCGATACTATGTCGAAGGGGTTCTTATGACTATCGTTCGTACTTTGACATTGTTCACTTTCATCTTTTTTACTCACAGCGCATTGGCTTGGGTCGATACCGATTTTGATGGTGTCCCTGACAAGAAAGATGCCTGCAAAGACACACCGGTCAATACTGTGGTTATGGCCAATGGTTGTATTGATACTGACATCTTGATTGTTGATGAAGATGGCGACGATGACGATGAGTTTGATGAAGGCGAAATTGGTGCAACTATTACTAATAATGCCGCATTAATTGCCGAACAATGTCGACAACAACCTGATGTTAATGTTGCCGCAGATTGTTTTGGTTCAATCCTTCAGCCAGTGTATTTTGACTTTGATAAAGCTAATGTGTTGCTAACTCAGCGCCCAACACTGGTTAGAGTGCAACAATATATTGAGCAGCACCCTCAAGTGAGTGTTCGTTTAGAAGGGCACACCGATATTTTAGGTAGTGAAGCAATTAACATGGCGTTATCACTTAAGCGTGCTAATGCGATTAAAGAATTATTGATTAATGAATACCAATTTCAACCCGCATCAATTGATGTTGTGGGGATGAGTAACAAAAAGCCGGCAGCGGATAATGCCACAGTAGAAGGGCGTCAGCGTAATCGGAGAGTTGAGTTCATCATTTCGGCAGAATAATTCTGCTAATTTAAGGGAGAGAAAAATGGAACACCTAGAAGGTTTAGACGGACTAATAGAGAAAGCACCAGAGTTCTTTATGACATATGGTCTAAAAGCGTTAGCCGCAATTGTTATCTTTATTATAGGTAAATATCTTGCTGGCGTTGCAAAACGCGTAACGGTTAAAGTGTTAAACAGCCGTAAAGTTGATGCGACGGTTGTATCATTTGTTGGAAACTTAGCCTGGGCATTGGTGTTTGTATTTACCATAATCGCTACACTGGGTCAGGTTGGTGTACAAACCGCGTCACTTGTTGCCGTTATCGGTGCCGCCGGTTTAGCTGTTGGTTTGGCATTACAAGGTTCTTTATCTAACTTTGCTTCAGGCGTGTTGATGGTGTTATTCCGTCCATGTCGTGTTGGTGACTTTATTGAAGCGGCAGGTACTGCGGGTGTTGTTGATGAAATTACTATTTTCTCAACACGTTTACGCACGGGTGACAACAAAGTGATTATTGCACCTAACTCAGCCATCATGAACGGCACAATCACTAACTATTCAGCATTAGAAAAGCGTCGTATCGATTTAACCATCGGTGTGTCTTACACTGCTGATATTGCAACAACCAAGAAAGTTATTGCTGATGTATTAGATAGCCACTCATTAGTATTGAAAGATCCAGGATACACAATTGGTTTAGCTGAGCTTGCAGATTCATCAATTAACTTTGTGGTACGTCCTTGGGTTAGCACTGGTGACTACTGGCCAGTTCGCTTTGAATTGCTTGAGCAAATCAAAAATGCATTAGATGCTGCTGAAATTGAAATTCCATTCCCACAAATGGATTTACATGTGAAAGAAGTTCCAGCAAAATAAATTACGGCAACGTATGTTTATCAACAAAAACCAGCATTTGCTGGTTTTTTTATACCAGGAGTTTGTATGAAATTAATCACGACCCTTGCAGTAATGACCTTAGTATCAGCGTCTGTTGTCAGTAGTCTCAGCTTTGCTGGTGATAAAACCATGATTACGATGGGTGGTCATCCTGTCGCACTTGAAGGTCAAATACCTAACATAGGAGCTCCAGCGCCACTGTTTAAAGTGGTCGACGAGAAGTTTAATCCTATTAGCTTAAGTGACTTTAAAGGTAAAACGGTACTCATCAGTGCAGTACCCAGTCTAGATACCGGAGTTTGCGCATTACAAACCAAACGGTTTAATAAAGAGTTTGCTAACTTTAGCGCAGATGTCGTAATGCTAACGGTAAGTGAAGACTTACCTTTTGCTCAAAAACGTTTTTGCCAAACTGAAAATGTAGATAAGATTAAAGTGCTGTCGGATTCTGTATGGCGTGACTTTGGTGAAAAATACGGTTTGTTAATTAAAGACCGCGGTCTACTTGCACGTTCTATTTTTATCATTGATGCCCAGGGCATTTTAAAATATCACGAGCTGGTTACTGAAGTGAGTGAACACCCTGATTATGATGCAGCATTAACCGCGCTTACCGAGATTGCAGCAGCCAAATAGTCTATTTGACTGTTTAACAATATACCTTTGATAAAATAGAGTAACTCATGATTGATTTTCGAAGTGATACCGTAACTAAACCCACCCAAGCTATGCGTGCAGCGATGGCACAAGCTGAAGTGGGTGATGATGTTTACGGTGATGATCCCACGGTTAATAGTTTGCAAGACATGGCCGCTGACATGTTTGGCTTTGACGGTGCATTATTTGTCAGTTCGGGCACTCAAGCTAATTTGTTGGCTCTTATGGCTCATTGTGAACGTGGTGATGAATATTTGTGTGGCCAGCAAGCACATAATTATAAGTTTGAAGGTGGCGGAGCAGCCGTTTTAGGCAGTATTCAACCTCAACCGCTAAATAATCAAGCGGATGGCAGTATTTTACTCAGTGACATCGAAGCCGCAATTAAGCCTGATGATGTGCATTTTGCCCGCACTCGCTTATTGAGTTTAGAAAACACTATTGGTGGTAAAGTGCTTAGCCAAGATTATTTAGCACAAGCGCAAACATTGGCTTTTAATCGTGGCTTAAAAATACACCTAGATGGTGCGCGGGTCGCGAATGCTGCTGTGGCTCAAGGGATTGCGATTGCTGATATTACTCAATATTTTGACTCGGTTTCCATTTGTCTCTCTAAAGGTTTATGTGCGCCTATTGGTTCGATTTTGTTAGGCGATGAGCGATTAATCGCTAAAGCGACGCGATGGCGCAAAATGCTCGGTGGTGGCATGAGACAGGCGGGGATCATAGCCGCAGCGGCTAAGTTAGCCATGACTGAGCAAGTAGATCGCCTGGCAGAAGACCATCACAATGCGAAACGTTTAGCACTATTATTGGCGGACATCCCCGAGCTAAATGTCGATATTGCAAGCGTGCAAACCAATATGGTATTTGCCAAGCTAGCAGAACATATTAATCCAATTGTGTTAGCACATGCGTTAAGTCGTAAAGGGATATTAATCAGCGCTAGTCAGCAATTACGTCTCGTGACACATAATGATATCAACCAGCACGACATCACCACATTTGTTCATGAGCTCAAGCAAGCTATCCTCCTTGTTAAGTAACATAAGCTACTTGTTAAATACCAAGGCCGCAATGCGGTCTTTGTATTTTTTTGGTGCATAATTGCCTTTAATTCGAGCATTTTTACGTTGTTATGTTGGTCGTGGATTTTATCTAATTGAATAATAACAGGTAAATAGTTGGCCTGAACGTTGCTACCTATTATGAGGTATATGCCTGGTGGCATAAAATGAATAGATAAATCGCGAGGTCATCATGAAATATTTTACACGCCATATGGTTATGCCAATTAACCTTAACAGTAGCCAAAGTTTGTGTTGCGGACAATTACTCAGCTGGGTGAATGAAGAAGCGACTATTTTTGCCAGTTGCCAAATGCGCAGCCAATTTCATATTGCTAAAGTCATTTCTGAAATTAACTTTATGGCGCCAGCTTATGTGGGTGACATTATTGAATTTGGTTTTGAGCTCGTTAGTCTTGGACAAAGCTCGGTGACCGTGCGTTGTAAAATTCGCAATAAAGTGAATCATGCCCCTATCGCGTTTATAGATAAAATGGTGTTTGTGAATATTAATGAAAATGGGTTGCCTATCCCACACGGTATGCGTGCAAATGCGGCTTAAGTTTGAAACAAAAGGAGCAAATAAAGGGATTATTTGCTCCTGAAAATTCGTTATATCAATGTACAAGCTGTCATTGAATTGGACTGTAATGCTTATTCAACTTTAGCAATACGGTGCTGATAATCTTCGATTAAGTGCTCCATAATCGTATTTGGAGAGGCTTCTTGGCAGCAGTTATCTAAATATATTTTGAAAGTGACTAACGCATGTCCATCATGCTTTAGTCGGCTACTTTGCATGGCAAAATAAGCTTCTTCGTTATCTGCTTTTCTCACGACAAAATCATTGAGTTCAAAAGATTTTGTGCCTGAAAGGTTATGCCATTTGGTGATGCGATCTAATGCGATTTCACAAGATTGATTAACTTCGATATGGTTGAGCCATGTTGCGGGTTTTTCATTTTCTTTATAGTGCGGGCATCGAACGGTGTAATTATATACATGAGTGATTGCTGTCATTATTTACCTACCTATTCGCTATCTAAGTGGTTTCATCATAGTCCTTATTTTTTGTTTTGGTCAATGGTTATTTCGAGAACTTAGATCTATGCATCACTTTTTACTAAATTATAAATAACCTATTGTCATTGTTGAATATTCGATTTAAAAGCCGAGAGTTTACTCGCATAAAAATAACGCTCTCAGCACGCTGAGAGCGTTAAAACGTGAAGCTAAATTTAACCTTTATAGTGCGTTAGTAAAAATCTGACAAATTTCCTCATGCGTCGCTTGTTTAGGGTTAGTAAAGCCACAAGCATCTTTTAAGGCGTTATCTGCTAGCGTTGGAATGTCTTCTGCTTTAACCCCTAACTCGGTTAGATTGGCAGGAATATTAACGGCTACTGATAATGTTTTTATGGCGTCAATTGCGGCACTGGCCCCTTGCTCAGCGGTTAATGAACTCACATCAACACCCATTGCTTTGGCCACATCACTTAAGCGTTGAGGCACAACCTGAGCGTTATAAGCTTGAACATGAGGCAATAGTAAAGCATTACATACACCGTGTGGTAGGTCATAGAACCCACCTAATTGATGTGCCATAGCGTGCACATAACCTAAACTGGCATTATTGAATGCCATACCCGCTAGGAATTGCGCATAGGCCATTTGTTCTCTGGCATTAATGTCATCACCTTTTTTAACGGCGTTGACTAAGTTTGCTTTGATAAGTTCGATAGCTTTAATTGCACAAGCATCAGTAATGGGGTTTGCGGCAATAGATACATAAGCTTCAATAGCGTGAGTTAGCGCGTCCATTCCCGTTGCTGCGGTCAATGCAGCTGGCTTTTCTAACATCAGTTCAGGATCGTTTACTGATAAAATCGGCGTGGTATTTTTATCAACGATGGCCATTTTAATGTGTCTGGCTTCGTCGGTAATAATACAAAAACGAGTCATTTCACTCGCGGTGCCTGCAGTGGTGTTAATGGCAACCAGCGGCATTTGTGGCTTTTTAGACACATCAACACCTTCATAATCTTTGATATGACCGCCATTTGTTGCTACAAGCGCGATGCCTTTAGCACAATCATGCGGTGAGCCGCCGCCTAAAGAGATAATAAAGTCACATTGATTACTGGTGAGTAACTCTAGCCCCGCAGTAACATTGCCTGTTGTAGGATTTGGTTGTACGCCGTCAAAGATCACCACTTCAATACCCTGGGTATTTAGTTTGTCTTGTACTCTGGCCACTAGGCCGATATTGACTAATGGTTTATCAGTTACGATTAATGCTTTAGTAAAGCCGAGCGCTTTAATATCATTAATGGCTTCATCGACACTGCCTTGACCGAGTATGTTGACACTTGGAATAAAAAATTTAGTCGCCATAAGTAGAACCCCTGTATGTTAATTTTAAATTTTCTCTGTAGTAAAAGTACCAACATGGTGAAGGATATTGTGTGATTCACCTCTAAATAACGATCTGTAACGCATTAATTGTCGGTGCTTTTACTACATAGTCGGTGTTTTGATGGCAAACTGTGATCAAGGCTTAGTTTGTCTTTTATGGGGTATCAATTGGTGGTGATAACGGTAGTTTGATAAGATGAAATAATCGCCTAGCGAGTGCTAACATGGTGAATCATCAAGTTGAGTTCTTTTAATAAATGCTATTTGGCATTTATTAATGACCTCTCATACGGTATAAAGTACAAAAGAATCATGTCATTTGTTTGATTCTGCTACACTAATTAAAGACTGCAAGGATGCAAATGAGCTTGTTAAGGATGCTTAAGGGAATGTGTAGATGGTAAATCTGAATATCTTTTTCTCTTTTTTCGAAAATGCTGCGCTGTTGTTAGCGTTGGTATACTTGTATTCGCTTTTTCCTTCTCATCAACGTCAATCTCACTTATTTGCATGGCAATTTAGCATGGGTGTGCTGATTGGTATCTTTGGTGTGATTATTATGATGAATCCATTCGCTTTCCAAGAAGGGCTACTGTTCGATACTCGTTCTGTACTTTTGTGTCTTTCTGGGTTGTTTTTTGGGTTTATTCCTACCATTATCGCTTCGGCTTGCATGGCGTTATATCGATACAACCTTGGGGGCTCTGGGGCGTTGGTCGGGATCCTGATGTTATTCTGCAGTGGTTTTATGGGAGCTATTTGGCGCCATTACCGCAAAGACCACCTTGATCAAATTAGTAAACGAGCGTTTTATCTATTTGGTGTTGTTGTTCACCTTGTTTTGTTGTCATCGTTATTGTTATTACCGCTCAATCAAGCCATTGACTCGTTATTACAAGTCTCATTGCCGATCTTAATTATATTTCCACTGTTAACCATGGTGATAGGTCACTTACTGGCGAAAATAGTATTTCGTGAACGCGACATGCAGGTAAAGCTTCAAGAAGACTTTCTTTTTAAAAATCAATTCGATATCGGTAATATTGGTATATCGATTACTTCTAAAGCTAAATATTGGCTTAAAGTGAATCCATATTTGTGCCAAATGTTTGGTTACACAGAGAGTGAGTTAAAAGCGCGCACTTGGGTAGAATTAACATATCCAGATGATTTAAATAAAGACTTATTGTTATACGACAAGATGGTGAAGGGCGACATTGATGAATATGAAATGGACAAACGTTTTGTGGCGAAAGACGGGTCCATTATTTACACCCATATCACCATAACGTGCAGACGCAATGTCGAAAATAACGGCTTTTTGGTGATTGCCGGTTTTCTTGACATCACCAAACAAAAAAAAGCAGAGCAAGCCTTATTACAAAGTAAAGAGCAATTGGATCTGGTACTCGACAGCAGTGAATTAGGGGTTTGGGACTGGGACGTTGACAGCCAGGCCATGAAGATTAATCGTTATAGTGCAGATATTTTGTGTTGTTCCGTGGCTGAGTTAAACCAAACACCTAAAATTTGGGTTGATGCGATTCATCCGCAAGATAAGTTCCGTTTTTTACGATCAATCATTGATGTACGCCGAGGCCGATGTACCAGTCAAAGGATAGAGTACCAACTGATCAATTTAATGGGTGAAACGCGATGGATTTTACAGACAGGGAAGGTCGTCGATATTGATGATAGAGGAAGACCACTGCGTGTTTGCGGCACTTTGAGTGACATTACCGATATTAAACAGGTTGAGGAGTCGCTTAATGTAGCTGCGTCGGTATATCAAAACTCCAGTGAAGCGATGAGTGTATTTACATCAGATGGCACTATTGTTGACTCTAATCCCGCTTTTTCATTGATTACTGGGTTTCATCGAGATGAAATCCAGGGGCAAAATTTGCGGGTATTTCAATCTGAACTTCAGCCTAAGCGCTTTTACGATCAGCTTGATAAACAGCTCAATCAGTTAGGGCGTTGGCAAGGTGAAGTATGGATGCGGCGTAAAAATGGTGAAAACTACCTTATTCTGTTAACGATAAACTCAATTAGCCAAACTAAAACGCAATCAGCACGTTATGTGGCGCTATTTTCAGATATTACCGAGAAAAAGCAAACGGAAGAACTCATTTGGCGCCAAGCTAACTATGATGCCCTTACAGGCTTGCCTAACCGCAGAATGTTATTAGAGTTTTTAACCAAAGAAGTACTGCACAGTGACCGACAGCATAATCACTTTGCCTTGATGTTTTTAGATCTAGATTACTTCAAAGAGATTAATGACACACTAGGCCACGATATGGGCGATATTTTGTTGTTAGAAACGGCTGAACGTTTGAAAAGCAGCGTACGGGAGACCGATGTGGTGGCGCGTTTAGGCGGGGATGAATTTACCATTGTATTAACCAATCTGGATGATAATCACGGGGTGGAGCGGGTGGCTAGCCAAATTCTTAAACGCCTTGCAGAACCTTATATTTTAGGTCAACAGACAGCTTACATTAGTGGCAGTATCGGCATCACGCTATTTCCAGATGATGCTACCACGACTGAGGCCTTGCTTAAAAACGCCGATCAAGCCATGTATTCAGCAAAAACGCATGGTCGAAATCGCTTTAATTATTTTACCCCTGCAATGCAAAACGATGCCCAAAAACGCATGCTACTGGTACAAGAGTTAAAGAATGCCATCCTTCAACAACAATTCGAGCTGTATTATCAACCTATTGTTGAACTGGGCAGTGAGGATATTGTTAAAGTAGAAGCGCTGATTCGCTGGAACCATCCAACCATGGGGTTTGTTTCCCCTGCCGACTTTATCCCTATTGCAGAAGAGACTGGGATGATTATCGAGATTGGTAACTGGGTGTTTAGTCAGGCGGTTGCACAATCGGCTAAATGGAAACAACGCTTTAACGTTGATATTCAGATAAGCATTAATAAATCACCGATACAGTTTAGAGATGACACTACCGACGTCAGCGATTGGTTATCACAAATGGCTGAACAGCATGTCGATGCAAAAAACATTTGCATCGAAATTACCGAAGGTTTGCTGTTAGAAAAAGAACAAAATGTCGAAGCCAAGTTGCTAGCTTATCGTGAGGCTGGGCTTGAAGTGTCGTTAGATGACTTTGGTACTGGGTATTCTTCATTATCCTATTTACGAAAATTCAATATCGATTACCTTAAAATTGATAAGTCGTTTGTGAATAACCTCACCCCAGACAGTAACGATTTAAGTTTGTGTGAAGCGATTATCGTGATGGCCCACAAATTGGGCATGAAAGTGATTGCCGAAGGTATTGAGACGGAACAACAACGAAACTTATTGGAGTTTGCCGGTTGTGATTATGGCCAGGGCTATTTGTTTTCGCATGCTTTATGTAGCGAAGAATTTGAAAATAAATATATGCAGCAATATGTTGCGCCAATGAGATTAAATGAGCTTGTCAGTGGCTAAAGACTGTTTATGTTTGTTGATTGAGTTTGTTCGAATGATAAACCTTATCGATAGTCATATACGTCAGCTATGAGCGTAATATCAAGTACAATTGAAATAGTGAATACGATACAATAGCGCCTTATTTTATTGTTTATTGAGTCTGTTATGTCATTTACTTCGCTAGGGTTATCGCAATTATTGCTAGATGCGATTGATCAATCTGGTTATCACACCGCAACCCCTGTCCAACAAGCGGTGATCCCTCTAGCGCTAAATGGGCAAGATGTGTTGGCCAGTGCCGAAACCGGTACCGGTAAAACGGCTGCATTTGCGTTGCCGCTGTTACATCAATTACTGCAGCAGCCTATCGCAGACATTATACCCAGTCAGCGCTTGCGCGTGCTGATCATGACGCCAACGCGTGAGCTTGCGATTCAAATTGAACAAAACCTCATTAAATACAGCCAATTTAGCGACCTTTCTAGTTTAGCCGTTTACGGCGGTGCCAGCATTAATCCGCAACGTAAAACATTAGAGCAGGGCGTTGATGTGTTAGTGGCAACCCCTGGACGCTTATTTGACATCATCGGCCAACATGAATTGGACTTATCATTTGTGACTCACCTGGTGATAGATGAAGCCGACCGCATGCTTGATTTAGGCTTTGTAAAAGACATTGAAAAGGTCAAACGCCTTATTGCGAAACAACATCAAACCATGATGTTTTCTGCCACCTTTTCTGACGATGTTAAAAGCCTTGCGGCTAAGATGCTTAACCAACCTGAATATGTTCACGTTGAGACCCACACAACTGCTGCGAACGTTGCTCAGCAAGTATATAGAGTCGATGCCCGTCGCAAAGCCGAATTGTTGTCAGAGCTTATTGGTAAACACAACTGGCAACAAGTGATGGTGTTTACTAGTCGCAAAGAAACGGCAGAACATTTATTGCGTGAATTGTCGTTAGACGGCATTAAATCAGCGGTATTCCATGGCGATAAAAGCCAAGGCGCACGTAATCGCGCTTTAGAAGAATTTAAAGCAGGGCAGTTACGAGTGTTAATTGCCACAGACTTAGCCGCTCGAGGTCTCGATATTCAAGCTTTACCACGGGTGATTAACTTTGAGTTGCCTGAAGAGTGTGAAGATTATGTTCACCGTGTTGGCCGCACAGGCCGCGCTGGGTTAGCGGGTGAAGCTATTTCTTTAGTGAGCCCCCAAGAACTTGAATTACTCAATGATATTGAACAGCTTATTGGCCAAACGTTACCGACACTGATCCCAAATGGCTATGAAGAAGGGGCACCATTGCCCGCTAGATATCGAGATGTCAGCCCTGAAAAACCCAAGAAAGCTTTTAAGCATAAACGCGGAAAGCCGCCTCAAGGCGCCGCAAAACCCATGCGTAAAGGTAAGTATGCTGCTAAAGCGAAGAAATGATCACTAAACCAATAAACACCAATATTATTACTGGCTTTTTGGGTGTGGGTAAAACCACGCTCATTAAAGCCTTGCTGGCCAATAAACCTGAACATGAAGTGTGGGCGGTCTTAGTCAATGAGTTTGGCGAGATTGGCATAGACGGCGGCTTACTCAATGCCGGCTCTGTTGCAAATGTGGTGATTAAAGAAGTACCAGGTGGTTGCCTTTGCTGCGCCGCTGGCGTGCCAACTCAAGTTGCGATAAACCAGATTATTCAACAGGCTAAGCCTGATAGGTTATTGATTGAACCTACCGGGCTTGGCCACCCGGCAGAAATCGTCAAATTATTACAAGCAGCGCATTTGCAGCAGGTGATAAATGTGCAGACCACAGTGTGTTTAGTCGATGCTCGTAAGGTCAGTGACAGCCGCTATTACAGCCATGACATTTTTATTCAACAGTTGCAAATTGCCGACATTGTGATTGCTAACAAAGCTCAGCAATATGGTGAGCAAGAACAGCAACACTTAATCGAATTGATGGCGAGATTAGGTAGAGCAAATACACCGATTATTAAGCGTGATGATTATTTTAATCAAAAAGAGCAACTGCAGCAGATCATTAAATTATTAACTCGCCGTAGCGACCAGGCAAGAAGCAACTTTGCGCCAACATTGAAGTCTAGTCTTTTATTGTCCCGAACCGCTGACCAATGGTTATTGCCGATGGTAACACCAACCTCGGGTGACGATAAATTACAGCAACAGCTCGCTGAACAGGGCTATATTTATAAAACCAATCAAGGTGAGTGCTGTTTTAGTTACGGTTGGATTGTAGACAGTCAACGCAGTGCTGTCTTTGAACGTTTTATGGCGTGGGTAGAGTCAGTAAAATCGTTAAATGTTATAAGATTAAAAGCCATTGTGATTACCTTTGACGGTATTCTCAGTGTCAATATGGTCGATGATAAATTAACCCTCGACGAACTAGATGATGCGCTTGATTCACGCATCGAAATCATTAGCGGCAACCCGCTCGATGGCGACACACTTCAACAGCAGCTATTTGAATGTTATTGACCTAATCAATCAGCAATAATCCAATAAAGAATGGGCATTGATAAATTATCAATGCCCATTTTGTTTTTACCGCGTTAATCATACTTAGCAGGTTAGCGAGTACATTCCTCTAACAAGTATGCTAAGTGACGATACGAAATACCGCTATGTTGGGTTAATCCCACTTCACACATTCTGTTAGCGTAATACCCTTCTTTGGTTTCCGCTGGAATGAGTTTTTTGATATTACGTAAGGCACTGGCGTTGATTTCAGGTTTGTACAACCCTTTCTCACCCGCATAACCACAACAAGTGATCCCAGCTGGTAATACAACATGCTTCGCACACGCATCAGCAATGGCTTGTTGTTTTGGTTCTAGCTTCATCTTACGGGCACTACAGCCTTGATGTAAGGTCACGTTAGATTTTTTGGTGATGGTCATGTTAGGCAGTAAATTATCGTGCATAAACTCGACGAGGTCGGTAATGGCCACTTTAGGGTTACCGGTTAGCGTGCGATAAGTACAAGATAATGCATCAACAACAACCGGCACTTTACCGTTGTCAGACAACTTGCTTAGCGCATCAATAAGTTCATCACGCTTGGCGTCGGCATTTTTAAAGTCACCTTTTGATTCCCACATTTGGCCACAACATAAATGACGAGTATTGTCTGGAATAATCACATTGTAACCGGCACGTTCAAGTAACGTAATCACCACTTCCGGTAGTGTGCGGTTGTCAGGATCTTTTGGTGTAGGACCAAAGGTTCTGCCACCACAAGCTGGGAAGTACAACACAGTCTGTTGATTAGGCTTATGCGCCGATGGCTTGGCGACTTTACCGCCTTTAGGGAAGTCAGGATTCCAATAAGGCACTTCTTTGGTGATCATTCGGCCAGCATTCATCAGTGAGTTGGTGATGGTGTCACCGGTCACTTTATGAAGAATGCCTAAAATATCAAACCCAGTACTGATGACTTGGTTAACCGCACCAAAGTGCTTCGCCTGGAAGTCGAGTACTTTTTGTTCTGTGGTAGTGATATACGGAGTACGTAATTTACGCACTAACTGGCCCATGCTGTTATCAACAGGGCAGGCAATCGTACATAACTGACAAGCCGCACAGGTGTCGATAACATCGTATTTTGAACTGGCACGCATTTCAGCAGCCGCTTTTTTATCGCCAGATTGTTCCAGGCGTTCAATCTCACGTAATACCGCAATACGCTGACGTGGAGAGAAATTAAGTGCTGATGTTGGACAGGTTTTTTCACAGAAACCACATTCAATACATTTATCGACAAAATCATCCACAACCGGGCATGGTTTAATATTTTTAACATGGACCTGTGCGTCGTTATTTAAAATAACGCCTGGGTTGAGCAAGCCGCTCGGGTCAAAAATTTGCTTAATTTGCTTCATGAGGGTGTAAGCATCGCTACCCCACTCCATTTCTACAAAGGGGGCAACAGCACGCCCAGTACCATGCTCCGCTTTCATCGACCCATCGTATTTATTGATGACCATATCAGCGACATCTTGCATAAAGGCATGGAAACGATCGATATCACCTTGCGAAGCAAATGTAGGCGTAATGATAAAGTGGAAGTTACCCGCCAGCGCATGACCATAAATGACCCCTTCAGGGTAACCATGTTTATGGAATAACGCGGTGAGATCTGCCGCTGCGCTCGCTAAATGTTCAAGCTCAAACGCCACATCTTCAATAATAACTGATGTTCCTTTAGGGCGTGCACCACCAATAATAGGGAACAAGCCTGAACGCATTGCCCAATACTGGCCAAATACCGCAGGATCTTTACTGAACTCAATCGGACGTTCGGTTTTAATGTGGGCAATTTTTTGGATAACATCATTGGTATAGCTATCGAGTGTTTGAGCATCATTCGCGCGTGACTCAATCAATAAAATAGCAGCGCCTTCGGGTAACTGGCTTAGCCACTCAGGCATACCTGTTTTACCCGTTACAGATTTAATTGAAGCCCAGTCGAGTAATTCAGCCGCAGCAACACTGTCACCTTTAATCAACGGGATTGAACTTGCTGCATCTTCCATATTGAAAAATACTGCCATGGCAGACGCTTTAAATTGCGCCTCTTCGACGGTGTGATAAGTGATTTCATTAACAAATGCCAGTGTACCCTCAGAGCCCACAATCAGGTGATTAATGATGTCAAAAGGATCACTAAAGTCGACTAATGAGTTGATGCTGTAGCCCGTGGTGTTTTTAATCGAGAATTTCTTACGGATACGGGCTGATAATGTGGGATTATTTTGGGTTAACTGCGATAAATCAGTTAAGGCAGCCAAAAGCACTGAATGTGACTGATTAAATGCGGCTTTAGAATCCGGACACCCGGTATCGAGTTCGGTGCCATCTGCAAGCATTAGCTTGGCCGACTTGATCGTTTGATAGCTGTTTTGCGCCGTACCACAGCACATTCCAGAGGCATTGTTAGCAACCATACCACCGACTTGTGCTGAGGCGAGTGTCGCTGGATCGGGGCCGATTTTCTTGTTAAACGGTTTTAATGCCGCGTTGGCATCTGACCCAATAACCGCAGCGCCCAGTGAGATAGAGGATTTGTCTGCACTGATTTCAATGGTTCTAAAACCATCGTGGCCGAGAATAAGTAAAATACCTTCGCCAATAGCCTGGCCTGATAAACTGGTACCCGCGGCGCGAAATGTCACAGGTACATTGTGCGCTCTTGCCACGTTTAATGTGATTTTAACTTGGTCTATGGTATCTGCGTGAACGACAATTTCAGGGACAATACGGAAATAACTGGCGTCGGTAGACCAGGCAAAGCGACGAACCGGATCATTGGTAACACATTTGCTGCCTAATTGAGACGTTAAAATATCCATTACCACTTGATAGTTTATAGTCATAACATGCTCTCTTAACACTGTAATGTTGTGTAGGCTGTTATGCCTACTGTTTTATACCCTTAATGTTGGAGTGGTAACATCAATGGCTACCACTCTAGTCTGGTTGGGTATTTCGTTATCGATATCAGTTTATGTAATTAAAAACCGCCCCAGATAACCGCAATGGTGCCTGCAACAAGTGCATAACCAAGGGCGATAGGCATAGTTTTACGAATAATTTCAGACTCACGACCCGCCATGCCAACCACTGTCGCGGCGGCTACAACGTTCATCACACACATCATGTTACCGGCGTTTGCGCCAATACCTTGTAGTGCCAATGCTAACGCGTGGTTCATGCCAATGTTATCGGCGACAGAATATTGTAAGCCCGAGAACATCATGTTTGAGAAAGTGGCAGAACCTGAAAGGAACGCACCGAAAATCCCCACTACTGGTGATACCCAAGCCCATACAGAACCCATGCTATTGGCGAGTAAATCTGCAAGTGCAACCGGCATTGATGCCAGGCCAGCACCGTTTTCGCCAGAGTTTAGGAAGATTTTTACCATTGGCACAGATGCGCCTAATGAAATGATGGTAGGTAACATTGATTTACATGACACAGTCAATGATTGCTTCATCGCTTTAGGTTTCATTTTAAATAACACAAAACCAAACAAACACACGGCAACAAAGAAAATACCAGGCGCATAGAAGGTCGCAAAACCTGCTTTGAGTTCGGTGCCTAATAAGCCTGTCCAGCTGATATTAAAGCTCGTTAACCAAGTTTTAAATGGACCTACAACCCGAGATAGCACCAACAATGCAGCCATAATGATATAAGGAGACCAGGCTGCAATTTGCGAGAACTTAATTGGTGTTTCGTCAATGGCTAACTCTTCTTCTGACTTGTTATCATTTTCGCTAAAATCACACCAAGGTTGTGCAGGGAGTAACCAGCCTTTTCTTGCCACTGGAATAACTAAGGCCATACCGACAAGAGAACCAATAACAGAAGGGAACTCAGGGCCAGCAAAGTAGTTAATTAACCATGCAGGGATAGTGAATGCAAAGCCGGCAAATAAGGCGAATTTCCAAATCTGTAAGCCTTCTTTAATTGACTTGTTACGACCAAAGAAACCCGTTAATACACACACCATCACTAATGGAATCAGTGAACCGGTAATCAAGTCGATAGTGATCATGTGCTTAGCAATAAACTGCGCGTAACCGACAAACGTGCCGCCATGTTCTGCAAATTGCGCTGCAGCCATGTTAACGCCACCTTCAGTTAGACCCTGTTCCATACCGAATAAAACCGGTAAACCAATTGCACCAAATGATACTGCAGTCGAGTCACCTATTAAGGCTACCACTGCTGCGGCAATTGGAGGCACACCGAGTAATACAAGTAATGGCGCACCAATAGCCGCTGGGGTACCAAAACCTGCAGAGCCTTCAATGAACGAGCCAAATAACCAACAAATAATCACAACTTGCACACGTGCATCAGCACTAATGTTGGTAAATCCAGAGCGAATGGTGTCCATCGCGCCAGAGTATTTTAAGGTATTTAACAAAAACACCGCGCCAAAAATAATGGTAAGCGGTGTTAATGCAGAGAGGAGCCCTTCGACAACGGAAGCGGCGAGAAGCGTCGTGTCCATTTGCCAAATAAAGATTGCTGCCAGACCTGTCGCAATCATTGATATTGGCATCGCTTTGGATGCCGGTAAGCGCATGAGTACTAAAAATACCATTACGCTGATAATGGGCGTTAAGCTTGCTAGTAACTGTAGAAATGTCATGTATACCTCTGTCTCACTTATAGTGGGTATTAAATTGTTATTATTTGTTAGTTTTTCACTAACTAGTGCGTAATAGACGTTATTTATGTGTTAAAAGTGTTGATCGAGATCATTTAACATACGAGAAACAGACTTTGCTTATCGAAGTGGGATCCATGTCCAATAGCAGTATTTTGAATGTAGGTTTTAGATCACGTTTTGGGGAGGTGAATAAAATCATAAAAATAAAGCCAAGCGTAAGGACGATTGGCTTTAAGATAACGTTAATTAGCAGTTGTTAATGTGAAGGGCTTCACGTCAACGTTTACCAAGGTGTGAGCAAGATCAAAAGTTAAAAAAGTTTACTTCCCCAACCTAATTTATTTCGCAATACATGGAAGTAATTGTGGCCTTTAGGGTGAATAAGCCTGAGACGTTCATTGGAGCGACGAATAAAAATTTCATCACCAGGTAGCACGGCTAAATGCACATGTCCGTCACAACTGACCTCGAGATTTTCGTCATTGTTTGGAGATACCACCAGTTTAATTGTACTGCAAGCATCGACCACAATTGGTCGACACGAAAGTGTATGAGGGAACATAGGGACTAGAATAAGTGCTTGTAAGTTTGGTGTTAAAATCGAGCCACCTGCAGACAAGGAATAGGCTGTTGAACCTGTTGGTGTCGACACAATCATGCCGTCAGCCCGTTGACTATACATAAACTGCTCGTCGATGTAGACCTCAAATTGGATCATATGAGCAATTTTTCCCGGGTGTAATACCGTTTCATTTACGGCGGTATTGCTTGAGGTTATTTTGCCATGGCGATGGACTTCTGCTTCGAGTAAAAAGCGGTGCTCGGTTTCAAATTCGCCATCTAACACTTTAGACAAGGCATCTTCGAAATTGTCCGGTGGTAAGTCGGTTAAAAACCCCAAATTACCACGGTTAACACCAATAACCGCGACATCAAATCTTGCTAATACTCTTGCCGCGCCAAGCATATTGCCATCACCACCGACCACAATGGCTAGGTCGCAATGCTCACCCATTTCAAGTAAGTCCATTGAACACACATCAGGGCCTAACTCTGCAGAGACGCGCTCTTCAACAATCACATTAAAGCCCTGAACACTGAGCCAATGATGCAATCGCCGTAAGGTCTGATTGGTTCCTTCGTGATGCGGTTTGCCGATGAGTCCGATTGTTTTGAACAATTTAGTCATATTCGAGTTTGTTGTGCCTTTAGGACTTGAAACATAAGAATTGATCCCCATAATATACTCAAACTTATTAAAAGTGTGATAATCGCTGTTAATTTATCAGTAAATAGTCACATTATTAGCATATCCAATTTTGCATTTTTTAGCTGGAGTGAAAATGAGCAACGAATCGAACAACGCACCGCAAGATCAAGTGGAAGAAGTGGTAACACCTGAAGTCGTGGCTGATGAAGCAAGTTTGATGGATGAATTGACCCAAGCAAATTTTCGCATTGAAGAATTAGAACAGCAATTAGCTGAAATCCAAGCAGCACTCGCTGAGCGTAAAGATGTTGAAATGCGCGCCGCTGCTGAAACGCAAAACATTCGCACTCGTGCTGCGAAAGATGTTGAACAAGCGCGTAAATTTGCTTTAGAGAAGTTCGCTAATGAGTTATTGCCAGTCATTGACAATATGGAGCGTGCTTTGCAGGGAACAGACCCTGAAAATGAAACCACTAAAGCCATCTACGAAGGTGTTGAGTTAACCATGAAAGGCTTCCTGACTTCTGTTGAGAAGTTTGGTGTAACGCAAGTGGATCCGCAAGGTGATGTCTTTAACCCTGAGCACCATCAAGCCATTGGTATGCAGCCAAGTGCTGAGTTCCCTGCCAATACGGTAATGATGGTGATGCAGAAAGGGTATTTGCTTAACGACCGTTTATTACGCCCAGCCATGGTCATGGTTTCTCAAGGCGGCAATAGCGTAGACGTTGAAGCATAACTTCAACGGATTAACAGATTAAAAAAGGACTGAATTTTCAGTCCTTTTTTTATGCATGTTACTGTCGTAAATCTTTAGGCAATAAATGCTTGTATTTGCGCTAAAATCCCGGCTGCATCAAGTTGTAATTCAGCAGTGATTTCGTCAGGTGCACCGTGTTTAATAAATTCATCAGGCAACCCTATGAGCAACACAGGTTTGACAATACGTAATTTTTGAAGTGCCTCTAGCACGCCAGAACCAGCACCACCCATAACGGCGTTTTCTTCAACGCTGATAATCACATCGTGGCTGTGAGCAAGCTCGGCTAGCAAGTCAATATCGAGTGGCTTCACAAAGCGCATATCTGCCACAGTGGCGTCAAGTTGCTCTGCTGCTTCTAGTGCGGCGGCTAAGGTGGTGCCAAAGTTAACAATGGCAATTTTTTTACCTTGGCGCTTTAACAACCCTTTACCAATCGGTAAGGTTGTCATTTGTTCGACCTGCTCAGCCCCTGTGGCACTGCCACGAGGATAACGAACGGCTGTTGGGCCGTCTTGATAGCAATAGCCGGTATAAAGCATTTGGCGACATTCGTTTTCATCTGACGGCGCCATAATAACCATATTAGGAATACAGCGCATAAAACTTAAGTCAAATGCACCTTGGTGAGTTGGTCCATCTGCACCCACTATGCCACCGCGGTCTATGGCAAAGAGTACCGGTAAACGTTGTAAGGCAACATCGTGGATTAATTGATCATAGCCACGCTGTAAAAAGGTTGAATAGATTGCCACAACAGGCTTAAGGCCTTCACAAGCAAATCCGGCGCCCAACGTTACCGCATGTTGCTCAGCAATAGCGGCATCAAAATACTGCGTTGGAAAGCGCTGCGAAAACTCAACCATACCCGAGCCTTCACGCATTGCAGGCGTTATCGCCATTAACTTATCGTCTTGTGCGGCAACATCGCACAACCATTTACCAAACACTTGCGAAAACGTTGGTAATCCGGGTTTTGTCGCCGGTTTTTTAAATTGGCTTGGGTCAAATTTAGGTACCGCATGCCAACCGATAGGATCTTTTTCTGCGGGTTCATAACCACGACCTTTTTTGGTCATGATGTGCAGCATTTGAGGGCCTTTGAGGTTACGCATGTTACGCATGGTTTCTACCAGCGAGTCCACATCGTGACCATCAATTGGGCCGATGTAATTAAAGCCTAATTCTTCAAATAACGTCGCTGGAACAACCATGCCTTTTAAGTGTTCTTCGGTGCGCTTAGCCATTTCTTTAATGACCGGCATGCCTTTGAGCACTTTTTTACTGTTTTCGCGAATGGTGGTGTAAAAACGTCCTGACATCAATTGGGCCAGATGATTGTTTAACGCGCCAACGTTTTCTGAAATAGACATTTCATTGTCGTTTAATACAACCAGCATGTCTTTATGCAGATCTCCGGCGTGGTTCATGGCTTCAAACACCATACCACCGGTCATCGCGCCGTCACCAATTACTGCAACCACTTTGCGCCCAGCGGCTTCTTTGTCTGCTGCAACTGCCATGGCTAACGCCGCACTCACCGAGGTTCCTGAGTGGCCAACGCTAAAGGTGTCGTATGGGCTTTCTTCACGCCATGGAAAAGGGTGCAGACCATTTTTTTGCCTAATGGTATGCATTTGCTCACGGCGATCGGTTAAAATTTTATGCGGGTAGGCTTGATGGCCGACATCCCAAATTAAACGATCAAATGGGGTGTTATAGACGTAGTGGAGTGCCACAGTGAGTTCTACTGTGCCTAAGCCAGACGCAAAATGTCCGCTGGAAATACCAACAGACTGAAGTAAGAATTGTCTAAGTTCATCAGACACTTGTGGAAGTAAACCTTGCGGTAACTTCCTTAATTCTTCTGGAGTATTAGCCTGAGCTAGTACTGGGAATTTAGAAATATCGAAACTCATAGCGAGATTTTCTGACTCTTTTTATAATCTTCGCTCAATAATGTAGCGGGCGAAGTCTGCAATTAACTGGCTATTGTATGGCAATTTAGTCAGCGCTGATAGTGCATCTTGTATTAGTTGTTCCGCAGTGGCCTTTGCACCTTCAAGGCCAAGCAGTTTAGGGAAGGTACTTTTATTGGATTGCTCGTCACTGCCTTGAGGTTTCCCTAGCTCTTCCGTACTTGCGGTAATATCTAAAATATCGTCTTGAACTTGAAACGCTAATCCTAATGATTGGGCGTATTGCATCATTAATTGATGCTGCGCTTTTGGGGCGTTGGCAGCAATTAATGCCAGTTCAACGGCGCAACTAATTAACGCACCTGTTTTTTTATTATGTAATTCAGTTAAGCGTTGTAAATCTATACTGTGATTTGTGGCGCTAAGATCAATCGCCTGGCCCCCACACATGCCTTGGTAACCTGAAGCTTTTGCTAATGCACTTACCATCGCTAATTGTTGGCTTGGTGTGAGCGTCTCACAAGGCGCGGTAATAATTTCAAACGCCAAAGTTTGCAGGGCATCACCGGCTAAAATGGCGGTAGCTTCATCAAAGGCAATATGAACCGTAGGCTGACCACGACGAAGCGCGTCGTTATCCATTGCCGGTAAGTCATCGTGTATTAATGAATAAGCATGGACACATTCAATGGCTGCAGCCGCTTTATCCAGGGCACTAATATTAGCCCCTAACATGTCGCCGACACTGTAAACCAAAAAAGGTCGTATGCGCTTACCGCCTAATAACGCGCCATGTAACATGGCCGCTTTAAGATGAGGTGCAGCATCATCAAGTTGGTTTAAATGCTCATTGAGTACAGCATCAACTCGTTTTTGGTAAGTTTTTATCGCTTCAGCTAACACGTATCAAGACCTATGATTCAACCTAAATGATTGACGATTATTCACTTTCGACTGAAAATGGCGTTAATTCAACATCATTTTCACTTAATAAAATTGACACTTTTTGTTGTGCTTGTTCAAGCTTAGTTTGGCTTTGACGCACTAGGGTAATGCCACGTTCAAATTGTTTGAGCGCGTCATCTAGTGAGACTTCACCTTGCTCTAAGTGAGCTACAATGGTTTCGAGTTCAGTTAATGATTGTTCAAAACTGAGATTTTCTGATTTTTTAGCCACGGTTAATAATCCTCTCTTGGCGCGAGTGACAAGGTATATCAGCCCAGCGTATCGGTCAAATACAGTCGCTGGTTATTTGCTCAACAGCACGCTTTGTTATTGAATTTTTTTTAGAAACCACAAAAACGGGCTAAACTTGAGCCGAGATTGTCCGATAAAGAGTTAAGATTTTAAATCAATAGCGTAAACTGATGTTAGATTGATACCATCATGTTATCTAAAGAGAGTATTGCAACTTTTGCAGTAATGCATAACGATTGAGATTAAGTTTGCTTAATATCGATGTTAGCTGTGCTAAAACGTCATTATAAATTGCACTTTTAAAGCGCACAAAAAGCAGAGTCATCACTGCGATTGAGGAGAGGTTGTGGATTTAGCTACCCTAATAGGTATTATCGGCGCGTTTGCGTTCATTATTGGCGCAATGGTGACCAGTGGCGGTATTGGTTTATTTATCGATGTCCCATCAATTTTAATTGTTGTTGCTGGCTCTTTGTTTGTTGTGATGATGAAATTTAACCTAAAACAATTTTTAGGCTCGATAAAAATCGGCATGAAAGCCTTCATGTTTAAAATTGATAAACCAGAAGACTTAATCGAACAATCTGTCACCATGGCAGATGCTGCCCGTAAAGGTGGATTTTTAGCATTAGAAGAAGCGGTCATTACCAATACCTTTATGCAAAAAGCCGTTGATATGTTAGTAGATGGTCACGACGGTGATGTGGTGAGAAATGCTTTAGAAAAAGACATTGCCTTAACTGAAGAGCGCCATAAAACAGGGATAAGTATTTTTAAAGCCATGGGTGATGTGGCCCCAGCCATGGGCATGATTGGTACTTTGGTTGGCTTAGTCGCCATGTTGTCTAACATGGATGACCCAAAATCCATTGGGCCTTCAATGGCGGTTGCGTTGTTAACCACGCTTTACGGTGCTGTTATTGCCAATATGATTGCGATACCGATGGCCGATAAGTTGTCATTGCGCATGGGCGAAGAACTGCTAAACCGTAATTTAATTATGGACGCCGTATTGGCGATTCAAGACGGGCAAAACCCTCGTGTGATTGAAGGCTTCTTAAAGAACTATCTTGCAGAAAAACAACGAAAAGTTGATACAACGGACGGAGAGTAACAAATGGCTAAGGCCAAGTGTGATTGTCCACCTGCTGGCGCCCCAATGTGGCTAGCAACCTTTGCTGACTTAATGTCATTGCTGATGTGCTTCTTCGTATTGCTGTTAGCATTCTCAGAAATGGATGTCATGAAGTTTAAGCAAATAGCTGGCTCAATGAAGTACGCATTTGGGGTGCAGAACAAAGTCGAAGTGAAAGATATCCCGAAGGGGACATCGGTGATTGCGCTTGAGTTTCGCCCCGGTAGACCCGATCCCACGCCGATTGAGATAATCAACCAGCAAACCAATGAAATGACTCAGCCAACAATTGAATATCAAGCCGGTGAAGAAGACAGCGCAGGTGGCACACAAAAGCAAAGTGGCGATCAGCGTGGTGGTAATGCGGCAGCAACGGCGCAGCAAGAAGCTGAGTCAGTAAAAAAAGATGCCGCCTCTGCACAAGAAAACATTAATGAACAAGTGAAGAAAATGGCTGAAAAGCTCAACGAAGAAATCGTTGACGGCGCCATTGAAATAGAATCGCTAGGCCAGCAGATCATTATTCGTATTCGAGAAAAAGGATCGTTTGCTTCAGGTTCGGGTTTTTTACAGCCTAAATTTAAACCGATTGTTCGCTCTATTGGTGCATTATTGAAAGATGTCCCTGGTATTGTGACTGTGTCTGGCCACACTGATGGTGCCCATATTAGTAATGAGCTTTATAGCTCTAACTGGGAGTTGTCGAGCCAGCGTGCGGTTGCGGTTGCTGATGAGTTACGCCGAGTGCCAGGGTTTGATGAAACCCGCATGAAAGTGGTGGGAGAAGCGTCAAATAGACCGCTTGTGCCCAATGACACCAATGAAAATCGGACTCGCAACCGTCGAGTTGAGATTTCCATTGAGCAAGGAAAAGCTAAAGAGTCTAATGAGATAACCGTAGAGCAATAAGATGGTTTGCTTATAAAAAAAGCGCAGCCTAAACCGGTTGCGCTTTTTTGTTATATGAATGTGTATTAATGGTGTTGTCTGCACAAAATGAACGTCCAAGCCGTGAATAAGTTTGGTTAATAGTCAGCTTTTGGTATAATCCGCGAATTATTGCTTACATTTTGGCTTTGGCTTATCAATAAAGCAGATGTATCAAATCTGTAAGCTGTTTTTTAATTTTATAATCAACGTATTACAACTCCTTTAGCTAGCCATGTTTTGTCTATGCTACGGGATGAGCAATGCCTGCGGACACCCCATGAAGTTTATTGTAAAGCTGTACCCTGAAATAATGATGAAGAGCAAGTCGGTAAGAATGCGTTTTACCAAAATGCTCGAAACCAATATTCGTAACGTACTGAAAAAGGTTGATGAAGAAGCCAAAGTACAACGTTTATACGATCGTATTTTAGTTAAAGTACCAGACAATAAACCTGAACTAGGCGACGCGTTTGCAGAACGTTTAGGCTGTATTCCGGGTATTGCACATGTGGTGCAAGTAAGTGAATACGCGTTTGATTCAATTGATCATATTTATCAACAGGTGTTGCCTAAGTACCGCGATGAAATTGCAGGTAAAACCTTTTGTGTGCGAGTTAAGCGTTCAGGGAACCATGATTTTAACTCTATTGAGGTTGAACGTTATGTTGGCGGCGGATTAAACCAACATACTGACGCTTTGGGTGTAAAACTTAAAAATCCAGATGTCACGGTGAATCTTGAAATTGATCAAGACAAGCTTTACATGGTTGAGCGTCGTATTCCTGGCCTTGGTGGTTTTCCAATGGCGACTCAAGAAGACGTGTTATCGCTTATTTCTGGTGGTTTTGACTCTGGTGTATCGAGTTTTCAATTCATTAAGAAAGGTGCTCGTACCCATTATTGTTTCTTCAATCTTGGTGGCGCGCAACATGAGATCGGCGTAAAACAAGTGGCTTACCATTTGTGGAAAACCTATGGTGAATCTCACAAGGTTCGTTTTGTGTCCGTGCCGTTTGAGCCTGTGGTTCAGGAGATCCTTGAGCGGATTGATAATGGCCAAATGGGTGTAGTATTAAAGCGTATGATGATGCGTGCAGCGACTCGTATTGCTGACAAATATGGTATCCAGGCGTTGGTTACGGGTGAGAGTTTAGGTCAAGTATCTAGCCAAACCTTAACCAATTTAAATGTGATTGATCGCAGTACGGATTTATTGATCTTACGACCGCTGATTGCAATGGACAAGCAAGATATTATTAATCAGAGCCGAGTGATTGGCACTGAAGATTTTGCTAAATCAATTCCAGAATATTGTGGTGTTATTTCACAAAAGCCAACCGTGAAAGCGATTTTATCTAAAGTTGAAAAAGAAGAGCTTAAATTCTCTGAAGATTTAATTGATCGTGTTGTTGATGCTGCAGTTGTGATGGATATTCGCGACATTGAGGCTGAAATGAATCAACAGGTCACCGAAACTGAAACGGTTAAAGATGTCGCCTCAGAAGAGATTGTCATTGATGTGCGCGCACCTGAAGAAGAAGAGCGTAAACCATTAGTGCTAGATAACGTGATGGTTAAAACCATTCCATTTTTTAAACTGGCAACGCAATTTGCTGATTTAGATAAGAGTAAAACTTATTTGCTATATTGTGACCGTGGCGTCATGAGTAAGCTGCAAGCGCTGTATTTAATTGAGCAAGGTTATACGAACGTTAAAGTTTACCGTCCATAAACATAACGCCAATCAATAATGCTGATGGCATTATTGATTGGTTGATGATTTACAGACAATAAAAACTTACAGACAATAAAAAACCGCATTAAATGCGGTTTTTTATTGTCTGCGCGCGGAGCGAGAATTAGTTTGCTTGCGTTGCTTCTGAAGTTTTTTGTGCTTCTTCATTGTCTGCAACTAAAATGCTGTTAACATCGTCGTTGATGTCCACTTTCATCGCTTCAATGCTTTGAGATAATTCTGCATGCAAGTCGATCATGTTAATCGGTTCTAACTCTGTGGCGTGTGCAGTGGTTAATCCGATGATGGATGTTAGAGTGAACGCAACAATCGTTTTTAAGTTGAACATATGGGGTGAGCCTCCAGGCTAATTTTTCACATTTGCCGGACTATCCCGATTACGTCGTAGAGATTGTCCAACTGTATTTTCAATGATGCTAATTTAACCAAACACAGTGTTCTTTACAAACGACAAAAAATAACGATAATCATTAGAAAAACTAATCATAAAATGAGAGATTGATCACTATGTCTAGACGATTGCCCCCCTTAAATGCGGTGAAAGCATTTGAGGCAGCAGCAAGGCATCTGAGCTTTACCCGCGCCGCAGAAGAGTTGTTCGTCACTCAAGCCGCCGTAAGCCATCAGATTAAAGCATTAGAAGATTTTTTAGGGCTAAAGCTGTTTAGGCGTAAGAATCGATCATTATTGTTAACAGAAGAAGGCCAAAGCTACTTTCTCGATATTAAAGATATTTTTATTGAGCTGGGTGAGGCCACAAATCGCTTGCTTGCGCGCAGTGCCGTAGGCTCATTAACCGTGAGTATGTCTCCGAGTTTTGCGATTCAATGGTTAGTGCCGAGATTGGCTAAATTTAGTGAGAAAAACCCTGACATTGACGTGCGTATTAAGGCAGTAGACAGCGACGCGAGTTCGTTAACCGATGATGTTGATGTGGCGATTTATTATGGCCAAGGTAACTGGCCTGGCTTACGAGCAGACAAGTTACGTAATGAAGTGCTCATTCCTGTGTGCTCCCCTTTATTACTCAATGGCCCTAAGCCGTTATCTCAGCCAAGTGATTTAAAATTCCATACCTTGTTACATGACTCTAGCCGCCAAGACTGGCAAGCCTGGTTTAGGCAATGCGGCGTAACTGACATTAACGTTAACCAGGGGCCGATATTCAGCCACTCGTCACTGGTGCTTCAGGCTGCGGCTCACGGGCAAGGCGTGGCGCTAGGCTACAGTGTATTGGCAAGGCCAGATATTAAAGCGGGGCGCTTAATTTGCCCGTTTTCTGAAGTGTTAGTCAGTAAAGATGCCTATTACTTGGTATGCCAACAAAATCATTCTGAAATTGGCAAAATATCAGCATTCAGAGAATGGATGGTCGACATGTTTGCAGAGGAGTCACGCAGTGAGTTGCTTACCGGATAGTCAGACAACACTGGCGCAAGATTATGTTTTACAAGGGCCTAAAAGTGATACCTTGATTATTTTTGCGCATGGCGCCGGTGCCAATATGCATCATGAGTTTATGGTTAATATGAGTGACCAATTAGTCAGTGCAGGCTTTCAAGTGTATCGATTTAATTTTTTGTATATGCAAGCTAATATGCAAGATGGCAAACGTCGCCCACCCGATCGCGCGCCCAAATTGTTGCTTCATTTTGAACAGGTGTTGATAGACGTTGGGCATAAGATTGAGCAAGGATTGATCGCACCAAAACGTATTGTGCTCATGGGTAAATCAATGGGCGGTCGTATGGCGGCGATATTGACCAGCGCTGAACACGTATTTTTATCGGCTCAAGCTAAAGAGGTTGCGGCTAACATTTGTGCTGTAGTGTGCCTTGGCTATCCGTTTATTCCATTAAAAGGTGGCGAACCTCGACTAGCACCTATTCAAACGAATCCATTACCTATACTTATCGTTCAAGGTGAACGAGATAAGTTTGGTGGTCGGGAACAGGTCCCCGCCTGGACGCTAACAGATAAGACTGTGTTGTGTTGGATGAGCGATGGCGATCACAGTCTGCAACCGCGAAAGTCGTCCGGCTATACCTTAGCGGGTAATATGCAATTGGCGGTAAGTAATATCAGTCAATTTATTGCTTCTAATGGTTAAATTTATCTGAGTATTCCATAGGAATAATGACATGAATAAAAGCTTGTTGCTTGTCGCAACCCTGAGTGGATTTTTAGCGGTGGCTTTGGGAGCATTTGGTGCTCATGGACTAAAAGCAATCGCACCACCAGAGTTGGTTAGCATTTTTAAACTCGGTGTTGAGTATCAGTTTTATCATACTTTTGCATTGATCGCGTTAGCCTTTTCGGGTTATTGGATTACCTCTAAATTACTCCATTGGGCAGCTTACAGCTTCATTGCCGGTATGGTGCTATTTTCAGGATCGTTATATTTATATGCTTTTACGGGCGCGAAATGGATTGGGCCGATAACCCCCATGGGCGGTTTGTGCTTGCTGGCAGGGTGGGTGTTATTTGCTACCGCTGTGTGGCAATCAAAAACAGATAAATAACGGTTTGCCTTAATTCTCCCTCCTAACGTTTTTTTGGGTATAATAGCGAGATTATTGTCTCGCGATCCTATGCGACCATCCTTACGTTAAGGCTCCAAATGAAAAACCTATTCCTATTTTGTCGCTCAGGCTATGAAAAAGACTGCGCCGCAGAAATTCAACAACGCGCAGCAGAACTCAACGTTGGTGGCTTTGTTAAAACCAACGTGAATGATGCTTATGTTATTTATCAGTGTTTTGAAGAGGATGGGGCGGATACTTTAGCTAAAGATTTGGCGCTAAGTTCGTTAGTCTTCGCTAGACAAATGTTTGCTGCGGGCGAGCTGTTATCGGATTTACCAGAGCAAGACAGGGTGAGCCCGGTGGTTGCTGCATTATCTGAGTTATCTAAATGTGGCGACTTACGCGTTGAAACCCCAGACACCAATGAAGCTAAAGAGCTGTCAGCTTTTTGCCGTAAATTTACGGTACCGCTGCGTCAAGGCTTAAAGAAAAGTGGCGCATTACTCAATGCAGATAATGACCGTCGTCCTATTATTCATGTGTGTTTTATTGCCCCAGGTAAAGCCTATGCGGGATATTCGTTGAGTAGCAACAGCTCTCCACACTTTATGGGCATACCTCGTTTAAAAATGGCAACAGATGCACCGAGTCGCTCAAGTCTGAAGCTCGATGAAGCTTTTGGGGTGTTTTTAACTAAGGAAGAGCAAGAAACGCGTTGTCGCAGTGGTTTGAATGCGGTTGATTTAGGTGCCTGCCCAGGCGGTTGGACGTACCAATTAGTGCGCCGCGGTATGATGGTGGCTGCAATTGATAACGGCCCAATGGATCCTAAATTAATGGAAACAGGTCAGGTTAAACATTATCGCGCCGACGGCTTTCGTTTTGAGCCACCGCGTAAAAATATTTACTGGTTAGTGTGTGACATGGTTGAAAAGCCAGCGCGTGTGGCTGAGCTAATGGAAGCCTGGGCTATAAATGGTTGGTTTAAAGAAGCTATCTTTAACCTTAAATTACCGATGAAGAGCCGTTACAAAGAAGTGAGCACCATTTTAGAAACCATGAGCACCATTTTAACTGAGAACGAAATTGACTTTAAAATGCAGTGTAAGCATCTGTATCACGACCGTGATGAAGTGACTGTGCATTTGTGGTTGTTCCCTGAAAAGGGCGTGAGTTACGCTTAACCTTAGTTAGGTTTAATGATTTTACTCAATCAATAAAAAGCCCGCTGATAATCATTATCAGCGGGCTTTTTGTTAAGCTTAAAAGCTTGTAGAAAAGTGTTTAACCTAAACGATCTAGAACCGCTTGGGTAAAGTCGGTAGTACCGTGAGTGCCGCCTAAATCGCGCGTCGTACGGTCGCCTTCTTCAATGACTGCAGCAACGGCATTGCGGATCATCTCAGCTTTGTCTGACATGCCTAAATACTCAAGCATTTGAATCGACGCTAAAATCACCGACGTTGGATTTGCCAGGTTTTTGCCTGCAATGTCTGGGGCACTGCCATGTACGGCTTCAAAAATAGCGGCGTCGCGGCCAATGTTAGCACCCGGTGCCATGCCTAATCCGCCGACTAAACCAGCGCAAAGATCAGACAAAATATCACCAAATAAGTTAGTAGTTACAATCACATCGAAGTTTTCTGGGTTCATGACTAATTTCATGCAAGTCGCATCAACAATCATTTCTTCTGTGGTGATGTCTGGATAACGCTGGCTCACTTCACGTGCCACTTTTAAAAATAAGCCTGAAGTCGATTTCATGATGTTGGCTTTATGAACAATCGTGATTTTTTTACGGTTTTCTTTACGGGCTAATTCATAAGCAAACGTGGTAATTTGTTCAGCGCCCTGGCGAGTAATAATACTGGTCGCTTCAGCGGTTTGGCCGTCGTCTGACACTTTTTGGCCTAAACCTGAATACATACCTTCGGTGTTTTCACGAACCGTAATGATGTCGATGTTTTCGTAACGAGCCTGAGTACCTTTAAAAGAATTAACCGGACGCACGTTAGCGTATAAGCTGAATGTTTTACGAAGACTGACGTTAATTGAAGTAAAACCTTCGCCGACTGGTGTTGTTAAAGGGCCCTTTAAGGCAATACGGTTTTTTTCGATGAGGTCTAACGTACGTTGTGGTAATAACTCGCCGTGCTTTTCTAACGCCGTTAACCCAGCATCGGCAAATTCGTATTCAAAGTCACATCCTGCTTTGTCGAGGATTTTTAAAGCTGAATCGATGATGCTAGGTCCAATCCCATCACCTGGGATTACGGTAATTGTACGTTTTGGCATGAATAGTCCTTCCACGGTTGTGGTTACTGCAAGTGTTGAACCGCAAGCAAGGTTACGGTCAGACGACGATAAACCCCGTCGTTTTTCTGCGGCGTATTTTACCGACTTTTAACGTTTATTTACAGAAAATAGTGAGTGTTATCACATTATATACGGTATTTTTAAGTCAATTCTAATCCGATTGTTTTACTATGACTGTCAGTCAGTTCGACATAGATTTAGTTTACGCTTACTCAAGTGGTAAGGTGAAAATTGATTTCGAATAGCTTATTCGGTGTGATGCTTTTATATAGACGACTTTGGTCGTATGCAACTCAATGCGATATCGCCTCGCCATTGATCAAACAGACAATCCATCATGATAATAATTAGAGGAAACTGTGAAGGTATTTAATTTAATTCCACTGGCATTGTGCCTGAGCGTGAGTGCGTACGGTGTTGCGGCGCCCAATCCATTGACCATTGACGATATTATGCATTTCGAAACCCTGCAACAGCCGGTTATTTCAGATAATGGCAAGGTGATAGCCGTAGAGGCCAAGCCTGACCGTGGTGATAGTCGTGCATTAGTGCGTTTTAGTGATAACAGTAAACACTACCAAATTGACCGAGGCAGCAATGTTAAGGTCAGTGCTGATGGGCGCTTTGTATTAGCCACCTTGCAAGCTCCTTTGTTTGAGCGTGAAACAGAAAAAAGCGATGACTTACCTCACTCTGTGGTGTTATTAGCCACTGACACAGGTAATCAGCAACAGTTCGATAATGTCGACACTGCCGTATTTAGTGACGATGGCGGCTATTTACTGGTCAAGCATAAGCCTGAAGATAAAAAAGCTGAGTCGGATGAGTCTGCAAAAGCTAAGCCTGTAAAAGAGAGTAAAGACAAAAAACAAGATGATGACCAAGAGGTTGATAAAGCCGACCTTGGCACTCAAGTCACCCTGGTTAAGCTTGACACTAATCAGCAGTTAATATTAGACAATGTGAGTCAATTTGCTTTTGATAAAGCTGGCGTTTCTTTAGCGGTGTTACAAAATGATTCGCAAGAGGCATTACATCAATTAACCCTAGTAAAGCTCGACTCATTAAGTCCTGAGACATTATTTACCAGTGAAACCGAGCAACTTGAAGCGCTTGCCATCAGCGATAATGGCCACTTTGTAGCTTTGACTAAAGGTGATGCATCAGTAGCACGTTACGGCCGCGAACATAGCCTTTTAGTGCTTGATATTAACACCGCTAAGCAGCAATTGTTTACTGGCAATAACGCCTGGCGATACAACCAACACTCGAGTTTACAGTTCTCTAAAGACAACCAACGTTTATTTGTTGGCAGAGTCCCTAGCGTGGCGCAGCAAGCTGAGTTAGCTCAGTACAAACAAGCTGAAGATGTGTTTAACCCTGAGATCATAACGGCTAGTAAGCAATTGCGAGTCTGGCATGGTGAAGACCCTAAGATTAAACCACAAGAAGTGAAAGAGTACGCCAAAGAGTTAAAACGTACTTACCTTGCGGTGTTGCATCTTGATTCAAATAAAATGCTGCAATTGGCCGACCAGGCAGTGCCTGATGTGACTTATGGTGAGCAAGCTGATTATTTGGTGGCAAGCTCAGATGTACCGTACCAAAAAATGATCACCTGGGCAGGGTTTTACCGCGATGTGTATCTGGTTAATTTGAACACAGGCAACAAGCAGCAAATATTGGTACAGCAGCCGAGTGATGCCATGCCTACCTTGTCGCCAAACGCAAAATTCCTCGCTTATTATCAGCAGGGTAGTGTGTATTTACGTGATATTTCATCAGGACGTACGGTGAACCTAACACAGAATATCTCTACGCCTTTTGCCGATGAAGATCATGATTATCCTAGCGCTGCACCGGGTTACGGTTTTGGCCCTTGGCTTGACGATGACTCTGGCATTACGTTTTACGATAAATACGACATGTGGCAATTTGATACCACGTCACATAAAGGCTTTATGCTCACTAATGGTGAGGGGCGTAAGCAAAAAATCCAATTTAGAGTGGTCGGGCTGGCTAAACAAAAACGTTTACCTGCAATTATTAGTCAAGGTCAAAAAGTCATATTACAAGGTTATAGCCATACCACTAAAGCAGACGCATTTTATGCTGCGACAGTGGGGCAATCTGCTGTTAAGCGTGTAACCGATAGTGACAGTAAATTAACCTTATTAGCCCGTGCTAACGAAGCGGATACTGTGGTGTTTTCAAAACAACGCTATGATTTGTATCCAGACTTGTACAGTGCAGATGTTAATAATGTACAGAATGCTAAACAACTCACCTCACTTGATGCTCAACGTAACGACTTTGCCTGGGGTAAAGCTGAGCTTGTGCATTGGCGTGATGGCGATGGTGTAAAAATGGATGGCGTGCTCATTAAGCCGAGTAATTATCAGGAAGGTAAAGCGTATCCAACCATGGTGTACTTTTATCGCTTTATGAGTGACAGATTACATGCTTTTCCTGACATGCAGCTCAACCATCGCCCTAATTTTGCCTGGTATGCAGACAATGGCTATGCCATCTTTTTACCCGATATCCGTTTTGAAATTGGTTATCCAGGTATTTCGTCTGTTAAAGCATTAACCGCCGGTGTGCAAAAACTGATTGAGATGGGCGTGGCCGATCCTGATGCAGTGGGTATTCAAGGCCACTCGTGGGGCGGTTATCAAAGTGCTTATGCTGTCACTCAAACCAACATCTTTAAAGCGATTGTAACAGGAGCGCCAGTATCAAATATGACTAGCGCTTATAGTGGTATTCGCCATGGTTCTGGTTTGGCTCGTCAATTCCAATACGAAACCGGTCAAAGCCGAATTGGTGGCAGTTTATTTGACGCTCCGCAAAAGTACATTGAAAACTCACCTATCTTTTATGCCGATCGTATTCAAACGCCAATGATGATTATGTTTGGTGATAAAGACGATGCAGTGCCTTGGGAGCAAGGAGTTGAGTTGTATTTAGCGATGCGTCGAGCGGGCAAAGATGTGGTGTTTTTACAATATCAAGATGAGCCTCATCACTTGAAAAAGTACCCTAATAAGCTCGATTACAGCATTAAAATGAAACAATATTTTGATCATTATTTAAAAGGTGAACCTGCACCACAATGGCTCAAGCAGGGTGAAGCGTACCAGGAGTACAAAAAAGCCGATTAACCATTAGTGCTTATCGCTGCTACAAAAAAACGCCTCAATATTATAGATACTGAGGCGTTTTTATTATTCAATCATTAGCGTTTTTTTTAAGATTAGGGGTAATCGAGTTACTCCGCGCTCTTAACTCTAAATTGCTTTAAGTTCACATTGAGTGGGATATCAGTTTGCAGTTGAGCAAGCTTGTAGCTTATTCGCGCCATGTCTTTGCCCTCAGCCAGCTTTTGCGCTTGCTTTGCACCCAGGTTATCGAGTGAGCGATATAAATTGGCAAGAGTTCTAAATTTATTGAGTAAGTCGGCAGCAGATTTTGGTCCTATCCCGGCTATTCCTGGTATTTTATTGCCACTGTCACCTGCTAACGCCATAAAATCGAGTAGTTGGTATTGTTCAATCCCCAATTTCTTTTCATATTGCTGGATATCAAACGTCTGCTGATTAAAGTGATCCCATAAGGTGAGATTTTTACTTGGTAGTTGGCTAAAACCTTTGTCGGTTGACACGATAACCACTTCACCATTGTTACTTATTACTTTGGTGGCAATCGTCGCAATGACATCATCGGCTTCAGATTGGGCATCAAATGAGTGAATATCATTGTCTGCGAGTGTGGCTTTAATTTGTGATAAGCCTTCGCTGAGTGCTGTGGGCATGGGTTTGCGGCCCTTTTTATAATCGTCGTACAGCACTTTGCGCCAGGATGTTTCATTACCATCCCACACTACAATAATGTGGGTAGGTTGATGTTGTAGTAACATTTTTTGCGACGCAGCCAGTGAGCGTTGTTGCACGCTAGCTATGTCATTTTCATCAGGCAGCGCCGCATGGATGCGGCGTACAAGGTTTAATCCATCGATAATCAGCAGTTTATTCATTATTTTTTTATTATGTTGTAGCAGGGCTCATAAGCGCTACCGGGTAGTTTCATTCGTTGTTGTTTAACAAACGCTGTTAACAGGTTATCCATCATGTGCATGAGTTGTACATCACCCTGGATGTTAAATCGTCCATGTTGCTGGATAAGTTTAATTGTGTCGCCTTTTACATTACCCGCAACGATGCCCGAGAAGGCTTTGCGCAGATTAGCAGCAAGTTCTGCTTTGTTATCTTGAAAGTATAAGTTTAAATTTGCCATAACTTCATGGGTTGGATCAAAGGGTAATTGAAATTCTGGCTCAATTTTGAGTGACCATTGGTATTGATAAGCGTCACCTTTATTTTTTCGATAGTTTTTGACCTCGCTCATCCCTTGTTTCATTATTTGACCTACTTTAACAGGATCATTAATAATGATTTGGTATTTATTCTGGGCTTCTTCTCCGAGTGTTGCACCGATAAAGGCATCTATTTCGGTAAAATACTCAGCACTTTCTGCAGGGCCCGTTAATACCAATGGGAATGGGGTGTGGCAGTTATCTTTGTGTAATAAAATACCCAGAAAATACAGCAGTTCTTCTGCCGTACCAGCACCACCAGGAAAGATAACAATACCGTGACCAAGGCGTACAAACGCCTCGAGTCGTTTTTCAATATCCGGTAAAATCACCAGTTCATTGACAATTTGATTAGGTGGCTCAGCTGCAATAATACTGGGTTCAGTTAAACCGATATAACGTGCATTTAATACACGCTGCTTTGCATGCCCAATGGTCGCTCCTTTCATTGGCCCTTCCATTGCACCTGGGCCGCAACCTGTGCAGATATCGAGGCCACGTAATCCTAATTGATAACCTACATCGCGAGTGTATTGATACTCGACGGGATTGATACTATGGCCTCCCCAACACACGACAACATTGGGATCTTTCATCGGTGATATGGCTTGCGCATTGCGTAAAATGTCAAACACCACATTGGTAATGTGGCTGGCATTGGTCAAATCAATGTGTTTTAGGTTATCGTATTTATTACTGATGTAGATAATGTCGCGCAGTACGGCAAATAAGTGCTCTTGAATACCGACAATAATCTCACCATCAACAAAGGCTTGCATGGGGGGATTGATTAATTCAATTTGAATACCGCGTTCGCGCTGTAATATGTTGATGTTAAATGATTCATAGCGGCTAAATAGCTCTTCAGAACTGTCGCTAATTAAGCCTGAAGCGAGTACTGCGAGGGAACAGTTGCGGTATAACTGGTAGAGGTCACTTTTTGCCCCTTGTCTTAAACGTTCGACTTCTAATTGAGACAGTTGGTCTAGGCTACCACGTGGACTAATTTTTACGATCATAAGCAACTCCTTTGGACTCGAATGTGTTATCGAGTCCAAAGAACATTGCTTTGCAATGGACTAGATATCAATAACGACTCGGTCTCTGCCGTTGTTTTTTGCTTGGTATAAGGCTGCGTCGGCTCTTTCGAATGCTTCTTCGAGCGTCTCATTTTCCATTACTTGTGCAGCACCTATAGATAATGTAACTGTAATTCTCTGATTTTTAAACTTAAACGGAATATTTTTAATTTTCTCTCTTACTCGGTTAAGCATCAATGAGATGTGTTCATCTGTGATACCTGGCAGTAATAAGACAAACTCTTCGCCACCATAACGTGCTACAAACTCACTGTCACGTAATGAGTTCTTGAGTGCCATCGCAATCACTTGTAAGGTTTTATCACCCGTGCTGTGACCAAAATTATCGTTAATAGTTTTAAAGTGATCGATATCAGTTACCGCAATCCATAATGGCGTTTTAAAGCGCACGTGGTTGCGGTACTCCTGCTCCATCCGGTCTTCTAGCGCTGTGCGGTTTGACAATTGAGTGAGCGGATCTAATAAATTCAGTTTTTGGTGTTCAAACAGCTTTTCTTTATAAGTATTTGCTTCGTTACTCATTGCGTTAAGCTCTTTACGCATAGAGTCTATCGATTTACGTAAAATGGTTTGCTCACGTTGTTCGAGTGCTTCTTTACGAGACAATGCATCACGCAGTGATGATAATTGTACGGTGAGCTGGGTTTTTAGCTCAGTAATATTGTCAATATCAACGACTATTGAGTCAGCATTGCTGACGCGCAAGTTAATTTCTTTGTTTAATTGGCCTTTAAGTTGTTCGCTACGTTGGCTGTTATTATAAGTGCTGTTTACCACGTCACGGACAATACTGAGCGCATCATTTAAGGCGAACAAAAAATCTTGTGAAGCGGTTTTTTCACGAGCGATATTGTCAAGCAACAGGCTTAAGATAGTTTGGTATGCATCGAGCAAACCATTAACATGAATATCACCGAGTAACACTTCTTTGATTACTAGTATTTGATCACGTTGATCTTTTCTAAATTCGACTTCTGCTATTTTGGCAGCCAGTTCTCTGGCTAATTGTATATGTTGCGGCAATATGTCGTAGTTGTCAGAACCGGAAATTTCCTGCTTTAAAATCTCTTCGTAAAAAAAGATGAGCTTTTCAACTTTAGGAATGTATTCCCATACGGTATGAAAAGGCTTGCTGAGATCTTGTTTGAAGTAGTTAATTTCTTTTTTGAGTTTGTCTGGTGCTGAGTTGATGCGTTGAATTTGACGAATGACACGTGTCAGGCCAAGGCGGCTGTCTTCTAGGCGCGACATGGTATGGCTATATTGCGATTTAAGTAAACGTTCTATATCAACCAATTCGGGAAGGGCTTCATCAATTTGCTCAAAACTTTGCATATGATGACGCAACTTAGCCAGTTTGTTGTCGAGTTCTAAGTTTTGACCTTTGCAGGCAAGGCTTAGGTGACTGATAAACTGGATAAGCGTTTTTAGTTTGTCATTGCGATCGGTATTAATATCATCCAGCGCAAGCTTCGCAGCATGAAGTTTTTGCTTCATTAAGGTGATTTGCGAAATCGCTGTATCAGACTCTTTCATTATTTCATTGCCTACTATTAATTAGATAGCAATAAACTATCTAGTGCCACAATCCTAGTGCTTCAATCCAAGTGCTGAGGATCATCTCTTAGTCCGTATATTATAGTGATGTTATCTCATTAATGTTGTGCAACAAATCTAATTGCGGATAAACATTAGCAATTAGATGGTAACTGCTAGTTTATTAGGCAATTAGCTTTTTGGCCAATTGATTTCTAAAGTATTTCGATTACTTTCAGCGCGAATAATGCCTCTGTTCAATGCTTGAGTCAGATTTAAATATAGTGGCGGCATAAAAATAGCGGCTGGAGCGAAATTAAGTGGCCTTAATGAAACATAAACAGGTTTTTCTTTAATGTCGATGGCGGCTGCTAATGCGTACTGTAGTGTTTCAAAGTGCAGTTGAGCACTAATATTAACATCTGGATTGGCTAATAAGGGTAAGTTAATATGGCCAATACTCGCCTGGTGGGCATCGTGCAAATGAGCAAAATGCGGGATAGTAGGTTGTATAGTCTTTAATTTTTCAAGGCATAATACTAATGCATCGTAAATATAATCAGCATCGCGTTGTTGATTAAAATAACAAGCCAGCAGCCCTGAGCGGATCATAAAGACTTCAGTGTTGAGGTGTTGGCTCATTTGTATCATCAGTTTTTGCATGAGTGCGCGAGACTCTGTTAACCCGAGTTGGATATCAAGGTTATTTAGCTCACCGACATTAATCATGGCTAAGGTTTGTGGTTTAGTTGGATCGAGTGTGTCTAACTTTTCAATAAATGCACGATATCCCGGGAGTTGTGCCATCGGTTCGATATTGTTAAGCGTTTTTGCATTGAGGTATAAGCTATTTTTAAGCCTTAATTTACGCCAAACAAAAATCACTACCGCGACTGCAATACTTAAACTAAAAGCCAATAAAATAATCATTAATTGATGATGTTTGCTTTTTGCGGCTTGTTGCTCAAGTTTGTTGCTGACAAGTGTTAATTCAAATTTTAACTTTTGTTCTGTGAGTTCTGAGTAGCCCTTATTGTCTTCTGGGTTTTCTTCATGGCTATTAGTTAATGTGATGATAGTTTCAACCGCGTCAATTGCCGCATTGAGATCATTTGTTTTACGGTATGCTGTAGATAAATATCCTAGCGTCTCAATTTGAATGTCGGTTTGCTTGAGTTTTTTAGCCAGTTCAAGTGTCTTTTTTGCGTGGTCGATTGTTTCTGTCCAATCACCTTGTTGAGCATTGATTTGAGTGAATAATAATTCGTTATGAACCAAATAATGGTTAGTTTTTAGCGTTCTAAAAATATCATTGGCACGCTGTAATGCATTAAGTGCAGCAGGAATATTATTGAGTTTCGAGTAGATGCCGCCCATGTTATGAAAGTTAATACCTACGGCGATAACATTGCCGACACGTTCGTTAACTTGTTGTGCATTTAAATAGTAGTCAACCGCTTTACTCCATTTCTCTTGTCCTTCGTACACCATTGCAATGACATTGAGCGTTTCGGCAAGGTAGGTTTCAAAGCCAAGTTGTTGCTGAATTTCAGCGGCTTCATGGGCATATTTTAAGGCATCTTCCCATTGTTCTAAATCTCGATAAGTACGCGCTAGGTTGATCAATGCTTGTGATTTTAACATGGGGTAATTAACCCCACTGGCTAATCTAAATGCTTCGCTAAAATGCTGTAATGATTTAGCTTTGTCGCCATTTCGATTGTAATATTTACCCAGTGCGGTTTCTGCTTCTGCAATAAAATAGTCATTGTGTAGCTGATAAGCAATTTCACGATAGCGATTGTAGTGCGACAATGACGGAGCTGATTGAAGCAACATCATATTCAAGCCACCTAAGTGCTCGTGGAGAATGTATTTAAATAACGTGGCTTGTAAGCTCATGTCGGTGTTAACTTTGTTTAATGCATCCATGTATTGAACAACAATCGGCTGATATTCTTTATTTTCGCGTGCCCTTAACCTTGCCTTTAACATAATAACCATGGCTTCATCGAATGCGGTCGATGAGATTAAATCAAGTTGTTCAATTAATAATTTGGCATCGTCGTATTTCGTTGGCGAACTTAAATTTGTTTCAAGATTGACTCTGGCAAGGACTTCTAAATCGCGTTGTAACTCAATAGGCTCATAGCCTAATTCGCGGGCAATTTGTGTAAACTGGTCTTTACTGGTGAACTGTAATGGAAACTCAGTTGATTTTGAGAGTTTAATTAACAGTTTATTGGGGTTTTCTTTGAATTCAATTTCCTGCTGTTCAAGATCTTTTGCGGCTACGGCTGAGCAGATAAATAGTGACAATAATAAGACAAGATGAGCGAGTCGCAGCATAGCAATTTAACCCTTTTATGTGTTTCTTAACTATAACGCTAGGCAGGTGATGAGCGTGTCACACTCATTCATATTGACCGACTTAATAATACTTTTTGTAATGAGTCGTAAATGGCCACTTTGTAAATTAGCGTAGATTGTTATAATTGTTCGGAATTTAAAATAAAAACAAATAGAATCATACCAGAAGGAACCTAGAGTGAAACCTACTAATCTTGCTTTTTTAACCACAAGCGTGCTTTTGTCGATGTGCTTTACAACGTCAGCCTTGGCAGATGTTGATTACTATATTGATATTAACCAGCCCGCACACCATTTAGCGCAGGTTAGCGTTTCTTTCCCTAAAACCGAATCGACACAATTAACGGTTAATTTACCTGTGTGGCGCACAGGCCGCTATCAGGTATTGCCAGTGGCAGACGGGGTAAGATTATTTGAAGCCACCGACAGTAAGGGCAAGGTATTACCTTGGCAGCGCACGGCAAGTGGTGAGTGGACCATTAGCTTAACTCAGCCGACAGCCGTCAAGGTGACTTATCAGTTACACGCTAATGAATTGGCTGATCGCCTGCGTCATATCGATGAAAGCCATGCTTATTTAGATGCCAGTGGCGTATTGATGTACAGCCCGGAATTTCGTCAGGAACCCGTCACCGTTGATATGAAAGTACCTAAAGGCTGGAAAAGCTTCTCTGGCATGGAGAAGGGACGTGGCTCACATTCATTCAAAGCGGCTAATTATGATGTGCTCGCCGACTCACCTATTGAAACGGGTATTAACCAGGATTTTAGTTTTGAAGCGGATGGTCGTGAATATGAAGTGGTTTTTTGGGGCGAGGGCAATTACGACACAGAACAAATCTTAACTGATTTACGTAAAATCAGTGGTCAGGCGTCAATGATTTGGGATGATTATCCGTTTGAGCGTTATGTGTATATGGTGCATGCCACGAGCGGTGCCCGTGGTGCTACTGAGCATCTCAATTCAACTGTGATTCAGCTACCGCGTTTTAATTTTCGTGAGCGTGAAGATTATTTGCGTTTTATTAGTACGGCATCTCACGAGTTTATTCATACCTGGAATGTGAAGTCATATCGGCCACAAGGTTTAGTGCCTTATGATTATCAGTCCGAAAACATGAGTGATTTACTCTGGGTTGCCGAAGGTTCAACCAGTTATTTTCAAAATCAATTATTACTGCGTGCTGGGGTGATAACAGCTAAAGAATTTTTTGACGATTTAAGTTTGCGAATTGTGCTTAATGAGCATAACCCAGGTCGTGACACTCAATCTGTTGCTGAGGCGAGTTTAGGTCAGTGGAGTAGCACCTGGGGAGATTATGCGATTAATCACAGCGTGAATATCTATTCTGAGGGCTATCTTGCCTCCATGGCGTTGGATTTCAGTGTCATCCAGGACAGTGAGTTAGCCCATTCATATCGAGATGTGCACAAAGCGTTATACCAGGACTTTAAAATCCCTATGGGTTATAACGTGGCAGACGTGCAAAATATTCTCACCACCTTGACGGGTAAAGATTATCAACCATGGTGGCAGAAGTTTGTTAACCAACCGTTTAGCTTAGAGTTTGATACGTTATTAGCTCAAGCCGGTTTAGTGACAACCTATGGCGATAAGCCCAAAACTCAAGTTGATACCGGCATTGGCTTATCTGGTCTTCACGGCGATTTGGTATTAGCCACCGTGGCCAAAAACAGCCCAGCGTGGAAAGCGGGTCTGACGGCGGGCGATGAGTTACTTGCCGTTAATGACTTAAAAGTGACTGCCGACGCGTTTGCTAAACGTTTTGATGATTTCAAACCGGGAGATAAAGTTAAACTAACGGTATTTAGTAACGATCGCTTAAAAGAGGTCAGTATGGTTTTAGGGGAGCAACCTAAAGGCGAATTAAGCATACAAGCGCTAGAGTCTGTTACTACAGAGCAAAAAGCATTTTTTAAAGCATGGCTAGGCATTGATTGGCCATTTGATGCAGACGGTGAATATAAGACTGACGACGAAGCATAGCCTTATTGTTAACAACAAAAAGCCCTGAAATATCAGGGCTTTTTTATTCATTAAGATTTAACGCGATTAAGTGGGTGGCGCGGTTTCACTAAAAAACGGTTCTCGCTCAATTGCTGCTAAAAACAGTTTCATTCTAGGGTAGCGGTCGATATTGATCCGTTGACGGAATACCGCCCAACTTAAAAAGCACGCTAGTCTGATCTGAACATCATCAAAAGGGCCATGAAGTGGCCATTTTTGTTGTTCTAACTCGGCTAAAATAGAGTCAACTCGCTGTGCTTGTCTGAGTGTATAATCAAAACGTTCAATATCGACACCGTCTCTTGCCAAGAAAAACAAATTAATAGTGCTGTCGAGTGCGGTGTTGATCATGCAATATTGATCAAATTGGCTAGCATTCTCAATAAATGGAACCGCTGATTTATTGCGGATGTAACGTAATATGGCACTCGAGTCTGTAAGTGTTAACTCGCCATCTTGTAACAGTGGAACGCGTTTTGTGGGCGATAACGTCGCACTCGCAGTTTGATCTGTTTCAATAAATTCAAAATCAAGTGTCGATTCTAATAGGGCAATGCGACAATGACGAACAAAAGGCGAGGTAAAACTGCCGTATAGTTTCATATTTTGTCCTTATTATACGTTTTGCTCAAGCGGGCCGAATGCTTGATTAATTGCATTGATAAAAGCGACTAATTCGCTGCCCATTAAGGCGAAGTCAGCATCAAGACGTGCAATAGGATCTTCGGTGCCTACTTCATCATTTCCTGCTCTAAATTCTTCGGAAAACTTAATCCGTTTTACGCTTGCATCAGATTGCATTAAAAAGGCAATTGACTGACCAAAATGCAGCGCCAATTTATGAACTTGCTTACCCGTAGCGATATGCGCAAGCACTTCATCTTCTTGCAGTACTTGTTGCTTAAAGCGAACGATACCACCTTCATCAGAATCAGACTTTAATTCCGCCTCATCTTGCATCTCAAAAGGGGCAGGTGCTTCGCCAGCTTGCAGCCATTGCGTTAGCGTTGCTTCTATCGGCGTAGCAAAACTCAATGGGATCACCGGTAAACTGCCGAGCGCTTTACGTAACAATGCCAGTAGCTCTTCAGCTTTTGTGGCACTTGAGCTGTCTACTAAAATCATTTCTAGCTCAGGCATAATCAATGCGTGAGTTTGGCTGCGGCGTGAAAATGCCCGTGGTAATAAGGTGGTAGTGATCTCGTCTTTTATGGTGTCTTTTTCTTTTTTAGTGACTTTACGGTTTTCTTGATCTTCAATTTCAGCCACTTTTTCATCTAACGCTTCTTTAATCACCTGACCGGGTAGAATCTTTTCTTCTTTGGTGACACAAATTAAATGACGGTTCTCAGCGCTATGAACCAGGGCGTTGCCTTTTTTGCCTAATGCATTTGAAAATCCAAATTTACTGATGTCTTGGCTTGAACAAGGTGAAAAGGTGAAATCGGCCAGGGCCGTTTCTAATGCTTCGGTATCAGTTGTAAACGGTTTATTGAAACGATATAGGGTGAGATTTTTAAACCACATAGAATGCTCTCATTAATTAACAGGAAAAATTCAGATACCGCAGTTTACGGGATAGATGCAAAGCGGTAAACCTACAAAAAAATGCCCTTTGTACGATAGCTAAAGTCGTTGGGATGATAATTCATCAAATTGTCACATTTCTCTTATCTTCCTTGAAACCACTGTTGTAGCTCTGTTTGAGGTTTTATGGGTGGGTTTAATTCCGCGAATATCAGCAATTAATGAATCAGTGAAATATTTTTGAAACATTCACAAGGCAGAATTCCGCTCGTTCCGATACAACTACCCCAGAATAACCATGACGAACTATGCGTCAAAAGGATGAAATGATGAACGTTTTTTGTAAAACTCTATTAGCCTCTGCAATGGCAGCTTCTGTAGTTTCTAGTGCATATGCGGCAGAACCTCTAAAAGTGTATGGCAAATTAAATGTTACAGCGCAGTCAAATGATGTTGCTGACGAAACTGAAACGACTATTCAAAGTAATGCATCACGTTTTGGTGTAACCGGTGATTTTGAGTTGAGCAATTCATTAGAAGCTTTCTACACTATCGAATATGAAGTCAACACGGGTGATGAAGACAAAGAAAACTTTTTAGCTCGCAATCAGTTTGTTGGCTTAAAAGGCAATTTTGGTGCTGTTTCTGTAGGCCGTAACGACACGATCCTAAAAGTTTCTCAAGGTAAAGTTGACCAGTTCAACGACCTTTCTGGCGATGTTAAAACCTTATTCAAAGGTGAAAACCGCATGGCTCAAACAGCCACTTACTACACACCGATGTTTGGTGATTTCCAAGCGGGTGTGACTTATGTTGCTTCTGGTGACTCAGATCAGGTCGTTGGTGATAATACTACCGGCGAAGATGGTGTGAGCATGGCATTAATGTATGGTGACTCAGGTTTAAAAACCTCAGCTATTTATGCCGCCATTGCCTATGATTCAAAAGTAAAAGGCTATGACACTGCACGTGCTACTGTACAAGGTAAAGTGGCTGGTTTGGTGATTGGCGGTATGTACCAGCAACAAGAAGCCGTTGACAGTGATGTGAGTGATAATGGTTTCTTACTGAGCGCTGCATATGATATTAATGATGTGACACTTAAAGCGCAGTTTGCTGACATGGAAAATAAAGGCGACTCATGGTCTGTTGGTGCTGACTATGCGCTTGGTAAACCAACTAAATTGTTTGCTTTTTATACCGACAATTCGTTTGACTCAAACGATCAAGATGACAGCTATGTGGGTGTAGGTATTGAACATAAGTTCTAAGCCAAATGACATGCGCTAGAAAAGGGCTTCGGCCCTTTTTTCGTTACAGTGCAATAACCGCAATTAAGTTTTTATGACAAAAAACGGTTTTAAATGGCAATATCGGCCTCAGGGTCATGAAAGTGTAACAAAAGTGTCCAATAATACCCTTGTGGCAAATTAATGTAGAAACCCAATATGACAGCTAGGATTTTAATAGTAGAAGATGAATCAGCAATTCGTGAGATGCTGACATTTGTGATGGATCAACATGGTTTTACGACAGCTGCAGCTGAAGATTTCGATTCAGCTATTGAGTTGCTTCAAGAGCCTTATCCCGACTTGATTTTGTTGGATTGGATGTTCCCTGGTGGCAGCGGTATTCAATTAGCAAAACGCTTAAAGCAAGATGAGTTTACGCGTCAAATCCCCATTATTATGCTGACCGCTCGCGGTGAAGAGGAAGATAAAGTCAAAGGCCTGGAAGTGGGTGCCGATGACTATATTACCAAACCTTTTTCGCCAAAAGAGTTGGTTGCCAGAATAAAAGCTGTGTTGCGCCGAAGCGCACCTACGCGTTTAGAAGAAACCATAGACGTACAAGGGCTACAGCTTGACCCTGTGAGTCATCGAGTGACTGTCGGTGATGATGTGCTTGATATGGGGCCAACAGAATTTAGATTATTGCATTTCTTTATGACTCATCCAGAGCGAGTTTACAGCCGTGAACAGTTGCTAGATAACGTATGGGGAACCAACGTCTATGTAGAGGACCGTACTGTTGATGTGCACATTCGCCGATTGCGTAAAGCGGTCGAACAAGCTGGGCATGACAAGTTGATTCAAACTGTTCGTGGTGCTGGTTATCGTTTTTCAACCAGAATGTAATTGTACTGATAGCAAATGAAGCTCTGTGTTAACCACTAGAGCTTCATTGTTTGCTACCTAGCCACAATGGCCAATTTAGGCTATCTTGTGGTTCCTCGTTAATCCTAATAATCAGTAACGACACTAAAAGTTGAAAGTGTTGGCTGCGTTACTTTTAGCCATTAGGTTGCCTATGCTTAACTCGTATTCTGGATTCCGGTTATTTTTTCGTTTAGGACTGTTACTGATACTATTTATCTGTGTCGGTGCTTTATTTGACCAGATAGCTTTAGTGACCTTATTAGGGACTGTGGGATTGCTTGTATGGCATTACCGACAAATTACTCGACTTAATTTCTGGTTATGGAAAGACAAAAAATTAACCCCCCCTCAAGGACAAGGTAGTTGGGAAGGGGTGTTTAACGGTATATACCGATTACAAGGTAAAAATCGTCGTCGTGTTGGACAATTAGCGACATTACTCGCTCGTTTTCGCCAAGGTGCAGAAGCATTGCCCGATGCCGCCGTTGTGCTCGATGCTGAGCATAATATTTTGTGGTGCAACAAGCTGGCCCAATTAGTGTTGGGATTTGTTTGGCCACAAGACAGTGGTCAACGAATCGATAACCTCATACGTCATCCTGATTTTTCAGCCTATCTTAAAAAAGCAGAATACAAAGAACCGCTTGAAATTCCCTCCCCCGTATCCGATAAACGTTTACTTGAGATCCGCTTAATGAGTTACGGTGATAGGCAGTTGCTGTTAATGGCTCGCGATATTACACGGATCCATCAATTAGAAGGCATGCGCAAAGACTTTGTTGCTAACGTGTCCCATGAACTAAAAACGCCGCTTACGGTGTTGCAAGGTTATTTAGAGATAATGCAAGGAATGGAAGAGGATAATTCTCCCAACCAAAAACCGTTATCCCTGATGCAACAACAGACCTCACGTATGCAATCGATGGTCGAACAGTTATTGGCATTATCACGGATTGAAGATGCAGCCGACATCGATTTATCAAAAACGGTTAACATGCAAGTGATGATGGACGTGCTTCGAGAAGAAGCTAAAGCCCTTGCTGGCGACGAATATACGTTAGAGTTTAATTGCGAGCCAGGATTAAACACCCACGGTAATGAAATTCAACTTCGCAGTGCATGTTCAAATCTCATTTCTAATGCCATTCGTTATACCGCACCTGGCGGTATTATCTCTGTCACCTGGAGAAGTGTTGCTACGGGGGGATTGTTTTCTGTTAAAGACACAGGTGTAGGGATTGCACCACAGCATATCAATCGGTTAACGGAGCGCTTTTATCGTGTTGATAATGCTCGTTCAAGTAAAACCGGTGGAACAGGTTTAGGGCTTGCTATTGCTAAGCATGCATTGAGCCATCACCACAGTGAGCTTAATGTCACCAGTGAATACGGCAAAGGCAGTACATTTAGTTTTATTATTCCGACACATTTATTAGAAAGACTTTAAATAACCAGAGCTTGGGATAATAAACGCCTTTTAAACAGTCCTTTGCACTACTAACTGTGTTGAATCAACTTACAATAGGCTAGCTATTGACGCGTCAATTCGCCTTGTTAGCAGAACAAATGTCAAGCTTGAAAGTGATGCGGGGTAACATGTTCATTTTAAAAGGTATAAGTTCATCCCATATCCCGATTTCAGGTTAAGTAATGGCGTTACCTCAAATCTAAAAAGCAGCATTTATGTTGCTTTTTTATTGCCGTAAAAAATGCATATTATTGTCATATAACTGCTGTTCAGGTAAATAAATCACCTCAAAAGTTGGAATTAATACCATAGATTTAACCATCTATAGCTAAAAAGGCGTAACAAGATACATTATAAGTCATTGATATAAATAGATTGGCTATAAGCTAAGACAAATAAAGCTGTTTTAATGCTTGTGTCATACAACTGTCATATCAAAGTCATAGACTTGTCATCAATGAGGTCGATACTGACTACGTTTTAAAAACTTAGTACGCTTAATTCTGGAGCAATACAATGAAACTGAACAAACTTGTCGGCGCAATTACCCTTACAGCCGCTGGTGTATTCTCAGCAGCATCTATGGCTGCTATTGACCCTACTTTACCTGTCTATGAAAAAACAAGTGGCGTATCTGGTAACTTGTCTTCTGTCGGTTCTGATACTTTAGCGAACATGATGACGTTATGGGCTGAAGAGTTCAAACATATTTATCCTAACGTAAATATCCAAATTCAAGCTGCAGGTTCTTCTACAGCTCCTCCAGCACTGACTGAAGGGACTTCACAGTTTGGCCCAATGAGCCGTAAGATGAAGCCTAATGAAGTTGAAGCTTTTGAAAAACACTATGGTTATCAACCAACAGCGGTACGTGTAGCCATTGACGCCTTAGCGGTATTCGTACATAAAGATAACCCAATCACTGGGTTAAGCATTGAGCAAATCGACAGTATTTTTTCATCAACACATAAGTGTGGCGGTAAAGAAATTAACCGTTGGGCTGATGCTGGTTTAGACGGCAATTGGAGCGCGAAAGACGTTCAGCTTTATGGTCGTAACTCAGTGTCTGGTACTTATGGTTACTTCAAAGAAAAAGCATTATGTAAAGGTGACTTCCGTCCAAACGTAAACGAGCAACCCGGTTCTGCTTCAGTAGTGCAGTCTGTATCACAATCACTCAATGCAATTGGTTACTCAGGTATTGGTTACAAAACAGCTGGTGTTAAAGCGGTTGCAGTATCTAAAAAGGGTGATAAGTTTGTTGATGCTACAGCAGAAAATGCGGCTAACGGAACTTACCCATTATCACGTTACTTATATGTTTATGTGAACAAGCACCCAAATAAAGACCTTTCGCCAATGGATCGTGAATTCTTACGCTTTGTATTGTCTAAGCAAGGTCAGCAAGTTGTTGAAAAAGATGGCTATGTTCCAGTGCCAACAGCAGTTGTGATTAAAGATTTAGAAAAAGTGGGTATCAAGCTTTAATCGCTTAATTCTCCAATACTAAAAGGCCTCATTTGAGGCCTTTTTTGCTTTTATGAATCTGAAAAACTCAAAAAAAGGATAAAAAAAAGCAACCTGACTAAGAGGTTGCTGCTATTGCTAAGGGCAATACTGTTGATAGTGTAAAACGACTATCCAATTAGGAGAATGATGATGAACAAAAAAACGCTACTAGGTACAAAAAATAAGTAATGCAAATTCGGTTCATATATTCAGACTGGGAGATTTCAATTTAGTTCCCAACTTTTTTAAAAAAAGAGTATTTATTTTTGAGATGAGTGACGAAAAAGTAAGCTTTTTAGCCGGTCAGGATAACTTTTAATCATAAAATCAATAAGGTGACTTAACTTGTGCTGTAAAACATCATGTTAACCATTCATTTAAGTTTGGCGTTTATTGTGCTGAAAGTGGGATTTACGTGATGATTACGAGTTTATTGTCTGTCAGTACAAATTTGCTTGCAGGGACAAGTGTGTATGATCACGCTCAGGTTATTGACTTGAAAATGTTATGATAATGCCCTGAGCCAAAACCCAAAATAAACGAAGAGGTTTCTGTGACAAGCAACTTGAACACTCCTATAGCGGACTTTGATGTACACAGAGATTACCATTCAAGTGCCAATACCGATGCATTATGTGTGCATCACGTTGATATTAATATCAACGTGGATTTTATTGCCCAGCAATTGAGTGGTACGGTAACGCTATTTTTTAATCGTAAACAGACACAATCGGTATTGATTATTGATGGCCGTGACTTGTTTATTGACAACATCACAGATTTACATGGCCAGCCATTAGCCTATGAATGTGAAGACGTTAATCCTATTTTAGGACAGCGATGGTTGATTAATGTCGGTTTACTGATCACACAAGTGGTTGTGCATTATCATACCTCTCCTAAGGCGCAAGGGCTGCAATGGCTCAGTGCAGAGCAAACCCTAGGCAAGCAATTACCTTATTTGTTTAGTCAGTCACAACCCATCAATGCACGCAGCTGGCTGCCTTTACAAGATAGCCCTAAAGCGCGAGTCACGTTTAATGCCACAGTCAAAGCCCCTTTAGGACTACGTGTGGTAATGAGTGCTAATAATAACCCCGTCATGCCAGAAGATGGCATATTTACCTTTAGTATGGATAAACCCATACCCACTCATTTGTTAGCCATCGCCGTAGGCGATCTGGCGTTTAAAGCTACAGGGCCTCGAAGTGGTATTTATACCGAACCTGGCATGCTTGAGGCGGCGGTGAATGAATTTGAAGATACTGAGTCCATGATCCAGGTGGCAGAGTCGTTGCTTGGACCATATGCATGGGGGCGTTATGACATGATAGTGCTGCCGCCAAGTTTTCCTTTTGGCGGGATGGAAAACCCGATGCTGGCATTTATGACCCCTACATTGATTGCTGGCGATAAAAGTTTAGTTTCAACGGTTGCGCATGAATTGGCCCACTCATGGACTGGCAATTTAGTCAGTAATGCGACATGGCGTGATTTATGGCTCAACGAAGGTTTTACCACTTATTTTACCAATCGAATTGTTGAAGCTGTGTATGGTACCGAGCAAGCCGAATTAGAGTGGGTGATTGAGTTTGGTCGCTTACAAGAAGAAATCCAATCCATGCCGTTAGTTGAGCAAACATTACCGGCAAATGTACAACATCGCGACCCTAATTTGGCATTTAATCGTTTTACTTACGATAAAGCATCGATGTTTGTGCACGAACTTGAAAGTAGGCTTGGACGTGCCGCATTTGATGTGTTTCTGCTTCAGTATGTTAATCATTTTGCTTTTACTGCCATTACGACAGAAACGTTTATTGACTATGCGAAGCAAACCATACTCGTTGAGCATGGTGATAAGTTATCTGTAGATGAGTTAAACGAGTGGGTTTATGGGCAGGGATTACCTGCTTGGTATGAGGGGCCGAGGTCTACGAGCTTTGACAAGGTTGACTTCGCACTGGCACAGTTTATTAGCGGTACTGCTGCTAATCAATTGTCTATCACACAATGGCGTGCCCATCATTGGCAATATTTTTTAAGCAAATTACCGTTAATTGTTAGCCAGGCTATGTTGTTGGATTTAGATGAGGCATTTAACTTTACCGGACATCACAATGCAGAAATTGCCTGTGATTGGTATCGTGTTGCGGTTCGTAATTTATTTGATCCTGTATTGCCCGCATTAACAGAGTATTTGTGCAAAATTGGTCGAGGTAAATTTGTAAGACCATTATTTATCGAACTACAAATTGCGGGGTATCACCAAGAACTCAAGGCAATCTATGCTCAAGCTCGGCCAGGCTACCATCCTTCATTACAAGTGCAATTAGATACCCTATTGCAGTTAGAACCTTCTCACTAAAACACATAAAAAAATGGCAGCCTATTGGCTGCCAAAATAAATCTTTGCGGGTTGTCATTAACAGTGCGCTAGCGTGTTAATACTGCCCAATGGGGATGATGAACAATAAACATTAAAACCTGTAGCAATAACTCAATCCTAACAGAGGCTGAGGTGAGTAGGATAAACCACTTTGCTGTGTTGAAGTAACTCCGGGGGAGAAGGCTAAATCATGACACTGCAACTCACATCAATCACATCTTATTCGTTACATATAATCAGACCGGGCTTTATGATAAAAGTTCACAGAAATAATCAAATTGTTTAAATTTATTTTATAGGCATCATTTAACGCCGCTTTAATCAATATCTGGAAAGAAATAGCAGGCAAAAAAAATGGCAACCAATAAGGTTGCCTAAGTCGTTCTTTACGGGTGCCATTAACAGTGCGCTATCGTGTAAATGGTACCCAAATAGGGATGATGTGATGAACAATAAACATTAAAACAGTAGTAACTCAATCCTAACCGAAGCTGAAGTGACCTGGATAAACCATTTTGCTGTGTTGAAGTAACTCCGGGGGAGAAGGTTAAATCATGACACTGCAACTCACATCAACCACATCTTATTCGTTACATATAATCAGACTGGGCTTTATGATAAAAGTTCACAGAAATAATCAAATTGTTTAAATTTATTTTATGGGCATCATTTAACGCCGCTTTAATCAATATCTGGAAACAAACTTTAGGCAAAAAAAATGGCAACCAATAAGGTTGCCTAAGTCGTTCTTTACGGGTGCTATTAACAGTGCGCTAGCGTGTAAATGGTACCCAAATAGGGATGATGTGATGAACAATGAACATAAATCTGTTTAGGCAAGTCAGTTCAAAGCGTTGATATTCACTTTGGTGCAAACCAGAAAAGTTGGAGGTAGACATTTTCTCGTTTGCATTTTTACTTGCTACATACATAAGACTGAGCGAATACGATAAAGTTCATTAAGTTTGATATTTTTTGTGAAATATTTTTTTAAAAAATAAAATTGTTTATTAAACATTTTAGATCAATTGCTTAGTCTTAAGTAGCAACGTAAATCTTGGTGATTTCTATCGTTTGCAAATGTGAAAGCTGCCAGTGCAGGCACATTTTACCTGATTGGTTTAATATTTTTTGAGATAAGGTTTGGCAACTGTTGCTGCTCATCTTATCTGGTGAGGTTGCTGCTATCGTGTTTAGTAAAGTGGTTGAAGGACAAACATAAAAAAAGGCAATCAAATGATTGCCTATCGATCGATTTTTCGATCAAGGGGACCGCGCTAGAGGTCCCAGGGAGATGATGAACAATAGATGAACAAAAAAAGTAAATCTAACTGTTACTTATTTTGAGTGGCAAAGAGATAAAAAGTTCAAAAATAAATCCATATTTTTCTGTAAATAAAAAATGTTTTTTATATTTGATATTAATCATGTGCTTATAAAAATCATTCACATTAGATAATGTTGATAGCAGTATTGTTAACTCGCCGATCTTGCCAGGTTTTTATGATTAAGCTCTGCGGCTATCGCCGCAAATTCAGCCTTAAGCTAAGAGCTTTTCAATGATTTCTTTTAACTCTTCAGGTTTAGTCGTTGGTGCGTATCGATCAACAACGTTGCCATGTTTATCGACTAAAAACTTAGTAAAGTTCCACTTAATCGACTCACTACCAAGTAAACCTTTCGCCGATTTTTTAAGCTGTTGATACAGTGGGTGTGCATTAGGACCATTGACTTCAACTTTGCTAAACAACGGAAATGTCACCCCAAAATTGAGTTCGCAGAACTGGCTTATTTCTTGTTCGTTACCTTGTTCTTGCTTACCAAACTGGTTGCATGGAAAACCTAAAATCACTAAGCCTTTATCTTTATACTCTTGATTTAATGCTTCAAGTGATTGGTATTGTGGGGTAAATCCACATTTACTGGCGGTATTAACGATTAATATAACTTTGTCTTTAAAGGTCTCCATGACGATATCGTTGCCTTTAATGTCTTTTACGGTGATCGGGTAAATTGTGCTGCTCATCATGAAACTCCAATATGTCAAAAATTAACTATAATATATAGCCTATTCGTTAGCAATTAAATTGCGCACAATTTAATATATCTATTTGCTTATCAATAACAATTTCAATATAGTTTGCGCTTATTTAACAAGTAGAATTAGGGGCGTGCTTATGAACGATTTAAAGAACGAACTTAACTCTGAAGATGAAATCGAAACCAACTCATCCCCACAGGCAGATGTTAGCCAGGTAGTGCTTCAATTAACTGAAGCAGAAGGGGACGAGCAAGCCGAAGTGTTTAGTGAAATCTTGATTGATGCTGAACCCGGTACCATTGCATTATTACTCGAATCGTTACCGCTTGATGAACGTTATGAACGTTGGCAGCAAGTTGACGTAGAAGAACGTGTTGATGTCCTTAACTTAATGCGTGCAGATCCTCGTTTAGGCATTTTAAAGAAAATGCCAGATGAGGAGCTTGATTTACTCTTTTCGCAATTAAGTCCTGAAGATCTCATTGAATGGAGTGACTCGCTTCCCGACAACATCACTGATCGTGCATTGGCACAGATGGGTGAGCGTCAGCGTAAGCATTATGAGCTTTATAACCAATATACTGAAAATGAAATTGGTCGTTATGCCGATCACCAAATGTTGGCATTAAGTCCATCTTCAACGGTTGCCCAAGGTCAGCGTTTTTTTAGACGTATCGACTTAGACTGTAATGACCATTTATTTTTAGTTGATGTGAACGATAAATATCTTGGTACAGTTCGTCGCTACGATGTATTCAAAACCGCTGATACGAGTACTAATCTGCAATCGTTGAAGTGGGATGATAGTCGTGTTATTTCTGCTGATTCATCGTTAATTGAGGCTGCTGAAGCGATTGAACACAGTCGTGAACTTGAACTGCCAGTGGTCGATGAAGACGGTATATTGATTGGTCGTATGACCTTGCGTACCGCAACAGCTTTAGTGCGTGAGCATTATGAAGCGCAGTTAATGGCAACGGCAGGTATGGATGAGCATGACGATTTGTTCGCACCGATTTTTGTTGGTGCTAAACGTCGTGCTGTGTGGCTAGGAATTAACTTACTGACTGCATTTTTAGCATCGGCCACAATAGGTATGTTTGAAAATGTATTATCCCAGGTGGTTGCGTTAGCGGTATTAATGCCAATTGTCGCCTCTATGGGCGGTATTGCCGGGAGTCAGTCATTAACACTGATGATCCGTGGTATGGCAATGGGACAGATAACAGCCGGTAACGTCATGTCGTTAATGAAAAACGAACTTGGTATTGGCGCGTTAAATGGTACGTTATGGGCTATTGTCATCGGCATCATTGCTGGCTGGTGGTTTGATGATAATGTCATGGGTATTGTTATTGCCTGTGCGATTTTGATCAATATGGCGGTTGCGGCGATTGCTGGTGTCATGGTGCCAATGATTTTGCAACGCTTTAACCAAGATGCGGCATTATCGGGGTCGGTTATTTTAACGACTGTGACCGACGTTGTAGGATTTTTTACCTTTTTAGGTTTAGCTTCAATACTGTACCTGTAAAAGGTTAATTAACAATATTGTTGTCGTTAACCGTATCATAAAAATGGTCTTGAATTATTCAAGGCCATTTTTTTGCAACAAAAAAGCAAGTAGTGAGCTACTTGCTTTTTAAACTTGATGAGAAAATCCTGTTAAACTATTTCCACTTAGCAGGTGCGAACTCCATTTCAGCATTATCGTCAAAGTAGCGGCGCTTAGTATCTCGACGACGCTGTTTAACCTTTTTCGATTTTGGTTTTCCCTTGATGTTATCGCCCCATGGCGCATCATCTTCATCAAATTCAAATGAGTGTGACATTTTCAACATTCCAGATAACTGTACCGCTGTTGGTACAGCCTCTTTTTACCTAAAGTTAATAATAAGCTAAAGCGAAATATTTCATTCTTGACGGTAAAAATTATTGCACGTAAAAATGACAACAAGATGACGGTTTAATTTTTTGTTTAGTGGCTCAGTCTTTATTGATAGCGCGCACATATAGGCATTGCGCTAATTGCTGCTGCCACGGTTTAGGTTTTAAGATTAAGTGCGAATGAGAGGTGTCTAACACACTGAAAGTAGGGCGCTTAACTGGCGAGTTATATTGTTCAGATGTTACCGGCGTCAATGTCACTTTAGTGGGGATTAATCCTAATGCGACAGCTTGTGACTGTATCTCTTGTGCAAACTCATACCAGGTACACATGCCTGCATCGCTCCAATGGTAAATCGCAGACCATTGCTTTTGTAAACACAGTTTCCATAAAAAATGAGCAAGGCCGTCAACCATCGTCGGGCTACCTGTTTGGTCGTTCACCACATTAATGTTGGGAATAAGGCCTTGCATTAACATTGCGTTATTGTGGTCTTGTGACATGAGTTTCAACATGGTGGTGACAAAGTTTTTGCCGCTATTATGATAGAGCCAGGACGTGCGAACGATGCAAAATTGATTCGATTGCTGTTGTAAAATAATGTTTTCGGCAAGTAATTTTGATTGACCATATACATTAATGGCACAGGGCTTTTGATCCACGGTATAAGGAAGTGATGACAGTCCATCAAATACATAATCTGTAGATAATTGGATGAACCTAATACCATATTGACGAGCCGCTTTAGCCATAAACCTAACGGCATCAACATTAGTTTGCATGACTTGCGTGGCGTTTGATTCAGCACGTTCTACGTCAGTATAGGCTGCGCAATTGATAATAATATTAGGACGATAATGAGCTAACGCCTCATCAATGAGTTGAGGTTGAGTAATGTTAACTTGCTGATGAGTTAATTGAATCAGCTCAAAATATCCCGGTTGGGTGCGTTTTAACGCTTTAGCCAACTGACCTGTTTGGCCAAATGTAAGTATTCTCATTAACTATTAGCCAAATACCATTGCACGGTGTTACGTAAACCATCCTCAAAAGATCGTTTCGGTGTCCAGTTGAGTTCAGTTGTTATTTTACTCGCATCGATAGCATAACGTTGATCATGTCCTAATCTATCCTCTACATGACGGATTAATAGCTCGAATCCGTTATTGGTAGCGAGATGATGCTCAGGCATTAAGGTACTCAAATGTTTGCAAATTAACTGAACAACTTGAAGGTTAGTGTGTTCATTATTACCGCCAATAGTGTATGACTCACCGACATGCCCTCGGGTTAATACTGCCAATAATGCTTCAACGTGGTCTTCAACATGCAACCAATCACGGATTTGTTGACCATTACCATAAATGGGTATCGGTTCACCTGATATTGCACGAGTGATGGTGAGCGGGATTAATTTTTCTGGGTGTTGATACGGCCCATAATTATTTGAACAATAACTGATTAACGTAGGGAGTCCATATGTTCTATGCCAAGCTTTTACGAGATGATCGCTCGACGCTTTACTCGCAGAATAAGGCGAGCTTGGTGCGTAAGCATTTTGTTCATTAAAGTAACCTGTTTGAGGCAAGTCGCCAAAGACTTCGTCTGTGGAAATATGATGAAACCGAAAACGTTTTGCTTTATGTGATGGTAAATCATTAAAGAAGATTCGACTCGCTTCGAGCAAGTTGAACGTGCCAACAATATTGGTTTGGATAAAGGCTGCAGGACCGGCTATTGATCTATCAACATGACTTTCAGCCGCTAAATGCATTACGGCATCGGGTTGATAGTGTTCAAATACTGATTTAACTAACTTATCATCGCAGATGTCACCTTTAATAAAATGATATCGTTGGCTATCTGTGATTGAGGATAAACTCAGAGGGTTTGCTGCATAGGTGAGTTTATCGAGATTGATAACACTGTGCGGTGTTTGGGCCATAATATGGCGTATTAAGGCCGAACCAATAAAACCACTTCCTCCTGAAATGAGTATTTTTAGTGCATGTCCGTTTTGTTCTGTCATTACGTTAAGCACCAAATGCAATAATGTGAGGGTTTATTTCAGGGTTATCTTTATTGGACACAATGGGAGCAATATGAGTCTTTATTGGCCATTGAATATTCAGTGTTGGGTCATTCCATGCCATGGTGCGCTCGTCATCCGGTCGATAATATTCTGAACATTTATAAATAATATCAGCGACATCAGATAACACGTAAAAACCATGTGCAAAACCTTCAGGGATCCACATCTGATAACCGTTTTCATCTGAGAGTTGTTGACCTATCCACTTACCATAGGTGGACGATCCAAACCTTAAATCTACCGCAACATCGAATATGCAACCACTCGATACTCGGATTAACTTACCTTGAGGGAAACGTTGTTGAAAATGAAGCCCTCTTAATACATTGTTCTTTGAGCGAGACTGATTTTCTTGTACTAATTGAGGAATATTCAGATTTCGTTGTGTGAATGCATCATCAAACACATTTTGACGTAATGTCTCCATAAAGAATCCACGTTCATCGACAAACTTTTGTGGGCTAAACAATAAAACGTCATTTAGCTTTGTATCAATGCATTTCATTGGGAAAATTCTTATTAAGTAATGACAGCAAATACTGACCATAGCCACTTTTAATGAGTTGGTTCGCAAGTAAAGTTAACTGTTGTTGATCGATTAACCCCATTACAAAAGCCACTTCCTCAGGGCAAGATATTTTTAATCCCTGACGCTTTTCTATTGCCGCGATATATTGGGTTGCTTCAGCCATCGCATCTGGTGTACCTGTATCTAACCATGCTGTGCCGCGACCTAAAATATCGACATTAAGTTTGCCACTGTCTAAATATTGTTGAATAACATCGACAATCTCAAGTTCACCTCTGTGTGAAGGCAAAACATTTTTAGCATATTGACATGCTTTATGATCAAAAAAGTATAATCCAGGCATGGCAAAATTTGATTTTGGTATTGCAGGTTTTTCTGTAATGGATATGACTTGCTTATGTTGGTCAAATTCAATAACCCCATAAGCTTGCGGATTAGCAACATGATAAGCAAATATGCAAGCGTCAGTCATGTTGTTAGCCGCGTGTAAGGTGGCCTGCAGCTGGTGGCCATAAAATAGGTTATCCCCTAAAATCAGCGCGCTAGGACTACCATCAAGAAAAGGTTCTGCAAGAATCAGTGCTTGAGCTAAGCCTTCTGGTTTTGCCTGAATGGTATAATCAATATTAATGCCCCATTGACGGCCATCTTTTAACAGTGATTTAAAAAGCGGTAAATCTGTCTCAGTACAAATAACTAAAATCTCAGTGATACCTGCTTGCATTAAGGTACATAGAGGATAATAAATCATCGGCTTATCGTATATGGGTAATAATTGTTTACAGACAACTTGTGTGATGGGATAGAGTCGTGTGCCTGAACCACCCGCTAATAAAATACCTTTTCTCATGTCACTGTCTTTAAGTGTCTAATCAGATAATTTTAACACAGCTAAAGTCAATAAAGCATGGCACATTCGTGCAATAAATCTTTAACTGCCTACGGGTTGACTTAGGCCTTTAACTTTATCAACGCGATAACGCTCAGCATCTGGACCAGTAATTCTTTTATGTTCTATGTCCAGCAGATAGAGATGGTCAGGCATGACTTGGTAAATATGACCACGGTCTAACACGATAATGTTCCCTGTTTTGTCCCATTGAAAAGTGCCGTGGCCCCGGTAAGGGTTTGGATCGCTACCTAATCTTACGGTATGTATGATGTATTTATTGGGGGGAAGCAGTTCGATGGTGGTATCCATGCCATCACAACTAGGACATGGAAAAACACCATGGTAAACGCCTTGCCATTGGATTGTATTCATACTGCTGTTTGCAATATCGTTAACGGTGGGGGCTTGTTGACCACATCCAAACAATACCAAGCTAAGTATTAACCATGCATTTTTCATCTAAAATCCTTTTAGACTTCGCATTGACGCGATTTTTATTGCTATCGGAATCGATTATTAATGGTGTTGAGCCAATCGCGTATCCATCTGTATTGTTAATCGTTGTGGGCTTTAACACCCCTTAAATTCAGAACAATGTGAATGAACTACACTTTTTATATCATAGTTTTCTATATGGCGGCGTTATACTTTAGTTGTGATTTCAAAAAACTGTTTTATCTCCTCAATTTGGTTCATTGCATCTTGATAGCCCAAATCGATTAACGTGCTTGTGTAGCTTTTCTCAAATAACAAATAAGACACAATACTCGAATCAGATTGCCGATTAATCCCAAAAAACTTTAACAATGTCCTAATGGCGAATGGCATATCATCATAAAAACGCGCAGCGATGCGGCTTAGGTCCTGGCTGGGTTTTATGACTAAAGTCTCAATATGCCGAAGATTTAGTACCGCTTTATCTTGTGCCGATATCATCGATAATGTGTTATTAACTCGCTGTAAGCGTTCTAAATCACTGTTAAGTGTATCGGAGAAAATAGTATCTAATAAATGGCCGGCAATGGTGGCTGTTTTGGGGTGGTATTCAAATTCTATTGGAAAATGTTTATGTGGGCTGTCCAAATTAATCACAAATATTTTGTTGGCCCCTAGATGGATTGGGCTTGAAAGAGGCGATAGTTGATGAACGGAACCATCGCCATAATATGCCTGATTAAGTTTAATTGACGGGAACACCATTGGGATGGCAGAGCTTGCTAATAAATGTTCCGTATTCAATAAACTGCGTAATCCAATTCTCCTTGCTCTTTGCCAATCTTCGATGTTGTCGTTACCTTGATAAAAACTGTACGAGCGCGAGTTGTTGTAGCAAGAGGCATCGACACTAATCGCTGTTAGCGCTTTATTACTAATATTTCGATCGATTCGTTTAAAGTCGATGAGATTGTTGAGCAGTTCTCGCAGCGGTTGGTTATCTAATAAGCTACCAGCGTCGGTGTTAACTTTATCGTCTTGTAGTCCTTTAATGGCCATTCGCCCTAAATGCCGAAGCACTTGTGTAATACTGGTTCGATACACTTGGTTTGTTTCAAAATGGCGCCAAACCCAATCAAGTTTTTTGACCGCAAGATGAAAACAAGATGCATGAGTGGCTAAAGATGTTGCATTAATTGCCCCTGCAGAGGTACCGCAAATAATATCGAATGGCACATGATGATTACGCGGATAAAATTGCACTAACGCTTTAAGCACGCCGATTTGATATGCCGCTCTAGCGCCACCGCCACCTAAAACTATCGCTGTAGAGACTGCCAATCGATATCCTTAATAAAGTAATCAGAGATGATACTAGTATGAATTCTTTTGTTATTACTTACCAGTGAGCCAAGTACAATACGATATTCCAGAGAGAGTTCATATCAAGACCAATAAAAAAACGCACTAAAAAGTGCGTTTTTTGAGTTTAATAATGATGCTAGCAGTGGTTAACCTTTAGCTGCATTTGTCAAAAACTCAACAATTTGGTCGAATGGAATATCTTGCTTTTCACCGGTGCGACGGTTTTTGTATTCAAATACACCCGCATCGATATTACGATCGCCAATCACCACAACATGCGGCAAGCCAATGAGCTCCATGTCGGCAAACATCACCCCAGGACGCTCTTTACGATCATCTATCAATACTTCAACACCTGCATCAGCCAGGTCTTGGTAAAGTTTTTCGGCAATGTCAGCTACGCGATGAGACTTATGCATGTTCATCGGTAAAATACCCACGGTGAACGGGGCAATGGCTTCTGGCCAAATGATGCCGCGGTCATCGTAATTTTGCTCAATGGCAGCAGCGACTATACGGCTTACGCCGACGCCGTAACACCCCATCAATAAAACCTGTGCCTTACCATTTTCGTCTAACACTGTGGCATTCATGGCTTTAGAGTAATTAGTACCAAGCTGGAAAATGTGGCCCACTTCAATACCACGAGCCATCGCATAAGTGCCAAGGCCATCTGGTGTTGGTTCACCTTCAACAACATTGCGGATATCGGCAACCGTTGCAAGCGGTAAATCACGCTCCCAGTTAATACCAAAATAATGCTTATCTTCTGCATTAGCGCCAGCAGCAAAGTCGCTCATGATGGTGACACTATGGTCAATAATAATTGGCATAGTTAACCCAACAGGTCCGATAGAACCAGGGCCTGCGCCAACAGCATCACGAATTTCAGCTTCTGATGCGAACTCAAATGGCGAAGCAACTAAGTCAAGTTTGTCCGCTTTGATTTCGTTCAGTTCGTGATCGCCACGAATAACCAATGCGACTAACGGTGCTTCTTCTGTTGCACCTTTAACGATTAATGTTTTGACTGTCTTGGTAATCGCTAAACTGAATTGTTCAACAAGCTCAGCAATAGTTTTAGCATTAGGCGTATCCACTAATGTCATTGCTTGAGTTGGCTCAGGGCGAGCTTCTGTTGGGAGTGGCGATTCAGCTTTTTCAATGTTAGCCGCGTAATCGCTACCCGTTGAGTAAGCAATTAAGTCTTCGCCGCTGTTTGCAAGCACATGGAATTCATGAGACATGCTGCCACCGATAGAGCCTGTGTCAGCTAATACAGGACGGAACTCTAAGCCCATACGGGTAAGGATATTGCAATATGCGGTATGCATTGCATGGTACGTGCTGTCCATGGTTTCTTGATCTAAATGGAAAGAATAAGCATCTTTCATTAAGAACTCACGGGCACGCATCACACCAAAACGTGGACGAACTTCATCACGGAATTTGGTTTGTACTTGATAAAGCGTCAGTGGTAATTGCTTATATGAACTGAGTTCTTTACGCACTAGGTCAGTGATCACTTCTTCGTGGGTTGGCCCCAATACAAAATCACGATTATGGCGGTCTTGAAAGCGCAGTAATTCTGGGCCAAATTTGTCCCAACGGCCGGTTTCAACCCATAAGTCAGCTGGCTGAACTAGCGGCATTAAGATTTCAATGGCGCCTGTTTTGTTCATTTCTTCACGAACAATGGCTTCTACTTTACGCAAAACACGTAAACCAGAGGGTAACCAGCTGTAAAGACCTGATGCGTTACGACGGATCATACCGGCGCGAAGCATTAACTGATGACTAATCACCTCTGCATTAGCAGGGGTTTCTTTTTGTGTTGAAAGCAGGTACTTACTAACTCGCATTACCGATGTCCAAAATAGTAGCTATGAATGAGCGTCATTTTAGCACCTGCATCAATGATGTCACCTGCTAATTCGGTTCAAAATAAGGCTTTATGATGCTTTATGGTCAGTTAGCTGATTATTTATCTCGCCTATCACCGATCACTCGAGCAGGATTGCCGGCCACGATGGCATAGTCTGCGACATCTTTTGTGACAATACTGCCCATGCCAATGACGGCATGGTGACCAATCGTGACGCCATCGACAATGCCAGCCTGAGCACCAATCCAAACATCTTCTCCGATAACCACACCTTTAGAGTTTGCAGCCTGTTGATATATTGGTGCATCAGGAGACATGCCATGATTAAACGCGTAGATAGTGACATTATTGGCGATACGCGTTTGATGGCCAATGGTAATGCCATGGCGGCCGCCATCTAAGCTGCATCCATGATTAATCGCTACCTCATTACCCAAGGTGATAGGCCCGTGCATGAATACCTCTGCGGCAATCATGCATCGATTACCCATGGAGATATCACGACCAGGCTCGGCAAAAAGGTGTGCCTGTGGTGCGATAAAACAATGTTCGCCGATATGAACGGTTTCGAGTTGACTCAGTTGCTGTTGAATTTCATCTTGCCAGGGTTTAGCCCACAACAAGTGTTTAGGTTTTAATGAAAAATACAGCCAAGGCATCCAAGATAAACGCTTTTTGTGCTGAGTTTGATAGTCAATCTCTGCCATGAGGTTAATCCTTAAGCAGTTTAACTTGAGTCGATTTTAGTTCTAACACTTCAATTCCATGAGGTGTGATATGCCAAAAAATATCTAAATCATATAAAGCCACTTGATATAACTTAGGGTCGTCTTTGGCTTTTTTGTAGGCAGGGCGAGGATCTTGAGACAACACACCTTCAATGAGCTCATGTAAGCCCTGGTATTGCTCTTGCACTGCATAGTGCGCAATTTGTGTTGTTGCAATATTGGTATAGTAGACAGGTATCAGTAATGGCGCGTCTTGGGCAATGCCACCTTTGGCATCTAAAATCGCATCAGAAAAAGGGATGTAGGGCTTAATATCAATAATGGGGGTGCCGTCTAATAAGTCCATGCCAGAGATAGCCAAACAGACTTTACCTTTGCGAGTAACGATGCCGTGAAGCTTAACCACAGATTGCCCTATGCCATTAGGTCTAAATGTTGAACGAGTAGCAAATACGCCTAGTTTTTCATTACCACCAAGACGAGGAGGGCGAACGGTGGTTTTCCAGCCTTGAGCTAAATTCTCATGAAAGCAAAACAATAACCACAAATGAGAATATTGCTCAATGCCTCGTACTGCATCGACATGATTAAATGCGGGTTCAAACTCAATGTATCCGGTGGCATTGACCAAGCCAGGTTGGCGCGGAATACCAAATTTTTGTTTGTATGGCGTGCGGCAGATGGCAACGGCATTGATTTGGCTGCTAAAAGAAACCTTGGCTTGAGGTTTACCTTTTTGAGTGTGTTCGGCATCTTGAGTCATGCAATACCTGAAATAAGCTGAGAGTGGGAAAACGAAAATAAATCACATGACGAGTCATATTATTATGCCCCATCATGTGAGGGTGTATCGCGGTATAGCCTAATTAAAGGTTATTTAACGTCAGCGGTTTTGATTGCCTGGCCAACACAAAGTGCACGGCTAAAACAGCTGTTATCGGCTTCGGTTATCATAAAGCAGCTTTTTACCACAAAACCATTAGCACCTAATTCTGCCGCAGCTCTTCTGGCATTGGTTCTTGCTTCTGCCATTTGCGGTGGAGTATCTTTGGCGGTTTCTTGGCAATCTTCGCCTTCAACTAAACCTAATACTTCAAAATTACCTTTAGGTTGAACTTCGCCGTCATATAAAACTACATCACCGACTTTAAAATATTCGTTAATGGCCTTACCGTCTAAATTACTTTTGAACACAAAATCACTTGCACAGGCACTCAATAGCAGTGCGATACCCGAAAAAACCAATGCGTTTTTAACAGAAAAAATCATAGCCGTAGCCTTTAATGAAAGAGTATGAACCAACTGCTTAAGTTTACCTTGTCTTCTAGTGATGATAAAGCAGTCAAATAAAAAGGGCTTACTTGAGTAAGCCCTTTTTATCATTAATCAATAAATCGTATATTGAAAAATTATTCCATACCAGGAATTAAGAATTCTTTGATATCTTTCCCGCTTTCAACTTGAGTTTTGAATACGGTAGGCATACGACCTTGACCTGTCCATTGGACTAATTCACCGTCAACAGTGATTTGGTACTTTGGTGGACGTGGAGCGCGTTTTGCTTTTGCCGCTTTTGGTGCTGAAGTCACATCACCGAAGTCTTCAATTGATAAACCACTGTTTTCAATTTGCGCTAAAATGTCAGCAATGCGAGCATTACGTTCGGCATTTGCTTCAAGTTCTAATTTCTCTTCTTCTTCGCGTTCAGCAATAATTTTTTCTAACTTAGCGGCGGTGTCGCGTAAATCATCAAGAGACAATTCTTTAACTGCTGCTTTAAAACGACGACCGTGGGTTAAAATATCTAAAAAGTCACTCATGTTGTTTAGTTTCCTAATGATTTATTTTAAAAATAAAAATGTTTAAAAGATAAATTGTTCAACTTACAAGGTAAATTTCAGTATTGCATATGGTTTATTTAGGTTGTTTTTATTAATATTGATGAGATTAAATCTCACAATGTTACCGATACAAATTTAATAATACTGAATATAAGCGTAATAATAGAAACTATTTGTAATAGGATCAAATTAAATTAGCTTTAATGTTGAATATTTTTTTATTTAATCGTAATTGTTAAGATCCTATTGTTTCCATGTTGTTTAGTTTGATTGCCAATCTAATGATAAAAAAATCTAAACAAGCGTTTGACTTTTGTTGACGTTAACGTTAACAGGACGTAAAGTGATCCCATCTTGCATTGGCAAACGCCAATGTGTTGTCCACATACATTGAAGGTGTAGTAAGGAAAACCTATGAAAATATTGGTGCCTGTTAAACGCGTAGTCGATGCCAATGTGAAAGTCAGGGTAAAAGCTGACAACACAAATGTTGATACGACTAACCTTAAAATGGCGTTAAACCCATTTTGTGAAATTGCAGTAGAAGAAGCCGTTCGTTTAAAAGAAGCTGGCATTGCCACTGAAGTTATCGTGGTCAGTGTGGGAGCTAAAGTGGTTCAGGAGCAGTTAAGAACGGCAATGGCACTGGGCGCAGACAGAGCGATTCATATTGAAACTGATGAAGAACTGGTGCCATTATCAATTGCTAAGCTGTTAAAAGCGGTACAAGAAAAAGAACAAGCACAATTGATTATTTTTGGTAAACAGTCTATCGATGGCGACAACAACCAAACCGGTCAAATGCTTGCTGCATTGACGGATATGCCTCAGGCAACATTTGCCTCAGAAGTGAAGCTTGATGGCGACATGGTTACCGTTACACGCGAGATTGATGGCGGCTTACAAACCTTAAAAATGCCTTTACCTGCTATTGTCACCGTTGACCTTCGCTTAAATGAACCTCGTTATGCTTCATTGCCTAACATCATGAAAGCGAAACGTAAGCCATTAGAAACCCTTGCGGTAGCTGATCTGGGCGTGACCTTAAAAGCACATCAAACTGTGATTAAAGTGACTCCGCCAGTGGATCGTAAAGCCGGGATTATGGTGTCTTCAGTTGAAGAGTTAGTCGAAAAGTTAAAAAACGAAGCGAAGGTGATCTAACATGGCCATTTTAGTATTAGCAGAACACGATAACGGTAGCTTAAAATCGGATACGGCAAAAGTGGTTAGCGCTGCTGCGGCCATTGGTGGTGATATTCATGTGCTTGTAGCTGGTGCTGATTGTGGCGCAGCGGTTACTGCAGCACAAAGCCTTGCGGGTGTGAGTAAAGTTTTAGTTGCTGACAGTGCTGAATATGGCGCGCAATTGGCTGAAAACTTATCGAAACTCGTCGTTGAACTTGCCGCTGACTACGAATATGTTTTAGCTGCAGCAACCAGTATCGGTAAAGATACTTTACCTCGTGTTGCGGCGCTGTTAGATGTGGCACAAATTTCTGAAGTGATTGAAGTGGTCAGTAGCGATACTTTTGTTCGTCCAATTTATGCGGGTAATGCATTGGCGACGGTACAAAGTTTAGATGCTAAAAAAGTCATGACAGTGCGTTCGAGTGCGTTTGATGCCGTTGCTGCTACAGGCAGTGCTGAAGTTGTTAACTTAACTCAGGCTATTGCTGCGCGCACAGAATTTGTATCACAAGCGTTAACTGAATCGGCTCGTCCAGAACTGGGTAATGCCGGTATTATCGTATCAGGCGGTCGTGGTATGGGCAGTGGTGAGAACTTTGCTATTCTCGAGCAGCTTGCCGATAAATTAGGCGCTGCAGTAGGTGCATCACGTGCCGCGGTCGATGCTGGTTTTGTGCCTAATGATTTACAGGTAGGTCAAACGGGTAAAATTGTGGCACCTGACTTGTACATTGCTGTTGGTATTTCTGGCGCGATTCAACATCTTGCCGGTATGAAAGATTCAAAAGTGATTGTGGCGATTAACAAAGATCCTGAAGCACCGATATTCCAGGTGGCTGACTATGGTCTTGTGGCTGACTTATTTGAGGCCGTTCCTGCATTAAACAATTTAGTTTAGTCAGGGCTGTTTGCTTTTTTTAACGTCACTCATCGCTTTATCGCTGCTTTGAGAGATTAAAGGTTTCTACTTTTATAGTAGGAACCTTTTTTATTGGCTGTTTTGTACGTTAATCGCTTAGTTGCTGTTTTTGTATTCAGCACGCTAGTGTGCATTTGATTTAAAAACGTTAAACTAATGCTGTTAGATTGTATGCTAAGTTAATATTATTGTTATTTATGCTGCCGTTTAGCCCTTATTGCTAGCGCATAATGTGCAGTTTATGATTGTATGTCGGCGCTGTTTGTAATGTATTTTTACAACAAGCAAAAGTAGAGGTGCATTGCATATGAGTCATGTTGAATTGGGTGATGCCAATAATTCAACATAAAAGGATGCAATGCCGAAATAAATGAGTTGATCACACTCATTTGTTGGGGCAGTTCTCGAAAGGGACTGCACTGTCATAGTGTTTTTATCGACATGATAAAAATGATATTCATATTAAATGGGTATGACTGTGGAGTGCTACTAGTAACGTTAACGCATACACTTTCTGCGTATGTTTAGCTTTATTTCTAGTTTTCCCGATTCGTATCCAACGAAGAAATAATTAAATTATGATAATAAGTTATGCCGATTCGGCACTGTCAGTTTTGCCACCACTTGTGGCGATTACCTTGGCTATTCTTACCCGTAAAGTGTTGCTTTCATTAGGGGTAGGTATTCTTTTAGGCGCGCTGTTACTAACTGATTTTTCCATGATAGGTAGTGGTGAGTATTTAGCCAACACTGTGAGTCAGTTAGTGTGGAAAGACGCGGCATTGAATAGTTGGAATGTGTATATTCTCGGCTTTTTAATTGTACTAGGTATGATCACCGCATTAATTACTGTGAGTGGTTCAGCACGTGCGTTTGCTGATTGGGCTAAATTGCGTATTCGCAATAAGCGTGACGCTAAATTAATGACCATGTTTTTGGGCTGCGTGGTATTTATTGATGACTACTTTAACAGTTTGGTTGTCGGTTCTATTTCTCGTCCTATTACCGACCGTTATCATATTTCTCGTGCAAAACTTGCTTATATTCTTGATTCTACCGCAGCGCCAATATGTGTTATTTCTCCTGTATCGAGCTGGGGCGCATACATTATTGCATTAATCGGCGGTATTTTAACTGCGCATGGTTTTGCCGATGCGGGTCATTTAAGTGTGTTTGTGCAAATGATCCCAATGAACTTTTATGCAGTGTTTTCGTTGCTATTATTACTCTGCGTTGCCGCTTTTACTTTAGATGTTGGCCCTATGCGCCAGCATGAACTTAATGCGCTTCGTGGTCACTTATTTGACGAAACTAAAGGTCAACCCCCTGGAGCGGCAACGGATTTACCTGAAGCCGATACGGGTAAGGTAATTGGTTTGTTTTTACCGATTGCCATCTTAGTCTTTGCTACTGTGTATTTTATGGTATCAAGTGGCGCAGATGCTCTCGCGGCAAGTGAATTACCCTTTAGCGTATTAGGCGCATTTGAGAATACCGATGTCAGCTCATCACTTTTCTTTGGCTCGCTTGTAGGCTTCATTGCGACTGTAGCGCTTGCCATTCAGCAGAAAGTCGAATGGTCGATGTTAGTCAAAGGAATGATAGTGGGTGCACGCTCAATGTTGCCGGCTATTTATATTTTATTGTTTGCTTGGACGATTGCGAGCGTGATTGGTCAGCTTGAAACCGGTAAATACATGGCAAGCTTAGCGACTGATAATATTCCGTTTGCTTTACTGCCTGCAGTATTATTTTTATTGGCCGGGGTGACCGCATTTTCAACGGGGACTAGCTGGGGCACATTTGGGATTATGTTGCCTATTGCGGCTGACATGGCGATGGGCAGCGACAGTACCATGATGTTGCCAATGTTGGCTGCAGTGTTGTCTGGCGCGGTATTTGGCGATCATTGCTCACCGATATCGGATACCACTATTTTGTCATCAACCGGTGCCAGTTGTCATCATATTGACCATGTGGTGACACAATTACCTTACGCACTCATTACGGCATTTATTAGCTTGGTCGGGTATACCGTTTTAGGGTTTACAGGTTCATTGGTGGCGGGCTTAGTGTGTTGTAGTGTGTTGTTTGTGATTAGCATCGTGATACTGCACTTTTGGGCAAAAAAATAATCGTTAGTGTTATATAACGCTTTCATTCGCGGTAGCAGTGTAGCGATTAAAAAATGCCGTATTCATAACGAATACGGCATTTTTGTTTGTTGTTAGCATGTTAAAACAGTTACTATAAGCCGCATAAACTGACCAACGATTAGGACGCTTAATTTTGGCGCAACTCTATTTTTATTATTCGGCGATGAATGCCGGTAAATCGACTTCATTGCTGCAGTCTTCTTATAATTACCGCGAGCGCGGGATGCATACTTTAGTGATGACGGCATCGATAGACAATCGTTATGGTGTTGGCAAAGTATCGTCACGTATTGGTATCGAAACAGATGCGCAGGTATTTGGTAGTACTGATAATTTAATAGAGTTAATTTCGACGTCTCATAATGAACAAAAAATTCATTGTGTATTGATTGATGAAAGCCAGTTTTTGAGTAAAGAACAGGTAAGGCAGATTACCCATGTGGTCGATAATATGGATATTCCTGTATTGTGCTACGGTCTTCGTAATGACTTCCAAGGAGAATTATTTCCTGGTAGCCAATATTTATTAGCCTGGGCCGACAAATTAGTTGAGCTTAAAACGATTTGTCATTGTGGCCGTAAAGCTAACATGGTCGTGCGTCTTGATCATGACGGTAAACCAATGCGTGAAGGCGAACAGGTTGCCATTGGCGGTAATGAAAGCTACGAGTCAGTTTGCCGTAAGCATTTTCGTGAGTTTTTGTGGGATTAAATTAACCCTAAAAAAAAGCCGCTTCAAGTTAATTGATGCGGCTTAATTAGATGGTCCGCCTCACCCCTAAGCTAAGCTAAACTTAGGGTAGGCTAATCAAAGAGGCGAACCATCATGACTACTATTAAAGTAATTGGGATCGATTTAGGCAAATCTTCTTTTCA
>NZ_WSRZ01000113.1 GCF_009828585.1 Shewanella litoralis | reverse complement strand
CCGGCCTTGAACGAAACGGCCTCTCCGAACTTGACTCCGTTCCTGGCCAATAGCTCAGGGAAAACGCAGCCAAGGGCTCCGAGCATGGCCCACCTGCTGTGGATAACTTCTAGCTCACGGTTCCTTGCGAATGTCTCGGGGTCAGCAGAGAGTCCGGCGGTGTCCCATCCGTAGTCTCCGGGGAACTCTCCGGTAAGGTAGCTTGGTGGCTCGCCAGAGAATGGGCCCAAGTACTTGACTCGTTCAGATCCGTACCATGGGCTTCCTGATGGTCCCTTTGGCTTGGCAACGGTCTTCCTCATCGTCACACGGCCGCTTCCAAGGCCTTCAGATGCTGCGGGGGAAAGCTTGACGGCCT
>NZ_WSRZ01000112.1 GCF_009828585.1 Shewanella litoralis | reverse complement strand
TGAAGGCTTCAAGGTACATAATTTACTCTCCTAAAAGAGAGTATAAGATCACAGCTAAGCCAAGGCGTCAAACAGATTGTGTATCAATTTCATCAGCTCAAAAAACGTTCACGATCTCACCCTGAAGTTTTAGCTCTCTCTCAACGATAACATTTAAAATAACAAGCGAGGATTTAACCTCGCTTGTTAATTAACTGAGTGTTTAAATTTAACTCGAAAAAACGATGCCATATATGCAGGGGCTGATTACACTTTTTGACCAGCGCCAAAAATAATCTCTTCCCTGAAATCATCACTCCAACAAGCCCTATTGAATTTCTGATTCTGGCTTGTTTTAGCGGGATGTAGCTTCACTAGATTT
>NZ_WSRZ01000111.1 GCF_009828585.1 Shewanella litoralis | reverse complement strand
GATAATTGTCATTGGCTTTATTTATTGGTCATGTTGATTTGTTTGGCGACAATTATCAGATCATAAATAAGGCCTTTTTTCTATCTAAAATATAGGTTTATTGCTAAAGATCCTGTCTATGAGAGGGATTAGGGATTAGGAACGAGGTTCTAGGAGCTCGCAAGCTCGCCTGAGAGCGGACTTCGTCCTTCTAGGTTCTAGGTAAAGCTTGACCCCACCCGCCCGCCATCCCTGAATGCTTATTGTGGCTTAATGAATCTGTACACCGATATGAGGTAAACTCCTCCTTAATATAATACGGTGTATAAAGTAATGAAATCTCAACCCACTTACTCAACAGAATTTAAAATAGATGCTGCTAATC
>NZ_WSRZ01000110.1 GCF_009828585.1 Shewanella litoralis | reverse complement strand
TCGTAAACGTATCCGTTACCTCGCCTTACTCCACTTTACCGAAGGTCATTCTCGCACCGTGATTGCCAACATGTTGAAGGTCAGTAGAACAAGTGTAAATGCCTGGGTTACAAACTATTTAACTCTTGGTATCAAAGGCCTGGATGATAAACATAATCCAGGTAGACCCGCACAATTGTCAGCAAAACAACAGGCAAGTCTGAAAGAGTTTATACAAGCACAAAGCTTATCTGAGAGTGGCGGTAGATTAATGGCAAGAGATGTTTGTCTTTTTATTCAATCTGAATTTAATGTGACCTTTAAGCAGGCCAACATCTACAGAATACTCCATCAATTAGGCTTTTCATGGATAACAACTCGCTCTCG
>NZ_WSRZ01000109.1 GCF_009828585.1 Shewanella litoralis | reverse complement strand
TTCATCGCCTCTGACTGCCAAGGCATCCACCGTATACGCTTGGTCACTTAACCATACAACCCAAATGAGTTTCACCTAACGTGAAATCATCCTGCACTTTGCGTTAACAGCGTGCCAGATTGTATTGCAACCAGCTTGGTTTTTACTTGATCGTTCGCATCCGCTTTCGCGTCGCAAACTCGCCTTAGTTTTTTAGAATATTCAAGACACTTAAACAGTGTTTTGAGAACTCAATGTTCAATACGTCACCTAAAATAAAGTGCCGCATCAAACGATTTGCAATTAATTACATGACAGACTCATGCAATTAATTACTATCAGCTTTCCAAATTGTTAAAGAGCGGGCTTAAAAAAGCCAAAGATAAAATTTC
>NZ_WSRZ01000108.1 GCF_009828585.1 Shewanella litoralis | reverse complement strand
CTGGAAACCATAGAGCTGTGGTCCCACCTGATCCCATTCCGAACTCAGAAGTGAAACACAGTATCGCCGATGGTAGTGTGGGGTCTCCCCATGTGAGAGTAGGTCATTTCCAGGCGCCTAATAAGCTCAACGTTGTATAGAGTTTTGCTGATATGGCTCAGTCGGTAGAGCGCATCCTTGGTAAGGATGAGGTCCCCAGTTCGATTCTGGGTATCAGCACCACGAATAATCTAGTGTTTTGTCCTAGAATAAAATTTGTCTGGAAACCATAGAGCTGTGGTCCCACCTGATCCCATTCCGAACTCAGAAGTGAAACACAGTATCGCCGATGGTAGTGTGGGGTCTCCCCATGTGAGAGTAGGTCATTTCCAGGCG
>NZ_WSRZ01000107.1 GCF_009828585.1 Shewanella litoralis | reverse complement strand
TTTGATACGTTATACTCTGTATCGAGTGAATACTCACTAATGTCTGTAGGCTAAACATCGGTGCTAATTACCTATAATGAAGAACAAAATCCTAAGGATTCGAACCCCTGTTACCGCCGACTCTTGATAAACCAAAGTGAGCGATGTCCTAAGCTCTATTTCTAGACGAATGGGACACATTTGATACGTTATACTCTGTATCGAGTGAATACTCATCAATGTCTGTAGGCTAAACATTGGTGCTTTTTAGATTGTTAAACGCTTTTTCTAAAACAATAATAGTTTCGAATTATGTTCAACCATCTTAAATATGGTATCCCATAGGGGATTCGAACCCCTGTTACCGCCGTGAAAGGGCGGTGTCCTAGGCCTCTA
>NZ_WSRZ01000011.1 GCF_009828585.1 Shewanella litoralis | reverse complement strand
ATTAGCCAAGCTCTAACGGGTGAGCTTTTGGAAAAGGGCGTTGAATTAATCACCACCGTTCGTAAGAACATGAAGAAAAAGTTTATTTCTTTATGGGATAGAGCCATGTTAAAAAAGCGATTCATTATTGAAACAGTGAATGACCAATTGAAAAATATTTCCTATATAGAACACTCAAGACACCGCAGCGCGCATGGGTTCATGCTTAATCTAGTTGGTGGATTGATTGCATATTGTTTAAAAGACGAGAAGCCATCATTAAATCTAACAGCTCAAGAACTTGAGCTGTTAGATAGCACTAATATCGTGTTTGCTTAACCAGATCTGAGGTTAATTAATGGAAATGGTATAACGCACAATGGTATAAAAAAAGGCGCTTAGCGCCTTTTTAATGGTTAACGAATGTAACGAGTACGATGATTAATCAACGATACGCAGTAGTTCATTAATGCCGACTTTACCGCGAGTTTTAGCGTCTACTTTTTTGACGATAATGGCGGCATATAAGCTGTATTTTCCGCAAGCAGATGGCAAGTTGCCAGACACTACAACAGAGCCTGCAGGTACACGACCGTAATGCACTTCACCGGTTTCGCGGTCAAAAATGCGTGTGCTTTGGCCAATGTAAACGCCCATAGAGATCACGCTGCCTTCTTCAACAACAACGCCTTCAACGATTTCGCTGCGTGCGCCAATAAAGCAGTTGTCTTCAATAATGGTTGGGCCGGCTTGTAATGGTTCTAATACGCCACCAATACCGACACCGCCAGATAAGTGAACGTTTTTACCAATCTGGGCACATGAGCCAACCGTTGCCCACGTATCAACCATGGTGCCTTCGTCCACGTAAGCACCTAGGTTAACGTAAGATGGCATTAATACGGTGTTTTTACCGATAAATGAACCTTTACGAACGGTCGCAGGCGGCACTACACGAATGCCTTCCGCTTTAAAGCGTGCTTCGTCATAGTCAGCAAATTTTTGCGGTACTTTATCAAAGTATTTGGTGTCGCCACCATCAATCACGCCATTATCAAAAATACGGAATGACAGTAATACTGCTTTTTTTAGCCATTGATGAACATGCCATTCACCGTCAATTTTTTCAGCAACACGTGCTTCGCCTTTGTCTAGCATGTTGATTACAGTTTCAACATCAGCACGTACACTTGCGTCGACACTCGAAGGTGAAATGTCTTGGCGTGTTTCGAATGCTGCTTCAATGCGTTGGCGTAAAGCCTCCATTGTTTTCTCCCAGTAGGTAATGATTAGCTCAAAATTAGCATAAACATTGAGTTTAAAAAATTAGTTAGTGGATTTCAGTGCGAGTATTAGCGCATCTGTTAATTGTTGTTGCTGTTGCTCGTCTAATGCCGCACCGCTCTGAGTCTGCAAAATAAAGAAATCCTCTGCTCGCTCGCCAATCGTGGTAATTTTTGCAGCGAGTAAGGTGACATCACAGCGATAAAACGTGTCGCCGACCTTGGCAAGCAGGCCTGGCGTATCCAGAGTGATTAATTCCATCATACTTGTACCATGACGGGCACTCGGTAAGAAACTCACATGCGTGGCAACATTAAAAGGTTTCATGATCCGCGCCAGTTTTCTGAACTTTGGCAGTTTCGGATTTTCACTGGCTAAGGCTTTTTCGAGTGCTTTACGTACACTTTGAATGCGCGATAACTGAATAATAGGTTCGCCATCTTGTTCTAAAATGACAAAGGTGTCGAGCACGTAATTGTCTTTTGAGGTCATGATGTTGGCATCATGGACATTGATATTTTTATTGTCTAATACGGTCATGACTGTGGCAAACAGTTTGGGTTTATCTTTACTATAAATAAACAGCTCAGTGCCGCCTCGTGTTGTGTGCTTAGACATTAACACTAATGGTTCATCACGATTGTGCTTTAAGATAGCTTCTGCATGCCAGGCCACTTGATTCGGCTGGTGGCGAATAAAATAGTCCGATTTAAAACGTGACCACAATGTGTCCATGTCTTTTTCTTTGATACCCCGTCTTATTAATTCTTTTTTTGCCTTAGCCTGTATTTCTTTTACACGGGCTTTAACATCGACAGGTTTCTCTTTGCCACGCGCTAACACGCGCTGTGTCGAAAAGTACAAGTCGCGCAGCAATGAGGCTTTCCAGTTATTCCAGGTTTTTTCATTGGTGGCACAGATATCGGCAACGGTAAGGCAATACAAATAGCTTAAATGAATGGTGTCGTGGACTTTATCGGCAAATTCAGCCACTACGTCAGGATCTGAAATATCACGGCGCTGAGCGGTAACAGACATCACTAGATGATTTTCAACTAACCAGGCGACGAGGCGTCCGTCATGATCGTTCATGCCATGTAATTTACAAAAGTCGATGGCATCTTTTGAACCGAGCTTGCTGTGATCGCCGCCCCGACCTTTAGCAATATCATGAAATATCGCACCTAGTACCAATAAGCCTTTTTTAGGCAATTGGTTAATTAAAATTGCCCCAAGAGGGAACTCATCTTTTTGTTCGGCTTGAGAAAAACGTTCAATATTAAGTAATAACCTGTGGGTATGCTCATCAACGGTGTACGCATGGAATAGGTCAAATTGCATTTGACCTTCAATTTTGCGCCAGGCGGGTAAATACGAAGATAAAATACCATGTTTGTGCATAAACGATAACGCTTCAATGCCTCTAGGATGTTTTAAAATTTCCATCAGCACTTTGCGACAAGCGGGGTTATCTTGCAAAGGCGCGGTTAATCCGCGACGTGCATTGCGCAGCAAACGTAAGGTTGGGGCGTAAATATCCTGAATGTTAGAGTTTTTCGCGATCATTAAGAATAAACGAAGAATTTCTTCATTGGATCGCGTAAATAGCTCTTCATCCAAGACTTCGATATAACGGCCTCGGCGTTGAAATACACTATTAATTGGTTGAATTTCAAGTGTTTGAGTATGCCCAAGTGTGGCGCGTTTAAAGAGTTGTAACAACATTTGATTAAGCTCCATCACCCGGCGAACCGTGCGATAGTAGCGTTTCATCATTTGCTCGACAGCAAGCTGTGTGGCGTCTTCATAGCCTAATAAACTGGCTACCTGACGCTGTAAATCAAACAATAGCCTGTTTTCATTGCGATTTGCTGTGATGTGAAGCGCGAAGCGGATTTCCCACAAAAAGTTTTGACACTCTAATAATTCTTCAAGCTCCGCTGGCGCAAGAAAGTCATGCTCAACCAGTTCTTCTAATGTAGCTGCATCAAAGTGTCGCATCGCTACCCATGCAATGGTTTGAATATCGCGCAGTCCACCTGGGCAGGTTTTTATATTAGGTTCTAAATCGAAGGCGCTGGCTTTGCTGTGCCGATTAGTTTGTTCATCTTTTTTGGCATTGTAAAAATCATACGATGGCCAAAAGTCTTGCTGACGAATATTGTCGTAGAGTAAATCGAATAAGTTTTCGCTGCCGGTTAATAGCCTTGCTTCAATTAAGTTAGTGGCAATGGTGATGTCAGCTTTGCCTTGCTCAATGGTTTGACTCAGCGTGCGCACACTGTGACCTATTTCAAGTCCGGTGTCCCACAAGTAGGTAATAAACTGGCTGAGTTTACTTTCTAATTCTGCAGAGAGTGGTTCATCGTTAACTAAAAACAATAAATCAATGTCTGAATGGGGGTGCAGTTCACCGCGACCATAGCCACCGACTGCAACCAGGGCAAGTGCGTCAGAATGTAACGCAAAATCTTGCCATGATTGAGTGAGTAAGGAATCAACAAATTGACTGCGATGTTTAACAATATCAGCAATCGGGTGTTTTGCTGTGTATTGCTCAACTAAGCGCTGGTTTAAGTCTAATAATGCATTTTTGGCGGCCAGCGCAGTATTCATTGATAACCTTATTTTTTGTTAGTGATTAATGATACGAGGGAAATCTTCCTCTTCGCGTAAAGTTAACACTTCCACGCCGGTTTCGGTAACCAATAATGTGTGTTCCCATTGAGCAGAGTTTTTACCATCAGAGGTGGTTACTGTCCAATTATCGTTTTTATCCAATATTGTCGTATGACGACCGGCATTAATCATTGGCTCGATGGTAAAACACATGCCCGGTTTTAGTGTGGTTTTGTCATTGTTTTTGTAATGAACAACTTGAGGTTCTTCATGAAAGCCTGAACCAATACCATGTCCACAATAATCTTGCACGATGGAATACTTATCAAGCCCTGTTTTACTGGCTTTGATGAATTTTTCGATGGTCGTACCAATTTCGCCTAATTTTAAACCAGGACGAACCTTACGAATGGCTAAATACAAACTTTCTTGGGCAATTCTGCTTAAGCGTTTATCTTTTGCTGACACTTCACCGATTAAAAACATTTTAGAGGTGTCGCCATGATAACCGTCTAAAATAACAGTAATATCAAGGTTAATCATATCGCCTTCTTTTAACACATACCCAGAAGGAATGCCGTGGCAAACGACTTCGTTTACCGAGGTACAAATTGACTTTGGAAAACCATGGTAATTAAGCGGGGCAGAAATTGCGCCTTGCTCTTCGGTGTATTTTGCACAAATGTCGTTTAGCTCATCGGTGGTGACGCCAGCCTTTACAAAAGGAGCAACCATTTCTAATACCTGCGCAGCTAACTTACCTGCGGCACGCATTTTTGCTATTTCGTCTGCATTTTTAATCACAATACTCATGAAAACTCTCTATCATTTGACGGTCAAAATTGGCTGGTTTTACCCAAGGATTTTATGGCAAAAATTTGTATTTAGTTGCCGATTATGGTATAAAGCGCGCCGTTGTGTATAAGATCGTTGTTGTACGGTTCGAGTTAACTCGATGTCGGTAGTTGTTATTAAACGCTTATTTATAAGCATTTTAAACAAATCATCACAAAGAGTTCGGCAAACCGTAAAATATGGCGGCTATTATACATGGCAATTAACTTAAATACTAAATCACACACGTATCGACACATTTTTCGGGGTGCTTTTTTATTACAACGGTAATGGAAGGGTCGAAAACATGGGATGCGTGGAGGTCTAACCCCTTACATTAAGGTATATACAATGACTACTGTTTCAATGCGCGACATGCTACAAGCTGGTGTTCACTTCGGTCACCAAACACGTTACTGGAACCCAAAGATGAAGCCTTTCATCTTCGGCGCTCGTAACGGTGTACACATCATCAACCTTGAGCACACTGTACCAATGTTCAACGAAGCTTTAGCTTTCATTAGCAACGTTGCTTCTAAGAAAGGTAAAGTATTATTCGTAGGTACTAAGCGCGCTGCTGGCGAAGCTATCAAAGAATCTGCAATTTCTTGTGACCAGTACTATGTTGATCACCGCTGGTTAGGCGGTATGTTAACAAACTGGAAAACTGTTCGTCAGTCAATCAAGCGTCTTAAAGAGCTAGAAAGCCAGTCTGTAGACGGTACTTTTGACAAGCTTACTAAGAAAGAAGCGCTAATGCGTTCACGCGAATTAGACAAGTTAGAAAAGTCTTTAGGCGGAATCAAGAACATGGGCGGCTTACCTGACGTATTATTCGTTATCGGTGCTGACCATGAGCATATCGCTATTAAAGAAGCAAACAACCTAGGTATCCCAGTTGTTGCAGTTGTTGATACTAACTCTGCACCAGACGGTGTTAACTACATCGTTCCTGGTAACGACGACGCGATGCGTGCTATCCGTTTGTACACTTCATCTGTTGCTGCTGCTGCCAACTCTGGCCGTGGTCAAGATATCGCTGTTCAAGCTGAGCAAGACGGTTTCGTAGAAGCTGTTTAATAAGGCGTGATGCTTAGCATCTCCCTTATTTGCCAATAAGATAATTGGTGAACAGGGGCCTTTTGGCCCCTGTTTTATAAATGCAAAATTAGACGAATTAAATTAGAGGATTTAACAATGGCAATTACTGCTGCCCAAGTTAAAGAACTTCGTGACCGCACTGGCGCTGGCATGATGGACTGTAAGAATGCACTGACTGAAACTGACGGTGACATCGAACTAGCGATTGATAACATGCGTAAGAGCGGTGCTGCGAAGGCTGCTAAAAAAGCAGGTAACATCGCTGCTGACGGTACTATTCTAATCAAAAACGGTGAAGGTTTCGCTGCGCTTTTAGAAGTTAACTGTCAAACTGACTTCGTTGCTAAAGATTCAAACTTCCTTGGTTTCGCTAACGCAGTGTTAGACGTAGCTGCTGCATCGAAAGTGACCATTGAAGACTTAAAAGCACAGTTTGAAGAAACCCGTGTTGCTTTAGTGGCTAAAATTGGTGAAAACATCAACGTTCGTCGCGTTGAGTACATCGATGGTGCAAACTTAGCGTCTTACCGTCACGGTGAGCGTATCGGTGTTGTTGTTGCCGGTGAAGCTGACGAAGAAACCTTAAAGCACATCGCAATGCACGTTGCTGCTTCTAAGCCAGAATTCGTAAACCCTGAAGACGTACCTGCTGAACTTGTAGAAAGAGAGCAAGCGCTTCAAATCGAAATCGCGATGAATGAAGGCAAGCCTGCTGAAATCGCTGAGAAGATGGTTGTAGGTCGTATGAAGAAGTTTACTGGTGAGATCTCTCTTACTGGTCAAGCTTACATCATGGAACCTAAGAAAACTGTTGGCGAAGTTCTTAAAGAGAAAAAAGCAACAGTGTCTAACTTCATTCGTTTAGAAGTTGGCGAAGGTATCGAGAAGAAGGCAGAAGATTTTGCTGCTGAAGTAGCGGCGCAAATCGCTGCAACTAAAAAAGCGTAATCGCTTTTCTCTAAGTACCCTAAGACCGCAGCAACCGCTGCGGTCTTGTTATAATCAGGACGAAAATTATGAGCACCAATCCAAAACCAGCGTTTAGACGCATTCTGCTTAAATTAAGCGGTGAAGCATTAATGGGTGAAGAAGGCTTCGGCATTGACCCAAAAGTACTTGATCGTATGGCACAAGAAGTAAAAGAGCTTGTTGAACTTGGCATTCAAGTTGGTGTGGTTATTGGTGGTGGTAATCTGTTTCGTGGTGAAGGCTTAGCAAAAGCTGGCATGAACCGCGTGGTGGGCGATCACATGGGTATGTTAGCAACCGTAATGAATGGCCTAGCCATGCGTGATGCGTTGCACCGTGCATATGTCAATGCTCGTCTTATGTCTGCCATTCCGCTTAAAGGCGTGTGTGACGACTATAATTGGGCTGAAGCGATTAGCTTATTAAAGTCTGGCCGCGTAGTGATTTTTGCTGCAGGTACAGGTAACCCATTTTGCACAACAGATTCTGCGGCGTGTTTGCGCGGTATCGAGATCGAAGCTGAAGTGGTACTAAAAGGGACCAAAGTAGACGGTGTTTACTCTGCAGACCCAATGAAGGACCCTGAAGCGGTTAAATATGACACGTTGACCTATGCTGAAGTCCTTGAATCAGAATTAAAAGTAATGGATCTTGCAGCATTTACCATGGCACGTGATCATGATATGCCTATTTTAGTGTTCAATATGAACAAGCCTGGCGCGCTTCGTCGCGTGATTATGGGCGAAGAAGAAGGTACAGTTATTAGCAGTAAACAACCTGCTTAATCACAGAAGTAAAAAATAGTGACACCAAATAAATTAACTGTTTGAGCTGTTTTATTGCTTGTGTCATTCTTAGACTAAAGCTCAAGCACACATGAATTTGTGAAAAAAAGGAAATTATTGTGATTGATACAATTATGTTAGATGCGCAAGAGCGCATGGGTAAATGCGTTGATGCGACTAAAAACCAAATGGCTAAAGTGCGTACAGGCCGTGCACACCCAAGTTTATTAGATTCTATTCAGGTTTCTTATTACGGTTCTATGGCGCCTCTTAAGCAAGTTGCTAACGTTGGTGTAGAAGATTCTCGCACGTTAACGGTAACTGTATTTGACCGCACTATGGTACAAGCTGTTGAGAAAGCCATTATGAGTTCAGATCTCGGCTTAAACCCTATGACAGCCGGTGCAACGTTACGTATTCCGTTACCAGCATTAACCGAAGAGCGTCGTAAAGATTTCATCAAAGTGGTTAAAAACGAAGCTGAAAACGGCCGTGTTGCCATTCGTAACGTTCGCCGTGACGCGATCAGTGAAGTTAAGAAGCTTGAAAAAGCCAAAGAATGCACTGAAGATGACGTGCGCCGCAGTGAAGAAGAAGTGCAAAAACACACTGATTCATTCATCAAAAACATCGATACCATTTTAGCGGCCAAAGAAAAAGAGTTGATGGAAGTATAATCTCTCAACTTAGACGCTAGAGTTAACACGCCGTGTAAGGGTATACTACACGGCGTTTGTTTTTATAAAGGATTGCCGTAGATGTCATCTACAGTTGAGTTTGAATCAGAGCCTAATGCAGATCCGGAGTCTGTCACTTCGCAATTGTTGCCGGGGCAATTATCTGATGTCGTAAAACAATCTCTGCCAAAGCATGTTGCAATTATCATGGACGGTAATGGTCGCTGGGCACAACAGCAAGGCAAAGCCCGTGTATTTGGGCATAAAGCAGGTGTTAAAGCCGTTCGTCGTGCAGTAAGCACTGCCAGTCAGTTAGGGATTGAATCGTTAACGCTGTTTGCGTTTTCGAGTGAAAATTGGCGTAGACCAGATAAAGAAGTCAGTTTGTTAATGGAACTGTTTTTTACTGTGTTGCAGCGCGAGCTTAAATTGCTCGACAAAAATCAAGTTAAGCTCAATATTATTGGCGACACCAGCCGATTTTCAGCGCGTTTGCAAAAGCAAATTGCGGCAGCTCAAGAGAAAACGCTTGCTAATACCGGGTTAATATTGAATGTAGCTGCTAACTACGGTGGTCGTTGGGATATCTTACAAGCCGCACAAAAATTAGCCGAAAAGGTCGCGACTGGTGAAATCAACAGCAGTCAGATGACCGAAGATGCCCTAAATGAACATTTGTGCATGCAAAATCAGAGCGAAGTTGATTTAATGATCCGTACTGGTGGTGATTACCGCATTAGTAATTTTGTTTTATGGCAGGCTGCATATGCCGAATTGGTGTTTACTGACACCCTGTGGCCTGACTTTGATGAGCAAGCATTTCGCGATGCACTTGCCATTTTTGCCAGTCGGCAGCGTCGTTTTGGTTTGACTGGGAGTCAAATCGAAGAAATACGCGCAATATAAAAAATATTAAGAGGATTAGTTTTTGCTAAAACAACGAATAATAACAGCATTGTGGTTAATCCCAATTGTACTCGGGGCAATTTTTTTACTACCAGCAAACTTTTTTGCTTGGGTGTTAGTGCCTGTTTTTTTAGTCGCAGCAAAAGAGTGGGGCAGTTTCATTGACCCAAATTGCAATGCAACGCAATGGTCTTTTACCGCAACGTTAGGTTTTCTGCTTATTGCGCTTAATTTAACCGTACCAGTAGATGTATTATGGTTTAAGGGGCAATTACACCCAATGTATCTAGCGATCATTAGCATCGGAGTTTTCTGGTGGATTGTCAGCAGTGTATTGGTATTTAGTTTCCCTAAAAGTGCTAAATTCTGGAAAACCAGCCCAATGTTAAAGTCTATGTTTGGACAATTAACATTAGTACCGTGCTTTGCTTCGCTAATCGCACTGAAGTCATTGAGCAATAATGTTGATCCCTATTTTGGTGGCGCATTAGTATTTTTAGTGATGTTGGTAGTATGGGCTACCGATACCGGTGCATATTTTGCGGGCCGCACATTAGGTAAGCACAAGTTAATGCCTAGTGTTAGTCCTGCGAAAACATTAGAAGGCTTAGCCGGCGGTTTACTCACGACTATGATAGTGGTTGCAGGCGTAATGTACGTCGCACCAGAACAAGAGCTTGGTTTGCTGATTGTGGTGACATTGGTGACAGCATTAGCCTCCGCATTTGGTGATTTATCTGAAAGCATGTTTAAGCGTGCTGCCAACATAAAAGACTCAGGGACTATTTTACCTGGTCATGGCGGTATTTTAGATCGTATCGACAGCTTAACGGCAGCATTACCTGTGTTTACCTTTATCTATATTGCGATGTGGATGTAATGTCGATGCAAAATGTGGTGATACTCGGGGCGACAGGCTCAATTGGTGCGAGCACACTCAGTGTGATAACGAACAACCCCAATGCTTTTAAAGTCTATGGTTTAGTTGCTAATGCCAGTGTCGATAAAATGCTTGCTCTGTGTGTTCAATATCAGCCGCAATATGCGCATATGGTTAATGAGCGCGCGGCTATGCAACTTAAAGCGCAGCTACCCTCAGGTTGTGTTACAGAAGTCACAACAGGGGCTCAGGCGTTAAATGCGCTTGTTACCGATAGCCGCACAGATACAGTCATGGCCGCCATCGTTGGCGCCGCCGGACTAGTGCCTACCTTTGATGCGGTAAAAGCCGGTAAGCGTGTGTTATTGGCCAACAAAGAAGCCCTGGTGATGTCTGGTGAATTGTTTATGAACACCGCGAAGGCTTCAGGTGCAACGGTATTGCCTGTCGACAGCGAACATAACGCGATATATCAATGTCTACCTCAGCAAGTGCAAGACCAACTCGGTTACTGCGATCTCAATGCTAATGGGATTTCGCATATATTATTAACGGGGTCTGGTGGGCCATTTTTGAACACTGATTTAACGACCTTGAGCGCAATGACACCGGCTCAGGCGTGTAATCATCCTAATTGGTCTATGGGACCTAAAATTTCGGTCGATTCAGCCACCATGATGAATAAAGGCTTAGAGTTTATCGAAGCTCGTTGGCTGTTTAATACCCAAAAAGATCAGCTTAAAGTGGTGATTCATCCTCAAAGCGTGATTCATTCCATGGTGCAATATCGCGATGGCTCTGTGATTGCACAGATGGGAAATCCCGATATGCGCACACCAATTGCTCATTGTATGAGCTATCCGCAAAGAATTCACGCCGGTGTTGAACCTTTAGACTTTTTCAAAGTCGGACAATTAAGCTTTTGTGAACCTGACTTTAGCCGTTTTCCTTGTTTGCGTTTAGCGATGCAAGCTTGTGAACAAGGCCAAGAAGCGACAACGGTTTTAAACGCAGCAAATGAAATTGCTGTTGAGTCGTTTTTAGCAGGTCAGATCCGTTTTACCGATATTGCTGATGTTAATCATCATTGTTTAGACTCGGTGCAACAAACACGCTTAGCCAGCATTGATGATATATTACAGCTTGATGAGCAAGCACGTAAAACCGCTAAGTCGTTTATTAACGCACTCAATTAATACAGGGAAATGATGATAGATTTTTTTTGGAGCCTTGGTTCATTTATCGTGGCATTGGGCATTTTAATTACCGCCCATGAATACGGCCATTTTTGGGTTGCCCGCCGTTGTGGTGTCAAAGTAGAGCGTTTCTCTATTGGTTTTGGCAAAGCGATATGGCGCAAAGTGGGTCAAGACGGCACCGAATATGTGGTTGCGATGATCCCACTAGGTGGTTACGTTAAAATGCTCGACGAGCGTGTTGAAGACGTGCCTGCAGAACTTGTCGACCAGGCCTTTAACCGTAAAACGGTATGGCAACGTATCGCGATTGTGTCAGCAGGCCCCATTGCCAATTTTATTTTTGCCATTGTTGCTTTGTACATTATGTACATGATTGGCACGCCATCATTAAAACCTGTTATCGATAGCACAAAATTAGACAGTCCTGCAGGGATTATTAATGTGGTTGAACCGCAACAGATTCTCGCGGTGTCAGGGCAAAAAGTGCGCACGTGGGAAGAGGTTAACTTAGCGTTAGTGGGGCATATTGGTGATGCAAGCATCGAATTAACCATTGCGCCATTGGCCACATTATCGGGCATGGATATGCCAACCAAAACAGTGACATTAGATACCAGGTCGTGGATTTTTGATCCTGAAAAAACCTCGCCTATTACTTCGTTAGGTTTAGGGATATTTCGCCCAGGGATTGACCCTACCATTGCTTTAGTGTCGGCTGAGAGTGCAGCAGAACAAGCAGGGATAAAAGTCGGTGATAAATTGTCAGCGATTAATGGAACCCCTTACAGTGATTGGAAAGCCTTTGTTGATGTGGTACAAACATCGGCAAACAAAACAATCAACATGACATTGATGCGAGATGGTCAGGTCATCAATGTTGATGTAACACCTAAAGCACAACAAAACGCAGATGGTCAAACCATTGGTATTGTTGGCATTAGTCCAACTCAAGCACCCTGGCCTGATAATATGCGCTTTGAGCTTGAGTATGGCATAGTAGATTCTTTTATCGCCGCGACTGACAAAACATGGCAACTCGTTGTCGTTAGTTTCAAGATGATTGGAAAATTATTTACCGGCGATGTGTCGGTGAAAAACTTAAGTGGTCCTATTTCGATTGCACAAGGCGCAGGCGCCAGTGCAAGTTACGGTTTAGTGTACTTTCTTGGGTTTATCGCGCTCATCAGCGTTAACTTAGGCATCATTAATTTAATGCCTTTGCCAGTGCTTGATGGTGGACACTTGCTGTATTACTTTGTTGAAGTGATTACTGGTAAGCCTGTACCCGAAAAGGTACAGGAAATAGGTTTCAGGTTTGGCGCAGCGATGCTGCTAATGTTGATGGGTGTCGCCCTATTCAACGATTTTGCCCGACTCTGAGCAAGGACAGACTAATAATTAGAAGTGCTCTATGAGATTGAATAAAATTTTTGCCTCGATGTTATTCGTCGGCGCGTCTTTTTCAGGGAATGGTTGGGCAGAGTCTTTCCAACCTTTTGAAGTGACCGACATTCAAGTAGAAGGTCTGCAACGAGTTGCTCTCGGTGCGGCGCTATTAAACTTACCTGTGAAAGTAGGTGACACAATAGATGAAGTTAAATTACAGCAAGCGATTAAGAGCCTCTATGGCTCAACTAACTTTGAAAACATCAGTATCAGTCATGAAAATGGCATATTGTATGTAGCCGTCAAAGAGCGCCCAACCATCAGCGTTATCTCCTTTGAAGGTAACAAAGACATTAAAGACGAGCAGTTACAAGAGAGTCTTGATGGTTCTGGTGTGAAATCTGGCGAATCCTTAGATAGAACCATGTTGTCAGGCATTGAAAAAGGCCTGCAAGATTTCTATTACGGTGTAGGTAAGTACGGCGCCAAAGTTGAAGCACAGATTATCAACTTACCGCGTAACCGTGTTGAGCTTAAGTTTAAGTTTACCGAAGGTTTAGCGGCAGAAATTCGTCAAATTAACGTGGTAGGTAACACGGTATTTACTGACTCAGAGCTGATTAGCATGCTCGAGCTGAAAGACTATGTTGCCTGGTGGGATTTATTCGGCGAACGTCGCTATCAAAAGCAGAAGTTACAGGCCGATTTAGAAACCATTAAGACCTATTATCACAACAAAGGTTATATTCGCTTTGAAGTGACTTCAACGCAAGTTGCGATGACCCCAGACCGTAAAGGTTTGTACATCACAATCAACGTTAAAGAAGGCGAAAAATACAAAGTGAAAGAAGTTAACCTTGTCGGCGATTTAATGGGCCGCGAAGAGTTAATGACCTCAATTTTGCCAATTAAAGCGGGCAATATGTACAACGGTGCAGATGTGACATTCACCGAAGAAATGTACAGTAAATATTTAGGTCGATTTGGTTATGCCTATCCAGAAGTGAAAACATACCCTGAAATTGATGATGAAAACAAAGAAGTTGTATTAAACATCAATATTAAACCAGGTAAGCGTGTGTATGTTCGCTCCATCAATTTCACCGGTAATACGGTGACTAAAGATGAAGTCATGCGCCGTGAGTTACGTCAAATGGAAGGGGCTTGGTTAAACTCAGCCCAAATTGAACAGTCTAAGTTGCGTCTTAACCGTTTAGGTTACTTCGAAACAGTAGAAACTGAGACGATTCAAGTGCCAGGCAGTGACGACCTTGTTGACGTAGCCGTTACCGTTAAAGAGCAGCCATCAGGCTCGTTCAATGCTGGTGTGGGCTACGGTACTGAATCAGGCGTAAGCTTGCAGTTCGGTGTTGAGCAAAACAACTTCCTTGGTACTGGTAACCAAGCAGGTTTTAGCGTTAATACCAATAAGTACTCAAAAAGTGCGACTTTATCTTATACCGACCCATATTTTACTAAAGATGGGGTCAGTTTAGGCGGTAGCGTGTACTGGAATGAGTTTGACGCGAACCAGGCTAACCTTGAACGGTATAAGAATAAGTCTTACGGCGTTGCACTTAACTCTGGTTTCCCGATTAATGAATCTAACCGTTTAAACGGTGGTATTGGGTATCGTCATAACACGATTTCAGAAATTTCGTCTTATGAACAGGCTGTGCGTTTTTACAATATTTACCGTGAAAACGATGAAGTTGATTCTGATTTAAGTTTTGATAACTTTGAATTGACCGCAGGTTGGTACCGTAGCACGCTTAACCGCGGCACGTTCCCTACAGACGGCTCTTCACAGCGTCTAAGCGGTAAAATGACGGTGCCAGGCTCGGATTTACAATATTTTAAAACCGATTTTGATACTAACTTCTACTTCCCGATGACTCGTCAGCACGGATTTGTGTTGTTAGCTCGTGCCCATTTAGGTTACGCAAACGGTTATGGTGATTTTAACGATAATGAACAAATTTTACCGTTCTGGGAAAACTACTACTCAGGTGGCTCAAGTTCCTTACGTGGCTTTAAGTCTAATTCAGTAGGCCCTCGTTCGTTCTATCTATATCGTGGCAGTTCCGCCTGTTCGCCAGATCCATCGGGTGACGGTTGTAACTTACCTGGAGATGTCAACACTGTTTATGTCAGTGAAGGCAACTCTATTGGTGGTAATGCAATTGCAACCGCCAGTTTAGAGATGATAGTGCCAACACCATTTTTAGATGAGGCATACACTAACTCAGTGCGTACCAGTTTCTTCTTAGACGCCGGTAACGTGTGGGATACCGAGTTTGATTACGATGGCTATCGCTATTTGCCAGCGGATCAATTCTCGCAGTTAAGTGATTATAGTGACCCTGGACGTATCCGTGCGTCATGGGGTATGAGCGTGCAGTGGCTATCACCAATGGGTCCAATGGTGTTTAGTTTAGCCTGGCCGATAAAAGAATATGAAGACGATGAAACAGAGATTTTCTCGTTCAATATTGGCAAAACGTTCTAAAACAAATACACTCGGCAGGTTTTGCTGATAACAACAATTTTAACAGGAGTCTACTTTGAAAAAGATGGTAAATCGCGCACTAGTAACATTGGCATTAATCGCTACGCCTATGCTCGCTCACGCAGAAAAAATTGCAGTGGTTGACATGGGTGAAGTGTTTGAGCAGTTGCCACAGCGCGAACAAATTTCTAAATCATTAAAAGCTGAGTTTGGTGATCGTGTTGCTGAAGTTCAAAAAATGCAGGAAGAAATGCGTTCTTTGGTTGAAAAGCAACAACGTGACGGCGCATTAATGAGCGACACACAAAAAACTGAACTAGTACGTAAAATGGATTCTTTAAAATCTGAATTCCAATTAAAAGGCAAAGCACTTGATGAAGACATGCGTCGTCGTCAAGGTGAAGAGCAAAATAAACTATTAGTTCAAGTTCAAAAAGCCATTAATACTATTGCTGGTAAAGAAAATTATGATCTAGTGCTACAACGTGGCGCGGTTATTTTTGTTAAGCCAGAAGCTGATATCAGCGGTAAAGTGGTTGAAGCCTTAAGTAAAGGCAAATAAGTAATATGCAAAAAGTGACTTTAAAAGAGCTTGGCCAGCAATTGGGCGCAACGGTTAAAGGTGATGCAACAGTGGAAATCACCAGTGTTGCGACTCTTGAAGATGCGGCCCAAGGTCAACTCTCTTTTTTAGCCAATAGTAAGTACCGTGCTCAGCTTGAGGCAACTCAAGCTAGCGCGGTATTGCTAAGCGAAAAAGACGCTGAGTTTTATCAAGGTAATGCGTTAATTATTAGCGACCCTTATGTGGCATTTGCACGTGTAGCGCAACGACTCGATACCACGCCTAAACAAATGTTAGGCATTCACCCATCAGCACAAATTGACTCGTCAGCCATTATTGGCACAGGTGCGGCAATCGGGGCTAATGTGGTTATTGGTGCAAGGGCAATTATAGGTGAGCACGTCCAAATTGGACCCGGCTGTGTTATCGGTGAAGACAGCATTATTGGTTCAGATTCTCGTCTCTGGGCTAACGTCACTGTTTATCATGATGTGCACATCGGACAACATTGTCTTGTGCAATCAGGTACAGTGATTGGTTCTGATGGTTTTGGTTACGCAAATGAGCGCGGAACCTGGGTTAAGATCCCTCAAACTGGCGGAGTTCGTATCGGTAATAATGTCGAAATTGGTGCGTGTACCAGTATCGACAGAGGCGCGTTATCTCATACTGAAATTCACGATGGCGTGATTATCGATAACCAAATTCAAATTGCTCATAATGTCATTGTTGGTCAAAATACTGCTATTGCAGGTAGCACTACAATTGCGGGTAGTACAGAAATTGGTAAATACTGTATTATTGGCGGTAATACTGCCATTGCAGGCCATTTAACTATTGCCGATGGTGTCCATGTTTCAGGTGGCACTAACGTAACCAGTATCATCCGTGACAAAGGCGTGTATTCTTCTGCAACGGTTGCAATGGAAAACAAGCTATGGCGTAGAAACACTGTGCGTTTCCGTCAATTAGATGAATTATTTAATCGAGTAAAACAGCTCGAGAAAAGTACCAAAGGCGAAGAATAAGCCAATTCTGCCTTGATTAAGGAATGTAGTGTGTCAAACCAATTAAACACCATGGATATTAAAGAGATCCTTAAATATCTACCTCATAGATATCCATTTTTGTTGATCGATCGTGTATTGGATTTTACCGTGGGTGAGCAATTACACGCGATTAAAAACGTCACGATTAATGAACCTTTTTTTCAAGGTCATTTTCCTGTTCAACCGGTTATGCCCGGTGTTTTAATTTTAGAAGCGATGGCACAAGCCACAGGCTTACTTGCTTTTAAAACCATGAGCACTGAACCTTCTCCAGACGTATTGTACTATTTTGCAGGTATCGACAAGGCGCGTTTTAAACGTGTTGTTGAGCCAGGCGATCAAATACATTTCCACGTCAAAATGATTAAAGAGCGCCGTGGCATTGGTGTATTTATTGGTGAAGCATTAGTTGATGGCGAACTGGTTTGTTCTGCCGAAATTATGTGCGCACGTAGAGAGATTAAAAAGTGATAGATAAATTAGCGTTTGTTCACCCTACAGCCAAAATCGGTCAAAATGTCACGATAGGTCCTTGGACATACATTGGCGAGAACGTTGAAATTGGCGACGACACCTGGATAAGCTCTCATGTGGTGGTTAAAGGTCCAACAGTTATCGGTAAAGGTAACCGGATTTTCCAGTTCGCTTCAGTCGGTGAAGAGTGCCAGGATAAAAAGTATGCCGGCGAACAAACTCGCTTAATTATCGGTGACAACAATATTATCCGTGAATCTGTCACCATCCATCGTGGTACAACTCAAGACAATCACGAAACCCGTATTGGCTCAAACTGCTTGTTTATGGCTTATGTGCATATCGCTCACGACTGTGTTGTGGGTAATAATGTGATTATGGCTAACAATGCTTCAATTGCTGGCCATGTACATGTTGGCGATTGGGTTATTCTTGGTGGCATGACAGGTGTGCATCAGTTTGTTCGCATTGGTAATCATGCTTTCACCGCGGGTGCCTCTCTTATATTACAAGACGTGCCACCATTTGTGATGGCGGCGGGGTCTCCAGCAGCACCACGTGGGTTAAACCTTGAAGGCTTAAAGCGCCGTGGTTTTACCAAAGAAAGCCAGCGTGCAATCTTAAATGCGTATAAAGCGGTATACCGTAAGAGTTTAACCATTGAAGAAGCCAACGCTGAAGTCAGTGAGATGGCTGAAAAAGATGAAAATGTAAAAGCCTTTATGGCATTTATTAATCATCCTGGTCGCGGCATTATTCGATAGAAGAAAAGATGACACAAGGTTCTCAAAAAGTATTTGCCATTGTCGCCGGAGAAATCTCCGGCGATATTTTAGGTGCTGGCTTAGTTAAGTCGCTTAAGCAACGCCATCCTGATGCCCGCTTTATCGGCATTGGTGGCCCACGTATGCAAGCCCTCGGATTTGAAAGTCTATTTTCAATGGAAGAGCTAGCGGTCATGGGATTAGTGGAGGTGCTATCACGTCTACCTCGGTTGCTCCATATTCGCTCAAGTCTGATCAAACAGATTACCGAACTTGCACCTGATTGCTTTATTGGCATCGATGCCCCCGATTTTAATATCGGTCTTGAGCTAAAATTAAAAGCCAAAGGCATTAAAACCGTGCATTACGTTAGCCCTTCGGTGTGGGCGTGGCGTCCAAAACGTATTTTTAAAATAGCCAAAGCCACCAATATGGTGCTGTCTTTATTGCCGTTCGAAAAAGCCTTTTACGATAAACACCAGGTTCCTTGCACATTTGTTGGCCATACCCTGGCTGATGATATTCCGATGCAAAGCGATAAGTTAGCCGCACGTGCAGAGTTAGGTTTAGATGCCGCAGCAGAATACTTGGCGGTATTACCAGGCTCTCGTGGTGGTGAATTAGCTCAGCTTGCTGAGCCTTTTGTTAAAGCGGCCTTGCTCGTTAAACAAGCCTATCCTGACATCAAGTTTGTTACACCTATGGTGAATGAGGCGCGTAAACAGCAATTCACCGACGCTCTGCAACAATATGCACCAGATTTAGAAATTCATATTGTTGATGGTCACTCGCGTGAAGTGATGGCCGCTGCCGACTGTATTTTATTAGCGTCTGGCACTGCGACTTTAGAGGCGATGCTGGTTAAGCGTCCCATGGTAGTGGCGTATCGTGTAAGCCCGATAACTTATGCGATAGCGATCCGCATGATGCAAATTAACAACTATTCATTACCGAACTTACTCGCGAATGAAACGATAGTACCTGAACTTATTCAAGATAATTGTCAGCCTCAATTAATCGCAGAGGCTGTGATTAAGCAACTTAACCAGGATTTTGCGCCGCTTAATGCCCAATTTGAGCAATTGCACCAGCTACTTAAATGCAATGCCAGCGAGCGCGCAGCAGATGCTGTAGATGCTTTACTGGTAACAGGACAATCCTAATGATAACGCTTGATACTATGCCTGTTGTGATAAAAAACATCACACCTGAACAAGTCAATTTGATATCGCAAGGTGTGGTTGCTGGCGTTGATGAAGTTGGACGTGGCCCATTAGTGGGCGACGTGGTGACAGCGGCTGTGATTTTAGATCCTAATAAGCCTATTGCTGGTTTAAACGACTCTAAAAAGCTCAGCGAAAAGCGCCGTAATGCTTTATATCAAGATATTATCGACAACGCGCTGAGTGTCAGTGTTGGCCGAGCTAGCCCGGCAGAAATTGATGAGTTGAATATTTTGCATGCCACCATGTTAGCCATGCAACGTGCAGTTGCCGGGCTAAGTATTGAGCCGCAACGGGTGCTCGTCGACGGTAATCGTGTACCTGACTTTGGTATTGCTAGCCATGCCGTGATTAAAGGTGACGGCTTAGTAGCAGCCATTAGTGCGGCTTCTATTATTGCTAAAGTGACCCGCGACGCTGAAATGGATATCCTAGACCAGCAATATCCTCAATATGGCTTTGCTAAACACAAAGGCTACCCAACTAAAGCCCATTTTGAGGCTTTAGCATTGCACGGCGTATTGCCTGAGCATCGTAAAAGCTTTAAACCGGTTGCTGAACGTATTTTACTGCAGAATAAATCTTGATATTAAAGACAATAACCGACTTAATCATTGGAGAAAGTTGCTTAGTTTGATAGTCTAAATCCCGCTTTTTCATGTTATTACATTCATCTTTTTCGAAGAATAATTAATCTATGTCCGATCCTCGTTTTGTTCATTTACGCGTTCACAGTGATTTTTCGATGTCAGACGGCGTCGCAAAAGTTAAGCCCATTATTGCCGCGGCAGAAAGCCTCGACATGGCGGCGATAGCGTTAACCGATCAAAACAACTTTTGCGGCCTGGTAAAGTTTTATGGTGGTTGCCATGGCGCAGGAATTAAACCCATAGTCGGTGCCGACTTTTGGGTGCAAACGCCAGGCTTTGAAAAAGAATTTTGCGCGTTGACCATTATTGCGATGGACAACGAAGGCTATCAAAACTTGACCCAATTAATCAGTGAAGCCTATTTGCGTGGTCAAATTGATGGCCGGGTAGTGATTGATCAAGATTGGCTGATTAAATTTAACCGTGGTTTGATTATTTTATCGGGTGCTAAAGAAGGTGATGTTGGTAAGGCGTTATTAAAAGGCAATCAAAACCAGGTTGACGCTTTAGTGAGCTTTTACCAACAACACTTTAACGACCGCTATTATTTAGAATTAATTCGAACCGGGCGCGCCGATGAAGAACGTTACCTGCACATGGCAGTTGAACTTGCATCAAGCAGAGGTTTGCCGGTTGTTGCCACTAACCAGGTGGTGTTTTTAAAGCAAGATGACTTTGAAGCACACGAAATTCGCGTGGCAATTCATGATGGTTTTACCCTTGTGGATCCTCGTCGCCCTAAAACCTACAGCGACCAACAGTATTTACGCAGTCAAGATGAGATGTGCGAACTGTTTAGCGATATCCCTTCGGCGATACAAAATACCGTCGAAATTGCTAAACGTTGTAACGTTACCATTCGATTGTACGAGTATTTTCTGCCGAACTTCCCCACTGGCGACTTATCAATTGAAGACTTTTTAGTTGATGTGTCTGAAAAAGGCTTAGAAGAGCGACTCGAGTTTTTATTTCCTGATCCACAGGTACGAGCTGAAAAGCGTGGTGAGTATGACGAACGCCTCGAAATTGAACTCAAAGTCATTAACCAGATGGGTTTCCCGGGTTACTTCCTTATCGTAATGGAATTTATTCAGTGGGGTAAAGATAACGGTATTCCTGTCGGGCCTGGTCGTGGTTCTGGTGCGGGGTCGCTGGTGGCCTATGCGCTTAAAATTACCGACCTTGATCCGCTAGAGTACGACTTACTGTTTGAACGTTTCTTAAACCCTGAACGTGTCTCGATGCCCGATTTTGACGTCGACTTTTGTATGGACCGTCGTGACGAGGTGATTGACCACGTAGCCGAGCTATATGGCCGTGAAGCGGTATCACAGATTATTACCTTTGGAACCATGGCGGCCAAAGCGGTTGTACGTGATGTTGGCCGTGTATTAGGCCATCCATACGGTTTTGTTGAACGCTTAACAAAAATGATCCCAGCAGAACCTGGGATGACATTGGCCAAGGCCTTTGAGGTTGAGCCTGCGCTACCTGAAGCCTACGCCGCAGATGAAGACGTAAAAGAGCTAATCGACATGTGTCGCCGCCTTGAAGGGGTCACCCGTAACGCGGGTAAACATGCCGGTGGTGTGGTGATTGCCCCCACACGGATCACAGACTTTGCGCCGCTATATTGCGACGCAGAAGGTTTAAACCCGGTTACCCAGTTTGATAAAAACGACGTTGAAACCGCCGGTTTAGTTAAGTTCGACTTCTTGGGGTTACGGACCTTAACCATTATTGACTGGGCATTGCAGATGATTAATCCGCGCCAAGTTAAAGAAGGTAAAGAGCCGGTTCGTATCGAATCCATCCCGCTTGCCGATCCTGCTTGTTTCAGGTTGTTGCAACGCTACGAAACCACCGCGGTATTCCAGCTCGAATCCCGCGGCATGAAAGATTTGATTAAACGTCTACAGCCAGATTGTTTTGAAGACATGATTGCATTGGTGGCGCTGTTTCGTCCAGGGCCGCTGCAGTCGGGCATGGTTGATAACTTTATCGAACGTAAGCACGGCCGTGAAGAAGTGTCTTACCCAGACTCTGAATATCAACACGAATCATTAAAAGAGTTACTGTCACCTACGTACGGCATTATCTTGTATCAAGAGCAGGTTATGCAGATTGCTCAGGTACTTTCTGGTTACACCCTAGGCGGCGCGGACATGCTCCGCCGTGCAATGGGTAAGAAAAAACCGGAAGAAATGGCCAAGCAACGTGGCACCTTTAAAGAAGGTGCTATTAAGAACGGGGTCGACGGCGACCTGTCGATGAAAATTTTCGACCTGGTAGAAAAGTTTGCGGGTTACGGTTTTAACAAATCGCATTCGGCCGCATATGCTTTAGTGTCGTACCAAACATTGTGGCTTAAAACCCATTATCCGGCGCAGTTTATGGCCGCGGTAATGTCTGCCGACATGGATAACACCGACAAAATTGTCACCTTAGTTGATGAATGTGAGCGCATGGGCTTACCGCTTATTCCGCCAGATGTGAACAAAGGCTTGTTTAAGTTTACCGTTGATGACGACCTTAATATTGTTTATGGCATTGGCGCCATTAAAGGCGTGGGCGAGGGCCCTGTTGATTCGATTTTAGACGCTCGCAAAGACGGCCCTTTTATCGATTTATTTGATTTCTGTGCACGTGTCGACTTAAAAAAGCTCAACAAACGCGTCATCGAGAAACTTATTTTAGCAGGGGCATTAGACACCCTAGGCCCACATCGCGCCTCAATGATGGCAACATTACCCGAAGCCATTAGCGCAGCAGCCCAGCATGCCAAAGCTGAAGCGATTGGCCAACATGATATGTTTGGTTTGCTTAATAGCGAGCCAGAAGACAGCAAGCAAAACTTTGTTCAGTGCACGCCATGGCCTGATAAAATTTGGTTAGAAGGCGAGCGCGAAACTTTAGGGCTCTACTTAACTGGACACCCGATTAACCAGTACTTAAAAGAGCTTAAGCAATACACCAATGGCCGTTTAAAAGACATTCATCCAACCGAGCGGGGCAAAACCGTTAAAGCGGCTGGGTTAGTGGTAGCAACCCGAGTGATGATCACCAAGCGTGGTTCAAAAATGGGTCTGGTTACCCTTGATGATAAAAGTGCGCGTCTCGAAATCATGCTATTTACCGAGCCATTTGAAAAATTTGGTCACTTACTTGAAAAAGATCGCATTCTTATTTGTGAAGGCGATGTCAGTTTTGATGATTTCTCGGGTGGCAACCGTATGAATGCCCGTAATGTGATCGAAATTGGTGAAGCTCGCAGTCACTTTGCCAAAGCGGTTGAAATTAATGTACAAGGCAATGATGTCACCCCTGAATGGCTGGAAACATTTGAGCAAACCCTAACGCCATGGCGTAATGGTGCAGTGCCTGTGGTGATTAATTATGTTAAACCAGAAGCCAGCGGTAAGATCACCTTAGGTAATGAATGGCGGGTCAACCCAAGTGATGAATTAATGCTATCACTTGAAAGTATGCTCGGTTCACATAACGTTAAAATTACGTTTAATTAGGCAGATATCATGACTCATGCCGCGCAGAAGTCAGACAATATAACAACCGCTCAGCTATTAACCTTGCTAGAAAATAGCGTGCTACCTTTGTACCAACAAGGTGTGCAACTCAATGAGCATGCGCCTAAGTTAGTGTTGGCTTACAGTGGCGGTATTGACTCTGAGGTCTTAGCGTTTGGCTTAAGTGCTTTTGCCCAAAAACATCCACACATTGCATGTTTGCTTATTCACGTGCATCACGGTTTAAGCCCTAATGCTAATGTGTGGGTAGAGCACTGTATTAGCCGTGCGAATCACTACCAACTGCCAGTACAAATAGAGCGGGTTAAGGTAGAAAAAGGCCCAAGGGAAAGCTTAGAAGCCAAAGCGCGTGATGCGCGCTATCAGGCTTTTGACCGTTATCTTAATCCTGGCGATATCTTACTTACCGCCCACCATCAAGATGATCAACTCGAAACCGTATTACTGGCATTAAAACGTGGTCAGGGCCCCAAAGGCCTGGGCGCGATGGCGCCAATGCAATTATACAAGCAATCCTGGTTGCTTAGACCGCTGTTAGCCATTAGCCGTCTGCAAATAGAGCAATTTGCAACTCAATACCAATTAAGCCACATAGAAGATGAGAGTAATCAAGACGACAGTTACGATCGTAACTTTTTACGCCTAGAGATTATTCCTCGCCTAAAACAACGCTGGCCAAGCATTGCCACCACAGCAGCAAGAAGCGCCGCATTGTGTGCACAGCAACAACAAGTGATTGATGATGAAGTGAGTTATCGCTTACCCCAATGGTTAACTCTACCCACCGATACCGACGGGTTAATCACTGAGTCTAGTGGGTTTAAACTGGCGCAGTTGAGCCAATTAACGCCTGCATGGCAAGCATTGTTATTTCGAGGTTATTTACAGCATTGTGGTGTGAGTTTGCCATCGCAATCGCAATTACAGCAAATATTGTTGCAATTGATCGAGGCCAAAGATGATGCCAATGTGGCCATTCAATGGGGCGATTATCAGGTTAAACGCTTTGCCAATGCGGCTTATGTATTAACCCATCAAGCGCTTGAACCTGTCGATGCCACAAAGCTTGAAAATGATATTCGCGCAGTATTAGCCGGCGAGCTAAATCAAGCCACGGGCAAAATAGGGCAGCTGCCATTTAGTGTGCAAATTCAGGCGCAAGAGCTTGCACAGCAAGATATTTCAACATCAGTAACGCCGTTACTTGCCTTGCCTTTTGATCAAGCACAAATCACTGTGCAGTATGGTGCATCTGGTGCAATTAAATGTCAGCCACAGTTTGCCACATCGCAGCGCAGCAAACCGCGTGAGCTTAAAAAGCTTTGGCAGGAGTGTCATATACCGCCATGGCGTCGTCAGCAAATTCCATTAATTTTTTACGGTGATGTGTTAGTTGCCGCTATCGGATTATGGATAGACAAACGTTACCTGGCAGCACCAGGCCAACCCGGGCTTAGCTTACCGCTTTTGAACACCCGGTAAAATCGCCACAAAAACAACCTTGAAGCCAATTAAGCTTACAGATTGTGGCAAATGCCTTGTTGCTCGAGCAATGAAGCGGCTTGAACTTCAATATTTTCGTCATTTGTATTATGACTACCGTAGTTAAATTCAGTAGCAAACCATGAAGCGTCCATGTCAGCTTTGTTGTTTAGTGCAATGGGTAATATTGAACACAATTTACTCACAGCCACATCGATCTGTTTTGACTCAATGAGTTGTAATGTTGTCGTGGCCATTTGGATTTCAGCCGCCGCAACACTTTGACCGCCATAAGCAAATAACTTCAGTCCAACAATACCAGCCACACTAATACCTATGGCAAAACTTAATATTCCGATGATGATAGTTTTCATATACCTTCCTTGTTTTGGTTGTGAACTTAAAGACATAATATGTCAGCCAAGTATTTAAGGTAGGCTTTTGGACATAATATGTCAAGTAGATTTGTACGCTTGGTCTTGATTTTATTTGGCTAGATATACTTCTTTCGATTTACTAACTAGCTGTTACAATAAATTTTCTTAATATTTAACAAAGGATGTTGTCTGTGAATACCTTTCGTTTATTAGCGGTGTGTGGTGTTTTTTTATTACCAAGCGCAAATGCCGCGCCGTTTCAGTTTGATGAAAAAAACTACCGCCAAGATGTAGAAACACTTGCCAGTGATGAATTTGAAGGTCGTGGGCCTTTGTCTAAGGGCGAGACATTGACCGTTGAGTATTTAGAGAAAGCATACAAAGCGATAGGGCTCAAACCGGGTTTTGGCGACAGCTACCGTCAAGCAGTGCCTATGGCTAAAATAACTGCCGATCAAACCATGCAGCTAACCATTGCTGATGTGGTGCTAAATAACGGCAGCGACTTTACCGCCCGCACCGAACAAATTCAGCCACAAGTGTCATTAGACAACAGCGACGTTGTTTTTGTGGGGTACGGTATCAATGCCCCAGAATATCAATGGAACGATTACGCCAATGTTGATGTGAAAGGCAAAACGGTTATTGTGCTAGTTAACGACCCAGGTTTTGCCACTCAAGACCCTGATGTTTTTAAAGGTAATGCCATGACCTACTATGGCCGCTGGACTTACAAGTACGAAGAAGCAGCAAGGCAGGGCGCCAAAGCGGTGTTTATTGTGCACGAAACTGCACCCGCAGCCTACGGCTGGAACGTCGTTGAAAACAGCAACACCAATACCAAATATACTTTAGTGGATAACCACAAAAATCAATCTCACATCGGTGTCATGGGCTGGGTTCAACATCACGGTGCACAAAAAATATTTAGCGCAGCAGGCCTTGATTACGACACTCTGAAACTCACCGCCGCAAAGCCAGGTTTTAAAGCGATACCACTTAAACTTAAAGCCAATTTAACCCTCAAAAACCAAATCGAATTGGCAACCTCTTATAACGTAGCAGGTATTTTACCTGGCAGTTCACAAGCCGATGAATGGGTAGTTATGCATGCGCATTGGGATCATTTAGGTAAGACAGTAGAAAACGGTAAGACCGTTATTTTAAACGGTGCTGTCGATAATGCCTCAGGTGTTGCCGGGGTATTACAGTTAGCGCGTCATTTTAAAGCGCAAAACAAAGTCCCTAAACGCTCTATTTTGTTTGCAGCCTTTACCGCAGAAGAAACAGGCCTTATTGGTGCGCAATACTTTGCTGCCAATCCACCTGTACCGACCAAACAACTCGTATCGTTTTTAAACATAGACGGCATGAACGTTGGCAAAGGTGTTAATTACATCCTGCGTTATGGCCAGGGCGTGTCAGAGTTAGAGACCTATTTAGATGATGCCGCCAAAGCACAAGGGCGCACTGTAAAAGCAGACCCTCGCCCACAAAATGGCCTTATGTTCCGTTCAGACCACTTTGCCTTAGCCCAACAAGGAGTGCCAGGGTTAATGTTTATGAGCCTAGGTGATACTGACCCAGATTATATTGCTCATAAATATCATCAAGGTGCTGACGATTATGATGCCAGCTGGAATTTAGGCGGAGTCGAGCAAGACCTCGCTTTAATCAGTGACATTATTGAAAAGCTTGCCAACAACAACGACTGGCCAAAATGGCTAGAAGAATCTGACTTTAAAAAACGTCGAGCGATGGACGGTAAGTAGTGTTAGCTAGTTGGATAAAGAGAGGAGGCGAAAGCTTCCTTTTATTATTGGAGTGGTAAATTTTGAGCATTAATACCAATTCCATTAATTATCTGGTCATTCAGCGGGAATTCTGTGCCTTCTAGGCAAGTAATAGAATTGAAGGCATAGTTGCTCTCGGCAACTGCTCCTGCGTTGCTCTACCTCCTGCATCCATGCAGTCGTACGTCAAAATGCTATTAAGCAGCATAGAAGGCACAGAAACCCGCCTTGCAGGAGACACTCAGACCGTTCATTTCTTTGTTGCATCGTCTTAGAAGGGAATAACCATTATTTCAACAATGCGCCTCAAACTGAACAATCTGAGTGACTCTGATTGGTCACATAATTAAAGTGAATTGGTATAAATTAAACGTTGCTACATTAAGTTCTATTACAATGCTAACCAATTAACATCTCAATATGACTCATTGAAAAGGAAATCATTCATGGTGCTACCTAAAGCAAGCTTATCAATAGGCCTTATGGCGTTTAGCCTTATCTCATTAAGCGGGTGTGAGTTTTCCCCTGGCGATAAAATTGAACCCACAGTAAAAACCTCAGGAATCGATCTTGTCATGTTTACTGAGGGTGCATTTACACAACCTCCTAAAATCGTTGACTGTGAAACCGCGCAGGGTAATGTCACAACCTGTTACGAGTTTACGACCTCAGGTGCTCCAGCCGGTCGGGAACCTGGCCCATTTTGCCCAAGAAATACTACCGATGGTGCCGATGTTGGTGGTGCGTGGTTCAGTAAAACGGGCAGTGGCGATTTGGTGGATATCACCGGTGAATTTATCTTAAAGCTGGGTGAATACTACGGCGATGAAAAGTGGCTTGTTTATGATGCTAAAACCAATAAAGTACGGTATACCGCAACCAAAGAAGCTTGTTTAGGCGCCGCTCGTCCCGATGTTGCAGAACAATACAAACAAAATTGTATTGAGTGTGAACTATCCTATCTCGATGATGACTTCACTCTTACTTACCTTATTCCTACAACGCCTATTCCAGCGGCTCAGTCTAGCCGAGTACATACCGTAGGTATTGCGCTTGATGGTGCAGAATTATCAGGCCCCGCGCCGGTAAATGCCATTTTAGGCAGCTACACCATTGCCGCGTTTGATGACTGTGGAGGGCACATTAATGTGCATCAAGGTTATCACTATCATTCAACCACAGGTTGTACCGATAAACAGGCAACAGACACCACCGACGGGCACGCGCCACTCATTGGTTATGCATCAGATGGTTACGGTATTTATGCAATGAGAAACGCTGAAGGAAAAGAAGAGTCATTAGATGAATGCCGTGGCAACACCGATGATACTCGTGGCTATCATTACCATGCGGCAAGCCCGAGTGAAAATATGTTTATTGGTTGCATGCATGGTGAAACGGTCAGTCCCGTAGGCGGACCAGCTGGCGGCCCACCTGATGGAGGCCGTCCACCAGAAGGCGGTAAGCCCCCAAGAGATGGCCATCCGCCAGAAAGAAAATAATAGGAGCGCAAACTTTCATGCCAATCGCCATGTTACAAAAGCCATTAATTGCAGTATTAGCCACTTGTGTGTTGATGTTAACTCCAAGCTTTGCCGAGGCTCATTCAGGCCATCTCAATGAAAAGGCTGTTAGCGTATGCCATGACAAAGCCCGTTCAGATGACTGCCAGTTTGAAGGTGGACACCAGGATTTATACATAGGCAGTTGCCAGTATATGTCTGACACTTTAATGTGCGTCAGAAATCAGCCAATCCAAAAACTGCCAACGAAAAAGATCGAGTCAGAGACAGTGAATAAAGATTAACTTTGTAGTTACTTAGTTGAAGTGCTACGTACACGGCAGATGAGCGTAAGTCTATCTGTAACACACTATCCGGCTTTGCTTTTGAGCTGGTGGTGTTAATTTTGTACGTTTTGTATTTATGGCCTGCGGCCACCAACATCGTGGCGCTTCGCCCACACCAGACTATTTCAAACTTCGTTTGAATTAATATCGCAAGGTTCCACCCTACATGGGCTGATACATATGGCCTGCGGCCACCAACGTCGTGGCGCTTCACCCACACCAGACCAAGAGGAAACCAACGGCTGTTCCCTCTTGGAACTCCCAGCCGCCCCGCAACATTTTCAAACAGCGAAAAGGTCGCCATGGGGATTGATCCAGCTTTGGGCTTTATTTGGAATCGGCCTCGGACTTATTCGAAAATGCTAACGCTTCCGATGGTACATCCTGTACCGCGAAAGCTAGCCTGACGTCCTGTCAGGCTCACGCTATTTTCTTCAACGTCCTCAAGTTCAGAGTTGAATCACACCAATTGCAAGCAAGGTATGCAAATCATTTATGCCCCAAAGCTTCTTAGAGTAATACTCATGCATAAGTCTGTTATTCACCTTTTGACCTGCTTTTCTTATTCAAAAAGTCTTAATTTGGTGGTCAAATTGTCAATGTTACATATCTCTTAGAGTTTAAATTTTGACCAAAACAATCAAATACCCGTAATATGTCTTAAAGTACGTGTAACTTGAGTACACTTCACAAAATTTATAATAAAAATCTTTAAATAAATTAATGGCTTGTAGACCGTAACGCATGAGGTGAAATAGCAATGAAAGTAAAAGAATTGATTATGGCTCTTGAACAGTTAAACCCTGAAATGGAAGTGATTGGGTTTACCGCTAATGGTGACAAGTTCAATGATGCTAATCGAGTGTATGAACTCAAAGAACTCAAGCTAACTAAGGCACATAGAGAGCGTGCAAGAACTAAGTCAGTTGATGCAACGTTAAATTTTGCTCCAGGTGGGGAAGAGCAAGCTGTTCTCTACTTAACAAGTGATTTTTAACTTACTCTAAGGTGTCTAGCTTAATGAAATCAACTCGATTCCAAACCCTGGGTAACCATCATGATGGCTCCAAAAGCTTCCAAGATAAAAAAGAGCATCAAACTTAGTAGGATGTCGCTGAGTTAAAGTCATAAATATGGTAACTTAGTGAGTAATTTCAGTTAGAAGAGACGTTTCCCCTGATGGACACTCCAACATGCAACGCCGGTGAAGAAATGATAGAAATGGAAAATACAGAGTTTGAAGATGAAGATTTCGGGGAAGCAGAAGACCAAGAAGAAACTATTGAACCTTTTGACCCCAAAAAGGTAGATGTAAGTATTTCAACTCCAAATTTAGGCACTTTGATAGCTAGGTTGAAGCATGATGAAATTGATCTGATGCCAGATTTTCAACGTTCTGGTGATTTATGGAGCAAGCAACTACAAAGTAGATTAATTGAATCGATTCTCATTCGGCTTCCTATTCCAGCATTTTATTTTGATGCTTTACTGGACGATAAGTGGCAGGTTGTTGATGGACTTCAACGTTTATCTGCTATAAATAATTTTGTTATCCAAAAAACTTTACATTTAACAAAATTAGAATTTCTAACAGATTACGATGGTTGTACTTATGATGAATTACCGAGAGCGCTTCAGAGAAGAATTGAAGAATTCCAAACTTCAGTATATTTAATAAAACCTGGCACTCCATTATTGATGAAATACTCCTTATTCAACCGTATTAATACTGGTGGCTTAAAGTTAAACCCACAAGAGATCAGACATGCAATGAGTCAATCAGTCAATAGCGGTGCAGCATCAAAATTCTTAAGAGATGTTGTTTGTTCTGACGAGTTCAAGTGTGTGGTTGTCAATAAAAATTATCGTATGGCACATGAAGAGTTAGCTCTAAGACATTTCTCCTTTGTTATTTTTGGAACTGAATCATATAAGTCTTCTCTTCCAAAATTTCTAAACTTGGGGATGATCGAACTAGGAAATGCAGAGAGAAGGTATTTATTACGATTAAAAAATAAATTTTTGGCTTCGTTAAAAGCTGCTAATGATATTTTTGGTAAGGACTCCTTCAAGAAAAGTTTAGCCATGCCTGATCATAAAAAAGTAGTTAACAAACCTCTTTTCGAGTCTGTTTCTGTCAGTTTATCTTTGATTAATGAGCAGGAGCGTTCAGAATTAGTGAATAGAAAAGAAGAGGTTATTAAGGCGTTTACTGTTTTATTGAATGATAATGAATTTGACATGTCAATTAGTAAGTCAACGGCTAATACTGACAATGTTCAAACTAGATTTAATATGATTAATGATACAGTTAAAAATTTACTGACAGGTTGTTAATATGTTGAATTTATTAAGCTTAAAAAATTTCAAGTCAATTAAAGATGATGATTTTGAATTAAGGAATTTAACTCTCTTCTCTGGGGTTAATGGTATGGGGAAATCATCGGTTCTTCAGTCATTACTTTTATTAAGACAGTCATATGATAAACATTTGTTACCTAGTGTTGGATTGTCCCTTTCTGGTGAGTACGTAAAAATAGGTATTGGCCAAGATCTTTTATACAGAACTGCTGAAGAAGAAAGTGTAAAAATAGAAGCTTGTTGGGATGAGAATCATTTGGAACTTCATTTTGACTATGATAAAAACTCTGATATGCAACCTATTAGTTTTAAGTCCATTATTGATCCTAGTGCATTTAAAGAATCTCTTTTCGATTCAAATTTCCAGTATTTATCGGCGGAAAGAATTAGCCCTAAAAGTGTTTACGAAGTGTCTGATTATGCAGTAAATCAACGACGATCATTAGGTTCTAAAGGAGAGTATACTGCACATTTTTTGTCGCAACATGGAGATAAAGTTATAACTATAGACGGGCTTCAACATCCGAAGGCTACTACTATGTCTCTTATTGATAACTTAAATGCTTGGATGTCAGAGATTACACCAGGAACAAAAGTAATTACAAAGTTAATTCCTGAAATAAATCAAGCTAGTCTGCATTATCAATTTTCTTCCGCGACTGAACTAACCGACAAATTTAGACCTGAAAATACAGGGTTTGGACTTACATATGTTTTACCTGTTGTGACAGCTTTGTTGTGTGCGAGGCCTGATGACTTATTAATTATTGAAAATCCAGAGTCACATTTACATCCGTCAGGGCAGTCAGTTATTGCTAAAATGCTCTCAATAGCTTCTGAAAACAATATTCAAATATTAATTGAAACACATAGCGACCATATTTTAAATGGAGTTAGAGGTGCGGTTAAACATAACGATATGTCATCAGAAAATGTTTTAATATATTTTCTATCAAGAGATTTGTCATCACCTGAACATGCTGCGAATGTTGAAAAAATTGAAATTAACGATGATGGTCGTATTGATAATTGGCCAGATGGTTTTTTTGACGAATGGGATAAAAGTCTAAATATCTTGCTCAAGGACGAATAATACGTGTTTGATACTATGGTTCTAAATGAGGCATCACTTCCTTTTAGGTCAAAAGACGAATGTGAGAATAAAATTGATAGTTTTTTTGAACTCCTACATGAGGCAAAACTTCATAATATTAAGTTTTCTAGGGCTGACGATATTGAAGGAGATTGGAATCAACTAAATTATGCTGATGATTTTATATTTGGGCAGTGGTTGAATAATATCGCTGACAAAGAGAGACAGCGTCAAGTAAAAAGTGTACTTAGTAACATGAAGTGCCCCTTAGTAGATGTAAATAATAATCAGCAAGGTGTTAATGCAGAACATATACTTTTCACTCTACATGGCTCACAAGATGTGGAGGTTTTAGGTTTGGGTTTCGCCTCTCTAAATAATTCACACGCGCTAAGTTTTGCCTCGGCGGTTTATTGGGAGCAAGATTCAATTTCAATTGAAAAACTCTGGATGCATGAAGGCGTAGAACAAAGTGAAACTGTTAATGTTCCTAATGTTTCATCAATTGTTCAACTAAGGCCAATACTTGCTAATTTTGAAGCTCGTCGTATGGAAAACAAGGCATATTTTGATGCCTTGAACGTTTCAGACAATGATGACTTTAAAAATCTGCTTTTTACTGAGTCAGTACTCAAATCTTTAAGATCAACTTCCCTGCATCCTTTAGATTGTAGAAGAGTAATTGAAGTCCTAAAGAAACTTAATGAAGGCATAATTGACGCAAAAAACTTACTGGAATTATCTACGAATTCTGGTCTAGATATTTCAGGTGAAAGCGAAAGGACAATGCAGAACCGATCATTAGTAAGGCTGCGAACTTTCGAACACCCGTCATTGAAACGTCAAACGTTTGATGTGCACGTTAAAAATTTTAATAATTTCAAAAGGATGCATATATTGGTCGATTATAAATTAAAGACTGTTTGCATTGGATATTTTGGAAAACATTTGAAAACCGCTACAGAATAAAAGAGTTATTTTTTCGGTTTAATGATTTAAAGCTAGAGAATAAATTTCTGCGCCGTCCTATATTTTTTTTATCAGCTCTTCAAATAACATTGTTTCATATCCGATTGAAATACTTTTCTAATGCCAATAGTCATTTCCAGAGCTTTAGTTCTAACACATTTCTGTCCAAAAACGAGTTAGTCTCAGCTTTCAAATAGTTAAATTCAACTCTGAACTTGAGGCCGTTGAAGACTCTTTATAAGTGAATGCGTGAAGCTCACATGGCCTTTCTCGCACATCCATGTGCTACAAGGCATTCAGGCATCCTGCCTATCAGATGTGGGCTTAGCTTTCGCGGTACAGGTCGCTCTTTGGCATCCATGCCACCGCGACATTCGTGAATCCATGCACATCAGATGTACTATCGGAAGCGTTAGCATTTTCGAGTAAGGCCAAAGAGGGCTAAATACGCGGCCAAAAACTCGATTAATTTCCGTCGCAATTTTTTCGCTGCTGTTGTTTGGTTAAAAAGCGAAAATGTTGCCGGAACGGCAAGGGTGATCCAAGAGGGGATTGCTGTTGATCCCCTTTTGGTCCGTGCAGGGTGAAACCTTGCGATCTTAATTCAAACGAAGTTTGAAAAAGTCAGTTGTGGCTGCAGGCCATTAAAAAATCATCGTTATGATAAAGACTTCACCACTAAACAAGAAACCTGTTTCTGCTTACCGTACTGCATGACCTGCGCAAGCTCTGCCTGACTGATGGGGACGTAAGCTGCGTTAATCGCATCTTTTGGCGCCTCAACAAACGGGTCGTGGATGAACATAAACTGCTCGTTGTAACCGCTCAACACCACCCAATGTGGGCCTTTTTCGCCATTAAAACGATAGGTGCTGATCATTAACAACACTACACACTTTTGGTCTATCCAATGTTTTAATTGAGTAATTGTTGGCGAGGCGAAAAACATGGCCACGATAGTTGTCAATTATTCTTTACTTCCTCACTACACAAGTTTGCATTTATCTGGTGTAAAATACTTTCAACGCTTGAACAAAAGCAACAAACGAATTTAAACCAATAAATTTAATCAAGGGTAAATAATATGAAGAACGTAAAATTAACTTTAGTAACAGCTCTTTCGGTTTTGGCTTTAAGTTTTGCAGGAGTGGCATCAGCGGATAACAACAGCCTATCTAATAACCATAAACAACAAAATGAAGTTACTTATATCAAGAAGGTAAATGAAAACGTTAGTAAGAATAATACGAAAACAGTAGTTGTTACTAAGAACGTTAAGAGTACTAACAAGATAGTTGTTGTTAAAAGTACCCCAACCAAGAAGGTTGTCGTTACAAAGATAGTGGTAAAACAGCCTGCTAAGACTAAACAGCAATTTTATACTGTTCGTTCTGGTGATAGTTTGTCACTTATTTCTGCAAGAACTGGAGTTAGTGTGAAGACGCTTGCAAAATTGAATCAGCTTAAGCATCTAAACAACATACGTATTGGACAGATATTGAGAATTATATAATTTTAACTCAGCATTTATTTATAGATTTTTAAAAGCCCCCCCCACCTTTTGAAGGTGTTTTGTATTCGTAAGATAGGTTGGTCTAACGATAAGCAACCCAACTTTTTCATATCTAAAACAATCTATTGGGCTTCGTGCCTCAGCTCAACCTACAGAATGATTGATGAAAAACCGCCCAGCCGAACAGGCTCATTTAAGGTATAAACGACTTTGTTGATTGTATTTTAATGCGCGCCAATAAGGTGTCATTTTTTATAAAATCAAGTGAAGGCGATGTAGCCAATAGCATTTGGGATTGTGATGGTATCCTTAAGTTATTGATTGATTGTTAAAAACTGGCTTTTCTAAGGTAAGTTTTTATAAAAAATAACTTCTAACCTGCTTTTATTCAAAGTGTGTTTTTGTCTTGAAAATATTCAAATTCAACTCTGAACTTGAGGCCGTTGAAGACTCTTTATAACTGAATGCGTGAAGCTCACATGGCCTTTCACGCACATCCATGAGTACAAAAGTACATAAACACAAACAGTAAATGAAACACCTGGATCCCGGCTCAAAAGCATTGCCGGGAAGACAAATATAATCTGACAGACCATTTTAGATATCTTGAATCAAAGTAACGTTTATTCATACTCTGGTGTGGGCGAAGCGCCACGACGTTAGTGGCCGCAGGCCATGAGTACAAAAGTACATAAATACAAACAGCAAATGAAACACCTGGATCCCGGCTCAAAAGCATTGCCGGGAAGACAAATATAAACTGACAGACTCATTTTAGATATCTTGAATCAAAGTAACGTTTATTCATACTCTGGTGTGGGCGAAGCGCCACGACGTTGGTGGCCGTAGGCCATGAGTACAAAAGAACATAAACACAAACAGCAAAGCTAACACCTGGAACCCGGCTCAAAAGCATTGCCGGGAAGACAAATATAAACTGACAGACTCATTTAGATATCTGAATCAAAGTAACGTTTATTCATACTTTGGTTTGGGCGAAGCGCCACGACGTTAGTGCCCGCTGGCCATCAAAAAGCTTAACCTTGTTAAGCCAAAGATGATTCCACTACCAAACAAGAAACCTGTTTTTGCTTACCATACTGCATGACCTGCGCAAGTTCTGCCTGACTGATGGGGACGTAAGCTGCGTTAATCGCATCTTTTTGCGCCTCAACAAACGGGTCATGGATAAACATAAACTGCTCGTTGTAACCGCTCAACACCACCCAATGTGGGCCTTTTTCGCCATTAAAACGATAGGTGCTGATCATCAACAGCACCACGCATCCCTGGTCTATCCAATATTTTAATTGAGTAATTGTTGGCGAGGCGTTATGCACCACAACGCCTTGTGAAGCCAACTGTTGGCAAAAATCATTGTGTACTAGGGTGATGACCGCTTTTTTGTTCTTGTCGCGCACGCTATCGATAAATGGTACCGATGAAGACTGGCTGTAAATGGCAATCTGTAAGCCTCGCTTGATTGCCGCCAAGGCTAAGCCATGCACGCTGCAACCGCCATGACCGCTGGTCATAAATATGGTAGTGGCTTCGCGCCAAATACTTAACTCATCGACTCGACTGGGATTATATTGCGGTTTTATCGCACTCATGGCCATCATCAAACACGCCGCGCCGCAGGTAAACGGCGTGGTTTGTACATACAAAGGCATATTGATCACTTTACTTGGCCCTGGCGGATCTAGGCGTTTGTGCATGCGCACGCCATCGGCTAAGTCATCGTAATAATGCACTAAGGTTTTCAGGACCTTATAACCCATTTTTAAGTAAAGATTTTTTGCAGCGATATTGTCGTTTCGCACTTCGAGGCGTAATGTAATAAAGCCACGTTCGACGACGATTTGCTCGCAGCGACTCACTAGCTCAAAGGCAATGTTACGGCCTCTAAATTCCGCCGCGACAGCAATTGAATACAGTCTGGCGAGCCTAGTGCCTCGGTTAAACAGCACTAAAGCATAAGCGGCGAGTGTGCCGTCTATTTCTGCGACGAACAAACTGTCTAAAGGTGAGTTGATAAAACGTTTCATTTGCCGAGGGCTAATTTTATCGCCGCTAAAGGCATTGTTTTCAATGGTATTGAGTTGGGGTAAGTCGGTGAGGTTGGCTTGGCGCAGCAGCATGAGTCGGCTCGAAATGGCAAACAACTAGTGGGTTAATTTACGCGCTAAACCGCATAAGAGGCAATAGATATTTATGGCTCAGTTTTTAATTGTCACCGACGATGTCAATGATTGGCGTCCTTATTTGCCCAGTGATCATATGGTCACGGTTCATGATTATTTAGAGATGGGGGCGTATTCCGATAAAAGCGCCATGCAAGTGATTAACCTATGCCGCAGTTATGACTACCTCACTACCGGCTATTATTGCTCGTTAATGGCTGAAGCCCGCGGACATCGAGTGATCCCTCGGGTGATGACTATTAACGATTTGTCGCAAGACCGTTTTTTTAGTTTACCTCAAGCAGGGCTTGATAAGCTGGCAGACAATGTGACTAGCATTGCGATGAAGGTGTATTTTGGCTACTGCGATAACCCTGCATTAGATAAAATAGCCCGTAAAATATTTGAACGTTTTACCGTGCCCATTTTGCAAGTGAATTTGCTTAAAGTGTCGGGTAAATGGCAGGTGGATATTATTGAACCTGCGGCATTTCAGGACTTAACCGAACCCGAACAAGATTTGTTTGCCCGCTATTTAGAAGTATTCTCTCAAAAAGTGTGGCGCTTGCCTAAGCCGTCAAAACGCTATCGTTACGAAATCGCCATGCTAGTGGATGAAACCGAAAAAATGCCGCCGTCTGATAAAGCGGCATTGAAATTATTTACCAAAGCGGCCAACCGTATTGGCATGGATTTAGTGCAAATCGGTAAACACGATTTGGCTCGTTTAAGTGAGTTCGACGGTTTGTTTATTCGTTCAACCACCAACATTAGTAACTTTACTTACCGTTTTGCAAAAGCGGCTGAGCAACTCGGTTTGGTGGTGATGGATGACCCTGAATCCATTATGAAGTGCACCAATAAAGTGTTTTTAACCGAGTTACTTTATAAGCATAAAGTGCCAGTACCTAAAAGCGTGATTTTTAAAGCGTCAGATAACAACTGGGCTGACGATGTGATAAATGCCATTGGTTTGCCCATAGTGTTAAAAGTACCCGACGGGGCATTTTCGCTTGGGGTGGTGAAAGTAAAAGACCGCCAAACCTTGCTTGAACAAGCAGAAAAAATCTTTGAGCATAGCGCGCTCATTTTAGCGCAGGCCTTTATGCCAACCGATTACGATTGGCGCATTGGCGTATTAAATCGCCAGCCAATTTACGCCTGCCGTTATTTTATGAGCCGGGGCCATTGGCAAATTTATCAACATCATCAAAGCGGTCGAGTCAGCAGTGGCGATTTTGACTGTATTGATTTAAAAATGGTGCCGCACAATATTGTTGATGCCGCAGTAAAAGCCTCGAATTTAATTGGCGCTGGTTTATATGGTGTTGATTTAAAAGAAATCGATGGCAAAGCGTTTGTGATTGAGGTAAACGATAATCCGAGTATTGATCATGGCGTTGAAGATTTGTTTTTAGGCGACTTAGTTTACGATAGAGTGATGACAGAGTTTTTAAGGCGTATTCAACTACGTGGAATGTAATAAACGTATAAATTAAAAAGCCCTATTCTTGCGAAGGAAAAGGGCTTTTTCTATTAATTAGTTGTCTATTCAAACCAACGCCATGGTGCTTGCACCTGAGCGAGTCTTCAAGCTACATTTGTAATCTGCACTGTTAACCTACATCGATGCGATAGCAATTGCGACCAGCCGCTTTAGCGGCATACATGGCTTTATCGGCGCGGTCGTATAAGTTGTCTGCCAGTTGCTCTGGGATGGATTCGGCAATCCCTAAGCTGCATTTTATGTCGTATTCGGTTAATTGAGCATGTTTTGGCATCATATCAATAATTCGCTGACAGACTATCTCAGCTGCTTGTGTGTCACCTTGAGTGATAATCACAAACTCGTCACCGCCAATTCTAAATGCCTGGTCGGTATTGCGAATGGCTTCGTTAATTAATTCGGCAAAGCCCACTAAAACATAGTCGCCAGCTTTATGGCCATGTATGTCGTTTAGTTGCTTAAATTTGTCCAGATCAATCACCACCAATGATACCTGACCTTGGTAACGATTTGCCCGTGCCAAGGCCGTGCCTATAGCCTGATTATAATAATGACGATTGCCCAAACCTGTTAACGAATCAAACATGGCCTGTTTAGACATGTTTTGATATTTCAGCGCGTTATTTAAAGGCTGGATCAACATTGCTTCTAACCGACTTAACGTATTCTCTTGATTGGCGCTAAGTGGCATAGCAAGCTGATAAACCAGGTTAAATTGGTCTTGTTTATCGGCAACGCTGCGTTGCAGTTCAATACCGTAATGACGTCCCCAAACAAATTTTTGTTTGTCTAGGGTCAACTGTAATCCTTTAATCGGCAAATGTTGTCCTAGAATTTTGCCGAAACAGGCAAAAACTGTCCTAGGATCTAAACTTCCATGTAGCTGTTGAATTACTTGAATCAGATCCAGTTCAGAATCCATATTCAAGTAAGCGTCTGAACGGTACCAGTAATCTTCAGGATACAACTCTGTAGCGAGTGCAAAATCCATGGTATTTTCTCCAGTACGTGACAACTAATTACTTTGTTATTAGCAATAATCGTGCCCATGAAAAAAATTCTTTAGTTATTAGTTGTTTGATGATTTACTGTAGGAGAGGTACAGCATTTATTTCCCTTATGACATTTTTTTGACAAGGAGCCCAGACCGTAATGGAACACAGCATTTTTATTCATATTCTTTCAATGCTTGTGATTGCGATTGTGGCGATTGCATTATTACGCCGCCTTGGCTTACCGGCCATTTTGGCGTATCTGCTAACGGGTGTGGTGAGCGGTCCTAGCGGTTTTCATTGGTTTACCCAATTACAAATGCAGTCGGTGGCTGAGCTTGGCGTCGTACTACTTATGTTTACTCTCGGGCTTGAGTTTTCGGTGCCGCGGTTATGGGCGATGCGCCGCACTGTATTTGGCCTAGGCAGTGCGCAAATGATTGTCACCGCATTGGTTGCCGGCGGTATTGCCATGTTAGTGGGCCAAAACCTGGTGGCTGCGGTGGTGATTGGCTCGGCGATTGCGCTGTCATCAACCGCCATTGTGCTCAAATTACTAAATGAACAAAATTGGTTACGCAGACGCCACGGTGAGTTGTCGGTCAGTGTGTTGTTATTTCAAGATTTAGCCGTGGTGCCTTTACTCATATTAATGCCGTTACTCGCCAATGATGGCACCCAAATGAGCTTTAATGCGATTGCGTGGGGCTTGCTCACCGGTATTTTGGCATTTTTAGGCTTAATGTCGTTTGGTAAATGGATATTGCCGCGTATTTTCGATGAAGTCGCGCGTTCACGTTCAAACGAGTTATTCGTACTGTCTACTTTGGTTGTTGCGTTGGTTACCGGTGCATTTACCCAGTGGCTAGGATTATCCATGGCATTAGGGGCATTTATTGCCGGCATGTTATTGGGCGAAAGCCAATACCGTAGGCAATTAGAAGCCGATATTAGGCCGTTTCGTGATTTGCTGATGGGGCTGTTTTTTATCTCGATAGGCATGCTGCTCGACTTTAACTTAGTGATGCAATATTGGTGGCAAGTGTTATTGATTTTAGTCAGTGTGGTGTTGGCAAAAATTGTCATTGTGTATGGCATACTGAAGTTGGTGGGTGAGAATGGCAAAATTGCATTAAGTACCGCTATCAGTTTAGCTCAAGTCGGTGAGTTCAGTTTTGTGTTACTGGCACTGGCAGTGAATTACCAATTACTCGAAAATGAAGTCAGCACGGTTCTCGTGGCAGTTGCGGTTATCTCAATGTCGATAGCGCCGTGGCTTATTCGTCACAGTATTGATATTGCTAAAAAGCTTACGGGAGGCCATAAAAAGCCGCAAAATGAACCGTTAGAGGTAAATTTACCCATTAGTGATGACAGCGATTTAGTGCTGATTTTAGGTTACGGCCGGGTAGGGCAAACGATTGCGCGGTTTTTAAAAACCGAGGCTGTACCGTATATCGTGCTTGATCTCGATCCTACACGAGTCACCGAAGCCCGAGCAGCCGGGGAGAATATCTATTTTGGTGATGCATGCCGTATGGCGTTATTAAAGAAAATGGGCATTCGTCAGGCTAGTTTAGTGGTAGTGACATTTTGCGAGCCAAGGCAATCAGAAGAGTGTCTTGCGGTAGCCAGAAAGCTCGCTCCCGAAGTGAAAATTTTAGTGCGCACTCGCGATGATTCAAACTTACATGAGCTCAAAGAGGCTGGGGCGACGCAAGTGATCCCTGAATCGCTTGAGGGCAGTTTAATGTTGGTATCGCAAGTATTATTTAAATGCGGCGTACCATTAGCGCGGATTATTAAACGCCTAGAATCGGAGCGTCGTAACCATTACCAGTATTTACACGGCTTTTTTTCCGGCACCGAAACCGATTTCACCCTCGACTTATTGCATGCTGTGTCGTTAGCCAATGGTGCCAGTGCCGTAGGAAAAACGGTAGCCGATATTCCTTGGCAAACTTTAGATGTCGAATTAAGAGCCGTGCGTCGCCGCGGTGAAGAAATGGACCCTCCACCGCCAGATTGGATTTTAAGGCGTAATGATATTTTGATGTTGGTGGGTAAACCGCGCAGCATCGAAAAAGCCGAAGAGTATTTACTGCAAGGCTAATCTGTACTGTTTATCTTAAGTGTAGATGTCAGTTATTTTTTAAACGAAAACACCCTCATTGCAAAGTGAGGGTGTTTTTTTTATGGCTCAACTTTCAGTATTCAACTTTCTATTTTCAACTGTGCCGCCGAGGTTATGGGTTAGGTTGATTGTTCCGTTTTATTTTTCAAATGATGCATCCAAAAGGCCAGTTGCGACGTATTGTCTTTATTGGGCCGTTATTTTTGCCAGCAGACCTACCAATAGGAAGCATCGTTGACTATGGAACAAGACACGTTATTAGGGTTGCTTAGTGCAACTGCCGCAGGCGATAAACAAGCCTTTGCAAATCTGTATAAACAGACGTCTGGCCAGTTATTTGCCGTGAGTTTAAAAATGCTCGGCAGGCGAGAACTCGCCGAAGAAGCCTTGCAAGAAGCCTATGTCAAAATATGGCATAACGCGACCGAGTATCAACACGGTAAAGGTCTGGTACTCACGTGGATGATTAGCATTGTACGTTACCGAGCACTAGACATGCTGCGCTATCACAAAGTGCGTAAAGAAGATCAATTTGAAGATGGCCAAGAAGCCATGTTCGAGGATCCTATGTCAGGTGAGGGAGCAGATGAAGGGCCTGATATCACCAAGACTAAGCTTGATAATTGTATGGGCGAGCTTGAACCTCAACAAAAACAAGCCATTCATTTAGCCTATTACAACGGCTTAACCCACCATGAAGTGGTTGGACATTTAGACTTACCATTGGGCACGGTTAAAAGCTGGATCCGTCGAGGCTTACAACAATTGCAGAGGTGTTTAGCATTATGAATTATCGCGACCCTGAAATACGAGATGCATTAGCCGCCGAATACGTTTTGGGCACATTACGTGGCCAGGCTCGTCGCCGCTTTCAAACCTTGATGATGCAGATCCCCAGCCTGCGTGAAAGTACCTGGCTGTGGGAGCAACACCTACATGGCATGAACGAGCGTTTAACCCCAGTTGAGCCTGACCAGGCAGTGTGGCAACACATCAGCCAACGTCTTGGTTTTACCGTGGCTAATGCCGATATTGACACGCGTGTTGCAACTGATATTGCTGATGTGCAAACCAGTGCGCCATCAACATCACCTCAGTCAAATGTGGTGTCATTGTCATCATTTAAGACTCGCTTATGGCAGGGGGCAGCATCGTTTGCGACCGCTGCGGCACTAATCTTGGCCGTCGTGTTAGTTAAACAACAATCCATTGATTTACCCGTTGCCCAGCAGATGGCCGTAGTGCAAGGCGCTGAATCGCAAGCTTTATGGTTAATTGAAGTGACTGAACGCAGTATTGAAGTGCGCTCAACCAGTAACTTTACGCCACTGGCCAATAAAGATTATGAGTTGTGGATGATTGCTAAAGGTGTTGAAAACCCAATATCACTGGGCTTGTTGCCAAAGTCGGGTCAGTTATCTTTGCCTAAAAACAGCCAATTTGATGAGGTTGATATTGTCGCATTAGCGGTCAGTTTAGAACCGTTAAATGGTTCGCCAAATGGCTTGCCGACAGAGGTGCTCTACACCGCTGAGTTAGCCATATTGTAGTTTAAGTTTGTCGTTACAGGTGCAGTTAGAGCTTGTAGCTCCAAGTTGAAGTATCAAGTTCTAAGTATCAGTTACTCAGCAACAAATACTCAACAACAAGTACTCAACAAGTGCTAAGTCACAGGTAAGCGTTATCATTGCTTTTGGGTGATGAGTTTAATCACCTAAAACGGCCTAAATTTTTTAGGCCGTTTTTTTATGATTTAGCGGAATGTGCATATTTTATTTTTAAAGTTTATTTTCCTTATAATCAATGTATTAAGTGTGATTTCTCTGAAGTGTAAAAATTAAATCTCATTTATTGCATCCAATATCGCATCTCATCCGTTTATTGACATGACTCTACTCAAAACAACAAGGACATAGTCATGCAAGTACTCAAAGTATCGCTCATCGCAAGTCTCGTTTGTAGCAGCTTTCTAGGCGCTAACGCCTTAGCATCAAGCCATCGAGAAGCACCAAACATTACCCGTATGCCAACATTAGACTCGACCGATTTTTATGCCTTTAACAGTTACGAGGCGGGACGCGAAGAATACGTCACGTTAATTGCCAATTATATTCCCCTGCAAGATGCCTATGGTGGACCTAACTATTACGCAATGGACCCCGCCGCGGTATACAGCATCCACATTGATAATGACGGTGATGCGATAGAAGATTTAACCTTCCAATTTCAATTTACCAACGAGCTCGCCAATAATAATCAAGGTATTGCTTTGACAGTTGGGCCTGCCGGTAATCAACGCAGCGTTGCCGTGCCGCTTAAAAATGTGGGTGCCATTAGCGCAGGCGATCAAAGCGCTGCAAACGTGACTGAATCTTATCAATTGAGTTTGGTAAAAGGCGCGCAAATGGACGGTAATGCTACGGTATTAAGCCACAGTGCTGGTGGCACCACATTCAATAAACCGCTTGATTACATTGGTAATAAAAGTTTTGGTGATACCGCGGCCTATGCCGACTACGCCAGCCAATTTGTGTATGAATTTGCTATAGAGGGCTGTGAAAGTCCAGCCAAAGTGTTTGTTGGCCAACGCAAAGACCCGTTTGTGGTTAACCTAGGTAAAACCTTTGATTTAGTTAACTACGTACCTGTTGAAGGCGACAGTGCTCCTGGTGCGGGCGATCAAGGTGGATTTCCTGGTGGTATTACTCAATCAAGTGACAACGATGACTTAATGGATAAAAACGTCACCGCCCTGTCGATTGAAGTCCCCAAGTCATGTTTAACCACCCAGGGTAACGGCACGATTGGTGCGTGGACTACTGCGAGCTTACCGCAAGCACGCATTTTAAACCCGAACGCTAAAAACGGTAAAACGGAAGTTAACGGTGGTGCATTAACTCAGGTATCTCGTTTAGGTAATCCATTGGTTAATGAGTTGGTGATTGGCTTAAAAGACAAAGACACCTTCTCGAGTGCCCATCCAAAAGATGATACTCAATTTGCTGATTATGTCACTCACCCAAGCTTACCTGAGCTGTTAAACATTCTGTTTAAAGATGCCGTTAATCAAACGCTGGGTGCCAATATTGCAACCCTAGCACCAACAAACTTTCCACGAACAGATTTAGTCACCGCCTTTTTAACCGGCTTTGCTGGTGTTAACCAACTTGAAACCGTGACGCCATCAGAAATGCTGCGTTTAAATACCGGTATTCCCGCTAAGCCACAAGCAATGCAATCTGCATTTGGTGTTGCTGGCGATGATTTAGCCGGTTTCCCAAATGGTCGTCGCCCAGGTGATGACGTGGTGGATATAGCCCTGCGCGTGGTGATGGGGCGTTTATGTTATCCCATCCCGGTTAACGGAACAGACACAGACTTAGGCTTGTGTACTAAAGATGATGCCAGTGTCGGTGACGTGCCATTTACCGATGGTGCTCCGATTAATGCAAGCATGATGATGGATCACTTCCCTTACTTAGCGACGCCATTGTCGGGTTCAAAATAAGGAGTCAATAATGAATACATCGACTAAATCTATCACTAAACCCTTGTTGTTAATTAGCCTATTAAGCGCTGGTTTGCTGGCTGGATGTAACTCAGATGACCATAAGAAAAATGCTGTCAATAAAGCGCCAATGGTTGACGACATCATGTTAACCACAGAAACCGAAACGGCAGTGATGGCGAAAATTACAGCCAGCGACAGTGACGGCGATGTTTTAGGGTTTACCTTAAATCAACAACCGACTTTGGGCATGGTGAGCTTAAAACCCAATGGCGAATTTACGTATACGCCAAACACGGAGGTCACAGGTACAGACAGCTTTACCATTGCTGTGACTGACGGCATTAATGACTCTGTTAATGCCACGATAATGGTGACGATTGATGCACAACAGTTGCAGTTTTCAAGTTTGAGTCGTCAGGCATTTTCACAAGATGCTAACGATGAGCCGTTACGACTCAATGGTCGCGATGTCAGTAATGATGTCAGTGAAGCTAACTTCTATGACGATCTGTTACTAGATTAAGCCTCAACTAACTGTTAAAAAGGACGAAAATAGCCAGGGATGGCACTAAGGAGAATTTATGCAAGGTGTAGCAACTAGGATAATACGCACAACATTAACCGCCTTGATGGGGCTGGGTAGCGTGTTTGCAAATAACAGTGTGGCTGCGCCATACACGCCGGTATCGCAAGATGAAGTCATTGCCACCTGGAAGGTACTTGACGATTCACCCTCCTATGCAAATGATGCAAACCAGGAAGTTAGCCTCGCGCAAATCAGCGAGTTTATTGAGCAAGGCCAGTATCCTGGTGAGGCCGATTATCGTTATGGCCGGGCCAAAGCATTGTTGCAAGCCAAAATGAGTCAACAAAGCCCCGATGCGCAAACCTTTTATTTGTATGCGCGGGTGCTACAACATCAGCATCAATTTTCTAAAGCGATTAAGGCATTAGATCGCTCAATTACCTTAGACCCACAGGCCGTTAATAGCTGGTTATTAAAAGCCAATATTCATTTAGTGCAAGGTGATATCGTCGGGGCGCGCGAAGCCTGTTTGGCGTTAATCGGTAAAGCCGATATTTTACTCATTTCGACCTGCGCGTTAGAAGTGGCAGGGCAAAATGGTAAGTTGCCAGAAAGCTACAAAGAGTTGGCGCGATTATACAATTTATATCAACCCATTAATGAACAAGAACAATATTGGATTGTGCAAATATTAGCAGATATGGCCATGCGACAAAGTCTTGCTGACAGTGCCTTAACGTATTTAAATCAGGTTGATTTACAGCGCGCACCAGTGAGCTTATTAGCCCTTTGGGCCGATGTGCAAATGTCTTTACAACAGTATCAGCAAGTTGTTGATACATTGGGTGATATTGTTAACGGAAATCCTATACAAGATGATGCACTCTTGCTGCGTTTAGCAAGAGCTGAAAAGGTGCTTAACGATTCTGTTGAATGGCAATGGGCCTTTGCGCAACGGGTTGAACTGCGTGAACAAAGGCAAGACAGCTTACACGCCTCTGAGTTGGCACAATATTATTTATATGTCGATGTGCAACCAACAAAAGCACTGTACTGGGCCAAAATAAACTGGCGTATAGCAAGGCAAATTAATGATCGCACTTTGCTTGAAGAAGCGCGTTTATTGCTCAAACAACAAACCAAAGAGACGGTTTAAGCCGTAACCAGTAAAAAGGAATACACTGTGAACCTATCTAAGTGGTTAATGACCGCAACTAAAAGTATCGCATTAATCGGTTTGTTGATTATCAGTCACGCCAGCGTTGCTCATCAAATGAGTACCAGTTATTTGTCGGTAAACTTAGATCAACAAGGGCAATTGCAGGGCGCCTGGCAAGTACGTTTTTTCGATCTTTATCAAGTGATTGATATCGACCAGAATCAAAATGGCCAGTTAACCTGGGGCGAGCTACAGCGCAATCAGCTTGCGGTAACCCAATATTTACAATCAAATTTAATCATAAGCCGCAATCAAGACTGCGAACTGGTGTTTGATGTCGCCCAGCAAGTGGACCAACATTTTAACGAGGGTTATTTAGTTGCATCATTTAATGGCCAATGCCAGGGTGATGGTGCGTTAAAAATCGATTATCAAGCTTTTTTTGATGTCGATACCGACCATAAATCGATTGTTACACTCGACACGCCTGAGCATCAATATACCCGGGTTATCAGTAATGATAACCGTACATTACTGATTAATTTAGCCGAGAGTTCAACCTACGACACCTTCACAGAATATGTTTATCAAGGTGTGATTCATATTTGGAAAGGTACTGATCATATTTTATTTTTATTGGCCTTATTATTAACTTGCGTGCTTATTCGTGAGCAAAAAAGCTGGCAGGCAATTGAAAGCCCAATAAAAATTATCAAACAGACCGCATGGATTATTACTGCGTTTACCTTGGCTCACTCGGTGACATTAACGGCCACAGCATTAGGTATTTTAGATTTTAGTAGCCATTGGGTTGAACTTGGCATTGCTTTATCGGTCTTATTTGCAGCACTTAATAATATTTGGCCGATTGTATTGCGTTTAGGTTGGATAACATTTGGCTTTGGTTTACTGCATGGGATGGGGTTTGCCGGTGTGCTCGGTGAGTTGGGATTACCTGAAAACCAAAAGTTACTGGCCATTTTAGCGTTCAACCTAGGTGTTGAAGTGGGCCAGTTAGCGATTTTAGCCGTAGTGTTACCCATATTGTTTTTTTGCCGTCATCAACACTGGTATCGCGTGTGGGGCATGCAAATAGGCTCAGTTGCGATTGGTATAATGGCGATTCAATGGTCGGTAGAGCGTTTTTAATACGCGCTCATTTTAACATTGCCATCGGCAAATTAGCTTGTTGGTGGCGTTAATACTCATTGTAAATAGAGGTAGGAGTCGTGTTGGTTGCAATTATTGGGACAATAGTGACACTGATAGCCGCGATATGTGCGGTTTATAAACTCAATCAATGTACTCATGGTATTTGTTTATATATTCAACAACATTATCAAGATGAATATCAACATTGTGAAACACTTGCTCGTATTGCTGGTGGTGGGCAACGCAATACATCGTTGTTTGTCATGGAGTCGTTTCACTCAGGTAAACTGGCGAGTATTGACGACCCGCAATTACAACATATGCGTCAACAACTTACGCGCTTAAAAACACTGTTTATTTTATCGCCGACATTGATCTTTTTAAGCATAGCCATCATTGCTGAGCCCTGGGCTAATTAAAACGTTACATGAGCTCGAGTCACACTTAACCGAGCATCTCTGAACCACCTCATTAATCTTGGCTGATGTTTATACTGCATTTTCAGCGAATAGCGCTATTCATATCAAGTCAATCCTGCAAAACCACTACTATCAAGGCGCAGTATTATGCGCCTTGGCAGCAAAGTTTCGTTCTGTTGTGAACACATTCTAGGCTTGCCCTCAGTTAAATAATTGAATTGAGCGACAAAGGGTAAACCGAATTTCTGTCATCAACGTATCAAGATGCAAAGCGCATTTACGTTTATTCGTGGTTAATTAACGGATAACAACACGCAAAAGCTAGATATTGCATGCTTTCTTCCATAGAATGGTAAGTTAACTTTTTATCAGCAGTGATAATTTTCTGCTGGGTTTTTATTAGGTATATTGATGTCGGCGAAACTGTTTAATCTTCCCATTAAGCTTTCATTAGAGATGATTGCGAAACTGTTTTCGGCTACCCAAATTCAAAAAGCACAAAACTACTTGATCCAGGGTCGAGTACTTGAAGTGACTGCCAGCAGTAATAACCATGATATTGAAGCCTATGTTGAAGGCTCTGCAGATGAGCCATACCGTCAAGAAATTACCCTCGTTAATGTAAACCACAAAATTGTTATGCGTTCGCATTGCACTTGCCCAGTGCGTACCAACTGCAAACACGTTGCCGCCGCAATGCTGGCGCTGGTGGATAAAAAGCCCGTAGAGGAGCAGCGCATCCACCAGTGGTTACGTCAGCTTGACGAGCAAAAAACGGTGACTGATTTTGAAGATGAAGAAGAGGAAAAAGACCGCATTATTTATGTGCTGTCCAACGACCCTAACGGTATCTTTGTCGAATTTAAGCGCAGTAAACTCAATAAAAAAGGTCAATATAACAAAGGCAGTAAGCTGGCGTTAACCGACATTCGCTACAGTATGCCGTGGTGGATTGCCCCAGACGATAAGCAAATTATTAGTTTATTATTGTCGTCAAATAACCAGGGCTCAAAAATTTATATCGACGGTGAAATCTCATACCTGGCGTTGGTTAAAATGCTCGCAGAGCAAGTGTGTTTTTGGGAAGAAAATCGCACCCCACTGACCTGGGCTAAATCTATCGCGCCAGAGTTTATCTGGTGTGAGCTCGATAAAAAACACACGCAAATGCAAATGCGTATGCCCGGTCTTGAAAACTGGGAGTTTATTGCCACTGAGCCGCCATTGTATGTTGAATTAGATTACTTGCGCCTGGGTAAAATCGACACTGACTTATCGGCTAAAAAACTCAGTTTATTGCAACATATGCCGCCTGTGCCACTGGCGCAAGTGGACCAAATTAGCCACAAAATGTTGCAACACTTTTCGCCTAAAACCGTGCCTGTACCCAGCGAAATTGATTTTTGCGAAATCAACGACCCACTCAAAACCAAACTGATTTTTACTCGTGAAATCTATGCCAATAATCCTATATTGCAACCGGTTATTCGGGTTGAACAGCATTACGGCGATATCAGTTTTAATGCCTCATTGAAACCCGAACGCATTAGCCTGGTTAAAAAGGGCAGTGTGCAATATCAAGTGCATCGCCATGTCGACCAGGAACTCGCCATTTTACAAGCGTTGACCGAAGCCGGCCTAGTGACATTTATTCCGAGCGAATACGGTAAACAACCTGAATATTTTTTAAGTGTTGGCTTATTGCCTGAATCGATTTTTGAATGGTCTGACTTAACTGAGAATGGCCTTGATGCATTAACCGCGCTTGGCGTAGACATTGAGTTTGAAGATGATTTTGATTTAAAAATTGTCGATGCACAGTTAGATGTTGATTTGGTTGATGATGACGAGTCTGGTTGGTTTTCGCTGTCGCTGAGCGCCGATATTGAAGGCCAAAATGTACCGTTATTAGCACTGGTTGCCCGCTGGCTGCAACAAAATGGTGAGCCGGCCGATGACGATGAATTAATTCTTCCAGGCCCTAATGGCGGCTTTATTAAAATTAAAGCTAAAACCATTAAGCCGCTGATTTCAATCATTCAAGAGTTGTTTAATCGTCACTCTGGCGATCATATTGCGATACCGCGCAACCGCGCCCACATTCTTAATGATTTATCAGCTAGCGATGTGCGCTTGCTCAATGGCGAGCGGGTGCGCAACCTTGCGGCAAAATTAGCGGAATTCAAAGGGGTAACAGAAGTTGAGTTACCTGCAGGCTTAAATGCCACATTGCGCGACTATCAAAAACAAGGGTTTGATTGGCTGTGTTTTTTAAAAGAGTACCAACTGGGTGGCATTTTGGCCGACGACATGGGCTTAGGCAAAACCATCCAAACGCTGGCTTTTTTACTGAAAGCTAAGCAAGAAGCTAGCAAGCATCGCACCAGTTTAATTGTGTGCCCAACCAGTTTGGTGGGTAACTGGTTTAAAGAAGCCAACAAATTTGCCCCGTCACTGAATGTGGTGGTTATTCATGGCAATAAACGCCAGCCATTGTTAGAACAAATCGATGACTTTGATGTGGTGGTGACAACGTATCCGCTCATGCTGCGTGATGAAGCCATTTATAGCGATTATGTGTTCGACCATATCATTTTGGATGAAGCCCAGCAGATTAAAAACGCCCAGGCTAAAGTTACCCAGGTGATCAAAACCTTAAAGGGTAAATTTCGTTTGTGTTTGTCGGGCACCCCGCTTGAAAATCACCTTGGCGAACTTAAATCATTAATGGATTTCTGTTTACCTGGGTTATTAGGTCAGCATACTTACTTTAATAAAGAGTTTCGTGGCCCAATTGAAAAACAAGCGGATGTAGAAAAGTCAGTATTGCTCAGTAAGCGTATTTCGCCGTTTATGTTGCGCCGCACCAAAAAAGAAGTGGTGTCTGAGCTGCCAGAGAAAACCGAGATTATTCAGACACTCGAACTTGAAAAAGATCAGCGCAATCTTTACGAGTCTATTCGTTTAGTGATGGAGAAAAAGCTGCGCGAACTGTTCGCTAAAAAAGGCGTGTCGAGTAGCCATATTGAGTTTTTAGATGCGTTATTAAAATTACGTCAGGCTTGTTGCGATCCACGTCTTGTTAAGCTCGAACAGGCGCAACAAGTGAAAGACAACGCTAAACTCACCTGGTTAATTCAAAACCTGCCCGAGATGATTGAAGAAGGTCGTAAAATTCTTATTTTCAGTCAATTCACCGGCATGCTGGCGCTGATTGAAGATGAATTAAAAACCATGGCAATAAGCTACAGTAAATTAACCGGTCAAACTCGTGACAGACAAAGCCAAATTGATGCATTTCAAGAGGGCGATAACTCGGTGTTTTTAATCAGCTTAAAAGCAGGCGGAACGGGGCTTAACTTAACTGCAGCAGACACGGTTATCCATTTCGATCCCTGGTGGAACCCCGCAGCAGAGCGTCAGGCAACCGATCGCGCCCACCGTATTGGTCAACTCAATCCGGTATTTGTGTATAAGTTAATTGCCCAGGGCACGGTTGAAGAGAAAATTCAGGAAATGCAGCAGCATAAACAAGGTTTAGCCGACAGCATTTTATCCGATGGCACTCAAGGACCATGGCAGGGTAACGCTGAGGATTTATTGGCGCTGTTGAGTTAAGACTTAGTCTTTAGGTGTTGATCATTTTGAGTAAACGCGAGCTAATTTGAGGTTACAGCATTGCCATCAATGTATTATAAACGCGGTTCTGGTGCACCAAGGTCAAGACGTGGCAATCGTGCAACGCCAGCGCTGCATATGGACTATTTTGAGCAAGTGTTTGCCGAGCTGCGCCGTCATCCTGACAAAATTGCCATTGTTAGGCATAACATCGCAGAATTTCAGGCACAGCCTTTTTTGAAAAAGGGGCTACACACCGCCATTGATAGACTGCTACTGGTGTTTGAAGACAGTGATGATATTGAGTTGCTCTATAGGCAGGTGATGAGTGAAGATATTGGTCAGCGGGTAAGACGCTACCCGCTGATTTTTAAAGGCATAATATCGCCGACAGCCAATGCACCAGATAATGACTAGCCTTGCATCACCTTGTGAGCAAACTCCACTGGGCCGGCCAAAATAGCTCGACCTACTGCGACTAAATCCACTTGCCTGGTGGCTAAAATGGTTTCTATGTAATCCACGCTTTCAATGCCGCCAACACCAATAACCGCCGCAGTAGTTTTGCAGGTTAACGGCGCGGCATCTTCGACTAAAAAGCCTTCGCCGCGTTTATCTTTAGGTCGATTCCAACCGCCAATACCTGATGATACATTGAGTATTTCAACACCCGCAGTCACTAGCCATTGGCTCACCTGCGCCATGTCTGCATGAGTTAAACCACCAGGATATCCGTCTTGGCCCGGAATGCGAGTCATGACCGCTAACCTCGGCGCGACTTGTTTAATTTGAGTCACTATTTCAATTAATATTCTAGCGCGGTTTTCAAGATTGCCACCGTATTCATCTTCACGCTGATTGGTCAATGGTGATAACCACTGATTAATGCCATAACCGTGAGCACAATGGATTTCAACTAAATCAAAGCCGGCTTTGTCGGCACGAATAGCAGCAGCCACAAAGTCTTGTTGCCATTGATTAATATCATCTAGTGTCATGGCCCGTGGCGTAGGCAATACACGGTCGTATGCGGGCACCGTAATGCCAGAAGGCCCCATGATATCGCAGCTAATGCCAGCACTGTCTTTACCGCCACAATGGGTAATTTGTAAGCCCGTTTTAACGCCAGCATCATGCAGTGTACTGGCTATCTGGGTTAACCCTGGTAAACACGCATCATCGTGGGCCCCGAGTTGGTTTTTCTCACTTCGCCCAGCCAGATTCACATGGCTATATTCAACCATCACTAGGCCAGCACCCGATTGAGCTAAATTGTGATAATGGCTAAAGGTTTTTTCGGTTGCCAAACCATTTTCGTTTGCGGTTTGAGATGCCATAGGCGGGACCACTAAACGATTTTTAAAGGTTAATCCGTTGGTTAAGGTTAACGGGGTAAAACGCAGTGCAGTCATTGAAATTCCTATAAGGTAATGGCAACCAAGATACCCGCAAGCAGCATAATACTGCCTGCGGTGCGATTAATGATGTTGGCAGCTTTAGTTGAGGTAAACACTCGTTTAGCCCCAGATGCCAGGTAAGCATAAGCGAGGTTTACCGAACCAAAAGCAGCTGTGGCGATGGTTAAAATAATGATGACATCCAACAAGTTGACTTGAGTCATAGGCACAAATGCGGGGAAAAAACTCACATAAAAAATCAGCGCTTTAGGGTTACCTAAAGTAATTAAAATGCCAGTGAAAACATTTTTAGTTAAACTGGCTTTAGCCGTATCAACAAGTTGAACGCCATGTGCTGTTGCGCGCAGCATACTGATGGCCAAGCCAACACAAATATAAGGCGCTGGCATATTTTATCAGTTCAAATGCAGGCCCCATTGCATTGGCTATGGCAGACAATCCAAATAGGGCTAATAAGATATATGCAAAGTCGCCAAGTAGCACTCCAATTGTCATCGCGACGCCATGAGAAAAGCCATTTGAGAATGAGCGCGACACCACTGCAAACACTGCCGGGCCTGGCACAATGGCCAAAACCAGCATGGTAAAAAATAACGCGATAATCTGTTGGTAAGCCATTAATGTTCTTCAGTTCTGTTTTTATTATGGTGGATGGCACCTGTGCTAATTGTTGGCGATTATAGCGTAAATGGGTCATAAAAATGCCATTGAGATAGTGCTAAAAACTATCAATTATGTAATTCATTATGTCTGAAAATTAGAGCGTAGATGTGTTACATTACTCGATTATTCAGGCGTATAGCACTTTTTTAAGGGTTGTTGTGCAATTCATCTTATTAACCCACTCAAGAGAGTTACTTCGTGCCAGTAACACCGGCCAATTAGTGCTGCAAGTGTTAGGCGAGCGCGCTCGTGTGATTGAGTGGCATCGTAAGCAGCCTGATATGGCATTACTGGCGGCCATTGAGGCTGGACGTTTGGGTTTAGTGTTTCCAACCGATGATGATTCGCTAAACGTGAATGTAGACTCTGCGAAACATGTAAATGCGCCTGCAAAAGATTGTGTTCCCCATCTCGAGTATCTGTTGTTGCTTGATGCCACCTGGCAAGAAGCCCGTAAAATGTATAATCAAAGCCCATATCTTAAAAGCGTAGTCAAAGTGGGATTGCAGCCAACACATGCCTCTATTTATCCGCTAAGGCGAAATCAACTTGAGGGCGGGTTATGCACCGCAGAGTGCGTGGCGTTATTGCTTGAAAAAGCCGGAGAGGCTGGGTTAGCGCAGCAACTAACTGAATGTTTAAAAGGGTTTATTGAGCGCTAGTTTACTGAAAATTGATAAATATATTGGCGGTAAGGCGACCGGTTTGCGGGTTGGCATCAATGTCGGTATCTGGATTGACTAGGGTTGAATGCAGCAAGTTACCGGGGTAAATAACCACCCGATTTGGCCGATATGCTACCCGATGATACAAGCTGTAATGCTCATTGCTGGTAACGCAATAACGCGGATTTGATTGGGTTATTTGATCAACAAAAGGCTGTGCCTGGGTAAAGTATGAGTCAATGTTGTCGTTATTAATCCGCTCAAAACCGCTGGCGTTGTGCCTAAAAAATCCGGTGTCGCCATGGGGACCGTCATTAAGGTAATGCAAAATAGCAAAGTAATATGGATTAGGCGTGTCAAAGTGGGGCAAACATTGCAGTGGTAACAGGTCTTTTTCCTTGGTGTCGATTAACGAAAATACCCCTTGTTGCGGTTTTAAGCGCCGGGTTGTTGGAATACGATACACATCGTAAATAAGCTGGAATACCGCGTTAAGCACATCGATAATATATTGCCTTGGCAGTGCAGTACGCTGACCAGGATAAAACGAGCTTTTATCCTGGTTAAATTGACTGTCATTAAGTGCGATATCAATCAACTCAGAAATATCACCTGCAAAATTATCCATCACAATAACCGGCGTTTGTTGTTGGCCAATCAACTGCACCTGCGGCGCAATAGGATTGACCTGTATTAGTGGTTGAGTGGCTTGCGACGACATCGTTAGCTAGCCTTGCATCGCCGTTGACTTGCAATAGTGTTGCACAAAGTCATGATGCGCTGGCAGGGTGTCAACTTTGCGTTTAACCGTGGCTTTAATGTTATTTAAAAAGCTTTGCAGTTCAGCGGGCTCCATTAAATCGACAATCGGGTGATATTCTTTTGGTAGCAAGCCTTGTCCCATCATCACCTGTATCCACGAGCTTTCGCCAAACAGCTCATTACCGTATTTATAAACTTTGCCAGATTGACTAAACATATCAATACGATGCTGCAATGAGGCGGGAATTGGCATGTTTTTACAGTAGCGCCAAAAACGGCTGTCTTCACGGTCGGTAACCTTATAATGCAAAATAATAAAGTCGCGAATATTGTCCATTTCAATTTTGGTTTGTTGGTTAAATTCGTCGACGTCAGCCTGAATGACGCCATGCGCCGGAAACAGTTGCAGTAAACGCACGATACTGCGCTGGATCATATGAATGCTGGTGGACTCGAGTGGCTCTAAAAAGCCTGCAGATAAGCCAACCGCAACACAGTTTTTGTTCCAATGTTGGCGACGCGTGCCAGTTTTGAATTTAATCACGCGCGGTTGATTAATCGGTTGGCCTTCAATGTTATTGAGCAGTAACTCGGTGGCATCGGCATCCGAAATAAATTTGCTGCAAAACACCAAGCCGTTACCTGTACGGGTTTGTAGCGGAATACGCCATTGCCAGCCCGATTGATGCGCGATAGAGCGAGTATAAGGTATAGGCTGTTGTACCGCTTCGGTTTGTACCGCTATGGCGCTGTCGCACGGTAACCAGTGGCTCCAATCTTCAAAGCCAGTATTTAGCGTTTGTTCTATCAGTAAGGCTTTAAATCCGGTGCAGTCGATAAATAAATCGCCGTCAATGATGTCGCCATTTTCAAGCTGTAACGCTTTAATATTGCCTGAATCATCATGCTGTAATACATCGGCAATTTTACCTTCAATGCGCGTCATGCCGTGTTGCTCGGCAAATTTGCGTAAGAATTTGGCGTATAAACTGGCGTCCATATGATAGGCATGGTTGTAATCTTGATTGGGTAATACGGCAAAACGGCCCTGGCGTGCGGCTAAATGCTCAGTGCAATAATCGCCGATCTCACTGACCATATTTTGCTGCTTGCCTTTAAGCCAAAAGTGCTGAAAGCCACATGCCCAGCAGTCTTTGCCTAAAAATCCAAACGAGTGCAAATAGTCTTTATTGACGTCATGCCAGTTTTCAAATTGGATCCCCAGTTTAAATGTGGCATTGGTCGCGGCCATGACATCTTGCTCTTTTAAGCCTAATAATCGATGAAAAATGTGCAGGGTAGGGATGGTCGCTTCACCGACGCCGACAGTGCCGATATCGTCAGACTCAACTAATACAATATCAAGGTTTTTGCCCATGAGTTTGCTAAACGCGGCTGCGGCCATCCAACCTGCAGTACCGCCGCCAGCAATGACGACTTTTTTGATTGATTTATTCATCTCGGGCTTCCTGTTTAATATCTTAGTTTCTTGCTGTATTCAGCATTATCGTTTTAATTTATTGATTAAATCTGCGCGTAACTTACGGACATTTAACTCATCTAACGGTTTGGTTAACATGCCTTTAGCGGTATCTGGGATATAACTGTCGTCTATATCATCATGATCGAAGATGTAATGGTCGAACATCGCTTTCCACGCCTGGCGCTGCGCCTTTGGTAATGAACGAAGGCTTAACATGCTGTGCAATAATGCGTTATTAGGACGACCTAAATAACCTGGCGTATCACGCCACCAGTGGGTAATGAGCACATTAATATCGTCAATGCCGCGTACATGGTGCCACCACATGCTAGGGATAAATAACACATCCCCCGGGGTTAACTCCGCAGTTAATGCCGCACCTAATGCCTGTTTAAATTGAGGGAAACGCTCAAAATCTGGTTTATCAAAATCCACCATGCTGATGTCCTGTCCGCCAGGAGCAAACTCCATTGGGCCAACATAAAGATTGCTGATTTGCTCTGGTGGAAACAGGGTGAAAGTGCGCTTACCCACTACGTTGCAGGCCAGGTTTAGCGGAAAGTCAAAATGGGCCGCCACTTTAGTTTTGTTGCCTAACCAAATACTGGTCAGTGGATTGATAGGCTGTAAATTAAGGCTGTTTTGCTCACCAAGTCCGGGCAGGCATTGATGAATATCAGTAGAACCCATGTAAATGCCGGCAGGATTAGCGCTGGCGTTTTCTTGCTGTAAGCGTGCGAGTAGCTGATTAAAATCAAGTCGGCCGGCCTGGTAATTAAAACCATCGAGCTGCTGATTGTAAAACACTCGTCCTTGTTGCTCTGGTGGTAAGTAGTAGGCCGTTACAGCAGAGCCTTGATAAAACTGGCGTAAATAGTCTAATGCCTTGTCGGATGATTCAAGCCCTGCTTGCACTAAAGGCCAATGACGACACAACCCTTTAAATACCATGGGTTTGTCGGCATGCTCAATGTGCGCCATCACTTGCGCTAACGTCCAATCGCTGACGCAGTCGACGGGCGTTAATGTGTCATTGGACATCAGCGCGATTCCTTAGCCTTGAGCATTTTTAAGGTTAAGTAAATCGCGCACTTTGCTTTGTGAAGCCAGCGCCATATAAATGGCTTGCAAGTAACCTTGTTGATGCAAGGTGGCGAGCGTGTCGGCAGACAGCGTGGCTAAGGTATTTTCGTTAATGGTGTAAAAGCCAATCATTTGGTGCTTTTTACCGTTGTCGAGTTCGATATCTAAGGTGAAGGACTCAAGTAATTCATGCTCAATGAGCGCGTCAATAAAACGCTGGCTGTCGATAAGACCGTGATGAATGATTTCAAGCATTTCACCGACTTCATCTAATAACGGAGTGTTGCCGCCGTAGGGTAAAAACAGCGCTTCGCCTTCCGTTTGACTCACTCTTGGATGATCTAAATCCACATGAATCACCCGTTGTTGACGCTCTATGCCATCTTCGCGCACGGTTTGTTGGCCGATTAAAAAGGGCTGGCGGCGCACACTGAGCGGCACATAAGAGGCGTTCCAGCCTGAATCGGTTAAAAACAGGTTTTCATTTTGTGCAAACCCAAATAAGGCCACCGAATAAAATTGACCGGTAGCGGCATCTTTATGAAAGAAAATAGGGTAATGAGCCTGAATACTGCGAAACTCTTGCGGAAAAGTGACGCTAAACCACAGGTTGTCGCCTAAGGCGGCAGAGCGGCTGGTGTTTACCTTTAAGTCTTTATGGTCGATGCTGTTCAGTAATACGTGTTGGCTCATGTTGATGTCCTATCTTATTCGTTCAAATACAGTATGTTGTTATGGTTTTTGTAAGTGATGTTATTTATTCAATCTATCTCATTAAAGCTTAGGAAAACCATATTGGGCCACTTTAGCTAATAAAGCACGGTTAGTCGGTAAACTTTTACTCAATGCCTGAGTACGTTGTTGGTTATCGTTAAATAATCGTTGTGCAAGTTGCAACTGAGACGGTTTAACATGGCTTGGTAACTGAGTTTGAAAGCCCATCCCATAAAGCACATATTGAAAACTGGCGGCAGGGAATAGCGCCTCTTTATAGCTAATGTCATGCTGGCTTGGCGCCTGGTAACGCCATAATTCAAGCTGTGCCTGTAAGCGTTCGGGTATTGAGCTGCTGTCACGATGGTCGCGCCAATAAGCATCAGCTTCGCGTTGGCTAATAACATAGTGCAGTTTTAAAAAGTCGATGATTTGTTGCCAATGCTGCTGATAACGTAAGTTGACTCTATCTGCAATCGTGTCCATTACCTGGCGATTGGGTGGTAATTGCTGCGCGAGTGTAGAAGCTGTCCACTCAATTAACGCAAGGGCGGAGGCTTCTAACGGTTCGATAAACCCTGCGGCCATTCCAATGGCAATACAGTTGTTTTGCCAGCATTTAGCATGATAACCCGGGTTAATATTGAGTTTTCGCGGCTCAAGTTGTGAGGCGAGTTGATTACTGGTGCCGTTGGCGGTTACGTAATCTCGTAGCACTTGCTCAGCTTGGCTGTCATTACTGTGGCTTGATGAATACACATAACCGACCCCTTTGCGGGTTGGTAAGCCTATATCCCAAATCCAACCATTAGGCTGCGCGGTTGAGTGAGTACAAGAGGCTATCGCGGTTGCTGGGTCTTCATAAGGCACTTGCATCGCTAAAGCGCTGTCGTTAAACAGCACGGATTTTTGGCATAAAAACGGTACTTGTAAATGTTTGCCTAATAGCAATGATTTAACGCCTGTACAGTCAATAAACAATTGGCCGCTTATTTCGCCGTGTTGCTGGGTGATAAGCTTTTCAATGTCACCTTGCTCATTATTGACGATATGTTCGACATGATCGCGAACATGAGTCACTCCCAGTTTTTGGGTGCAATGCTCGAGCAGTAGTTGGCTGAATTTGCCTGCATTGAGGTGATAACCGTAATTATTTTGAAAATGATATTGCGCTGATGAGATGGTTTTTGGCGCTAAACCGAGCTGTGATAATACTTCCTGGCTACTGACGGCCTGCGCAAAGCTCACTTTTTCTGAGTGAGGTAACCAAAATGGGCATAAATCGAGTTCTTGATGTCCATGTGGCAGGCTAAAAGGATGCAAGTAGCTGTTTGATTTATCGACCGCGTCGGTGCGCCAATTAATAAAGCGAGAGCCTTGTTTGAAGCTGGCATCACAACGGCGAATAAAGTCATTTTCATCAATACCTATTTTGCTCAAGGTTGAGCGCATTGACGGCCAGGTGCCTTCTCCCACACCAATGGTGGCTACATCGGGCGATTCAATTAAGGTGATGTTGAGCTTAGGAGAGATAGCCAATACGCCCTTGTCGACATTATGCTCAGCCGCCAGTAATCCTGCGGTGATCCAACCTGCGGTGCCGCCACCAACAATGACGATTTGGGTGATTGGTTTTTGCATTCTCTCTACCTACGCTTTGAGCGTTATTGTTATTTTAACGGTTCTATGATGTTTATTGGCATCAGAAACATCATAAGTAGAATTTGGTAAAATGTAAGCTGTTTCAATTATTTGTTTTACAGGGTAAGCGAGTTATCCGCAAACAAAAATAGTAACGTCCTTGTTACTCAATATATCGCAATAAAAAGAGGTGACAAAGTGTGTGCACCTCAACGACCTAAATAAAGCCTTGATGTATCCCGTTCAAACTGGGGTAAGACGGGATAACATCAAGTGGGTTATCATTTAGAAAGTGTAACGTGCGCCAATGCTGTAACGTGCGCCAGTTTCGGTTAGGTTTAACACTTGCTCGTCAGCCAGTCCGTGTACACGAACATACTCTTCAGTAATGTTAAGTCCTTCGAAAAACACGGTTAAGCCTTCAACTTGCTCGATGTCATAACTCACTGACAAATCGATTTGCGAGTAAGCTTCAGTGTACTGAGGGAACAAACCAGTACCTTGGCTGGTGGCACTTAAGAACTCATCGCGCCAGTTGTAAGCCACACGAGCCTGGAAGCCATAGTTTTCGTACACTAATACTGCGTTGGCGGTATCACTGATACCGACTAGCGCTAAATCACTGTTAACTAATGTGTAGTTTGCTATCACACCCACTCCGCTTTCGCCGAAGAAGTGCTGCGCTGCAAATTCCCAACCGTCAATGACTGAGTTTTCTGAGCTGTTTAATGGGGTGTTGATGTTAAAGTTTAATAACTCATCATTGTTAGCAGCACTGCCGCTAATGATTTGGTTATCAACATCTACTGCCGCATTGTCAGCAAAGTTTGCGAAAATATAATCACGTACTGCACCCGCTTCAGTGGTGCCTGTTGCAGCCACTGCAGCTTTGTATAAATCACCTGATGCAGGGTTATAAATTCCGTTAGTGGTTGCAACCGGATCGACACTGATAAAGTTTTGCGTGTCTTTACGGAAATATCCCACAGAGACGTAGCTTGATGGCGCGTAATACCACTCTGCCGAGAAGTCGATGTTTTCAGATTCTAGTGGTAATAACGTTGGGTTACCCGCAGAACCACCACCGTTAGTACGGTTAGCCAGTGTGGATAATACTGTGCCGCCTTGAATGTCTGTGTAGCTAGGACGACCAATGGTTTCACTGTATGCTGCACGTAACATGACATCTTCTACCACTTCAATATTGAAGTTAAAGCTTGGTAGTACATAGTCATAATCACCGGTTTTGGTTTCAAAGACTTGCTCACCAGTAGGCGATAATAAAATCTCTGTTTCAGCAATCCAATCTGCGCCATCGTAACCGGCAACTGCCGCAGTTGAGGTGACATCAGTTTGCTCATAACGCAGTCCGAAATGCACGTCATACGGCATACCAGAAATTTCGTTATCGTAGTTGTACTGTACGTAAATCGCTTGTGACTCTTCTTCAGTATAACGATCAGTTTCAGCTGCATAGTTAGTTGAAGGGCAGAAGCCATTACCACAATCGCCACTGACAGAAGAAGCATAATTTGCCGCAGCGTAATCACGTACAGAGGCAAAGTCCCACATGAAAATGGTGTTTAAGATGTCAAAATTACCATCAGCAAGTGAGAAGTCACCGCCATTGGCATCAAATTTGTCATGAATAGTGTCAGCTGGGAACCAGGCATCATCTAAATCGCCTGCTGAGCCTACGCCACCCCAATCATTACGTTGCACGTTAACGGTTTGAGAGTGGTTGTTGACGTTAGTTAATGCAATACCAAAATCAATGCTGCCTGCATCTTCAAGGTAGTATTCACCGTCAAATTGATACTGGTCAATTTCAGACTTGTTACGTGAGTTGGTAAATACTGAACCGGTTACCATCATGTCTGCCGCGGTTACTGCGTTGCCGCCGCCCACTGCAAGCACAGGTAAGTCGCCGCTAAAGTCGGTTGCTGCGCTGGTACGGATAAAGGCTGCTGTACTTAATGTGTTGCTTGAACCGTAAGGGCTATTAGGTTTGTTTTCAGCCACTGAGTTGTGCGCATCAAAGGTCAGCTTTAAGTTATCTGTTGCTTGCCACTCGATGTTGAAACCTAATGAACCACTTTCGTTACGCACGCCCGAATCACCGGCGGCCATTGATAAGTCAGCGGGTGAGTCGTAGGTTTCTGAATAAATAAGCGGTGTTGCATACGGGCCATCAGACCAAACGTTTTCAGTAGGAACAAAGTTAAACCATGCTGATACGTCATTGAATTGGGTGTCGATGTCGTTGCGCATGTAAGTGTAATCTAAACTCGCAGTAACGGTGTCGATTGGGCTGTATTGCAGAACTAACTGGCCGTTTGTGCGGGTGCGCTGTTGTTCTTCAAAACGGTATACCGTGGTTTGTGGTACTGAATAGAAATCATCATCACCAGGGCGGTTAACCTGGGTGTCGTCATTGGCGACGCCGCCCCATTCACTGGCATTAGTCGCGGTACCTGGGAAAGTACGCCAGCCTGTACCGACTTGTGCTTGTTGGTTGCCGCTTTCACGATCTTGGTAGCTTGCAGACAATGAAATACCAAATTTGTCATCGGCAAAGGTATTTGAATATAAGCCAGATACCTCAGGTGTCACTGATCCGTTGTCAGTTGATTTATCATCAACAGCTTTAACGCCCACAGTGGCTTTAAGGCCTGGTGAGCTTAGTGGCTTGTGAGTCAAAATATTGATAGTTGAGCCGATACCACCGGTAGAGTCCGATGCTTGGCTGGTTTTATGAACTTCTACACCGCTGATACTTTCAGAGGCGATGTTAGCAAAGTCAAATGAGCGAGTGCCTGTTGTGACGGGCATTTGACGACCATTGAGGGTAATCAGGTTATAATCTGGGCCAAAACCACGCACCGAGACTTTACTGCCTTCGCCGTTCGAGCGGTCAATCGATACACCGGTAATACGTTGAAGCGATTCTGCTAGGTTAGTGTCTGGAAATTTACCAATATCTTCAGCAGAAATAGAATCTACAACGCCACTTGAAGAACGCTTTACATCCATTGATTTAATTAAACTGCCACGAATACCAGTCACCGAAATGACTTCGATATTTTCTTCGCTGGTTTCATCTGCAGCATAGGCAGGTAGCATACTGCCAACACCAAGCACTAGCGATAAACTGGTCGCAAGCTTAGTTTTTGTAAATTTTGTCGTTTTCATCTAGGAAATCCCCATTGACTAGATTTTATTTTTTTCAATATTGCGAGTTGGGCGCAAATCGTTTTTGTAATTCTCCATCGGCGCTGCAATCATTATTTATAAATTGTTGTCATATAAAACAGCTAATGTAAGCGCTTACATAAAACTAGTGTAAATTGTGACCGTAGTCAACAAAAACAAGTTTAAATTATTACATTTCATTAACTCATGTGATAGGGGAATGTGCATATTCAATTTAAGTTTATGTTTTTATTGTTGTTAATATTTACGTGTTTTTATCATTAAAATGTAAGCGCTTTCTTTTGTTGCAAGAAATGTTATACCAACTTTACCAATTTTAGTGCAGATTTGTCTGATAAATAGCCATGAATAACATCATCAGAATAGCTTTTTGGAGTAATTTTTGAACGTGATGTTCAAGACAATAAAAAACCAGCAAATGCTGGTTTAATACCATAGTGATAGTTGCTTTTACGCTAGCGACCCGGGTTAATCAACCGCTTTGGTGGAGGTGCGGATAAATAATTCCGGCAGGAACGAGCTCTCAACCTCAATCGATTTGTCGTTATAGACGTGTTGTAGCACCCATCTTGCTGCCATTTTGCCCATTTCGTGAATAGGGTTGCTGACCGTCGTTAACTTAGGCGAAATGTATTGTGGGAATGGAATATTATCGTAACCGATAAATGAGATGTCTTCAGGCACACGCAAACCCTGTTCTAAGCAAACCGATATCGCCCCAGATGCCATCTGATCGTTTGCGCATACCACTGCGGTAATGGTTTTGTTTAGCGACAACAAATGCTCCATAGCCTCGCTGCCGCCCGCTTCTTTAAAATCACTTTCAATGCAGAGACTGTCATCAAAATTAATGTTGTATTGCTTAAGTGCGCGTTTATGACCTTTTAAGCGGTCTCTTACGTCGAGCTTAAACAGCGGCCCTGAAATATAAGCAATGTCTTTATGGCCAAGTGACAAAATATGGTTAGTCGCCATAAAGCCACCGAGTTCATTTTCAAGAAAGACGCAGCGCTCTTTAATCGAGTCGATATAACGGTTAATAAACACGATAGGGGTTGAGCCTTTGCTCAGTTCTATAAGGTATTCATCTGACACGGCTTCAATGTCTAAAATTAGTGCATCACAACCGCGGCTCATTAGAAACTCAACACTGTCTTTTTCTTGCGCTTCATCGCTGTGGCCAGCGGCGATGATTACGTGTTTGTTGGCGCTACGAAGCACGGTTTCAATCTCGGTCATCATTGGGCCGTAAAATGGACCGTCGAGTTGCGACACCAACACGCCAACGCTATTAGAACAATTAGATGCTAAAGACTGGGCAATCGTATTGGGGCGATAGCCTAAGGTTTGCATCGCATCTAATACTTTCTGTTTGGTTTTGTCACTGACTTTGGTGTTGTTGTTCATCACTCGCGACACTGTCGCCAGAGAAACACCTGCCATTACAGACACATCGTAAATCGTTGCCATATCGTCATTTCACGTTAAAGAGTTCAAATTAGCCTTGGAGCACAGGCCCCAAGACTAACATGCTTTTATTTTACTTCTCTATTTAATTCTAAGTGGATTTCATCAACTCTTTTATTGTCTAACACATACCAGCGCATCACCAAGGCCACCAAGATTGAGCCAATGGCTGGGAATAGCGTAAATGACATTAAAATACCTTGTTGCGTTGCTTCTGTTTGTGCGGTATCGGCTTGATAACCATAACCGGCCAACAACCAACCTGCAGCAGCACCACCAATGGCAACACCCAGTTTGATGAAGAATATCACCGAAGAATAAATCATTCCCGTGATACGTACGCCATTTTTGTATTGACCATAATCGACCACATCGGCCATTTTTGCCCACAATAATGGGGTTGCCATGTTGAAGGTAAAGCCCCACACAATAAACATAAAGAAGGCCAATACCACTTGATCGCTCGGCACAAAATAGCTGAGTACACATATTGCCGCAGCAATAATTTGTAAGCTGATATAGGCTTTCACTTTACAGACGCGTTTAGCGAGCGGTTCAGCCAAAATACAACCAAAGATGTTACCGACCATCCCCAGGGTGATGAATAGGGTGATGGAATCTGGCATGTTGAGATAATACTTAACATAGTAAATAGCCAAGCTGGTGCGCAGTACCATGCCAGATAATAAACACACCGCAGCAACAGAAAGTACCCGCCATTGATCATTTTTAAGCATGTCGCCAAAGTCTTTCTTAAAACTTGATTGCTGATCGACAGGCGGGTGAAGGCGCTCTTTGGTGCCCCAAAAACACACTAAAAACATCGCCACGCCTAAAATGCTCATTGCGGTAATCGTTAGTTGGTAACCTTTTGCCTCATCACCCTGACCTAAAAACTCGACCAGGGGTAAGGTTAAACCAGACACCAGTAAGCCGCCCAACATGGCAAATACAAAACGGTATGACTGCACCGATACGCGCTCTTTAGGATCGGCGGTTAATACGCCACCTAACGCACAATATGGAATGTTAATAGCGGTATAGACCATCATCAATGCCGTATAAGTCACAAAGGCATAAATCATTTTGCCGTCTTCGGTCAAATCAGGGGTGGTAAATGCCAGCACACTGATAAAGCCAAAGGGCAGGGCAAACCATAATAAGTAAGGTCTGAATTTACCCCAGCGGGTATTGGTTCTATCGGCTAGTGCGCCCATCAATGGGTCTGTGACCGCATCAATTAAACGCACGGCTAAAAACATGGTGCCGACAAATGCAGGCGAAATACCGAAAATGTCGGTATAGAAAAAGGTTAAAAACAGCATCACCGTTTGGAACACAATATTACTGGCTGTGTCTCCAAGCCCGTAGGCGATTTTTTCTTTAATACTGATCATACGTGCCTCAATAATTGTTGTTATATTTTTAATTTGATGCGTTACATAAAATAAAGCCGCTCATTAGGAACGGCTTAACTGTAGGGTTATTTTCTGTTAGCTAATAAGTCTTTGTAGGCATAGGCGCTCGACTTAAGCGTGCGCTTTTGGGTGTCATAATCAACATAGACAATACCAAAGCGTTTTAAATACCCTTCAGCCCATTCAAAGTTATCCATTAGGCTCCAGGCAAAGTAACCCACAATATTAACACCTTGTTCTATGGCGTTATTCACAGCATTTAAGTGGGCATCATAATAAGCGAGTCTGTCTTGATCATCCACCTTACCGTCAATCAATTTATCGTCCATGGCAGCGCCATTTTCGGTGATGTACATCGGCGGTAATGGATAAAGTGCATGCAATGAGACTAATAAATCAGTGAATGATTGTGGGTAAATTTCCCAACCAATATCGGTTTTAGGATTATCAACCATATCAATTTGGCTAAAGCCTGTTACCGCATCTGCTTTGTACACTGCACGGGTATAAAAGTTGATGCCTAAAAAGTCGATAGGCTGCGCAATAATATCAAAATCGCCAGCTTCAATAACCGGCATATCCTCTGGTGCAAAGTCGTTAATAATCTCAGGGTAGCAGCGATCAAACAGCGGTTTAATGTACCACTGATTAAAATACTGGTCGGCTTTACTGGCGGCTTGTACATCTTCGGCAGACTCTGTTGCACTGTAACAAGGGGTAAAGTTAAGCACGATGCCGTTTTCAGTGTTTGGACTGTTTTTTTGCAATACTTTCATGGCCAAACCATGAGCTAACAATAAATGATGCGCTGATTGACGACCATAAGATTTTTTGGCTAATCCTGGTGCATGTACGCCAATTTCATAACCTAGATACGAGCTGCAAAAAGGCTCATTAAACGTCGCATAAGAGTAAACCCGGTCGCCAAAGGCTTGAGTGATTTTGTCGGCATAGTCTGCAAATAGGTAAGCGGTTTCACGGTTTAACCAGCCGCCATTGTCTTCAATGTGTTGCGGTAAATCCCAGTGATATAAAGTGACAAACGGTTTAATGCCGCGACGATTAAGCTCGTCTAATAAGTCGATATAAAACTGCACGCCTTGAGTGTTTAAGCTGCCATCTTTGTGCAGTACTCGCGGCCATGAAATAGATAGACGATAAGCGTCTACGCCTAATGACTCAATTAAATCAATATCTTCACGCCATAGTTTTACGTGTTCGCAAGCTTGTTCGCCGTTTGAGCCATCACGTACTTTGCCTGGCGTGGCACAAAAGGTGTCCCAAATGCAGGCTAAACGAGACTCTGCAGCGCCTTCGATTTGAAACGAAGCGGTTGCTACACCATAGGTGAATGCTGTTGACTGCATCTTCGAGTTGGCTGGTAACATTATTTTCATATGATTATTCACTTCGCATTAATTGAGTTTGAGTCTTTAATATTGATAGTTTTTTGCGCTGAAACACCCGTGATAACAGGTTAATGCCGATTTGCTCTAGGATGAAAAATTCTATTCGAGCGGTTAAAAATCGTTGACATCAGTTATCGATATGTTAAAAATGAAAGCGCTTACATTGAGATTAGTGATTAATTATCCAAAGGTCAATATCTGATTTTGCAAATTAATCACAATAGGTCTGTAGGGGAAATGATTAACTGGACGTGAGTCTGAGTTAATGATTTATGGACATATTTTGTCGCTACTGCATGGTAGCAATCAATAATATCGATTGATAACAACCCAATATAACGATTTATAACATAGGGAATGTCATGGCGACTTCACACAATCAAACAGAATTCACAGGCGTTGATTCTACTCATCAACAAGGGGATTTTCGCTTTGCATTAGTAGCGTTAACCTCATTATTTTTTATGTGGGGCTTTTTAACTTGCCTCAATGATATTTTAATTCCTTACTTAAAAAACATGTTTGAGCTTAACTATGCTCAAGCAATGTTAGTGCAGTTTTGCTTTTTTGGTGCTTACTTTATTGTGTCGATCCCAGCAGGTTCGCTGGTGGGTAAAATTGGTTATCAAAAAGGGATTATTACCGGTCTGGTTATTGCCTGTATCGGGTGTTTATTATTTTATCCATCAGCCAGTTATGGCTCGTACAACATGTTCTTGTTCGCATTCTTTGTACTGGCATCAGGTATCACCATTTTACAAGTATCTGCTAATCCTTACGTGAGCGTGCTTGGCCCTGCTGAAACGGCATCTTCTCGCTTAACCTTAACTCAAGCATTTAACTCACTGGGCACAACTGTGGCTCCTTTCTTTGGCAGTTGGTTAATTTTATCGACGGTTGAGCATGATGAGAAAATCACCGAAGTGGGTGAGGTCATTGGCCAGTTATCGGTGCAGCAACAAGCCAGTGCAGTGCAAACCCCTTATTTGATTTTAGCTGGTGCATTATTTGTTTTAGCGCTTATTTTTATGCTGTTAAAGTTGCCGTTGTTAGGCAAAAAAGTGATAAGTACTCAAAAAGATCCAGGTGGCAGCGCGTGGAAGTATCCTCACCTCGTATTGGGCGCTGTAGGTATTTTTGTCTATGTTGGCGCCGAAGTGGGCATTGGCAGCTTTTTGATTAGCTTTTTAACTCAAGATGACATTGGTGGTTTATCAGAATCCCAGGCTGCGCATTACATCGCTTATTACTTTGGCGGTGCCATGGTAGGGCGCTTTATTGGTGCAGGTGTGATGCAAAAAATTCAAGCCGGCAAAGTGTTAGCTTTTAATGCTCTGTGTGCTTGTGTATTAATTGTGGCGGCGATGTTTAGTGCTGGCACGGTCGCCATGTGGGCATTATTGTTAGTGGGATTATGTAACTCTATTATGTTTCCGACCATCTTCAGCTTGGCGTTACAAGATTTAAAACAACATACCAGCCAGGGCTCAGGTATTTTATGTTTAGCTATTGTTGGCGGCGCGGTTTTACCGCTGTTACAAGGTTTTTTGGCCGACAGTTTAGGTATTCAATTAGCGTTTATCGTGCCGCTACTATGTTACGGTTTTATTGGTTATTACGGTTTAGTCGGTTGCCATGCTGCGCGCCCTACCGCTAACGTTAAGCAACAAGGATAAGGACATCACATGACTATTATTTCTGTAAAAACTGAGCGTAAATCAACCACGCTAACGATGAAGGGAAGCTACTTAAGTTTAGCCGTTTTATTGGGTCTGGGTGGTTGCGGCGAAGCGCAACAAGCCGCTCCTACTAACACGGTTACACCACAAGCGGCTACAGTAGAAACTAGCGCAAAAAACACCATTGATTTATGGCCGGCATTAACACCTGCCATTGCCAAAGATGCTGAGCTCGAAGCCAAAATTACCGCCCTGGTGAGCAAGATGACGGTAGAGCAAAAAGTGGCGCAGATGATCCAGCCTGAAATTCGCGATATCACCGTTGAAGATATGCGCAAGTACGGTTTTGGCTCGTATCTCAATGGCGGTGGTGCTTACCCTAATAACGATAAGCATGCCACGCCAGCGGATTGGATTGCCTTAGCTGAATCGCTATATCAAGCCTCAATTGACGACTCTGTCGATGGTATTAATATCCCGACAATGTGGGGAACTGACGCTGTACATGGACACAACAATGTCATTGGGGCAACGTTATTTCCGCACAATATTGGTCTAGGTGCGGCCAATAATCCAAAATTGATCGAACAAATTGCAGCGATAACCGCCAAAGAAGTGATGGTCACTGGTATTGATTGGGTCTTTGCACCCACAGTCGCCGTTGTGAGGGATGACCGTTGGGGCCGCAGTTATGAAGGCTACTCTGAAGACCCGGCCATTGTAAGAGATTACTCATTTGCGATTGTTGAAGGGTTACAAGGCGCTGTGAGTGGTGACTTTTTATCGGATCAACGCGTGCTGTCGACTGTTAAACATTTCTTAGGTGATGGCGGCACAGAAAAGGGTATTGATCAGGGCGACAATATTGCCACTGAAAAAATGTTAGTCGATGTGCATGCTCAAGGTTATGTTGGCGGCTTAAATGCAGGCGCACAGAGTGTGATGGCCTCGTTTAATAGCTGGCATGGTGAAAAAAATCATGGCAATAAATACTTACTGACCGACGTATTAAAAGACCGCATGGGCTTTGACGGTTTTGTGGTGGGTGATTGGAATGGCCATGGACAAATTCCGGGTTGTAGCAACGAGTCGTGTGCTCAAGCGGCGAATGCGGGCCTAGATATCTTTATGGTGCCAACTGCTGCATGGAAACCGTTATTTGAAAACACGGTGGCACAAGTCAACAGTGGCGAAATTAGTCAGGCTCGATTAGACGATGCAGTATCGCGTATTTTACGGGTTAAATTAAGAGCCGGTTTGTTTGAAAAGCCAAGCCCTGCTAAGCGCCCATTATCGGGTAAGACAGAGTTAATCGGCCAGGCAAGTCATCGTGAAGTTGCCCGTCAGGCGGTGCGTGAATCTTTAGTATTGCTGAAAAATAATCAAAATGTGTTGCCGCTTTCACCTAAGCTATCGGTCTTGGTAGCGGGTGATGCCGCCGACAATATTGGTAAGCAATCTGGCGGCTGGACTATTACCTGGCAGGGTACCGACAACAAAAATGCAGATTTTCCGGGCGCAACATCTATTTACTCAGGTATTGAGCAAGTTGTCAGTCAGGCCGGTGGTCAAGCAATGCTAAGTGTTAATGGCGAGTTTACTGAACAACAAAAGCCAGATGTCGCCATTGTAGTGTTTGGTGAAGAGCCTTACGCCGAAGGCAATGGCGATATTGATAATCTTGAATATCAACGTGGCGACAAGCGTGATTTAGCCTTGTTAAAGCAGCTTAAAGCACAAGGTATTCCAGTAGTATCGGTATTTATCAGTGGCCGCCCAATGTGGGTGAATGCTGAATTTAACGCATCTGACGCCTTTGTTGCCGCATGGTTACCGGGCTCTGAAGGCCAGGGCATTGCCGATGTGTTGTTTACTGATGCAGACGGTAAGGTCAAACATGACTTTGGCGGTAAATTATCGTTCTCATGGCCAGCAACGCCACAGCAAACAACGGTTAACGTGCCTTTAGCAACAGAATCAGCTGAAGTTAAAGCGCAATATCAGCCATTGATCCCATTTGGTTACGGGTTAACTTATCAGTCGAAGGTCAGTGATGCTGTGGTGCTTGATAATTTATCTGAAGACAATTTAGCTGCTGAGCAAACGCTAGTCGACTTGCCGTTATTTGAGCGTGCAGTTAAGTCGCCGTGGTCAATGTACATTGCTAATAGCGCAGAGCGTCAGGGATTATCGAGCAGTGTGGCACAAAACAGCGCGTTAACGATCCGTACTATGGATCGTGTTGTGCAAGAAGATGCCCGATTGGTGTCCTTTAATGGTAGCGAGCAAGGTGTAGTTGGCTTAATCAGTAACTTTCCGCGTGACTTTAGAGCCTACAGCAATAGCGATTCTGCGTTGACCTTAAGCATTAAGACTACAGCATCACTGCAAAAGCCTCTTTGGTTAGGCATGGCCTGTGAAGGTGATTGTCGCAAGCAAGTTGATATTGCTCAACAAGTGAATGGCAAGTTAGGTGAGTGGCAGAATATTAGTGTGTCATTGGCGTGTTTTGCTAGCGAACCAATGGACTTTGGCAAAATCACTATGCCGTTCTATCTCGCGACTAGCGATAAAGTTGATGTGAGTTTCAGTGATGTAGTGATCCATACTCAGCCAGGTGAAAGCACGGTTCAATGTAAAAAGTAAGCTGTGCAGAGAGCTGGGCCAGACCCTAAATACACTGGTACGGTCTGGCTCAAGCCTTGTTAAATATTCAACATCATGAGTAAACTAATGACGCATTTTGCTAACTACAACTCATTGTTAACGGGCTTAACAGTTTTTACGTTGGCTTCGTTTATTCTCTCGGGTTGTCATTCAATTAATACCGAAAGCCAAACTCAAACAGCAACCAGCCTGACAAATTCTGGCTGGCAAATGGTGTGGCAAGATGAGTTTGACGGCAATGCAGTGAATGCCAACAAATGGAGTTTTGCAGTTGACTGTTATGGCGGCGGCAATAATGAAGCACAGTGTTATACCGCAAGAGCTGAAAATGCTTCAGTTGCCGATGGTTTATTGACTATTACCGCGATTAAAGAGCGTTTTTCTGGCCCTGCGGTCAATGACGCTGACCCGAGTTATGATGTCAATGACACCAGTAAAACCTTGGATTATACCTCGGCGAGATTAGTGTCAAAAAACAAAGGCGATTGGAAATACGGCCGTTTTGAAATTCGCGCAAAATTGCCACAAGGACAAGGTACCTGGCCTGCTATTTGGATGCTGCCGACCGATTGGGTATATGGCCCATGGGCAGGTTCTGGCGAAATCGACATTATGGAAGCGGTTAATCTTAAAGTGGTTGTTGAGGATAGCGCGCCGGTTTCAGCCGTACACGGCACACTACATTACGGCAAACAATGGCCTAATAATGTCTATACAGGTCAAGAATATCACTTAGCGAATGGTGCTAACCCTGCCGATGACTTTCATGTTTACGCCGTTGAATGGCAACAGGATGAAATACGTTGGTATGTTGATGATGTTCATTTTGCCACGCAACGTTCATCTGGCTGGTATAGCCAATATGTCGATGATAAGGGCGAAACAGTAAACGCGCCCAATGATGCCCCTTTTAATCAGCCTTTTCATCTGTTGCTAAATCTTGCTGTCGGCGGCGATTGGGCGGCAAACGTGCACAACAAAGGGATTGATCCTGATGTATTTCCTCAATCAATGTTAGTGGATTATGTTCGTGTTTATCAATGCGGCGACTCACCCACCACGGGTGCAGGCTGTGAAACCATTGATGAAAATGCGCCGTTGGTATCAGGCAAAACACTTACCGACACCGTTAAGTAACCTTGATTATCGCGATGGTTTCCCAGTTTTTGTGGTGTTAATTATACAGTCAATCCAGTGTTTTCTTGGGTTTGTTTACGCGGTGTAAACTGTGTAAGTGGGATTGAATACGAATGCAAAGATGCACTGTTTGCTTTGAGCAGCGCAACGCTTAGCTTAGTATCGAGCAACAAGGCAAAGTGTTACCGATTTGTTGTTTTGATGTGGGGTTTTTAACGACCAATTTGCGCGTTTTGGTTTAACTACAATCAAATGATTATATCAATTTACGGTGGGAACGATGGCATAATGTATATCAATGGTATCGAACCGCTATAAATTTTTAAGGAATTGATTTGTCGAACATTACATTTACAGCCGCAGATTTACAAACAATCGTTGAGCTGGCCAAAGAGGCTGGCGACGCCATTATGCAGGTATATGCCCAGGCAGATTTGGGTGTTGAAGTTAAGCAAGATGATAGTCCGGTCACGGCGGCTGATATCGCCAGTCATCATGTGATTGTTGCTGGGCTGAAGCGCCATTTTGCCGATATTGCCGTGATGAGCGAAGAAGCGGCTGATATTAGTTGGGCCGAAAGACAAACATGGCAAACCTACTGGTTAATTGACCCACTTGATGGCACTAAAGAGTTTATTAAACGCAACGGCGAGTTTACCGTCAATATTGCGCTTATTCATCAAGGCAAAGCCGTTGCGGGGGTGGTTTACGCCCCAGTGTTGAAAAAGTGTTATAGCGGGGTGATTGGCCAAGGCGCCTGGCTTGAACATAACGGACAAGTATCAGTATTAGATATTCGTGATCGAGCACTGCAATCGCCCGCTATCGTGGTCGGAAGTCGTTCACATATCAGTCCTGATGTTGCTGAGTATTTACAGACTATTGGTGAGCACCAAATGCTCAGTGTCGGCAGTTCATTAAAGTTTTGTATGGTGGCCGAAGGCCAGGCAGATGTGTACCCAAGGCTTGGCTTAACCAGCGAATGGGACACCGCAGCCGCGCAAGCTGTTTTAGAAAGTGCAGGTGGCGTTGTGTTGGCATATCCTGCCATGACACCACTTGAATATAATCAAAAAGAAAACATTTTAAATCCATATTTTATTGCTGCGTCGCCGGCGTGGTTTGCAAAAAGTTAGGTGTTACCTCGCTTTGCTAATATGGAAATAACATTACATTAATAATGGAGAGGCTAGTTATGATGCGCATGGGCGTCGATCTCGGTGGTACCAAAATTGAAATAGTGGCGTTAGCCGAAGATGGCGCTGAAATATTCAGAAAGCGTATTCCTACTCCTAAAAATTATCCAGGCACAGTAGAAGCCATTGTCAGCCTGGTGACTGATGCTGAAACAGCAACAAAACAAACTGGCTCAGTGGGTGTCGGTATTCCTGGTGTGGTGTCGCCCTTTACCGGTTTGGTTAAAAACTCAAACTCTACCTGGATAAACGGTCACCCGTTAGATAAAGATTTAAGCGAAGTATTACACCGTGAAGTGCGCGTGGCCAATGATGCAAACTGTTTTGCGGTATCAGAAGCGGTCGATGGCGCGGCAGCCGGTAAACGTGTGGTATTTGGCGGGATTATTGGCACCGGTTGTGGTGCGGGAGTGTCGATAAACGGCACCGTTCATGGTGGTGGTAATGGTATTGGCGGTGAGTGGGGACATAATCCGCTACCGTGGATGACCCCAGATGAATTCAATTCTACCACCTGTTTTTGTGGTAATCGTGATTGTATTGAAACCTTTATTTCTGGTACTGGCTTTGTGCGTGATTTTCGTGAAGCGGGTGGCGATGCCACCAGTGGCATTCAAATTGCTGAAATGATGCAACAGGGTGACCCATTAGCTACTGCCGCATTTGAGCGCTACATTGACCGTTTAGCACGTTCTTTAGCGCATGTGATTAACATGATGGACCCAGACATGATTGTATTAGGTGGCGGTGTGTCAAACATTGATGCGATTTATACCGAGTTGCCTAAAGTGCTACCTAAATATGTGGTGGGCCGTGAGTGTGAGACCCAGGTTGTGAAAAATAAATTTGGAGCATCATCTGGTGTTCGCGGCGCAGCATGGTTGTGGGGCAAAGACGAAAAGTAATCAGGCTTAGGTTTGTATCGCATTTAATATTAACGGCACTCAATAGTGCCGTTTTTGTTTTGCGTTGACTAAGTTACACTAGCGTCAATATTACTAAGTTGGTATTACTGACTGAATAAAGATTGAGTGAATCATTGATGTTTTGGTTAAAAAAAGTCTTGTCGCAATTGGTTATGCCCATTCCGTTAACCGTTTTATTGCTATTGATTACGGCATTATTGTGGCGCAGTCAGCGTCAATTATTGCTTAAATTAGGCAAAGTCTGCCTATCACTCGCCATTGCCGTGTTGCTGTTGTGCAGTCAGTCGCAAGTCAGTTATTGGTTAACCGACTCACTAGAGTCACGCTATACCACCAATAATCAAATGATGACAAATCCCTGTGTGGTGATGGTTTTAGGCTCTGGGAATCTTGAAAAACCTGGGTTAACAGCTGTACAGCAGTTATCTGCCACAGCATTAGCGCGCTTAAGTGAAGGGATAAGGCAACTGAGTTTGGGACAAGGTTGTACCTTAGTGGTAAGTGGCTACAGTGGCGGTCAACAACCGACACCTCATGCAAGTATAATGGCTAAAGCGGCTGTTGAGCTTGGGGTTAACCCAGCCAATATCATTAAGTTTGACCAGCCCAAAGATACCATCGAAGAAGCATACGCATTACAGCAATTAATCGGCCAGCAACCTTTTAGGTTAGTGACCTCTGCTACTCATATGCCACGTGCCATGAGCATCTTTACTCAATTAGGCATGCAACCACAGGCTGCGCCAAGCGATTTTATTGCGCGTGTAAGTTTTTGGTGGCGTTTAGATGCAGATCAACTATTGGCGTCACAGCGCTCAATTCATGAATATGTCGGTATGCTTTGGCTACAAATTAAAGGGTTATCTGCACAGCAGAACACCAAGGAGACACTTTAAATGACCGATGAGCTATTGATCAGTCCTTTTTCAAAACGCAATGGCATTACGTTAACTATTTTGGGCTCTGTTAGTCTGTTAATAAGTCTGATTGTTTTTATAAGCTTTAGCAGTTTATTCGCACTGGGTATGATGTTTTTTGCGCTGGGGTCAGTGGGCTTAATTTTAGGCGTTGCCAAAGTGTACCAACCTGCGGTCAGTTTTAAATTTACCGCCGACGGTGTAGCGTTTTATCATCGTCGCGGCCAGGTATTTATTGAATGGGATAACATTCAACGCCTTGATAATGTAAGAGTAAATCAAAATATGGAATTAATTGAATTACCTTATATTGGCGTTAAACTTAAAAAAATCAATCCTATTTTAGACTGTATTTCACCGCGTTTAGCGACTGGCTTATTAACCGAGCAGCGGCCACTGTTGATGACTGCAGCTACACAAGATGAAGATTTACAAAGTCTAGAAGGGTATTTGGGCGCAGAATATACCCCGTTAATCGTTAATGGCGATCGTTATCGCGGCGTGTTAGCCATGTTTGGCCATCGCTGCCAAACCTTAAATGAACAACTGGGTTACCACTTATATTTATCAACTGACAGTGTCGATCGCGACCCCAAAGAGTTTGTGAGTCTGTTACGCCAATGGCAACAACAAGCCAGTGTTTCTGCAAAGCAGCCATTTCAATAATGTGCGAGGAGGTAATGACTATGGTGTTACAAGGTGGTTGTTTATGCGGTGCAATACGTTATCAGGCGACTGACATGCCATTTGATGCCGACCATTTTTACTGCGTTATCGACTTTTTATGTAAAATAACTACACCTCTAAGTCTCTGCCGCGCAGTTGTAAATGTGAGTAATGGCCAACATTTCGCTGCAAAAACAACCTTGAGAGATCAGCTGGCCTTAGTGAACAAGCAGCTGGCTAAGCATTAATGTCACTTGCCAGTGCTTTAATACCAATAAAACCGCTTAACTATTATTGAGCGGTCGCTGTGGTTGAGAGAGGATCCCGATGGCGATATCCTAAAAATTGGCCACCATCTAAGATTTCAATATTTTCACAAAATGCATCGCCTTCAAACACGCCTTGTTCATGCAAGGTGATTTTTTTACAACGTGCTTCACCAGACAACTGCCCGGCAATCTTTAACTCGCGGCATAAGATATCGCCTTCAACCGTGCCACTAGGTTCAATGGTGACATTGCCCTGTGCCTGAATGTCACCACTAACATGGCCTGCAATTAACACATCACCGCTAAACATTAGCTTGCCTGTTAAATGACATTCTTGAGCGATAAAGCTCAATGGATTGACCGGCTTTTTTTGACCAAACATCTTAGAGCCCTTAGGTATATGGCTAAATTGGGGTGCTAATATAGCGTTAAAGTCAGCATAACAACACTACAAACTGTGGGTATTGTTAACTGACGGTTTACTCAGTTGGCATTAACGTAACCGCATCAGCTGGGCAAGGTGACACACATGCACCGCAGCCGGTACAGGCGTCGATATCAATCACGGGTTTTGGAACCTGGCCCACGGCCATACTAAAACTAATTGCGCGAGGTTCACAGGCATCTTTACAACTTTGGCACCAAACACCTTTAGCGGTTAAGCAGTTGTCTTTTATGCTGGCAGCATAAGTCCATGGTTGTGCCAACGTGGTATCAAAAACTGGTTCTGGGCATACCTCAACGCATTGTTTGCAAAAGGTGCATTCATCATTGCTGAAGTCAATTTCAGGAAAACCGCCTTCACCACGCTTAATAATTTGCGTGTCGCAGGCAGTAATGCATTTATCGCAACGGGTGCAATTATCAGTAAAGGCTTGCTCTGGTTTGCTCCACGGCGGGCGGATCACATTGGTTTTGCGGCGGCTAAAGAGGTTACGGCGACTTTGGTTAATACCTTGGGTCATTTCGATTCCAATAAACGGTCAATAGGCTTTTATTCATTATTGCAGTGCATATTAGCATTAGCTGCAATAAAAAATTGTTAAGCACTTAGCAATTTATACCCATCAGGAGCATTTATATTGCAATAGACGATCAATCGGCTGGTATTCATTGCTGCAGCGAATATTAGTATTAGCTGCAGCAAAAAATGGTTAAGCGTTTGGTAATTTATATCCATCAGGGTTATTGGATTGCCATTTCCAGCTGCTGCTCGCCATATCTTCAACGCTATGGGTTGCACGCCAGTCTAATTGTGCTGCTGCGAAGCTTGGGTCGGCATAACAGGCGGCAATATCGCCAGGGCGGCGAGGGCTTATTTGATACGCAATGGTTTTACCACAGGCTTTTTCAAATGCTTTAACCATGTCTAACACGCTGTAGCCAATGCCGGTTCCGAGGTTATAAGTGACTAAACCAGGTTTGGTTTGTAACTTTTTAAGTGCTTGTAAATGACCCACCGCTAAATCAACCACGTGAATATAATCACGCACGCCGGTGCCGTCAGGCGTGTTGTAGTCATCGCCAAATACACTTAATTGCTCGCGTTTACCCACAGCTACCTGGGCAATAAACGGCATTAAGTTGTTTGGAATATCATTTGGATCTTCACCAATTAAGCCACTTTCGTGGGCACCAACCGGATTAAAATAACGTAAACGGGCAATGTTCCAGCTGTTATCTGACTGATATAAGTCCGCTAAAATATGCTCAACCATCAATTTTGACTGGCCGTATGGATTCGTCGCGCCAGTAGGGAAATCTTCTTTAATCGGTAAGCTAGCAGGGTCGCCATAAACCGTTGCCGATGAGCTAAATACCAGGTTTTTAACCTTATGTTCGGCCATCACTTGGCACAAAATAATGGTACCAGTAACGTTATTTTCGTAATACTTAAGTGGCTTTGCAACAGATTCGCCAACGGCTTTTAAGCCCGCGAAATGAATAACAGATTCGATACTGTGATCGGCAAAGACTTTTTGCAGCAGTGCTTTATTGAGAATATCGCCTTGATAAAAGGTCACATCTTTACCGGTAATAGTACGAACTCGCGCTAATGCTTCAACACTTGAATTTGATAAATTGTCTACGATGACCACTTCCTGTCCAGCATTTAGCAGTTCCACGACTGTGTGTGTACCAATATAGCCAGCGCCACCGGTTACCAAAATTGCCATAGTTTAATCGTCCTGTGAATAAATGAGTCATATTGCTCTACATTGTAAATTATCACAGTTCAAGTACCAGCAAAATTATTGATATTACCCATAAAAAATCACTGGTCGGCTGTGCATTCATTGCGTTCAATAAACATAAAATGATCAGCTGAAAATGATGACAATTATGGGTCTTTGTATGTATTTGTTTACAATTACCCCTGCATTATCACCAGACAATAAACTGTGAGGGAGTTAACAAAAGCACAACGTTAGCACACTATGTAGAGAGTGAAGTTTACGTAAAGTGGAACCTATGACAGCAGCAACAAAGTATATTGCCCATCAACCCGATGCCCAGGGTTACATTGATTACTCTGAACATGAGAATCAATTATGGCAGCAGTTATACCAGCGCCAAGTGACCAATATGCCCGGGCGCGCATGCCCCGCATACCTTAATGGCTTAGATGCATTAGGAATGTCGATTGACCGTATCCCGCAATTACCCGACATCGACAAAGTCCTTTTAGCAGCTACTGGCTGGAAAACGGCCGCTGTGCCAGCATTAATTTCTTTTGGACGCTTTTTTGAATTACTCGCCAATAAAGAGTTTCCAGTGGCGACATTTATTCGCACTAAAGAAGAGTTCGATTATTTGCAAGAACCTGATATTTTTCATGAAATATTTGGCCATTGTCCATTATTGACCAACCCTTCATTTGCCAATTTTTCGCATATGTATGGCCAGCTAGGCCTTGCCGCAACCAAAGAGCAGCGGGTGTTTTTAGCGCGTTTGTATTGGTTTACCATTGAGTTTGGCCTCGTTCAGGCTAAAGATGAGCCCTTACAAATTTATGGCGGTGGCATTTTAAGTTCTCCCGGTGAGACCATGTATGCATTAAGTGATAAACCTGAGCGTAAACCGTTCGATTTACTCGACGTGCTGCGCACACCTTATCGCATTGATATTATGCAGCCGATTTATTACGTGATTGAAAATATTGACTACTTAGATGAAATCGCTCGTATGGACATTATGAGCATGGTGACTCAAGCTCAGCAACTCGGTTTGTTTGCACCGAAATTTGAGCCAAAAACTAAAGCAAGTTAACGATTAAGAGCAGCAGAGCTTAGCGCTCATTAAGCTGCTAGTAACACATAACTAAATTAAGCCAAGGAGTACAAATGAGCGCATTAACCGAGATGAAGTGTGAAGCATGCCAAGCTGACGCCCCAAAAGTAACCGATGCAGAGCTAGAAGAGCTTATTGGCATGATCCCTGATTGGGGAGTAGAGGTGCGTGACGGCATTATGCAGTTAGAGCGGGTGTATAAATTTAAGAATTTTAAGTTGGCCATGGCTTTTACCAATAAACTGGCCGATTTAGCTGAAGCAGAGTTTCATCATCCAGGTATATTAACGGAATGGGGTAAAGTGACGGTAACCTGGTGGTCGCATTCTATTAAAGGTTTACACAAAAACGATTTCATTATGGCTGCCAAAACAGACCAGTTACTCGGCTAGTTATTATTATATCGTTTTCAGCATGTTACGTTAACGTAATATGCTGAAAAATTTCTCTGTTACAATTCTACTGTAAACTTCACTTGCCACCGAAGTATTATCCCTCTAACGTTGTCACTAATTTCCGTCACAAAACACTAATAAATAGGGAATCGTTACATATGCGTTTGGAAGTCAGCTGTATTGATCGCGTAGGTTTAGCGAAAGACATCCTCGTCGTGCTTGAAAAACATGGCATTAATTTAATTGCCATTGATGCCAGTAATAAAGGTTTCCTATTTTTGCAATTTGCAGAAATCAGTTTCGAAACCTTGCGTGAACTGATGCCACAAATCCGTAAAGTCGAAAGTGTACACGATGTGCGTACCGTGTCTTTTATGCCATCAGAACAAGAGCACTACGCCTTAAAAACATTATTGAAAACTTTGCCAGATTCGGTTTTTTCAACTGATTCAAAAGGGCGTATTCGTATTGCTAACGAGTCAGCACTATTAACCCTCGGCATGGCAGAGCATGAAGTGGTCGACGAATCATTAAACCATTGGGTGCAAGGCTTTAACTTTGCCCGTTGGATGAGCGAAACCCCAGTGCTAGCCCAGGCCACCCGTGTGCAGATTAATTCCAATGAATACCTCGCCGAAATGCTACCAATTTATTTGCCAGACGATGACGACACCACTATTTTAGCTGGCGCGGTGATTTCACTTAAATCTCCTGCCCGAGTGGGTAAACAATTTAATGCACTGCAAAATCAAACCACGGGTTTTGATAATGTATTAGCCAATAGTGACAAAATGAAAGACGTATTAAAGCAAGCCAAACGTATGGCTCAGCTCGATGCGCCGTTATTGATCACCGGTGAAACCGGCACCGGTAAAGAGTTAATGGCCCGCGCCAGTCACGATGCCAGCATGCGCCGCGAACATCCGTTTATTGCCATTAACTGTGCAGCATTACCAGACAGTGTGGCAGAAGAAGAATTATTTGGTTTTGTCACCAACGGTACCGTGGTGAAACGCGGTTTATTTGAAGAAGCTAAGGGCGGCACGGTCTTTTTAGACGAAATAGCCGAAATGTCTAAAGCTGCACAAGTTAAGTTGCTTCGTTTGCTGCAAGATGGCACGTTTAGACGCATCGGCGGCGATGTAGAAGTGCGCGCAGATGTGCGGATAATTTGCTCGACCCAGAAAAACCTTGCTGAGCTTTGTCAAATGGGTGAGTTTAGAGAAGATTTATATTATCGCATCCATGTGTTGAGTTATCACATGCCCTCTCTGCGCGAACGCAAAGTGGATGTGATACCGCTGACCGAGATGTTTTTAGAGCATTACAGCCAGCAATTATCGAGCCCGCTGCGTCGTATTTCTGCCAGCTGTCGAGACTATTTGTTTACTTATGCCTGGCCCGGTAACGTTCGTCAGCTTAAAAATGCCATTTTTAGAGCAGTATCGATGTGGGATGGCTCAACCGAACTGACAGTCGAACAGCTTAAACTGCCGTCTTATGCCGAAGGTTTTGGCTATTTTGACGAAGAGTTTGAAGGCACACTCGACGAAGCCATGAAAGAGTATGAATCGGGTTTATTGCGCCGTTTGTATCCTGCATATCCAAGTACGCGACAGTTGGCGAAAAAGCTTGGTGTATCTCATACCGCCATTGCCAATAAACTGCGCGATTATAATATTAGTAAGAAAAAGTAATGTAACGATTTAATGCCAGCTAATTGCTGGCATTTTGCTCATTTTAATCCTGTAAACCAGTGTTAGAGTGGCTTTTTATCACCTGTAAATAATAATGTACAAATTACGATTTATTTCAGTACCGCGTGATTTGGCGCACATGCTAGGATTTTTCGGCTTTTTATGATCAAAATGAGTGCACAATGCCATTCATGCAATTGATCTCAAGCGCGGATGCCACCCAGAATTTAGGAGCAATAATGAAACTTGCAAGTTATCACAACGGACGTCGCGACGGCCAATTGATGTTAGTCAGTAAAGATTTGACCAAAGCGGTAGCCGTGCCTGCCATTGCTAAAACAATGCAGCAATTACTTGATGCATGGGATTTATTGTATCCACAGTTAAGCGAATTATATGAAGCATTAAATGACGGTCAAATGGATAACGCCATCGCTTTTGATGAAACACGTTGTTTATCGCCATTACCGCGTGCCTATCAATGGGCAGACGGTAGCGCATACGTTAACCATGTAGAGCTAGTGCGTAAAGCGCGCGGCGCAGAAATGCCAGAATCATTTTGGACCGATCCATTAGTGTATCAGGGCGGTTCAGACAGTTTTATCGCGCCTAAGGCCGACATTGAAATGGCCAGTGAAGAATACGGTATCGATTTTGAGTCAGAAATAGCCATTGTCACCGATGATGTCGCCATGGGCGTGTCGACTGAGAATGCCGCTAAGCACATTAAATTATTAATGCTAGTGAATGATGTGTCACTGCGTAACTTAATTCCTGGTGAGCTCGGTAAAGGGTTTGGTTTTTTCCAATCGAAACCATCAAGTGCGTTTTCTCCGATTGCGATAACCCCAGATGAATTAGGCGACAAGTGGCAAGACAGTAAGGTGCATTTACCACTGGTGACTCATTTAAACAGTGAGTTATTTGGCCGCCCAAATGCAGGCGTCGACATGACGTTTAACTTTAGCCAGCTAGTGTCGCATGTGGCTAAAACCCGTCCATTAGGTGCCGGAGCGATTATTGGGTCAGGCACCATTTCAAATTATGATCGCAGTGCCGGTTCAAGCTGTTTAGCTGAAAAACGCATGCTAGAAATTATTGCCGACGGCAAAGCATCAACTCCGTTTATGCGCTTTGGCGACACGGTTCGCATTGAAATGTTTGACGAAAATGGCGTGAGTATTTTTGGTTCTATCGACCAAAAAGTCGTTGAATATAAAGCGTAAAGATTTTGTAGCAGTATTTTTTAGAAGGCAATAGCGCATCATCGTTATTGCCTTTTTTGTTATTGATGGCTCAACAAATTAAAAAGTAAAAACAAACAACTAAAACTAAAAAGAGGATAACACATGAAACTCTATGGTTATTGGCGCTCAAGCGCAGCCTATCGCGTGCGTATTGCCTTAAATATAAAGCAGTTATCGGCACAGCAGATTTCAGTGCATTTGGTTAATAATGGCGGTGAGCAGCACTCACAGGCTTACCACCAACTTAACCCGCAACATCTTGTGCCCACCCTGGTTGATGAAGGCATAGAAGGCGAGCTTAATTTATCGCAATCACTGGCCATTATTGAGTACCTCGAAGAAAAATATCCACAGGAAGCCGTATTGCCGAGCAATATTGAGCATCGCGCCATTGTACGTAGTATGGCGCAAGCCATTGCGTGTGAAATCCACCCGCTAGACAATTTACGGGTATTGCAATATTTGGTGAAAGACATGGGCGTGTCTGATGCCGACAAAATGCGTTGGTATCAACATTGGATAACGCTAGGTTTTACCGCGTTAGAAGCGCAATTAAGCCAGTATGCAGGGCGTTATTGTTTTGGCGATACACCAACACTTGCCGACATTTGTTTGGTGCCACAAGTGTACAATGCAAAGCGCTTTAATGTCCCGCTTGATGATTTTCCTAATATTGTGCGCATTGACCACGCCTGTAATCAGTTATCGGCGTTTGCCGATGCCGCGCCAGAGCAGCAACACGACGCCAGCTAGTTTTTTGCTATCAGTTTAAATCCCACTTTCAAACCATCGCTAACTTGCTAGTTAGCGATGGTTGCATGACCCAATCATGCCATATCACATTCACTCAAAATGACGAATTTGGTATGGCATCATGGTTTTGCTCAATGTCTAACTCCATTCAGCCATAAACCCATGATCTTTATCGCATAAGCTAACTTATAAATGCATCTTTAGTCTATTTTGCGGATCGTTTTGTGATCTAAATCAAGCTAAAGGCAAGCAATGTGCTACCTCAATAGGGGTACTGTCATTTTATTGATCTACATCAATATTGTTAATGAATAACTTAGGTAGGTTAGCGGCAATTGTTAAGGATGTTACAGGCTTACATCTATTTATTGTTGTCATGGAGTCTTAAAATGAATAAGAAAATCACCCTAGGTTTAGTTGCTGCATCATTACTTTCTGCTGGCTTATCGTTTGGTGCTGCTGCGCATCAAGCGGGCGACATTATTGTGCGTGCAGGTAGTGCAACGGTAGCGCCGAATGAATCAAGCCCAGTTGTCGCCGGTGTTGCAGAGTTTACCGTTGATAACAACACACAATTAGGCCTTAACTTTGGTTATATGCTGACCGACAACATTGCTGTTGAGTTATTAGCCGCTACGCCATTTAGCCATGATGTGTCTCTAGGTGAGTTAGGTGTTATTGCCAACACCAAGCATTTACCACCGACACTTGTTGCTCAGTATTATTTTGGTGATGCGCAGTCTGCGCTGCGTCCATATGTTGGGGTAGGGGTTAACTTTACTAACTTTTTTGACAATGACTTTAATCAAGATGCCAAAGATTTAGGCCTAGATAATCTGTCGATGTCTAACTCCTGGGGCGTTGCGGCGCAGGTCGGGATTGATTACCAGATTGATAAAAAATGGCTCGTAAACGCATCGGTATGGTATGCGCAAATCTCTACCGACGTGAGCTTTGATATGGGGGCTGATCATGTGGTTGTTGAAACTGATATCGACCCTTGGGTTTATATGATTAGCGTCGGTTATACTTTCTAATTGTAGTTGATTAGCATCAGCTTTTCATTGTAACAAAACAGGAACCCGCAGGTTCCTGTTTTGTTATGTGAGATTAACCAAGCGTCAAGTTAACCGCGTTTCTTTTTCGGTTTCCAATGACGGGTGTTGTAAATATATTCGGGCAGTATCCGGTTTATCCATGCCACAAGACGCCAGCGTTTGGTGACATATACGCGGCGTTTTCCCTTTTTAAGTGCTGTTAGTATTTGCGTTGCCACTTTATCAATGGGCGACAGGAGTAATTGAGTATTTAAGTGCACCGCTTTATCAAACAAGCCCAATTGAATATCGCTAATCGTTACTGGCAGCTTTAAGCGCTGTGCATGCATGCTCAATCCTTGCAGGTAATTTGCAGCAAAGGCTTTAGAGGCGTGGTAAGCCACATTGGGGCCGCCGCGTTGCCCTGCAATGGAGTTTATCGCCGCTAGTTGACCGTAGCCTTGCTCACACATCAATTTAAAAACACATTGGCTGGCCGCAGCAAATCCCATCACATTAACATTAATGGCTTGTTGGTCAATTAACCAGGGAAGCGCAGGGTCGTATTCGTTTACCCCAGTATTCACTATCACTAAGTGGGCGCCATTATGTTGCTTCCAGGCTTGATTAAGCTGTTCGATTAACGTTTGTGGCTGGTCAATGGCGAGGGGATAAACACTGACCTCGCCAGGAAGGCTTTGAGCAAACTGTTTGAGTGATTCAGGGTCATGCACAAAGAGTACTAAAGACACCTGTTGTGCAGATAATTGCTTTGCTAGCGCCTGGCTGAGTTGAGAGCTGGCACCAATGATCATTGCTGTCGCGACAGACATAGTTAACCTCTTCATTTTCAATGACTCATAATAGGAATAACCTCGTTTGATAACAAGAGAGAAAAAAATTCAACTTAAGACGTGTAGACTTCTAGACATCCTTGTGTATGATTGATGACATCAATCAGTGCTTATGTGACTATTGCTTTATAGCGCGTGTTAACAGTGTTTTGTGTCAATCAATGTGCTCAATCGCATCCGGTGTGTGTGTCGCATTGACGAATTGGCATAATGTTGAAACTGTGATCAATCAAACATATTGATTAATAGCGCGTTGACGATTGTTAAGTCACTACACAAGGTCTGTGTTTAATTAACCCAAAAGGTGAGTCGTATGCCGGTTCGAATTCCAGATAATCTTCCCGCTGCAGGTATTTTAGAGTCAGAAAATATTTTCGTGATGTCTGAAACCCGCGCCGCCAATCAGGACATCCGTCCGATGCGGGTATTGATCTTGAATTTAATGCCAAACAAAATTGAGACCGAAACTCAACTGTTACGATTATTGGGCAATACACCGTTGCAAGTTGGGGTTGACCTGCTGCGTATTCACGACAAAGAGTCAAAGCATACTTCTGTCGATCACATGAACACCTTTTACCGTGATTTTGAAGATGTTCGTCATAACAATTATGACGGCTTAATCATCACTGGCGCTCCACTTGGACAAATTGATTTTAAAGATGTGGTGTACTGGGATCATATCCGCGAAATTATCGACTGGTCGCAAAATCATGTCACCTCAGTATTGTTCTTATGTTGGGCGGCCCATGCTGGTTTATATCATTTGTATGGCTTAAAGCGTCAGCTACTGCAAAACAAACGCTCTGGCGTATTTAATCACAGCCGCACCAGCGACCCACACCCGCTACTGCGTGGTTTTGACGATGAGTTTTATGCGCCGCACTCACGCTTTGCTGAGATGAATGTTGAAGAGTTACGTCAGCACCCAGAGGTTGAAGTGCTGGCGGAGTCTGATGAAGCTGGTGCCTATATTGCGATCAGCCGCGACAATCGTAATTTGTTTGTTATGGGGCATCCTGAGTATCAAAAAGGCACCCTAAATGATGAATATACTCGCGATGTTGGCCAAGGATTAAACCCAGACATTCCGCAAAATTATTATCGTAACGACGACCCAAGCCAAGACGTTATTGCCCGCTGGCATAGTCACGGCAGCTTATTGGTGAGCAATTGGCTTAACTATTATGTTTACCAGTTAACGCCGTATGATTTAAACGACATGAGCGCAAAAACGCCATGGGAAAACAAAAAACCATAATCAGTCACTAACTGACCTAAAAAGCCGTCATACCCCAAGGTATCGCGGCTTTTTTGCTTTTACTCTCGTTATCAACCCCCAGTAGACTAAAGTTTAACCTTGGCTATATTCACTAGCGCGTTCAAGGTGGTCTGTATTTTATATCAATATAAACAGAGTGTTATCCATCATTTAATCTCGTTTCCTATCAAGTGTAAATCTGCAATGACAACCGCATCGGATTAACATCACATTTTCGACCATTTTTTACTTGCTTTACGTTAGCGTCAACGTCAAAGTGGTGTGATATGGTTTTGATATTTTTTTATGCGCATAAAAATTGGAGTGGTTATGAGTACAGAGCAAACAGGTCAAGATATCGTTATTGTTGCCGCGAAACGTACACCAATGGGTGGATTTCAAGGTGCATTGTCTGAGGTAGCATCTCCAGTATTAGCTGCAACAGCGATTAAAGGCCTTTTGGCACAAACTGGCATAAGCGGCGACAGCGTAGATGAAGTGCTAATGGGCTGTGTGTTGCCAGCCGGCCTTGGTCAAGCACCTGCTCGACAGGCAACATTAGGTGCCGGCTTGCCATTAAGCGTTGGCGCAACCACGGTCAATAAAGTGTGTGGCTCAGGTATGAAAACCGTGATGTTAGCGCACGATTTAATTAAAGCTGGCAGCAGCCAGGTGGTTGTTGCGGGCGGCATGGAAAGCATGAGCCAGGCACCATACTTACTCGACAAAGCCCGTGGTGGCATGCGTATGGGTCATGGCAAAGTCATGGACCATATGTTTTTAGATGGTCTTGAAGATGCTTATACCGGCGGTGCAATGGGCACTTTTGCCCAAAAAACTGCCGATGACTTTGGTTTAACGCGTGAGCAAATGGATGCCTTTGCACTAAGCTCACTCGAAAAAGCGAACGCCGCAATTAACTCTGGTGCTTTTAAAGATGAAGTGGTGCCTGTCACCATGAGTACTCGTCGTGGTGATGTCACTGTCGACACCGATGAGCAACCAGGTAATGCCCGCCCTGAAAAAATTCCAACTCTGCGTCCAGCCTTTACTAAAGACGGCACCATTACCGCAGCTAACTCAAGTTCAATTTCAGACGGCGCCGCAGCATTAATGTTAATGACTCGCGCTAAAGCAAATGAATTAGGCTTAACCGTTATGGCGACCATTAAAGGCCACACCACCCATTCGCAAGAACCATCATTGTTCACAACGGCCCCTGTAGGCGCAATGCAAAAACTGTTCGACAAAGTGCAGTGGAGCAAAGATGACGTCGACCTTTATGAAATTAACGAAGCATTTGCCATGGTGACCATGCTAGCAATATCTGAGTTAGGGTTAGACGCCAACAAAGTCAACATTAACGGCGGTGCATGTGCTTTAGGTCATCCAATTGGTTGTTCGGGCACACGTTTGTTGGTCACCTTGATTTATGCCTTAAAAGCTCAAGGGCTTAAACGTGGTGTTGCCTCGCTTTGTATTGGCGGCGGCGAAGCCACAGCCATGGCGATTGAGGTTTAAACAGCTAGACAAGATTAAGTTAGGCAAGACTATATAAGACTAAGTTTAAAAAGATTAAGTTCAACAAGACCACTGTACAGGTAGAGGCAAATGCAGCCACATAACATGTGAGACTGACAACCAAAATAATCGCATCACCTGTGCAGTCACTCAATAGCAGTGAGCCTGACTCACTCAAGATGTTCAAGGATCGAGGAAAGCAACATGATCACACAAGTTAAGCATTACATTGATGGCGAATTCACTCATGGCAGCGGCGATCGTAATATCGATGTGACCAACCCAGCTAACAATAGCGTTATCGCAAAAATTAATTGCGCGACAACAGCAGAAGTCGAATTGGCTATTCACAGCGCCAAAGAAGCGTTTAAGACCTGGAAAGAAGTGCCAGTATCAGAGCGTGCGCGCGTTATGTTGCGTTACCAGCATTTATTAAAAGAACATCACGACGAGTTAGCGACCATTTTGGCGCAAGAAACCGGTAAAACCTTTGAAGATGCAAAAGGTGATGTATGGCGCGGTATTGAAGTGGCCGAGCATGCCTGTAACGTGGCGTCGTTAATGATGGGCGAAACTGTTGAAAACGTCGCGCGTAATATTGACACCTATAGCTACACGCAACCGCTTGGCGTGTGTGCGGGTATTACCCCGTTTAACTTCCCAGCCATGATCCCATTATGGATGTTCCCGCTATCGATTGCCTGCGGTAACACCTTTATTTTAAAACCGTCTGAACAAGACCCAATGACGCCACAGCGTTTAGTCGAATTATTTGTTGAAGCAGGCGCACCAAAAGGTGTGTTACAGCTTATCCATGGCGACAAAACCGCCGTTGATATTTTGTTAACAAACCCAGCCATTAAAGCGATTTCGTTTGTCGGTTCAGTGGGTGTAGGCCAATACATTTACAAAACAGGTACTGACAATCTAAAACGTGTGCAAGCTTTTGCGGGTGCTAAAAACCACTGCGTGATCATGCCAGATGCTAACAAGCAGCAAGTGATCAACAACATGGTCGGCGCTTCAGTTGGCGCTGCAGGTCAACGCTGTATGGCCATTTCAGTGGCAGTATTTGTCGGTAAAGCCAAAGAGTGGATCCCTGAGTTAAAAGAGGCGTTAGCCAAAGTGCGTCCAGGTTTGTGGGACGATAAAGACGCCGCTTATGGCCCCGTCATCAGCCCTGCAGCCAAAGAGCGCGTGTTAAAACTCATCGCCCAGGGCAAAGCAGAAGGTGCCGATTGCTTACTCGATGGTAGCGACTTTACCCTTGAAGGTTATGAGTCTGGTAACTGGGTGGGTCCAACTATGTTTTCCAATGTCACCACTGACATGAGCATCTACAAAGAAGAGATTTTTGGCCCAGTATTGTGCTGTATGGAAGCAGAAACATTAGACGATGCCATCGAGCTTGTGAACAACAGCCCATACGGCAACGGCACGTCAATCTTTACCGCATCAGGCGGCGCAGCGCGTAAATACCAGCATGAAATTGAAGTGGGACAAGTGGGCATTAACGTGCCTATTCCTGTGCCATTACCGTTCTTCTCATTTACCGGTTGGAAAGGCAGTTTCTATGGTGACCAACACGCCTATGGTAAGCAAGCTGTGCGTTTTTGCACTGAAACCAAAACCATCACTACTCGTTGGTTTGACTCAGAAGCCGTTAGCGGTCCTAACATGAGCATTAACTTAAAATAAGTGTGCTGTGATGAGTCACCATTTGTCGCGATACATCATCGATATATCGCGACAATCTAATCGAAGTACAACAAGACAATCTTGACTCACACCATTGCTTTTTGTACTCAATGGCTAAGCAACATAAGTTGCTGTGAGCAAGTGACTAAATGACCCAAGAGTCATCTAAGACAATATTAGGAGTCCAGCATGGATTTTAATTTAAACGAAGATCAGCGCCAATTTGCTGATTTAGCCCGCCAATTTGCCGCAGATGAACTCGCTCCATTTGCCGCTAAATGGGACGAAGAACATCATTTTCCTAAAGACGTGATTCAAAAAGCCGGCGAACTGGGTTTTTGTTCATTGTATTCGCCTGAGTCAGAAGGCGGCATGGGCTTATCTCGTTTAGATGCATCAATTATTTTTGAAGAATTAGCCCACGGCTGTACCGCTACAACAGCCATGTTAACCATTCATAATATGGCGACCTGGATGGTGACCACCTGGGGTACAGAAACCTTACGTCAACAATGGTCAGAAGGCTTAACCACAGGACAACTGTTAGCCTCTTATTGCTTAACTGAACCAGGTGCTGGCAGCGACGCGGCATCATTGCAAACTAAAGCCGTGCGTGATGGTGATGATTACCTTATTACTGGCTCAAAAATGTTTATCTCTGGTGCCGGTGAAACCGAATTATTAGTGGTGATGTGCCGTACCGGTGAAGCGGGCCCAAAAGGCATTTCTGCTATCGCGGTACCGGCTGATGCTGCTGGTGTTACTTATGGTAAAGCGGAAGATAAAATGGGTTGGAATGCTCAACCTACAAGACTCATTAGTTTTGAAAACGTACGCGTGCCTGTCGCTAACTTACTTGGCGATGAAGGCCAGGGTTTTACCTTTGCCATGAAAGGGCTCGACGGCGGGCGCATTAACATTGCCACGTGCTCTATTGGTACTGCGCAGGCGGCATTAACGCGCGCGACACAATACATGAATGAGCGTAAGCAATTTGGCAAACCGTTAGCGGCATTCCAGGCACTGCAATTTAAATTAGCCGACATGGCAACAGAGTTAGTTGCTGCCCGTCAAATGGTGCGATTAGCGGCATTTAAACTTGACACCCAAGACCCAGAAGCCAGCGCCTATTGCGCCATGGCCAAACGCTTTGCGACTGATGTAGGTTTCCAGGTGTGTGACAGCGCGCTGCAAATTCATGGCGGTTACGGTTATATCCGCGAATATCCGCTTGAGCGTCATTTCCGTGATGTGCGCGTGCATCAGATTTTAGAAGGCACTAACGAAATTATGCGCCTGATTATTGCTCGTCGCTTGTTAGATGAGAATGCTCATCCGATTTTGTAATGGATTGAACACCTCACAATACCAAGATTTTATCACCTGCGCTTAGGTGAACATAAGGACATAGCATGATGACAGCACACACTGCGATTATTGAACATATTATTGGTCATACGGCCATTTTGACTCTCAACAATCCGCCAGCCAATACCTGGACCGCAGACAGCTTACAGTTATTGAAGCAAACCATTATTAAGCTAAATCAAAACAACGATATTTATGCCTTAGTGATCACCGGTCAAGGTGAAAAGTTTTTCTCAGCAGGTGCTGATTTAAATTTATTTGCCGATGGCGATAAAGGCACCGCTGCAAGTATGGCAAAGCATTTTGGTGAAGCTTTTGAAACCCTAAGCGCCTTTCGTGGCGTGTCGATTGCCGCGATTAACGGGTACACCATGGGCGGCGGTTTAGAAGTTGCATTAGCCTGTGATATACGCATTGCTGAAGAACAGGCGCAAATGGCGCTGCCTGAAGCCACGGTCGGTTTACTGCCTTGTGCGGGTGGCACCCAAAACCTCACCGCATTAGTGGGCGAAGGCTGGGCAAAACGCATGATTTTATGTGGCGAACGTATTGATGCTGCTAAAGCAGAAAAAATTGGCCTAGTTGAAGAAGTGGTCGAAAAAGGCCAGGCACTAGATGCTGCCGTTGCCTTAGCAGCCAAAGTGGCTAAACAGTCACCGAGTAGTGTGAGTGTGTGCAAAACCTTAATTCAGGCTGGGCGAACAATGCCGCGCACTCAAGCCTTACCGCTTGAGCGCGAATTGTTTGTCGGGCTATTTGATACTGAAGATCAAGCTGAAGGTGTGAACGCCTTTTTACAAAAACGCGCCGCAATCTGGAAGAACTGCTAATGACTCAAGATGTAATATTTCAAACACTCGGCACACTCTCTGGCCAATCAATTGGCATCGTGACGCTTAACATCGAAAAAGCGCTCAATGCGTTAACCCTTGATATGGTTGCCGCGATGCAAACTCAATTAACTCACTGGCAAACAGACGACAGCATTGCGTGTGTGGTGCTACAAGGCGCGGGCGAAAAAGCATTTTGCGCTGGTGGTGATGTGCGTGCCATTTACCATGCATCCATTGCCAACCCCAACAACATTACCGATGAAGCCTGCGGTTTCTTTACCCAAGAGTATCAATTCGATTACTTACTCCATCAGTTTGGCAAACCCGTTTTAGTGTGGGGTGATGGCATTGTCATGGGTGGCGGCTTAGGTTTAATGGCCGGCGGCAGTCATCGTATCGTCACTGAGCGCAGTCGAATTGCCATGCCAGAAGTCACCATTGGTTTATACCCTGATGTCGGTGGCAGTTACTTTTTAAACCGCATGCCAGGCAAGACTGGGCTGTTTTTAGGCTTAACCGCCTACAACATGAATGCGAGCGATGCGCTATATGTTCAACTGGGCAATCATTATTTAACCAGTGATCAACAAGAGCCATTGTTCGATGCGATGGCAGAGCTTAACTGGAGCCAGGACTCTGAGCACAATCATCAGTTGTTAAGTGATTTACTCACCACAATGACCGAGCCGCATTTAGCAACGCTGCCAGACAGTCATTTACAGCAATTTCAAACTCAAATCGATTTATTAATGGCGGGCGATATTTTAGATGTTCATCACCAATTATCGACCTTAAATACTGAGCTTGAATGGCTACAACGAGCGCAGAAAACCGCGCTAGCCGGTAGCCCAATTAGTTGGCATTTAATTTTTGCTCAAGCCCAATTAGGTACTGAACTCAGTTTAGCGCAATGTTTCCAGTGGGAGCTTGGTGTTAGCGTGAATTGTTGCTCTATGGGTGATTTTTGCGAAGGGGTTCGGGCATTATTGATTGATAAAGACCGCCAACCTAAATGGTTGTTTAGCGATGTTGAAGCCGTAGAACAAAGCCGAATTGACCAACTGACCACATCCCCGTGGAACGCTGACAACCACCCATTAGCTGACTTTACTGAATAAGGATTATTATCATGGCAACAGTAGCATTTATTGGTTTAGGTAATATGGGCGGCCCAATGGCGGCCAATTTAATCAAAGCCGGCATGACCGTGACAGTATTTGATTTAAATCCGCTTGCAGTCGAAGCGTTAACTTCACAAGGTGCACTCAGTGCTAAAACCGCTTGCGGCGCAGCGGCATCAGCAGACTTTGTGATTACCATGTTGCCTGCAAGCAAACATGTTCTGGGTTTATATTTAGGCGATGCCAATAACAAAGGTTTACTTGAGGTGGTGTCTAAACAGACCTTATTAATTGATTGCTCAACCATTGATGCCGACAGTGCTCGTATTGTGGGTGCAAAAGCTGCCGACATGGGGATTGAGTTTATGGACGCGCCAGTATCGGGCGGAACCGCAGGCGCTGCAGCAGGCACCTTAACCTTTATTTGTGGTGGCTCAGAGGCGGCTTACACGCAAGCCCAAACCGTGTTAACCGTCATGGGCGGTAATATTTTTCATGCGGGCGCAGTAGGGGCAGGACAAGTTGCCAAGATTTGTAATAACATGCTGTTGTCGGTATTGATGATTGGTACCAGTGAATCTATCCAATTAGGCTTAGATAATGGCTTAGATCCTAAAGTGTTGTCTGATATCATGAAAGTCAGCAGCGGCGGTAACTGGACACTCGAAAAGTACAATCCATGTCCAGATGTAATGGAAAATGTGCCGTCGTCTAAAGGGTATCAAGGCGGCTTTATGGTCGACCTCATGGTAAAAGATTTAGGCTTGTCGCAACAGGCGGCATTAGCCTCTAACTCGAGTACACCGATGGGCTCACTTGCACGTAGTTTGTATGTTAATCATGCGCGTCAGGGTAATGGTAGCCGCGATTTCTCGAGTATTTTTGAACAGTTTGCAAAGAAAAAATAAAGGATTCAGTTGATGGAATTAAAAGATAAGGTTGTCGTCATTACTGGCGGAGCAGGTGGTTTAGGTCTGGCGATGGCCCATGATTTAGCTGCCCAGGGTGCTAAATTGGCGCTTATCGATGTTGACCAAACCAAGCTTGAGCAAGCTTGTGCAGATTTAGGCGCAACAACTGAAGTACAAGGTTATGCGCTAGACATTACCGACGAAGAAGATGTGGTGGCGGGCTTTAAGTATATCGTTGAAGACTTTGGCCAGGTGAATGTGCTTATCAATAACGCGGGCATTTTACGTGACGGCTTAATGGTTAAAGCCAAAGATGGCGTTGTCACCGACCGTATGTCGTATCAGCAGTTTCAATCGGTTATCAATGTTAACTTAACTGGCAGCTTTTTATGTGGCCGTGAAGCCGCTGCAGCAATGATTGAAACCAAGCAAGCAGGGGTCATCATTAACATCTCTAGTCTGGCTAAATCGGGCAACATGGGTCAATCAAATTATTCAGCATCTAAAGCCGGTGTTGCCGCGATGTCTGTTGGCTGGGCTAAAGAGTTAGCGCGTTACAACATCCGCAGCGCTGCTGTAGCGCCGGGTGTGATAGCCACTGAAATGACCGCGGCCATGAAGCCAGAGGCATTAGAGCGTTTAGAGAAAATGGTCCCAGTAGGACGTTTAGGTCAACCTGCAGAAATCGCATCAACGGTTCGTTTTATCATTGAAAATGATTATGTAAACGGCCGCGTATTTGAAATTGACGGCGGTATTCGCTTATAGAGCGGTGGTATTTAGCTTCGTCAGTTTGTTATGATGCTGTCACGCCGAGCCATACAATGTGTATTCGCTCGGCGTGACTTTTTTACTTTTAGGGATTGATCACGTGGCAAAATTAGAACTCATACTCAAAAAAATCATGCTTATCGTGGGGATCCTGGGCGTTGTGATTATCTATGGCGGCTTTTTGTACCTGTTGTTTTCGGGGCGCTCTACCGCAGCCCTGCCATGGTTCTTACTTATTTCCCCGTGGATTTGTGTGTATTTTGGTTTGAGCCACGTACAACAAGTAGCGGTGATAAGCTGGTTTGTGAGTAAATTCAGCTTTAAAAAGTCATCTAAGTAATGCACTCTCAGTAAGGTTAATCTATGGCTTCTGCCACGCCACTATCACGCAGCGCACTGACATTTTATACCTTAATCGCTTTAATCGCGTTTGCGGCTAACTCAGTATTTTGCCGCCTTGCATTGTCAAATGAACAGGCTGTACCTCTTATTGACCCAAGCAGTTTTACCGCCATCAGATTAACATCTGGTGCATTGATGTTGGCCTTATTGATGCTGCTAACATCGGCAAAAAAGCGATCAACACAAGATCTCGCAACAGAAAACCGAGCAACAAAACATACATTGCCAACACAAGCCCATGGCAGTTTTTTAGCCGCAGGCCTGTTGTTTGTTTATGCCATTGGGTTTTCGTACGCGTATGTACTGCTCGACACCGCGACCGGAGCATTAGTCTTATTTGCCGCAGTGCAAATTAGCATGATGTTTATCAGTTATTTACAAGGTCACAGACTGAATGTACTTGAGATAGTTGGCGCGCTAGTAGCGTTTGCCGGCTTTGGTTATTTAGTGTGGCCGAGCATCAGCCTTGGCAGTGAGACATTATCAATTAGTGGCTTAGTGCTGATGGCCATCAGTGGTTGCGCCTGGGGCGGTTATACCTTGATGGGCAAAGGCGCGGCAAAGCCATTGTTTGCCACTGGTTACAACTTTATTCGCACTTTACCCTTAGTGTTGTTAATGCTTGCCAGCGTATGGTTGTTATCGATGTTAATGCCTGTCGACCCAATGCAATCAGAATCAGCAGGGCTAGCATTTCACTTAAGCACTCAAGGGATTGTACTGGCTATACTGTCTGGCGCGCTGGCCTCAGGTGTTGGCTATGCGTTATGGTATCAAGCACTTAGAGGGCTCAGTGCTAATCATGCCGCAGTATTACAACTGTCTGTGCCGGTAATAGCAGCCGTTGGCGGCGTTATCTTTGTTGGCGAGCAAATCAGTGTTCATCTTATTATTTGTACCAGTATTATTTTGTTTGGCATTGCCCTGGTTATTTTCGCCAAAACAAAACATAAACTTTAACGAGAATTAACGATAAAAGAGGTTTCATGACAGATTCGACTGTATACCCAATTGGCACACCGGGACAAAAATGGACCGACGCTGAAAAAGCCCAATGGCTTGCCCAAGTGACGATTAAGCGCTCATATCAAGAAGAAGTGGTGAGTAAATTAACCCCGCTGGCAAACCAGTTTGAGCAAGTGCAATACGGCGCATTATCTTATGACACTGACAAGTATCCGTTATTTGGCTTTAAAACGCCTAACTGGGACAGCAACAAAAAGACCATTTTAGTGACCGGTGGCGTACACGGCTACGAAACCAGTGGTGTCCATGGCGCAATTCAATTTTTAGCCACTAAAGCCAAACACTACAGCCAGTATTTTAACATTGCCGTGGCGCCCTGTGTCAGCCCGTGGGGTTATGAAACCATTAATCGTTGGAACCCAAAAGCGATAGACCCAAACCGCTCATTTTATGCCAATAGCCCAGCAGAAGAGTCTGCGGCCTTAATGGCGTTTGTGGCCACATTAGGTGAGGTGTATGCCCACATCGATTTGCATGAAACCACCGACACAGACGAGCTAGAGTTTAGACCGCTACTGTCTGCCCGTGATGGCGTTGAATACGATAAAGGCGTTATTCCTGACGGATTTTATTTGGTTGGCGACAGTGATAATCCAACCCCTGAGTTTCAAAAAGCCATTATCGATTCGGTGGCCAAAGTGACTCATATTGCACCAGATGATAATGGCCAATTAATTGAAGTACCGATTGAACAATTTGGGGTGATTAATTACCCGGTTAAAAAGCTCAGCCTGTGCGCAGGGATCACCGTAAATCATTTCAATACCACCACAGAAGTGTATCCAGACAGCCCACATGTTACGACGCAACAATGTAACCATGCGCAAGTGGCTGCCATTACAGGCGGCTTAGATTACATTGTGGATTATTTAAATTAACAAAGTCGTTAAATTGCAAATGCTTTGCTGTTGCGGTTTTTCATTGCATCAACGGCAAAGCATTATGATTGGGTTTAGGTTGATAAATAGACCAAAAATCCTTACAATGTCGCGCTTTATATCTACCCCTTCGGCGATGCCGTATATCAGTTTAAATCTCACTATTATTTGTTTAACATTTTTTAAGAGCTGACTTGAGTCATACAGATGTCAACTCGCACCGTTAAGCTATAATGTGATACCGGTTTAAACACACAACACGATTTGGAATTTCATTTTGATTACAACAGCTAACATCACAATGCAGTTTGGCGCTAAGCCACTGTTTGAAAATATCTCTGTCAAATTTGGTGGCGGTAATCGCTACGGTTTAATTGGCGCGAATGGTTGTGGTAAATCCACCTTTATGAAAATCCTTGCCGGTGATTTAGAGCCTTCAAGCGGTAACGTATCGTTAGACGTTAACGAGCGCATGGGTAAACTAAACCAGGACCAGTTTGCATACGAAGCCTTTTCAGTCGTAGACACTGTGATCATGGGCCACCGCGAATTATGGAAAGTGAAGCAAGAGCGTGACCGCATCTACTCACTACCTGAAATGAGCGAAGAAGACGGCATTAAAGTGGCCGAGCTTGAAATGGAATTTGCTGAAATGGACGGTTACACCGCTGAATCTCGCGCGGGTGACTTATTATTAGGCGTCGGCATAGGCACTGAGCAGCACTTTGGTTTAATGAGCGAAATCGCCCCGGGTTTTAAATTACGAGTCTTGCTAGCGCAAGCGCTGTTTTCTGACCCGGATTTATTGCTACTAGACGAACCAACCAACAACTTGGACATCGACACCATCCGTTGGTTACAAGATATGTTGAACCAACGTAACAGCACCATGATCATCATCTCGCATGACCGTTATTTCTTAAACTCAGTGTGTACTCACATGGCTGACTTAGATTACGGTGAGCTGCGCGTATTCCCAGGCAACTACGACGAATACATGATGGCAGCACAGCAGTCACGTGAACGTTTAATGAGCGACAACGCCAAGAAAAAAGCCCAAATTGCTGAACTGCAAACCTTCGTTGCACGTTTCTCGGCTAACGCATCTAAAGCGAAACAAGCGACATCGCGTGCAAAACAAATTGATAAAATTAAGCTTGATGACATTAAAGCCTCTAGCCGTGTTAACCCGTTTATTCGTTTCGAACAAGAAAAGAAATTGTTCCGTAACGCATTAGTTGTAGAAAACCTAGCAAAAGGTTACGACACACCCTTGTTCAGCAAATTTGACCTAATGGTTGAAGTGGGCGAGCGCATTGCGATTTTAGGTCAAAACGGTGTGGGTAAAACCACCCTTTTACGCACCCTAGTGCACGACATTCCGCAGGATGAAGGTACGATCCACTGGTCTGAAAACAACAACATTGGTTACTACGCCCAGGATCATGAAGCAGACTTTGCTAACGACATGACCTTATTCGAATGGATGAGCCAATGGCGTAAAGAAAACGATGACGACCAATCAGTACGTGGCATTTTAGGCCGTATGTTGTTTGGCGCAGACGACATTAAAAAGTCGGTTAAAGTGTTATCGGGTGGTGAAAAAGGCCGTATGTATTTCGGTAAACTTATCATGCAAAAGCCAAATATCTTATTGCTTGATGAACCAACCAACCACATGGACATGGAATCGATTGAGTCATTAAACAACGCCCTAGAGAAATACGAAGGCACATTAATGTTCGTCTCTCATGACCGTGCATTTGTATCGTCACTTGCGACACGTATCCTTGAAGTCACGCCACAAGGCATTAATGACTTTAAAGGCACTTACGATGAGTTCCTCGCAAGCAAAGGTATTGAAGGTTAAGTTAATTCGCTTTCAAGCAAGTTAATTAAAAAAGCCCTGAACATATGTTCGGGGCTTTTTTTATATTATTGATTTAAGAGTATGAATATCAATATACTCAAGCCATTAAATGATAACAGGCAGAAAAATACATGAGCATTACCCTTGAACAAGCAACTAGTACCTTGAATGAACTTAAATGTCGTACTAATTTTAATATTAAGAATGTCACCGAATACATGTTGCCAGAGCTCAAAGAGCCGGTATATGTGCATGTAGAAGGTAAAGTACCGTTATTGATTATCCGTCCTGCATTTGAAGTTTTCTCAAGTGAGCTTGCCACTATTGACGGCGTGCACGCCAAATACGATTATTATCACAATGCCCAAATGACACGTTTTCCAACAAGGCAATACAAAGGCTTAAATGAAACCCACTACGGATTAGCGTTTAGGTTTGATAATGTTGAAGCCATCAAACTGTTTATTAATCGATTAATTGAAATCGTAAAAGGATAAGTAGGAGAATCCCTCGCCATGACAGAACAATTTAATATCAATCAATTTAATTGTTCCATTAGCGGTAAAGGCCAAAGCCTGCTATGGGCCCACGGCTTATGTGGTTGTATGCAAAGTGAAGATGCCATTGGCGTGTATGCATGGCATCGGTTTCCTAAAAAACTTCAACTTATTCGCTACGACGCCATTGGCCATGGCTTATCAACTCAAGGCGAGTCTGTTGATGACTACCTTTGGCCAAATCTAGCCAAAGACATGCTCCGTGTCGCCGAGCATTATCGCGTGGCAACACCGCTTATTTTAGGCGGTCAATCTATGGGCAGTGCCACCAGTTTGTATGCTGCATTAGCCCATCCAGATAAAGTTAAAGGCCTGGTGTTAATGACGCCACCCATAGGATGGCAGGCAAGGGCAGAAAAAGTCGATTATTACCATAAAATAGCCAAAGCGGCGCGAATGTTAGGCGGTAAAGGCCTCGCCAAAATGAATGCTAAGCATTTAGATAAAATGCTGCCTAGCTGGTTAATCGATGCTCATAAACACAGCGTGTTAGGCATGCTCGACGGCTTAAAATCGATGAAACGCCAAACATTACATCAATTGTTTACCGCAGCAGCACACAATGACTTACCCACCACAGCGCAACTTGCCTGTATTGATGTTCCAACACTCATTTTGGCCTGGGAGGGTGATGATGCTCATCCTGTCGACAGTGCTGTTGCCTTAAATAAATGGCTGCCCAATGCCACTTTGCACATTGCTAACTCAATGGACGATGTTAATGAATGGCCAGCATTAATCAGTGAGTTTTGTCTTGCAGTGAATCAATAGCGCGGATTGTCCAGCCGCTACCTCAGAGTAGGTAGCGGGTGTTGCAGTTAAGTGATATTAGCTAATTTAGCTGTGAGCTATGTCTGAGTTTGATTTATTTGGCATACAAAAATGAATCAAATCAGTTAACCTCAGCCTTACTATTATTGTGTTTATATAATCAACAAGGAATGTTTATGAATTGGCAGTGGATAAGTAACCTTAAAATATCGCGTAAGCTTGCTTTGCTTGTGTTACCCCCGCTGCTCACGACTATCTTGTTTGGTGGCATGTACGTCAATAATGAATATCGCACTCAGCAGCAACTGCAGTTAGTTATCGAGTTGTCTAACGTTGCCATTATTAACAGTTCGCTAGTGCATGAACTGCAAAAAGAACGTGGCATGAGCGCCGGTTTCATTGGGTCTACAGGGCAATCATTTAAAGAGGCCTTACCTAGTCAACGTAGCCAAACAGACAATCAAATAAGCCGCTTTAAACAATTTGCCCAACAAGCTGATTTCCCCGTCCAATTACAATCTACTTACGATCAAGTAGCCTCATCGTTGACTCAATTGAGTCGTATGCGTGATAGGGTCAGTAATTTAGCCGTTTCAGTGCCAGAGCAAGTGGGTTATTACACCCAAATGAACACGCTTTTACTGTCGATGGTCGATGAAGCCGCTAGCCAAAGCCAAGACAGCGAATTGTCAATGCGCCTAAAAGCGTTTGCGGCTTTCTTGCAGTTAAAAGAGCGTGCAGGCATTGAACGAGCAGTATTGAGTACCACTTTTGGCAATAGCGAATTTGCCCCGGGCTTGTTTCGCAAATTTGTCACTTTAGTCGCAGAGCAACAAACCTATGCTGAGCGATTTATCGCAGCGGCGAATACCAGCAACATTAAGGCATTTAAACAAGCACAGCAAAGCAGTGCCATGGCAGAGGTAGAGGCGCTTCGTGAAGTGGCGTTTACACAAGATGGCGCAGCCATGTTGGCGCAAAACCCAGAAGAGTGGTTTAAAACATCAACAGCACGCATTGCAATCCTAACAGCACTTGAAAAACAATTTGGTGATGACTTAATTCAGCTCAGCCAAAACAAGCTGGGCCAAGCTACCCAACACATGTATTACACCGGGTTATTATTACTGCTCGCATTAGTGTTTGTCATTGTAATGAGCATGAGTGTGTCCGGGTATTTACACCGCAGTTTAAGCGTATTGCACAAGCAAATGCTCCATGCTGGCACTCAATTTGATTTAACCACCCGTTTACCTCATCAATCTGAAGACGAATTTGGCCAAATTTCAATAGCCTTTAATCAAATGATGGCCGAGTTCGAAGATATCATTTCTCAGGTACGCGTTAATGCGGTCAATCTGGTCAATGCCGTTGAGCAAATGAATGGTTACACACGCTCAATGCAAACCGACGTGCTACAAGGCTCATCAGAAGCAGAGCAAGTGGCTTCAGCCATGACACAAATGAGTGCAACCGTGCATGAGATTGCCGCCAATGCTGTTCAAGCTTCAGATGCGTCAGCTAAAGCCAATTTAGAGGCCAAAAGCGGTGAAAGCGATGTCAGCAAAACCGGTGATGCAATTCAGTTACTAGCCAATGAAATAGCTGATGCTGCAGAAGCAATTGGTCGTTTAGATACTGATGTACAAAGTATTGTGACCATTCTTGATGTGATTAGCGCTATTGCAGAACAAACTAATTTGTTGGCACTGAATGCTGCAATTGAAGCCGCAAGGGCAGGCGATCAAGGCCGAGGCTTTGCCGTTGTGGCCGATGAGGTTCGCACGCTCGCGCAGCGTTCGCAAAGCTCAACAGAAGATATCAAAAATATGACAGAGAGATTAAAGTCCGGTGCAGCCACCGCAGTCAGTGCAATGAAACGCGGCCAAGCGCAGGCACAGCTCAGTGTTGAGGAATCTAAGCATGCTGGCAGTGAACTTAAGCTTATTGCACAACATGTTAGCGTGATTGACAGTATGAATGAACAAATTGCCGCCTCGACGCATGAACAGTCAGCCGTGGCAGAAGAAGTGAATCGTAATGCGATGAAAATTACAGAAATTTACCACCACACCCAACAAATATCACAACAACTTGCAGAGCTTAACGACAGCCTACTCAACGACGCCAGCAATATGTCACAGCAAGTCAGTAAGTTTACCTTATCAACAGAGTAGAGCGCTAAATCAAAGGCCGCATCAACAAAAACACCTGGATCCCTGATAAAGGATCTCAGGGATGACGGCATAAAGAAACACCAGGATCCTCAATAAAAGCATTCGAGGTTGACGGCATAGAGCAACATCAAACACCGTCAACTACCACGTCATTTGCTTGTTCATATTCAAACAACGTCAACTACTCCGTCGTTCCGGCAATGCTGTTGAGCCGGAATCCAGGTGTTGGCTTTTTACGCTTTTAGGCCCTAGGTTCTAGGAACTCGCAAGCTCGCCAGAGAGCGGACTTCGTCCTTCTAGAATCTAAGAAACACCTGGATCCCTGATAACAGATCTCAGGGGTGACGTGCGAGTGTGGCCAAATGGCACATTTGCTTATTCATATTACAACAACACCAGCTAATACGTTGTTTGCTCATTAATATTCAAGCACCGCTTACTACTCCGCATTTTGTTCTTTCGTATTCAAACAACGCTTATTACTGCGTCGTTCCGGCAATGCTGTTGAGCCGGAATCCAGGTGTTGGTTTTTAGGGTTTTAGGCCCTAGGCCCTAGGCCCTAGGTTCTAGGAACTCGCAAGCTCGCCAGAGAGCGGACTTCGTCCTTCTAGAATCTAAGAAACACCTGGATCCCTGATAAAAGATCTCAGGGATGACGTGCGAGTGTGGCCAAATGGCACATTTGCTTATTCATATTCAAACAACACCAACTAATACGTTGTTTGCTCATTCGTATTCAAGCACCGCTTACTACTCCGCCTTTTCTCATTCGAATTCAAGCACCGCTTACTACTCCGCCTTTTGTTCTTTCGTATTCAAACAACGCTTACTACTCCGTCGTTCCGGCAATGCTGTTGAGCCGGAATCCAGGTGTTGGTTTTTAGGGTTTTAGGCCCTAGGTTCTAGGTTCTAGGAACTCGCAAGCTCGCCAGAGAGCGGACTTCGTCCTTCTAGAATCTAAGAAACACCTGGATCCCTGATAAAAGATCTCAGGGATGACGTGCGAGTGTGGCCAAATGGCACATTTGCTTATTCATATTCAAACAACACCAACTAATACGTTGTTTGCTCATTCGTATTCAAGCACCGCTTACTACTCCGCCTTTTGTTCATTCATATTCAAATACCGTCCACTACTCCGTCGTTCCGGCAATGCTGTTGAGCCGGAATCCAGGTGTTGGTTTTTAGGGTTTTAGGCCCTAGGTTCTAGGTTCTAGGAACTCGCAAGCTCGCCAGAGAGCGGACTTCGTCCTTCTAGAATCTAAGAAACACCTGGATCCCTGATACAAGCTCTCAGGGATGACGTGCGAGTGTGGCCAAATGGCACATTTTCTTATTCATATTAAAACAACACCTGCTAATACGTTGTTTGCTCATTCGTATTCAAGCACCGCTTACTACTCCGCCTTTTGTTCTTTCATATTCAAACACCTTCCACTACGCCGTCGTTCCGGCAATGCTTTTGAGCCGGAATCCAGGTGTTGGCTTTTACGTTTGAAAGCGACAGCCAAAGTCGCAAGACATGAGAGACAAGAAACACCTGGATCCCTGATAACAGATCTCAGGGATGACGGCATAAAGAAACACCAGGGTCCTCAATTAAAGCATTCGATGATGACGTGCTAGAACCTAGAACCTAGAACCTAGAACCTAGAACCTAGAACCTAGAATCTAGAACCTAATCCCTTGAGTCTGTAAGCGAAGTGTTCGGTAAACCGTTATCAGTCTACGCTTTAGTACAATGCTGCAATAATTTAATAAAAAACTCACTGCCTTTGCGTTCAGCAAAAGCAATATTGCGTTCAGGGATAGATTCGGGGTCGGTGTAGTTTGCCAGCGCAACTTCCATGCTGGCTTCGCGAATGATGTGTAAGGTTGGGTAGGGGGCTCGATTGGTAAAATTAGCGGCGCTGTCTTGGGCTTCGCCTTCAAAGCAGTAGTCTGGATGAAACGTCGCAAGCTGATAAACACCTTCATAATCATGCTCAATTAAGGTATCAGTGGCTTCGTCGACCAAATCTAAATAAGCATAAAACCCTTCAAATCCACGCGGCAGAATAAACAAGGTGGTTTCGGTTTCTGGGTGTTCATCAAGGTATTGGCATTCCGTTATCAATGCTTTTAATACCGCTTTGACTTTAGTGTGTTCAATGGCCACATAACGAATACTGGCACGTTCAACTTCTCTACGAGCAAACGGGCAAATATTGTATTTCATGATGACATCAACAACCCACTTTTCTGTGTGGGCGAGGCATTCATGTTGTTCCATTGTTTAGCCTTATCTTTATAACTGTGCTGATGCGGGTAACACCATAGGGATAATAGATGCCACTAATAACACTGCCATCGAAATATTAAAAATGCGTTGCTGGCGTTCATTTTTTAACAGGCGTTTTAATGCAACACCAAAACTAAGCCACACGATAGCACAAGGAAACGCCACACATAAAAACACACTGGCAATCGTAATCACCTGGCTGTTGAGTTCATGTTGTACTGAGGTGAACGTGGCAATTGCACCCACGGCCATAATCCAGCCTTTGGGGTTAACCCATTGAAATGCGGCCGCTTGAATAAAGCTAAACGGTTTACTGACTTGTTTACCTTCCATTTTGCTGCTGCTATTAGCAATGAGCCACGACAAATAGAGTAGGTAGGTAATACCAACCACTTTGATGACAGTATGAATAATCGGGTACGCCTGAAATATGGCACTTAAGCCTAATCCCACGGCTAAAATCATGGTCGGAAAACCTAAGCTGATCCCAAGCAAATGCGGAATACTGCGTTTAATGCCAAAGTTAACGCCGGAGGTCATCAACATAATGTTGTTGGGCCCTGGCGTAATACCAGCAGAAAAAGCAAACAATGCGATGGCGAGCACTAACTCCATGAACGGATCTCTTAAGCTACGATGTTGAGAAGCAGAATTTTAGGGGAATTTTTCAACTGTTCATAATGATATTTTAATAAATGTGTAAATAAATTTTCTCGCAAATCAGCGAAACTGCTGAACATAAAGAACAGCAGTCGCCACAACACTTAAGTTGATGTGATGGTTATACCATTACGCATGACTTCGAAAGAGAATAACTATTCATTCAGTCATTCGCCTTGTTTAAGCCCTTTTAAATTCTCGCTGAGAGATCACTTATTAACGCGGAATGGTATTACTTAAAAACTCACTTCAACTTCATAAGATGAAAACTTACGAATGTTAATCACGCCAGTATCAAAAATCAGATATTGGCCTTTAATGCCTTGCAATGTACCTGTAACCTCTGCAATTTTATCAAAGTTATGTGATTTCACTTTGGTTGGAAACGCGGTAATAGGGTAGCTAATGGCCTGAATATTGGCATCTAAACGCTCAATGACAATATCTTCATGTTCTATGGCAAGTGCTTGCAGTTTGTCTTCAATTAACGGAATAAGCTGCGCGGCTTGCTCAACCAGATCAATGTCATCATTGTGGCCTTTTAACATGGCCTGCCAATGGGTTTTGTCGTTAATAAACTTAGCTAACTCGATTTCAATTAACCCTGACATTTTACGGGTCGATACTTTAAATATTGGCAAACCCTGAGTGGCACCCTGATCTATCCAGCGCGTAGGGATTTGCGTGTGACGAGTGATGCCAACTTTAATGCCAGAGGTATTAGACAAGTATACGTAATGCGGTACAAAGCAGTTTGACATGGCCCACTCTGGCTCACGGCAGGTGCCTTGATCAAAATGACAGGTTTCAGGTTTCATGATGCACATATCGCAACTGGCAAGCTTGCTCATACACACATAGCAATGACCTTGCGAGTAACTCTTCTTGGTTTTTTTGCCGCAGCTGCTGCAAAAAATATTACCAGTGTGCGTCATGGTCAGGGTTTTACCTATTAATGGGTTGAGGGCTAAACGCGCCTCACCTACAGGTAAATGATACTCCACCTCATGACTGTCATTGAGGTGGGTTTTCAGTTTTGATAGCGTTCCAAACATGGTGAATCCATTTTATCGTCTTTATTTGCTGGCAGTTTAGCAGATGATGAAAATGGAATTTAGCCTTAATTTGCCCAACTTGGTTTATGTGCTGTTTGTCTGTTAACTTTTTAAGCTGACTGGCTCAATTTATCTAATACCACATCGTCACCCATTTCATACAAGGAAGTAGCAATCATTTCTTCTTGTGCCGGGTCGGTAAGCCCAAGCTCCATGGTGGCCCTAAATAAAGCAATTCCGGTATGGCTGGCGGTTTCATATTGGCTACTAAACTTTTCAATGTTAATGCCTAATGCATTCATTTTATTAGAAATATGTAACACAATGCCTGGGCGGTCATAAGCGACAAGATTGTAACGGAGTTGCTTGATGGGTTTTGCACTTAAACTGGTTTTAGCGAAGGTCAAAGTGAGGCCATCAATGCATTCAAGCGCATCAACCAACTCGTCCCATTTGGGTGCCGGAACTTCCAACTGTAATATTGCGGCAAAAACACCATCAATATGGCGCATTTCAGAATCAAGCCAGTTACCGTTGTGGCGACTGACTACATTGGCGATTTGTTCAACTAAACCTTTTCTATCAGGTGCTTGCAAAGTGATAAGGTAACGCATCATACGATATTTCTCCTATATACATTGGCTGTAACACAACTGTCATCTTTACGTCATATAATCGCAGCCACTTAAGATTGCGTTATGGCTTTACTGTTGTTTTACGACGATTGACCTATGCAGCTAATGGCGATTGAGTGATTAACACTGACGAGGGCATCAAGCCGCAATATTCGTTGTTAATTTACTGAGTTTAGTTAGCTTTTAGTCATAAATATTTATTGTTAGCACAGTAAACTGCACAATCAAAGCGCTAATTATGGCATCGATTAATTATTAGAGGTTCTTAATGGAAAGTCAGGTAAATCAACCTGGTTCTGCTGAAAAAAGTTTACTTGCCGGTAAACAAGCATCACGCAGAGCATTTAAGGATAAAGCAGCAGAGTTTGGGATAACCGTCGGCGGCACCATGGTGTTTGTGGCGTTGTTATTAATATTTTTCTACTTGCTGTATGTCATCAAGCCTATCTTTGATGGCGCACACATAGAACCTGTAACCAGTGTGAGTTATCAACATACTGATGCCAAAACGTTAATGATTGGCAGTGACGAGCAAAACGAAGTGTTATATCGCGTCACGCAATTAGGGACGGTTGATTTTTACTCTTCAGTAACGGGGCAATTAATTTCATCGTTTACACCGACCTTGCCAGAAGGCGCGACCATTACCAGTAGTGCTAAATCAAGTCCAAGTGAGCAACGTTTTGCATTAGGCCTAAGTAATGGCCAGGTGATTGTTGTCGGCATCGACTTTGCGGTGACCTACCCAGACAATCAACGCCAAATTACGCCTAAATTGACTTATCCAATTGGTGATGAGCCCTTAACCATCAACGAAGATGGCGCCGTATACAACCTAGTGTTCGACTACAGTGGCAGCCGCATGAGTTTTGCCTACCAGGATGCTAATGGGGCATGGAAACTCAATCGCCAGGAAGGCGAAGAAAACATGATGACAGAAGAAGTTGAATGGTCTTCTATTGAAGTGTTTGTTGAAGATGCGCCTAAGCAAGTGGTGTCAGCATTAATGACCCCCGATCATCGCCAACTTATTTTAAGCACCACTGACAAGTTATTTGTGTACAACACTCGCGATGCTGACGAGGTTGAATTACTGCAAGTACTGGATGTGAAAAAGGGTGAAGCCAAAATCAAGCAAGTTAACTTACTTGCTGGCGCTAGCTCAATTATGATCAGCTACGACAGTGGTGTGATTAGCCAATACTTCCAGGTGAATGGCGATAAAGGCCGTTTGTACCAGCAAATTCGCGAGTTTGACGATGTTGCGCCAGTAAGTACCATGGCCACTGAGTTTTATCGTAAAAGTTTTGCAGTGTTGAGTTCAGAAGGGGAATTAACCTTACTGTACACCACCAGCCAACGTAACCTATTTGATGAAAAGTATTCGCTTCCTAACCCAGGTTTAATGGCCTTTAGCCCACGTTCAAATGCCTTAGTCATTGAAGCGGATAACAAGCTAAATCTGTTTTCTGTAGAGAACGATCACCCAGAAGTATCATGGAGCGCCCTTTGGCAAAAAGTGTGGTACGAAGGTTACCCAGAGCCACAATATGTGTGGCAGTCAACCTCTGGCTCAGATGACTTTGAGGCTAAATTAAGCTTAATGCCACTCGCATTTGGTACCATGAAAGCTGCGTTCTACGCCATGATGTTTGCTGTACCGCTGGCCATTGCGGGCGCGATTTACACCGCTTACTTCATGACACCTAAAGTGCGTAACGTGGTTAAACCGACCATTGAAATCATGGAAGCATTACCCACGGTAATTTTAGGTTTCCTAGCCGGTTTATGGTTAGCGCCACTGATTGAAGATCACTTGCCAGGCATTGTGGTGTTATTGACGCTATTGCCAGTGTCGATATTAGTCACTGCATTTGCCTGGAGCAAAATGCCAGAAACCTGGAAGCACCGCTTACCAGAAACCTACCAAGAGCTGATGTTACTGCCAGTGATTATCTTTGTTGGTTGGTTCTCGTTCACTATTAGTCCAGTGATTGAAGTGGCATTGTTTGACGGCAACACACGTCAATTTATCACGAATGATTTAGGCATTACCTTCGACCAACGTAACGCGTTTGTGGTCGGTATTGCGATGGGCTTTGCGGTTATTCCAACCATCTTCTCGATTGCCGAAGATGCGATATTCTCTGTACCACGTCATTTATCAAACGGCAGTTTGGCATTAGGTGCCACCAACTGGCAAACCCTAACACGTGTGGTATTGCTCACAGCAAGTCCCGGTATTTTCTCAGCCATTATGATGGGCCTTGGCCGCGCTGTAGGTGAAACCATGATTGTATTAATGGCAACCGGTAATACAGCAATATTAGAGTGGAGTGTATTTGAAGGCATGCGTACCCTGGCGGCCAACATTGCGGTTGAAATGCCAGAGTCGGCCATTGGCAGTTCGCACTATCGAGTGCTGTTCTTAGCCGCCTTTGTCCTGTTTATTTTCACCTTCTTCTTCAACACCATTGCAGAAGTCGTACGCCAGCGTTTACGCGACCGTTATAGCTCACTGTAAGGAAAGATGATGACTCATATATTGATTATTTCGCCAATCGCCTTGAGAGGTTTGTGCAATGGGTAAGTGGTTTAAATCAGGCTCACCGTGGATTTGGATGACCGGTGGTGCCGTAAGTATCAGTTTGATTGCCGTTTTAGGCTTATTACTGTTAATCGCATGGCGTGGCTTGAGTTACTTTTGGCCAGCTGACATTTACGAATGGCAACTAGAAGATAACAACGGTGTAAAAAGCACCTTAATCGGTGAGATTTATGATCGAGAAGAAGTGCCAACTGAGCGCTTAATCTCAGCCGGTCATAAATTTACTGAGCACCCAGGTGAGTTTGTGACACGTTACCTCGTTAAAACCGGTAACCGTGAGTTTGTGGGCTTAGATTTTCGCTGGATATTAGCCACAGATATCGTGAGCCGTACAACCCCAGCTGATGTTGCAAAACTAGAACGTACCAAAAACGGTAACTTCTACGGCTACCCAGTGGCAGTGATTGAAGATGGTAAACGCTTAGAGCTCAATAGCGAAGCCGATATCGAAGCGTCGTTGTTTAGCCATATTGACCGTGCAGTTGAGATTTCTGACCAGGCATTAAGTTTGCAAAAATCTGACATCGGCTCAATTAACTACCAAATTGAACGCTTGCGCTTAAAAGAGCGTGGTTATGAACTCGATGGCAAACTAACTGACAAGCGTAAAGCTGATATTAAAGCGCAAATAGAACAGCTAAACCAAGATTATCTAGTGCTTGAAAAAGACTTGTTTGCACTGCGCGATGAGGCCGCACGAGACTCAGTTGTTGTGCGTGACATGCGCGGTGAAGAAGTGATACTCAAGCTAGACTCTATTTTAGATGTTAGCTACGTTAACCACATGAATGTCATTCAAAAAGTCGGTCACTGGTTTGTCGGTATTGGCCGCTTTATAAACGATGACCCGCGTGAAGCCAACACTGAGGGTGGTGTATTCCCAGCCATATTCGGTACTGTGTTCATGGTAATGTTAATGGCGGTTATCGTGACCCCGTTTGGTGTTATTGCCGCCATTTACCTGCACGAATATGCCAAAAAAGGCCCGATCACTAAGATGATCCGTATCGCGGTGATTAACTTAGCCGGTGTACCGTCAATTGTGTATGGTGTGTTTGGTTTAGGCTTCTTTGTTTACATGATGGGTGGCTCAATTGACCAATTGTTTTTCCCTGAAGCGTTACCCGCGCCAACATTTGGCTCACCAGGGGTTATTTGGTCTGCACTGACATTGGCTATTTTAACCTTACCGGTTGTGATTGTATCGACAGAGGAAGGTTTAAGCCGTATCCCAAGTGCGGTACGTCAAGGCAGCCTGGCATTAGGTGCTACTAAAGCAGAAACCTTATGGCGCATTGTTATTCCAATGGCAAGCCCAGCCATTATGACCGGTTTAATTTTAGCCGTAGCGCGTGCAGCCGGTGAAGTGGCACCGTTAATGTTAGTCGGTGTGGTAAAATTAGCCCCAACATTACCGATAGATATGAACTTCCCGTTTGTGCATTTAGAGCGTAAGTTCATGCACTTAGGTTTCCATATTTACGATGTAGGCTTCCAAAGCCCTAACGTTGAAGCGGCTCGCCCATTGGTGTACGCAACGTCATTCTTATTAGTATCAGTAATTGTTGCACTTAACTTAACCGCGATTAGCGTGCGCAACCATTTACGTGAAAAATTCCGTTCGCTAGAACACTAATTAGCGATATCCTGAAGGAAAGAAAAAAATGATTTCTATTGATAGTTCAGCAATGCAAACTCAAGCAGTTGATTTAGTAAACTTACCCGCGCAGGATACCGCACTTGAAATCCGTAACCTTGATTTACGTTATGGTGACAAACAAGCGTTATTTGATGTGTCGATGAAGATCCCTAAAAAACAAGTCACTGCATTTATTGGCCCAAGTGGTTGTGGTAAATCAACGCTGTTACGTTGTATCAACCGCATGAACGATTTGGTTGATAGCTGTAAAATTGACGGCGAAATTTTGCTTCATGGACAAAACATTTATGACAAGAAAGTCGATGTCGCATCACTTCGTCGTAATGTGGGTATGGTGTTTCAGCGTCCTAACCCGTTCCCAAAATCAATCTACGAAAACGTGGTATACGGCTTACGCTTACAAGGGTTAAATAACCGCCGCGAATTAGATGAAGCCGCAGAGCGTTCGTTACGCGGCGCGGCAATTTGGGACGAAGTTAAAGACCGTCTACACGACAACGCCTTTGGCTTGTCTGGTGGTCAGCAACAGCGTTTAGTGATTGCACGCGCGATTGCCATTGAGCCCGAAGTGTTATTACTCGACGAACCGACATCGGCTTTGGATCCTATTTCAACCTTAACCATTGAAGAATTGATCACCGAACTTAAACAACAGTACACCGTGGTGATTGTCACGCATAACATGCAGCAAGCTGCACGTGTGTCAGATCAAACGGCGTTTATGTACATGGGTGAATTGGTTGAATACGCCGATACCAACACGATTTTTACCACCCCGAAAAAGCGTAAAACCGAAGATTATATTACCGGTCGTTACGGTTAATCCGCGCGATAAACGCTTTTAATAACCAGACAATTTTTTAGGTGGGTATGATGGAAAAAATGAATTTAAGTAAACACATCTCTGGTCAGTTTAATGCTGAGCTTGAAGATATTCGTAACCGTGTTTTGGCCATGGGCGGTTTAGTCGAGCGTCAACTTGAGCAAGCTCTTGATGCACTGACAACCTTAGATGCCGAATTGGCACAAAAAGTGATTGAAGGCGACCACAGAGTCAACGGCATGGAAGTGGCGATTGACGAAGAGTGCACCCGTATTATTGCCAAGCGCCAGCCAGCGGCGAGCGACTTACGCATGATTATTGCTATTTCAAAAACCATTGCGGATCTTGAGCGTATTGGTGATGCGTGTGTGCGTATCGCCAAAGCGGCGCTTGAAAAACGGGCAAATAGCCAGCAGCCTTTACTTGTGAGCATTGAAAGCATGGGCCGCCATGCAACACGCATGTTGCACTCAACCCTTGATGCACTTGCACGTATGGATGCGGAGCAAGCACTTGAGTTACATAAAGAAGATGCCAAGTTAGACAAAGAGTACGAAGGTATTATTCGTCAGTTAATGACCTACATGATGGAAGATCCACGCTCAATTCCTGGTGTGTTAGACGTGCTATGGGCTGCTCGCGCAGTAGAGCGTGTTGGCGACCGTTGTAAAAACATCTGTGAATACGTGATTTATTACGTAAAAGGTAAAGATGTGCGCCACACTTCTTACGAAGACATGGAAAAAGACCTGTAACGTTTCAATCATAAGATGTAAACGTGTTACACGACCGTTAATCGCGATGCTATGTTTGTTAAGGCCCCTTAATAGGGGCTTTTCTATGTCTGTTAAATGGCGAATTTTTCAGTTTACTAACGGTATCAACCATTACTACATAGCGACGCCTTAATCAAAAACCGCTGGATGCATTCTGAGTGGTCACTTATTAATGCGGCATGGTGTAATCACAATCATGTGGACATAATGACAGTATTGATAATATGTACTGGTTCAAATTGTCCCAGTCATTTTTGTCAATCGGTCTTTTACTTTGACGTAAGTCTCACTTTTGATGTGGCACTGTAATTGCTAACTTTAAGTATCTATTAACTTCGGCAAGATTTATGAGACGTGAAATCAATCGATACCACAACGTCAATAAGATTTCAGGTGAATTTAGTGGCGCATTTGCGGACTTAGGCACCTTCCTTCCTTTAGTGTTAGGTTTAATTGCGCTTAATCACTTCTCTCCACAAGGGATATTTTTCGGTTTCGGTTTGTTTGCATTATTTACAGCACTTTATTACCGAAGACCCATGCCTATACAACCTATGAAGGTTATTAGTGCGTTAATTATTGCAGAAGGAATGTTGCTTGGAATGCTCCAGGCATCAGCCATACTAATGGGTATTATCCTGCTGATATTAGCTTATAGCGGCATTATTCAATGGATGGCTAAGCAGTTATCGCCAGCAATCAGTATCGGTATCCAGTTAGCAATAGGACTCCAGCTTATTTGGCTCGGTGGTGTCATGATGAGCGAAACCTGGTTTATTGGTTTATTGGCCTTTGGGTTATTGTTCGCGAGCCGTTACATGTCAATGCAATATTTGGTCATGCCGTTAGTGATTATCCTTGGTATTACTTGGCAATTTACCAGCGGTACAGCGCCTAGTTTTAATTTTAGTCAGGCCAGTGCATGGCAATTAAGTTGGCCGAGTATCCATGAATGGGGCTCAGCTGCAATGCTATTAGTATTACCCCAATTAGCCCTCACATTAACCAATGCCGTGATTGCCGTATCGGCAATGGCGAAACATAAATTCCCAGAAGATGCCGCTAAATTTGAGCCACAACAATTTGCTAAAACTTCTGGTTGGGCTAATTTATTGTTAGCGCCTTTTGGGGCTACAGCCATGTGTCATGGCGCCGGAGGGCTAGCAGTGCAATATCACTTTGGTGCTCGGACATGGCTCGCTCCCACTATATTTGGCAGTACATGTCTACTTATTGCTATTTTTTGGGGCCAGGGCATTGCCAGTGCACTTTCATTTATTCCTCTCGCTATTTTAGGCAGCCTACTTGCCATAGCCGGTACACAATTAGCGTGGTCAAAGCGGTTTATCGATGGTAAGCCTTTTTGTATTGTTGTTATTTTTTCAACCGCAGCAACATGCTTATTAATCAATACTGCAGCAGGGCTGGCCATTGGCGTTTTGTTAGAGTTAGGCCGTCATCAATGGCTGAATGTCGCTAAAACAAATAAGTAATCTGTTATGTTTGCACCCTGTGTTCTGAGATACACATAGCCGTTAACCGATCTCAGGTCGTGAGTCGCTTATAGACAGTGAGTAGATTTGAAGTGACTAATCAGCAAACTGTGTTAACATTTTTGACCTGTTTTTTCTGCTTTTGTGTGTTTAATGAAAAAGACCCTTGCCCGTGGTTTAATGAATTTATTGCCGATGGTGTTATCCATTTGGCTTTTTTGGTCGCTATTTATATCACTTGATGGTTTAGGTAAATTATTACTTGAACTTGTGGGTGTTCAATCTGTTTTTGTCGGCGCAGGTTTTGGTCTGGTTGCCAGCCTAGTGTTTGTTGCCGGTTTGCTTTTTTCAGTCAGCCCAATCGCCTGGGTTTACGGTTGGATTGAAAAGCAACTGATGAAATTTCCGCTGTTTAAATCTGTATATGGCAGTATTCGTGACATTGCCAGTTTAATGAACCGCGACGGCGAGCCTAAAACCCAAAAAACCGTATTAGTGAAACAAGCCAATGGCAGTTATGTGGTCGGGTTTATTATGAGCGAGTCAGCACCGCAGCCGTTAGCCGATGCTCTGCCAGATGGCGATTGGGTGCCGGTGTTATTTCAGCTCAGTTACCAAATGGCCGGTGTGACCAGTTTGGTGAAACGTGATGATTTAATCTTTGTTGATTGGTCATTTGAAGATGCCATGCGCTTTAACTTAACCGCAGGTATTGCCAACAGTAAAGCGCAATAACGTCTAGGACTATCACTGACGTTACTCGCTCGTTAAGTCTCATTGCATCTTACATAAGTATTGAAAATAAAGGTTTCAGCCCAATTTGTGGCTGAAATCTTTTTTTATACCGATTAAAGCGCAATGTTTATCACAAACCACAGACTTTCCAATTGTTTTGTTTTTGTCTATGGTAATATCTGCACTTATCCCAAATTGAAATAGAATTTATGTTGGCTTGAGCAATTTTGTTCATGGCCAACTCATTTTGTTTTTATTTTTCTCTATCTTGGAGATTTTATGTCAATAAAGTCGAGTATTAATCCGCCGGTGTTTTTTTCATCGGTGGTGATTATCTTTTTTATGGTGTTGCTCTGTGCCGTTTGGCCAGAAGGCGCCAGCCATTTTTTTAAAAGTGTACAGTCATGGTTAGAAATTAAAGCGGGTTGGCTTTATATTCTGGGCGTTGCCATCTTCTTACTGTTTATTCTTTTCGTTATGGTCAGCCGTTTTGGTGATATTAAATTAGGCCCTGATCATGCGGTGCCTGATTACAGCTATAAAAGCTGGATTGCGATGCTGTTTTCAGCAGGCATGGGTATTGGCTTAATGTTTTTTGGTGTGGCAGAACCGGTAATGCATTTTCTTGCACCGCCAGATGCAACACCTGAAACCATTCAGGCAGCCAAAGATGCACTCAAAATTACCTTTTTCCACTGGGGTATTCATGCATGGGCTATTTATGCCGTTGTCGCGCTAAGCTTAGCGTATTTCTCATACCGTCATAAACTACCGCTATTACCGCGCTCAGCGTTATATCCGCTAATTGGCGAACGTATTTATGGCCCAATCGGCCATGCGGTCGATACCTTTGCCGTTATCGGCACCATGTTTGGTGTGGCCACGTCATTAGGCTTTGGTGTGTTACAGGTTAACTCTGGTTTGAGTTACTTAATGAGTGACATTCCAAATAACACCACAGTGCAGGTTGGTTTGATTATTGTTATCACTGGTATTGCAACCTTGTCAGTGTTTTCTGGTTTAGACAAAGGGGTTAAACGTTTAAGTGAGCTTAACCTTGGTCTAGCCTGTTTGTTACTTGTGTTTGTATTATTGCTTGGTCCAACCGTGATGTTACTGCAAGCATTTGTGCAAAACACCGGTAGTTATTTAAGCGACATAGTCGGCAAAACCTTCAACCTATATGCCTACCAGCAAAAAGAAGATTGGATTGGTGGCTGGACATTATTGTACTGGGGTTGGTGGATATCATGGTCACCATTTGTCGGTACCTTTATTGCCCGCGTCAGTCGTGGTCGTACTATTCGTGAATTCTTAATCGGTGTGTTGTTTGTACCCAGCGCGTTAACCTTCCTATGGATGACCGTATTTGGTAACACAGCAATCGACGCCATTATGAACCACGGTGCAACCTATTTAGCTGAAGCGGTATCAAGTGATGTGTCAGTGGCGTTGTTTAAGTTCTTTGAACATATGCCAATGTCTAACGTGTTGTCTGTTATTGCACTGTGTTTAGTGGTGACGTTTTTTGTAACCTCATCAGATTCAGGGTCATTAGTGATTGATAACCTGACCTCTGGCGGTGATGCAAATGCGCCAGTATGGCAACGTATTTTCTGGGCCTTATTACAAGGTGTGGTTGCATCAGTGTTGTTAGTTGCGGGCGGATTACAAGCTCTGCAAACTGCCGCGATTGCCAGTGCATTACCATTCTTAATTGTGATGTTATTCATGTGTGTCGGCTTATACCGAGCATTACAAGATGACTGGCTTAAAATCAACATCGTACAGTCGCACAACACCAGTGTGCAGTATGTAAAAGCCAACATGAGCTGGCAAGACCGTCTTGATGTATTGGTGTCACAACCTACTCACCACGATGCTCAGGTGTTTTTAGATACCATTGCTCGTCCAGCACTAAATGAAGTCAAAGACACATTTGTGGCTAAAAACATTCAAGCTGAAATTATATTGCGTGATGGTCGCGTACGTTTGGTGATTGGTGCCGACGAATCGTTAGCATTTGCTTATGGTTTACGGATTCGAGCACACACCATGACAGGTGCTGAGTTAACTGATGAGAGTGTCGAACAAGCCTTTTATCGTGTTGAAGTGTATCTAGAGCATGGTGGACAGCAATATGATGTAATGGGTTACACCCGTGAGCAGATTATTGCCGACATTATCACTCAGTATGAGCGATACCTGCATTACCTTTATTTATCGAATTCAGCTCCAGTAGCCGAATAATCGTCAAATAACCGCGTATAAACAATTGCCCCAAGCGATAACAGTGATTATCCTTGGGGTAATTTTTTTGTATAAGTGATGCATCATGTCAACCAATCAAAATCCAAGTAAATTAGACAAAGTCTTAGCAGAAGCCCGCGACTACAAAGCCACCCGTGAAAAGGGCTATCGCGAACAAGCACTTAAATTATACCCATGGGTCTGTGGCCGCTGCACCCGCGAATTCACCCATAAAAATTTGTCAGAACTCACGGTTCACCACCGCGATCATAACCATGATAATAATCCTTCAGATGGCACCAACTGGGAATTATTATGCCTGTACTGTCATGACAATGAACACTCACGATTTGAAGAACTCATCCGCTACGGCAGCACCAAAGAAGCCAAACAAGAAGCCGCCACCTTCAACCCGTTTGCAGACTTAAAAGCGATGATGGAGAAGAAGTAGGTTTCCCCCGCTTTTGGACAACGCCCGCACTTCATCATTCAAACAACGCCGACGACTCCGTCGTTTGCTCATTCGTTTTCCGATGACGCAGACTACTCTGTTGTTTGCTCATTCGTATTCCGATGACGCCCACTACCACGTCGTTCCGGCAATGCTTTTTAGCCGGAATCCAGGTGTTGGCTTTGGGGTTTTAGGCCCTAGACTCTAGGAACTCGCAAGCTCGCCAGAGAGCGGACTTCGTCCTTCTAGAATCTAAGAAACACCTGGATCCCTGATAAGAGATCTCGGGGATGACGGGCGGGTAGAGCAACAGCTTTACCTAGAACCTAGTACCTAGAACCTGATTTTAAAGAAACACCTGGATCCCTGATACGAGCACTCAGGGATGACGGGCAAGAAGATGACGGGCGAATGGGGCGATTGCTTTACCTAGAACCTAGTACCTAGTACCTGATTTTAAAGAAACACCTGGATCCCTGATACAAGCACTCAGGGATGACGTGCGGGTGGGACCAAGCTTTACCTAGAACCTAGAAGGACGAAGTCCGCGCTGGGCGAGCTTGCGAGCTCCTAGAACCTTAAATATAAGAAACACCTGGATCCCTGATAACAGATCTCAGGGATGACGGCATAGGGCAGTAGCAAACACGGTTCACTACCACATCGTTTGCTCATTCGTATTCAGACACTATTCACTACTACGTTGTTTGCTCATACGTATTCAAATACCGCCCACTACTACGTCGTTCCGGCAATGCTTTTGAGCCGGAATCCAGGTGTTGGCTGTTAGTTTTTTACCTCTTGTTGATACGCTTTTCTGCAGCTAGCCATTGGGCGCGTGACAAGGTTTTGTTGTTACTGTCGCCCATAAATAGTTGCTTTCTATCGTCTAGCTTATCCAAAATCTGTTGTTTTTGCTGATCTGTGGCTTGTGACCAAATCACAATTTCGTCAATGTGGCGAAAACAGCCCATACAATAATCGTCAGCATTTAAGCCACAGCGGGCGACACAAGGCGAGTGCATAGTTTACAATTCCGGTTTGGGTGTTCAATGCCGTGCATCCTATCATTTCAATCGCCTAAGGTTAACTGTAATACCAATATGTCAGCACTCGATTATCAACAGTCTTTTCAATCACTCGACTCATTGCTTGAAGCATTAAAACCCTTATGGCAGCTGGTGGCCTTTGAGTGTGACCACTTACCCTGGCAGCAGGCATTTCCTTGTTTAGCGCAAACAGTATGGCAATTAGACGATGCTGAAATTGATGCGATTGATGCAGACCAGCATAAGCTTGTACATGCATTATTACCTAGCCTCATAAGCGACATAAAACAAAGCGATAATCCAAAGGCAGATGAATTAATTGAGCGATTAAGCTTGTTAGTCATCACTTTGCCTACAAGCTTGAGCACAGCAGAGCCGACAGCCCAGCAGCAAGCGGATTTAGCTCATTTTAGCGCCCATATAAAAGGCCGGAAGTGGCAACAAATTACCGCTTTTGCTGAGCAAATAAACCCGCAATACCAAACGACATTAACGCCTTTACCCATATTAGAATGGTGCGCAGGCAAAGGGCATTTAGGCCGTTTAGTTGCCAAGCAGCAACAAGTACAAGTGACCAGCCTTGAATGGCAAGCCAGTTTATGCGAACAAGGCCAAGCGTTTGCTACACAATGGCAATTACCACAGCGCTTTATCTGTGCCGATGCATTTGCGCCGCTTAACCCCAATGAGAGCATTTTTTATCCGCAGCAACACGCCATTGCATTGCATGCCTGCGGCGATTTACATGTGCGCTTGTTAAACCTTGCGACTAAGACCAACACTCAGGCGATTTCAATTTCGCCTTGCTGTTACCATTTAATTCAAGACTCGCATTACCAACCACTATCGATTCAGGCCAAAGCCAGTCAAATTAAGCTTTCAAGGCATGACCTACAACTGCCATTACAACAAAGCGTGATTGCCAGCCCTAAACAACAGGCATTAAGGTTACAAGAAGTGTCATGGCGGTTAGGGTTTGATTGTTTGCAACGCCAAATTCGAGGTATTGATGCCTATTTACCTGTGCCGACGATTAAACAAAGCCAACTCAGTGGCAGCTTTACCGATTTTTGTCTTTGGGCTGCACATTACAAACAGTTAGCGCTACCTAACGACATCGATTTTGATGCATTGTTACAACGCGGAATAGCGCGACAACGGCTTACAAAGCGCATAGACTTAGTCGCGCATTTATTTCGTCGTGCACTCGAAATGTGGTTGTTACTCGACCGAGTCTGTTTTTTGCAACAACATGGATATGACGTTTCATTGAGTGAATTTTGTGCAAACAGTGTCACACCAAGAAATGCGTTTATCCAGGCAATTAAAACAACAGCTTAAGCACGTTAATAAGCAGTTTTATTATTAAGCCTTTGTTTAAGCTATTTTATTTAACTTAAGTCTGTAATAATCAAGATGCTAGTTAATCAACAGCATTCACAAAGCCGTAAAAAAAACGTCAAATAAGCCGAGTTAGCTGCGGTTTTTGATTGAATAATCATGCCATTCTTGTTCAAATGGCGGGTTAATAACGAATAACAACTATTCTAGAGGCTTTTGGGCTTGCTAGAGCGAAGCGAATTATACGGTTTAATGAAATATTCACGCGTCTTTATCAATAGTCTGGCCTATGAGCTAGCACCACAAGTAGTGTCGAGTAGCGATTTAGAATCTCGCTTAGCACCGCTATATCAAAAGTTTCGCATTCCAATGGGGCAACTTGCCGCATTAACCGGAATTACCGAGCGTCGCTGGTGGCCTAAAGGTCATCGTTTATCCGACGGTGCAATTGCTGCTGCACGCAAAGCAGTTAACGAGACTGGCATTAATGTCAGCGAGCTTGGCGCCGTGGTGTATACCGGCGTATGTCGTGACCAACACGAACCGGCTACCGCATGTCGTATTGCTGCAGAGCTTGGCGTCTCAAAAGACACTGCCATTTACGACATCAGTAATGCCTGCCTAGGCGTACTGTCTGGCATTTTAGACATCGCTAACCGTATCGAATTGGGCCAAATTAAAGCGGGTATGGTGGTGTCTTGTGAATCGGCGCGCGACATTGTCGATGCCACTATCGATCACATGCTGGCCGAACCCACAATGCAAAATTTTGCCCAATCACTTGCAACCTTAACCGGTGGCTCTGGCGCAATAGCCGTGATTTTAACCGACGGCACTTTACCGCTCACAACCACTCGTCAGCATCAATTATTGGGTGCCAGTCATTTGTCTGCCCCTGAGCATCATCAGTTGTGTCAATGGGGCCTGCAAGAAGCAGGGCACTTGTTGTATCGCGAGTTTATGCGCACCGACGCAGTCACATTATTAAAAGAAGGCGTTGAGCTTGCAAAACACACCTGGGAGCACTTTTTAGCCCAGCGTGATTGGGTAGTGGAGCAGGTTGATAAAGTGATTTGTCATCAGGTTGGCGCATCAAACCGTCGCCAGGTACTAAATGCACTTAACATTCCGCACGAGAAAGAATATCCAACTTATCAAAAGCTTGGCAACATGGGTACGGTATCGCTACCGGTAACCGCCGCCATCGCGCACGACGCAGGTTTTTTACGTGTTGGCGATCAAGTCAGCTTTTTAGGAATAGGCAGTGGTTTAAACTGCATGATGTTAGGGATTAAGTGGTAAGCCTAAGGCTGCGCTAATTTTTGCATTTCATTATAAAAATAGTTTACAGGATGCAACATGCAAGACAACTTACTGCCCTTTAAAAGTCATTATTTAGACCGTAACGGCAATAAACTGCACTACATCAATGAAGGCCAGGGTGAGCCAGTGGTGATGGTGCACGGTAATCCTAGCTGGAGCTACTATTATCGTAACCTGGTCAGTGCATTGAGCGACCAGCATCAATGTATCGTACCAGACCATATTGGTTGTGGTTATTCAGACAAACCCGATGATCCACAATACGACTACACCTTAAATAATCGTATTGACGACCTAGAAGCCTTGCTCGACAGCCTCGATGTTAAACAAAACATCACTTTAGTGGTACATGACTGGGGTGGAATGATCGGCATGGGCTTTGCCGCTCGTCATCCTGATCGCATCAAACGCATTGTGTGTTTAAACACGGCAGCGTTTCATTTGCCTAAAACCAAGCCGTTTCCTTGGGCATTATGGATTTGCCGTGAAACCTTATTAGGCACCTTACTCGTTCGCGGTTTAAATGCGTTTTCATCTGCTGCATCGTATGTGGGCGTTAAGCGTAAGCCCATGAGCAAAGAAGTGCGCGAAGCTTATGTAGCGCCGTTTGACTCATGGAAAAACCGCATTTCGACTTTACGTTTTGTGCAAGATATTCCATTAAAGCCAGGCGATCGCAACTACGATTTAGTGACCAGTATTGGCGACAGCTTAAATCAATTTGCGACCGTACCCACCTTGATTTGTTTTGGCTTACAAGATTTTGTATTCGACAAGTACTTTTTAGCAGAGTGGCGCCAGCGTATGCCACATGCTCAGGTACACGAGTTTGCAGACTGCGGTCATTACATTCTCGAAGACGCCAGCGACGAAGTGATAGGCTTAATTAAAGACTTTATCGCGCAAAACTAAACAATAAAAGGCTCATTTGAGCCTTTTATGTATGTTAACCGCCTACAAAGATTGCTTATGACTCAAACATCCACTCAAGCTAATGCCAACATCTGCCAGCACCTTAAGCGTGCTGCGCAAAACATGCCAACGGGCTTAGCTGTTGCCGTACAACACGCTAAGCAAGGTCAGTTTACTTACCAGGAAATTGACTTTGCCAGCTTACACCAACAATCAGACATGATTGCCAAAGGGCTTATTCAATACGGCATTACCCGCGGCATGAAAGCCGTGTTAATGGTTACCCCAAGCATTGAGTTTTTCTCGTTAACCTTTGCCTTGTTCAAAGCCGGGATCATTCCTATTTTGGTTGACCCAGGCATGGGCATCAAAAACCTTAAACAGTGTTTTGAAGAGTCGCAACCAGACGCCTTTATCGGTATTCCAAAAGCGCATATTGCCAGACGTATCCTCGGCTGGGGCAAGGGCAGTGTAAAACAGGTCATTAATGTCGGCGGCTCAGGGTTACAGCGCTGGTTAGCCAACGCCACAAGCCTTGAAACCATTACTGAAATTGGCCGAAATGAAGCTTATCCCTTTGAAATGGCCTTGTTAAAACCAGATGATATGGCCGCCATTTTGTTTACCAGTGGTAGCACAGGTACGCCCAAAGGTGTGGTATACAGCCATGCCATGTTTGAAGCGCAAATCAGCGCATTAAAAGATGATTATGGTATTGCCCCTGGTGAGCGTGATTTAGCGACCTTTCCGCTGTTTTCACTATTTGGTCCAGCGCTTGGCATGGCCTCAATTGTGCCTGACATGGACGCCAGTAAACCCATTACCGCCAACCCTGCTAACTTGTTTGCCGCTATCGAGCAATATCAATGCAGCAACATGTTTGTTAACCCAGCATTACTTGAACGCCTTGGCCAGGCTGGCGAGCAAACACAACATAAACTAAACAGCGTTAAGCGAGTCATTTCAGCAGGTGCACCCGCGACCATTAGCTCGATTAAACGTTTCAGTAAAATGCTCAACCCTGGGGTGCAAGTGCTGAACTCTTATGGCGCGACAGAGTCATTACCCATCAGTATGATTGGTAGCGACGCGCTATTTACCACCAGTGAATTGACCGATCAGGGCAAAGGCATTTGTGTCGGCAAACCGATTTCGTCGGTTAACATCAGCATTATTGCAATAAGCGATCAGCCGATGCCACGTTGGGATAACGTTACGCCGTTGGCGCCAAACCACATCGGTGAAATCGTAGTCAGTGGCCCTATGGTTAGCCAATCATATTATCAGCGTCAACAAGCCACCAAAAATGCCAAAATTTTCGACGGTGAAGTTTATCGCCATCGTATGGGCGATGTAGGTTATCTCGACGATGACGGCTTATTGTGGATGTGCGGCCGCAAAGGGCATATTGTCGACGCCAAACGTGGCCAACAGAAGCTTAAACGTTTTTATACTATTCCTTGTGAGCGCGTATTTAATACCCATCCGCAAGTGAAACGCTCTGCCATCGTAGGCGTTGAAGTTGCGGGCGATACAGTACCTGTGGTGTGTATTGAGTTAAACAAAGACATCGTATGTTCAACCGCTAACGTACTGTACCAAGACTTGATTAAGCTCGCTGAACAATACCCGCACACCGAAGGCATTAACCGCTTTTTAATTCATCCAGACTTTCCGGTCGATGTGCGCCATAACGCCAAAATTTTCCGTGAAAAATTAGCGGTATGGGCACAAGCTAAGTGGCGAGAATAAGGGTTCTGCATGCAATTGACTGATTTAGCACAACAAGAGCAACACGCACTTTCGCAACTCAGCGCTAAAGTAAGCAAAGTGTTTGTTACCGGCGCAGGCGGCTTTTTAGGCTTCGCGATTTGTCAGCGTTTACTTGCCGCTGGCATTAACGTGGTGGGCTTTGCCCGTGGCGCTTATCCTAATCTTGTAGAACTCGGCGTTGATATGCATCGCGGAGACATCAGCGATTTTGCTAGTGTAAAACAGGCTATGCAAGGTTGTGACATGGTGTTTCATGTGGCATCAAAAGCGGGTGTGTGGGGCAGCAAACAAAGCTACTACTCACCCAATGTTGATGGCGCAGCCAATATTATCAATGCTTGCAAGACACTTAATATTCAATCGCTTGTGTATACCAGCACCCCAAGTGTCACCTTTGCCGGCGTCGATGAAAACGGCATTAATGAGTCAGCCCCTTATGCCAGTGAGTATTTAAATTACTACGGCGAATCAAAAGCCCTCGCTGAACAAATGGTGTTAGCCGCCAACAGCAACAGTTTAAAAACCACAGCGCTACGCCCACACCTTATTTGGGGGCCAAACGATCCTCATTTAGTGCCGCGAGTCATTGAGCGAGCCAAAGCAGGGCGATTAAAATTGGTGGGTAAACAAGATAAACTGGTCGACACCATTTATGTCGACAATGCCGCATATGCGCATATTTTGGCAGGTGTTGATTTAGTTAATCGTGCTAACAGCGCCGGTAAAGCGTACTTTTTAAGTAACGACGAACCCATCACCATGGCCGCCATGTTAAATCAAATTTTAGCCTGTGCCGATTTAGCGCCCGTTACAAAGCGCGTGCCAGCAGGTATCGCCTACGCCGCAGGTGTAGTGCTTGAAACCGTCTATGGATTACTGAATAAATCACAAGAACCCATCATGACACGCTTTGTCGCACGGCAACTCTCAACCAGCCATTACTTTAATATCAGTGCTGCCAAGCAAGATTTAGGCTACCAGCCACTGGTTAGCATTGAACAAGGCATGCAAAAGCTGAAGCAATCCTTATCGAAATAACGGCTTTGTTTACCAGCCTGACATTTAAAATAGATGATTTATGTAAACAGCTGTTTGTAAAATTGTTTTTACAATATTTTAAGGGTTATTTTTCAGCAATTACTTGGTTATATTTTATTCCGCTGTATCTTAAATTCCGACCACCACAACAATAACCCCAAAGAGGGTAAAACTCATAACAAGGTGGCGCAGGGAGAAGCAATGCAAAATAATAATCAGGGTAAATGGAACTTAGCCACACTCGCCATTCATGGCGGACATCAACGCGAAGCCTTTGGCTCGCTCACCACACCTTTATATCAAACCGCCACCTTTGTATTTGACAGCGCCGAACAAGGCGGAGCCCGTTTTGCGGGTGATGAACAAGGTTACATCTATACCCGTTTAGGTAACCCAACCACCGCAGAATTAGAGCGCAAAATGGCATTGCTAGAAGGCGCAGAAGACGCCGCCGCAACCGCATCGGGCATGGCCGCCGTATCAAGCGCACTATTAACCCATTTGCACGCAGGCGATCATCTTGTTGCCTCTAAAGCCGTTTACGGTTGCACCTTCGCGCTCATGACCACTCAGTTAACGCGCTTAGGCATTACGAGTACATTAGTCGACTTTACCGACATGCCAGCAGTTGAGGCGGCCATTAAGCCAAACACCAAAGTGTTATTTTGCGAAACCCCAGTTAATCCACATCTACAAGTGTTCGACCTTACTGCCATGGCAAACGTCGCTAAAGCGCATAATCTCGTGTCAATCGTCGACAACACTTTTATGACCCCATTGTTGCAACAACCACTTTCACTTGGGATCGACATGGTGATCCACAGCGCCACCAAATACTTAAACGGTCACGGCGATGTGATAGCAGGGATTGTGTGCGGCAATGCAGAACATATGCATCGATTAAAGTTTGAAATACTAAAAGACTTTGGCGGAGTGATTTCACCACACGATGCATGGTTAATCTTACGCGGGTTAAAAACCTTAGACGTACGCTTAACCCGCCATTGCGACAATGCAGAAGTGTTAGCGGAGTATTTAGATAAACACCCTAAATTCAGTCAGGTGTTTTATCCAGGCTTAACACACCATCAAGGCCACCGCTTTATCGGCAACCAAATGAAACGCGCCGGCGGCGTTATCGCATTTGAATTAACAGGCAACAAGCAAGACTCCATCAACTTCGTCAATCGCCTCAAATTATTCACTATCGCCGTAAGCCTAGGCGACGCCGAATCGCTCATACAACACCCCGCATCCATGACACACTCACCCTACACCCCAGAAGCCCGTTTAGCCGCAGGCATCACCGACAACCTACTGCGTATCTCGGTTGGTTTAGAAAACGTACAAGACTTAATAGCAGACATAGAACAAGCACTGCTGTAGTTAGGCTTGCCCCCGTCATTTGTTAATTCGTATTAAGAATGAAACCCACTATTCCGTCGTTCCGGCAATGCTTTTAAGCCGGAATCCAGGTGTTAGTTTTGGGGTTTTAGGCCCTAGGCCCTAGGCCCTAGGCCCTAGATTCTAGGAACTCGCAAGCTCGCCAGAGAGCGGACTTCGTCCTTTTAGAATCTAAGCTACACCTGGATCCCTGATACAAGCACTCAGGGATGACGGCAAATGATGACGGGCGGGGCGATGATAGCTTTACCTAGTACCTAGAATCTAGAACCTGATTTTAAAGAAACACCTGGATCCCTGATACGAGCACTCAGGGATGACGGCAAAAAGATGACGGGCGGGTGAGGCTATAGCTTTGCCTAGAACCCAGTACCTAGTACCTAAAACCTGATTTTAAAGAAACACCTGGATCCCCAATTAAAGCATTTGAGGATGACGGCAAAAGATGATGTACGAGTAGGCCAACACTTGCATGCCACTACTTCGTTGTTTGCTCATTAATATTCAAATACCGCCAACTACCACGTCGTTCCGGCAATGCTTTTGAGCCGGAATCCAGGTGTTGGTTTTTGCTTTTAATGTCCAAGCAAGGTCAACTGAAACACCTGGATCCCTGATACGAGCACTCAGGGATGACGGGCGGGTGAGGCAACACCTGGATCCCTGATACAAGCACTCAGGGATGACGGCATAAAGATTACTGCAACGTTCACTACTTCGTTGTTTGCTCATTAGTATTCAAGCAACGTCCACTAACACGTCGTTCCGGCAATGCTTTTGAGCCGGAATCCAGGTGTTGGCTTTTGCTTTTAATGCCCAAGCAAGGTCAACAGAAACACCTGGATCCCTGATAACAGATCTCAGGGATGACGGCATAAAGATTACTGCAACGCCCACTACTTCGTTGTTTGCTCATTCGTATACAAACAACACCCACTACTACGTCGTTCCGGCAATGCTTTTAAGCCGGAATCCAGGTGTTGGCTTTACGTTTGAAAACGACAGTCAAAGTCACAAGACATGAGAGACAAGAAACACCTGAATCCCTGATACAAGCACTCAGGGATGACGGCATAAAGATGACGGGCGGGTGGGGCGATGATAGCTTTACCTAGTACCTAGAATCTAGAACCTGATTATAAAGAAACACCTGGATCCCTGATACGAGCACTCAGGGATGACGGCATAAAGATTACTGCAACGCCCACTACTTCGTTGTTTGCTCATTAGTATTCAAGCAACGCCCATTATTCCGTCGTTCCGGCAATGCTTTTGAGCCGGAATCCAGGTGTTGATTTCAGCTTTTGCATTCAATAACAGGATTCTGAGCTTTGTTCGGACCGACGAAGCTTGCATTTAACTGCTATATTTTGAGATTACGTTAATTGAGCTAAGTAATTATGGATAAGCAATCATATATTTACATCATGGCTAATCGGCCCAATGGCACACTCTATATTGGAGTGACTTCTGATTTAATCAGACGAAATTGGGAACATAAAAATGGCTTGGCTGATGGCTTTACCAAAGAACATTCAATTAAAATGTTAGTTTATTACGAAGTGTTTGATGACATCTATAATGCTATTACCAGAGAGAAACAGCTTAAAAACTGGAAGCGTGAATGGAAGATTAAATTAATTGAGAAGTTTAATCCACGCTGGGAAGATCTTGAAATTTAGATGCCCAAGCAAGGTCAACAGCAACACCTGGATCCCTGATACGAGCACTCAGGGATGACGGCATAGGGCAGTAGCAAACACGGTTCACTACCACGTCGTTCCGGCAATGCTTTTTAGCCGGAATCCAGGTGTTGGCTTTACGTTTGAAAACGACAGTCAAAGTCACAAGACATGAGAGACAAGAAACACCTGGATCCCTGATACGAGCACTCAGGGATGACGGCATAGGGCACTAGCAAACACGGTTCACTACCACGTCGTTTGCTCATTCGTATTCAGACACCGTTCACTACTTCGTTGTTTGCTCATTGGTATTCAAACACCGCTCACTACCACGTCGTTCCGGCAATGCTTTTGAGCCGGAATCCAGGTGTTGGCTTTTTGCTTTAATGCCCAAGCAAGGTCAACAGCAACACCTGGATCCCCAATTAAAGCATTTGAGGATGACGGCAAAAGATGATGTACGAGTAGGCCAACACTTGCATGCCACAACTTCGTTGTTTGCTCATTCGTATTCAGACACCGTTCACTACCACGTTGTTTGCTCATTCGTATACAAACAACGTCCACTACTTCGTTGTTTGCTCATTCGTATACAAACACCGCCAACTAACACGTCGTTCCGGCAATGCTGTTGAGCCGGAATCCAGGTGTTGTCTTTACGTTTTTAAGCAACGTCAAAAGAAACACCTGGATCCCTGATACGAGCACTCAGGGATGACAGCAAAAGATGACGGGCTAAGAGGGTAAAGCATTAGAGAAACACCTGGATCCCTGTGATAAGAGATCTCAGGGATGACGGGCTAAGAGGGCAAAGCATTAGAGTAAAACCTGGATCCCTGATACAAGCACTCAGGGATGACGGCATAGGGCAGTAGCAGACACTGTCCACTACCACGTCGTTCCGGCAATGCTGTTGAGCCGGAATCCAGGTGTTGGCTTTTGCTTTTAATGCCCAAGCAAGGTCAAAAGAAACACCTGGATCCCTGATAACAGATCTCAGGGATGACGGGCGGGAGAGGCAACACCTGGATCCCTGATACGAGCTCTCAGGGATGACGAGTAAATGAGATAAAGAAACAATTGTGGAGCGTCAACTTTGCCTAGAACCTAGAAGGACGTAGTCCGCTCTTAGGCGAGCTTGCGAGTTCCTAGTCTCTATTCTTTTTTTAACCCACAAAAAAGCCCAAATTAATGGGCTTTAATATGACAGTAATGTCGGGGTAGTTTGCTAATTAGCGAGCTAATTAGTTGCCAGAAGCACCAGCTCCGCCGCCGCCACCGCCGCCGCCGTTATTACCACCAGTGTTACCGTTGCCACGGCCAGGGTTTGGTCTGTTAGCCGCTGCAATTGCAACAGGGTTGTTAGAGTTAGCAGCGTTGTTAGAACCCGCAGCAGTTGCTGAGTTGGTAGCAGCAGTGACTACGTTAGCAGATACGCCGTTTACAGCAGCTACAGCCGCAATCTTGTCTTGTGACACACCAGCAGTGGCTGCAGCAGCAAGAATTTTGGTTTGTGCAGCTTCATCAGCGCCAGCAGCTTGAAGTGCGGCAGCTAAAATAGCTTCTGCTTCTTCAGCGGTTGCGCCTGCAAGCATTTGTTCGGTGTAATCACCAACAGTGCCAGCGGCGACTGCGGCTTCTAAACCTGCGTTGAAATCATCTAGGCTGGCAGCTGAAACACCGGCAGACATCCCAGTTGTCAACAGCGCTGAAACTAGTAATAAAGTGAGTTTGTTTTTACGCATCATGATGCCTCGTTATTTGTTGAGTGACTAAAGTCGTTCAGCTGCAATGCACTGATCCATGTGTTGGTTGCATTAGCAGGTATGATTGTACTGAAATTCCGTACGGCATACAATCCATTACCTTGCAAACCATCGATATTCATGAGTGAAAAGTGTTCACCTATCATTGCCGATTCCACCTGTGGCGCAATGATTTTAATACCAATCCCATGGCATATTTGCGTCACTGTTTGCACAAAAAAGCGTGTGTCAGCCTCAGCAATATCACGCACATAGCTAGGATCAATCTTAATAAAATCAATGTTTAAGTTTCTGATATAACAAAATGAGCTCAAACTAGAACCAAAACGTTCAATCGCAATACCAATATCTAATCGTTTCGCCCGGCGGATAAATTTCTCCGTAGACTCAAGCGAAAGCATGGCACCCGCCTCGTTAAATTCATACAAAAGTGGTGGAAGCGATTTGTGCATTTTTTGATAAAGATCGAACAACCAATCCGTAAATACCGGATTATGCATCGCGCGGTTACTAATATTAATCGCCACACGGGTATGCTCAATGTGCGTAAGCTTATAAAAAATGAAACACACAACCGCCTGCTCAAGCTCTTGTAACACCCCTAAACGCTCCGCCATAGCAAACACGTCTAAGGTCGATAACACTTCGCCCTCAACTTTAAAGCGCACAAAAGACTCAACGTAAAGTATCGACTGCTTATCATCCACTACCGGTTGCAGCATTAAATCAAATATTTTATCTAACGGAATACACTTAATGGCAAAGTCATTAGGATGACAATGGCTAATCTCATTTTTAAAGTATTCAGTAAACTGGGTTAATATGCCCACCCATTCTTCGCGCGAATGGTTTTTTTGCATTGCCTGAGCCGACACCAGGCCTTTGTCATTGTCAGCATATTGATTATGCACCAGCTGATGGTCCAGGCGTTTAACCACTTCGGCAAAGTCTTCTTGATGATTAACACGGGTCAGCGAATGCTTAGCAAAACCATGATTAAAGCGCGACGAGCTTTCAATCAAAATACTGGCGGCAATTTGCTGGTCAATTTGTTTTGCTGCGTCTTCAGTCAGTAAACTTAAAAAGGCAAACTCAGAACCCGAAATACGATATAACGTGGCATCTTGCATGTGGCTCATTTGTTGACTAAACAACTGCGCACCCGACAAAATATAATCATCACCACTGCCATAACCTTCAATATCGTTAATGTGTTTTAACGACGTCATCGACACTAAGCCTAAATAAAATCGATTACCGTGAGTATCATACTCAGCCTGAATCGACTCAAAACGTTTTAACAACGCACGGCGATTAGGCAGACCAGTGTGAGGGTCAATGTACACCTCTTGCGACAACGCCTCTGCTAATTTTGTTTGTTCGTTAAACGAACGTTGAATGTTTTCAACCATACGATTAATCGCATTTACCACAGTACGTAACTCTGAAGTAAACGGGTTTATTGAATTAAGGCTAAAGCGCTTTTGAATCACCGACTCAGCTTGTTTTTCAATGCTGCGCAGTGGCGTTAACACCGCCTTTAAAATTAAATAAGCGCAAATCATCGCCACAAACAACTGTAATAGTGTTGCAGTTAAACTGCTCACTGCATGGTCCCACAAACTTTTATAAGAGGTACCCGCATGCGACTGCACCTCAAGTTGCCCCGCAATACGCCAGCCATCGCTTACTTCACTGGTCATAACAGGTGGGTGTAAAGTAAACCAATCAATAAACCATTGCGGTACAGCAAAGTTACCTTGTGGATTAATGCGCTCAAATATCAGTTTGCCATCTAAATCAGTAAACGTAATATGCTGGTAATAGCCCGAATCAAAAATAGCGTTGGTCATGGTTTCGGCAATCACTAAACCTTCTTCATCCATATAAGGCGAAATAGACAACCCCAAACTGTGGGCAGCACCTTGCGCATGCGACGCTAATTGCTCATTTAAATAGTCGCGCATATTTGACACATTATTATACAGCGACGCCCCAAAGCTGAATAAAGACAAACACGCAATTAACAAATACAACTGTATCCGTAAAGACATTCCCTTTCTAAACATAATTTTTAACCTTGTAAAAGTTATTCACCATTTTCTATTCGCAGCATTAAAGTAGACCAATCATTAGTCCCTTTACTGTCTGGTTTACTCGAGCTTAAACCATGTGCCTTTGCTAACCACAACCCCTGGCCATTAAAAGAGTAAATCGGTTTTAAATCGGGCCTACGGTTTGCCGACAACACCTTACGATTAAGATTATCTAATACCAGTGGTAACGACGACGGCGTCTCAAAATAAATCAGTACCATATGTGGTTCATCATAAGTTAAAGCGCGCACATACATTAACCTAAGCTTGTGTTCGTCCATGCCCATAGCAATCAATGTCATATACTTAAAAATGGCATAATCTTCACAATCACCACTGCCGGTGCCTAATGACTCTATAGGCGTCGCCCAGTAATCTAATTTATGCCAATGGTCTGAATCAGATTTAAACTCAATGTTTTCATTAGCAAACTTATTTGCTAACAATAATCGGTCGTAATCATCAATATTTTGGCCATCACTAATCGTTTCATGCCAATCAACAAAATCATCAACCTTATCTTGGCCATAACGCTGGCTCATTTGAGTAAAAAAAGCATCAGTAAACAAACTGTCACTTAGAGAGGCGAAACACACAGCCGAAAACACCACTGGCACAATTAACCAATGGCGATAAGTCATCTTGCCAAAAAAAGTAAAACAGCTGTTCAAAATGTCTACTGTAAATGCCTGTTCAAATGTGTTTGTAATAAATACACGTAAATTAATACCAAAGCAGCGCACATCATAATCTAGTTAATCTCAAAACGACAATAAAATGACGACAACAGCAGCTCACAAGCGTTTGAAACGAAATAAAACATTTTAGGTCATTCTAAAGTTGTACAAAATAGCAGCGGTGATTTTTTACAAAAAAAATCACCAGATATACAACTAAATTTGACGCTGTCAATTTGTTGGCATGTTAATTGTTTGTTGTAATTTATGTTCGCGACAAAAAACAACAATAAACAGAAGCCGAGAGATAAAAACACGGCTTTTAACAAAAATAAACCTTAATTAGTGCGAACAAAAAGTACTAACACAAACTGAATGTTATCGACTTATATTAGGTAAAAATGTTAAAGCAAGCTAAAACAGGTGCTTATGTTTTTACCGCAGTAAAGAGAATTAACGAGTCATATAGAAGTTACAAAATGATATATCTAAAGTGATGTATAGGCTATTGCACCAAAACAGCTCTTTTTGTTCCAAAATGTGACATCGTGGACCTCAAAAGAGCCTTCAGCCTGTTACATTACAATGTTAATGGCATGAAGCATAAAAATGACAAGAACAACTAAACCACAAGCAAATAAGGTAAGAGTGGTAGTTAGTCCTAAAGTAGTAAAAAAGCGGTGTTGCGTGATTAAAATGCGTAAAAGTGATGAAAAAATAACGATTAACAAAAGAACGTCAAAAAACTGTCATTAAATTACCGTATACATTATAATTGCCAAATCATTAAGAGGACTGACGTAAAAACAGAGAGTAGAAAAGGAACATTCATACAAGGCATGACGCCACCGAGAACTGTTGTTGAGGCCATAAATCACCTGATTTAACCTCATTAGTTACCGATGCGATCTCATATCGTGTAGTTCCTACTGTGTCCAAAATACATACTTTTAGGTGTAATGCCTCAACAGCAGCACCATTTTAAAATGTATGGCCAATTGCAATAAGTGGATAGCAAATAAAAACATCACTTAGCTGCCTGGCAAGCGAGCAACAGCCGCAGGACCTTTTCTACTGTTTCGTTCTGAAACGTCAAAAATCTAAAGTTTTGCTCGATAGTTTACACATGAGTTTACAAGTGAGTTTACAAGTTCGATTTTAAAAGTGTTAAGCATATAAAAAACAAGCTTTTAGAATAACAATTTAACAGGTTTTACAGCAATCTAGAGGCTGCAATCTAGTGGCGGTAGCGTGCTTTTTTCAGGCAAAACAGCTCTACGCACTCCATCGTTACGCACGTCATTCCTGAATGCTTGTATCAGGAATCCCTGTGTTGCTTTAAAGGCACGTCATCCTCAAATGCTTTAATCGGGGATCCAGGTGTTGCTTTAAAGGCTCGTCATCCTCGAATGCTTTAATCGGGGATCCAGGTGTTTCTTAGATTCTAGAAGAACGAAGTCCGCTTTCAGGCGAGCTTGCGAGTTCCTAGAACCTAGAATCCGTACACCGTTATCTAACCACTAAAACGAAGAAGTAATAGACGGTGCCTGTATACGAGTGGGCTAAAAACAATTTTGTTAGCAATGGAAATGCTTTAAAGGAATTTGAAATGATAAAAGTATTATCGGTATTTGGTACCAGACCAGAAGCAAAAAAAAGGCGCCATTAGTTAAAGCGCTAGAAAATACAGAAGGTATTGACGCTCAGGGCGAGACTGTGAACTTTTTTCGCACAAATTAAGGTCGTTTAATAAACTTCCGTAGTTCGATAAATCTTCATAGTTAGGATGGTTTCTTGTTCTTCTGCTTGCAGGTTAAACATAGAGCACAAAAAGTAAGCACTCATGCGGTTTCCCTGTATTGACGCTAAAGTATGCGTACCTTACTACACGAAAAAATTACCATTTATAATTAGTAACCAACTCAATTGAGATTAAAGAGCATGCTGATGATATAGTAAATTGGCAAAAATAAACTTTATAGTTGAAATTATGCAATGGTAATTTACTTATGAAAATTAATGGATAAATTTTATAAAAATATTTTTTAAAATAGTAAATGTTTACCCTTTAAGCTAATTTAATTCTGCCTTATATTCTTCCAAAGTATTCTTATCTTGAGACAAGGATTATCGTGATATCACTAGGTACCATTTTTTTTTACATTTATCCAATTATAATCACTATAAGAAGTGGACTATTTACTACAAGAAGTATTTTTTTTACTTATACTTTCTTAGGCGCTTGGATGTATGGTTTATTGCTTGAGACAAGTATTCTTCCACCCTCGCATATGATAGCTTTTTGGGCTATTAAGTTTGATTCAATTCCTTGGGTTGAATTTGCAATAATTAATTTTATTATATTTATGGCTAGTGTTGGTTCCGACGGGATTATCCCTGGTAAAAATAATGGGAGTAATATATCTAAACAAAAAAAAGAAATATATATAAGTCGAAATAAAATTTATTCGCTAAGTTTTATTTTTGTTACATTTGTAATGGTAGAGTTTTTGATCACTGTCAGTATTTACGGTAGTTTGTCTGAGTTCATACAAGCTTCTTACTCTCGTACTGCATTAGAAGATACAAATGTAAACTTTATTTTCCCATTGCTACTTTTTTGTAACGTTTTGAGTGTAATAATTTTTTCTTTTTACATTAATGAAAGGTATAGGGATTATGTAAGATACTATATCCCATTTATAATTTCACAAGTGATTTACTGTTTTTTTGCTGGAGGAAGATCTATTGCTCTCTTGCTACTAATATCATTGATTATAGTGAAGTATAAAACAATAAAAAATATTGGTATAAATAAATTTGTAGTAGGTATCTTTATATTTGCAGTTATTTCAGGAACTATGATTTCAAAACGTTTCGAGACACAAGGTGCTGATGCATATGTTGCTAATAATTTTATTTCAATCATAGAAGCCGCATATACAGGTTTGCCTATGATCGATCACTTAGGCTTATCGATAAAATATGTAGAGGAGAATGGATACGATTATGGTGATGTATATATTAATTCAGTTTTGTTCTTTATACCTAGAAGCATCTGGGTTAACAAGCCGCTTCAACTAAGCCGATTAATGAGGGAGAATTTTTATGGGGATACGACTGGAGGAATACCTCCAGGTTTATTCGGTGAATCTTATATTGCCTTTGGTTGGGTTGGTGTTTTTATTATTGCAGTGCTTTACGGGTTTCTAATTAGATTTCTAGATAAAATAATAATTGATTGCCCATTAGACATATTTAGTCGTTTAAGGCTTGCAGTCATACCTACCCTATTTGGTTTTATCTTAGTCAGGGGGGGGGTTGATATAGGTATATATAGAGTAGGTTTAATTATTTTCCTTTATTTTTTAATGGAATCTTATATCAGAGTTAAAGTGGTTTATAATGGCCGTTAGAGCAGAGTTTAAAAAGATTTTTAGTATAATATCAGGTGCTTTTATAGGTCAATTATTATTATTTTTGGCCTATGGGTATGGACTTAATTTATATCCTGTAATATTAGGGCAAATTAGTAACGCAGTTGGCTTATTCATATTAATATCACTTATTTGTGACTTTGGGGGAGGATTTTATTTAAAACAAAATTATGAAAATGAAACGAAAACTCATGCGTTTTTAACAATTAGATTAATTATCAATTTTATATGTTCTGTTGCAATCCTTATTATTTCTTTTTTTGTACAGGATGAATTTATAAGTGAGTTCTTATTTTACATATCACCATTTATTTTTTTTAATTCACTAAATGTTAACTCTTTGCTTGATGTAACTAGTGAAAAGTCTTGGTTTAATATCATATCGAGCATGCATTTGTGTTATACGGCTATTTTTATATTTTTTAGAAATGAATCAGCAATGTATTTAGCCATTGGAATTTCATTTTTTTACACATCATATAGTATCGTTACTTTTATCGTATCAGGTTTGAAAATATCTTGTTTTTTTAAATTTGAATTACTTAACCAGCACAAGTATGTTTTTATCGAATCACTAAAGATTTGTGTGGTTTTACTTCCAGGTCAATTAATACCTAGACTTTTGTCATTGATAATTTACACTGGTTTCTCAGAGATATATGCTGCAGTATATAATTTTTTAAAGACATCTCAAAATATATTCAACCAAGTTGTTACACTTGTGAGGAGAGTAGCTTTTGCTCCAATGAAATTATTATATTTGGAAAGGGGGTTCTACTTAAAATCTGTATTTTCAGTTGGGGTATCACAGTTTTTCCTATTTATATCGCTATTTTTTATGGTAGTTTTCTTTTTTTTAGTTCCGCTACTGTATCAACCAGTTTCTATATATGACTCTATGGCATTTATATTTCAGAGCTTAACTTGGTATCTAATATCAACCTATATATTTTACCTTCAATGTTTAGGGAATAATAATATTCCTGCTACATATTCATTTTTTATCATGTTGTTTTTTGTTACTTTTTTAGTTTTTTTTGAATTTAGTAATCTGGTTAGTATAGTAATTTTTGAAGCGTTTTGTTCTATTTTGGCGCTATTTTCCACTTTGATATGGAGTAAGTTTTTTAATGGAAATAACAATAGTTAATGCTTATGGAAGAACAAACAGAGGGGACTCTGTACTTTTAGATGAGTGTATTCATGAATTGAAATGTAAATATCCTGAAGCTAACATTTCGGTTGTTTTATTTGATGATGAAGGTTTTGATATTGTACATCCTGATATAATGTATAACGAAAGGATTTGTAATACTTCTTCGAATCACAAAAGATTTAATATATATTTTTATAAAGTTTATTCATTTTTAATTTTAGTTTTATCGGCATTGTTCAAAATACGTATTCTATCTAATTTACTGAGTAGAGAGCAGAAAATTACATTTGAGAGGATATTGGATTCTGACTTGGTAATAAGTGCACCTGGTGGTTACTTACATGATACAAACTTTGCGTTGTATGTAGCTTTAATGCATTTGCATATAGCAAATGTTTTTAATATTAAAACTATTTTAGCTCCACAAAGTTATGGGCCAATAAAGTCTTTCTTTGGAAGAAGTATTTTTAAATACATTTTGAATAAATGTTATGCAATATGTGCAAGAGAAGGTTATAGTTACACATTTCTTTTGAATGCCGGCGTGAAAGAAAGTTTAATTTTTAAAACTGGAGATTCTGCATTTTGGAATTTCAACTTAGATCATTCTGAATGCAAATATATATTTGAAAGGCATGGTGTACATGTGGGAGAGAAGTTTTTAGGCATGACATGTGTAGATTGGACTTATCCACATCAACTAAATCCAATTGATAAGAGAAGAATATATATAAATAATATGGTTGAAATCATTAATCGTATTCATGATAACTTTGGTATGAGAACGCTGATATTTAATCAAGTTAAGGATGATCTAAATATTAGTGAAGAAATTGCTAAAAGCGTGCCTAATAAAGTTGTTCATATTAAAGAAGATTACGAACCTGAAATATTAAGGTCGCTAATTTCTTTTTCTCATGTATTTTTAGCTACTAGATTTCATTCTTGTATATTTTCTTTAATGTCTGACGTTCCAACAACTGCTATTGCTTATTTACCAAAAACTGATTATATCTTAAAAGATTTAGGCATCTACGATAAGGGGTTTGATATTAACGATATGCCAGTAGATTCAATTTATGAATCTTTATCTTTTGATATAACTAATAATAAAGAAGCAAGGGAGACTGTAAGATTTAGTGTTGAAAAGTATAGAAGAAATATGAATAGATTAATGGATATCATTTAGGTTTTTATATGAAATTATGTATCAATGTACCCACGATAAATACTGATGGTGGTGGTGTCGCTACCGCTGTAATACAAATCTATAATAATTTATCTACGATTAATTCTGATTACGATATTTGCATAAAAACTATTAATTCAGGTAGTCAATATGAACTGGAATCTAGGATAAAGCATATAGTCTATAAGACAGTTGGCCCCAAAAGGCTTGGTTTTTCAATTCAACTTTTGAATTCGGTTTTTCAAGATGATAGTAATATATTGCATTGTCATGGTACTTGGATGGCAAATACCATCTATAATAATTTATTTAATAATATAAATAAAAAACCATATGTTATATCACCTCATGGCATGCTAGATAGTTGGATTTTATCTAGAGGTAAGACTCAAAAGCTTTTTGCAAACTTAATTTATGAAAAATCTTCTAGGAATAATGCCTTTGCTTTTCATGCTTTAAACTCAACGGAAGCGGATTCAATTTTGAAGATTAATCCTAAAGCAAAAATATTTGTAATACCTAATGGTATAGATACCTTAAAAATAAATAATTACTTTCGTTTAAACCCTGTGTTCAATATAACTTTTTTAGGTCGATTCCATGAAAAAAAGAATATAATTAATCTAATTTGTTCTATTTTAGATATATCTGAGGATGTTTACAGGAAAAAACCATTTATCTTAAATCTAGCAGGTTGGGGTGATGTTAAGTTAGTCCAAAAAATTAAGGAGTTGATACAAATAAAGCCTGAAAGGTTTAACTTTATCGGTCCTGTATATGGAAAAGAGAAAGAAATGCTATTTAAAAATACTAATGTTTTTATTCTTCCCTCTTTTTCTGAAGGTTTACCTATGGCAGTTCTAGAAGCTTGGGCTTATGGTACACCTGTTATGATGACAAAGCATTGCAATTTAAGTGAAGCATTTAATAAAGATGCAGCGCTTGAATGCCCTGTAGATAGAGAAGGATTAAAGAAATCCCTTCTTAGAATATTGTTAAGCTATTCCCCTGAAGATTTGAGTGTATTAGCAAGCTTAGGTCATAAGTATGTTTCGGATAATTACTCTTGGCGGCATGTTACTTCTTTATATGACCAGATGTATAAGGAAATTTGTTTAAAATGTTAAAAAAACAATCACTGACCGATCCTATCTTTAATTTTAGCAATAAATTATTTCGTTCTGTATGGACTATAGCTTACTTTATATTTTTTCGGTTCAGTCCAGTTTTTCTCTTCAAATGGCGTTGTTTTATACTTAAAGTATTTGGAGCTAAGATTAGTCTAGATAGTAGAGTATACCCAACCGCTAAAATTTGGTTGCCATCTAATTTGATAGTAGGTGCCTATTCTACAATAGGACCAAATGTAAATGTTTATAATCAAGGAAAGATTGTAATAGGTGAACAAGTGATTATTAGTCAAGGAACACATTTATGTGCAAGTACTCACGATTACAATGATCCATTACATCCACTTTTATTGTGTCCAATCACAGTAGAAGACAATGTTTGGGTTTGTGCTGACGCATTTATTGGACCTAATGTCTATTTATCAGATGGTTGTGTCGTTGGCGCCAGAGCTGTAGTGATGAAAAATACAAAACCTTGGTCAGTATATTCTGGAAATCCTGCTGTCAAAATAAAAGATAGGGTATGGGGTGATAAATGACCAGTATAGCGGTTTTGATACTCACATATAACGAACAACATCACATTGAACGTTGTATAAAGTCATTGCTAACTTTTACAAATAATATCTTTGTTGTTGATAGTTATTCGACTGATAACACAGTATCAATATGTGAAGGTTTAGGTGTAAAAGTTTATCAGCGTAAGTGGAAGAATTATGCTGATCAATTTCAATGGGGTTTAGATAATTGTCCAATTGAAACTGAATGGGTAATGCGAATGGATGCAGATGAGTATATCGAACAGGATTTAATTGATGAATTAATTAATAAAAACTTTAGTTTGGTTAAACCTGAAATATCCGGGTTCTATATTAGAAGAAAATACTTCTTTTTAGGTCAATGGATTAAATATGGTGCTGTATACCCATTAAACCTATTACGTATATGGCGAACGGGTCAAGGGCGGATTGAAAATCGCTGGATGGACGAGCATATTGTTTTAAGCCGTGGAACAACTTCGCAACTTTCAGGGCATATTATTGATGACAATTTAAATAATACCCGTTGGTGGACAGAAAAGCATAATAATTATGCTGATAGAGAAATGCTTGATATTTTGGATAAAAAATATTCTTTATTCACAATAGACGATTCCTTAAAAGAAAATAAAGAAGGATCGCAGGCAAAGTTTAAAAGAACGGTGAAGGAAGGTGTTTATAATAAACTCCCTATTTTTGTAAGACCTTTATTATATTTTTTATATCGATATTTTATTCGGTTTGGTTTTTTAGATGGTAAAAAAGGTTTTGCATTCCATTTTTTTCAAGGTTATTGGTATCGGTCTTTAGTCGATTTACGTGTGTATGAAGCTGAAATGAATATTGCTAATTTACCAACGAATGGTGAGAGAATTAACTGGCTAGAAAAATTCACTGGTCTTACGTTACGATGAATATAATTCTACAAAGCCTTAATTACTCACCAGAGTTAACCGGCATAGGCAAATATAACGGTGAAATGTGCCCTGAGTTAGTTAATCGTGGTATGGATGTAACCGCAATAGTGGCGCCACCTTATTACCCTGAGTGGAAAATTCATAGTGGTTTTAAGCGCTTTAGCTTTAATACCACTCATGTTGATGGTGTTAATGTAATACGTTGCCCTTTGTATGTGCCTGCAAAAGTAACAACCATAAAACGTATTATCCATTTGGCTAGTTTTGCTTTTTCTTCAACGTTGGCACTCGCTAGTCGTATGTTTAACAAGCCAGATGTGATTATGTTGGTACAGCCCACATTATTTTGTGCCCCCTTTACTTTATTGTTTGCCAAATTGGTTGGTGCAAAAACGGTAATGCACATTCAAGATTACGAAGTTGATGCATTATTTGGATTAGGCATGATGGGCAATGGCATTACTGCCAAAATTGCTAAATCATGTGAGCGTTTTTTAATGCAACGTTTTGATGCTATTTCTACCATCTCCTATTCGATGATAGAAAACGCCAAAAACAAAGGCGTCGATCCTGCCAATATTATTCATTTTCCTAACTGGTCTGATACAGAATTTGTTACCCCAGATACAGATGGCTCAAGTTTAAAAGCTGAATGGTGCTTTAGCGCTGACGATAAAGTCATTTTGTATGCGGGCAATATTGGTAATAAGCAAGGGCTAGAAATTGTACTTGAGGCAGCTAAACACTTTGCAAGCCAGCCAAATATTAAATTTGTGTTGGTAGGAGCGGGTGCCTACGTTGATACACTAAAAGCATTAGCTCACCAATTACAATTAACAAATGTGTTTTTTAAGCCGTTACAAGCCTGGGCGCGTGTGCCAGAAATGCTAGCCCTTGCAGATATTCATTTAGTGGTACAAAAAAAAGGAGCTGCAGATGCTGTACTCCCCTCAAAGTTAACCAATATTTTATCTGCAGGCGGCCATGCCATTGTTACAGCTGAGGCCCATACTGAACTTGGCAAAATAGCAGCCAAGTACCCAGGTGTTTATGATTGTGTTGAGCCTGAAAATACTGATGCTTTTATTTCGGGTTTAAATACTCTGTTAACTCGAGATTTAACCCAAACCAATAGCGTCGCACGTGGTTTTGCAGAGCAATTTTTAAATAAAAAACAAATTATTGACCAATTTGTGTCTGATTTAACAACACTTGTTGGATCTAAATCTAAATCTAAATCTTAATCAAACTTCAAACTTCAAACTTCAAACTTCAAACTTCAAATATTCATTTTATATTCGTTTTACAAGGACATGTTATGACAAGTAAGGTCGCGTTAATCACGGGTGTTACCGGGCAAGATGGTTCATACCTTGCTGAGTTGTTATTAGAAAAAGGCTATGAAGTGCACGGAATTAAACGCCGTGCATCAAGCTTTAACACTGAACGTGTTGACCATATTTACCAGGACCGTCATGAAACCAGTCCTAAATTCTTTTTGCATTATGGCGATTTAACCGACACCTCAAATTTGACCCGTATTTTAAAAGAAGTGCAGCCTGATGAGGTGTATAACCTGGGGGCGCAAAGCCATGTAGCCGTGTCGTTTGAGGCGCCAGAGTACACTGCCGATGTTGATGCCATGGGTACCTTGCGTTTATTAGAAGCTATTCGCTTTTTAGGCCTAGAGAAAAAGACTAAGTTTTACCAGGCGTCTACCTCTGAGCTATACGGTGAAGTGCAAGAAATCCCACAAAAAGAAACCACGCCGTTTCACCCACGCTCACCTTACGCAGTAGCCAAAATGTATGCCTACTGGATTGTAGTTAACTACCGTGAGTCTTACGGCATGTATGCCTGTAATGGCATTTTGTTTAACCATGAATCACCACGCCGTGGTGAAACCTTTGTGACTCGTAAAATTACCCGTGCACTGGCTAACATTTCGCAAGGGTTAGAGAAGTGCCTCTATCTGGGTAACATGGATGCACTACGTGACTGGGGCCACGCTAAAGATTACGTACGCATGCAGTGGATGATGCTACAACAAGAGGTTGCCGATGATTTTGTTATTGCCACAGGCAAACAGATTTCGGTACGCGATTTTGTGCGTTTGTCTGCTAAAGAATTAGGCATTGAGCTTGAATTCACTGGCACTGGTCTTGATGAAGTGGCCAAAGTGGCATCGATTACCGGTGACAATGCGCACGCGCTAAAGGTTGGTGATGTGGTTGTGCGCGTTGACCCACGTTACTTTAGACCTGCAGAAGTTGAAACTTTATTAGGCGATCCGTCTAAAGCCAAAGCCATTTTAGGCTGGCAGCCAGAAATTACCGTTGAGCAAATGTGTGCTGAAATGGTACTTAATGACTTAAGTAAAGCCAAGCAGCATGCGTTATTAAAAGCCAACGGTTACCACAACAGCGTATCGGTTGAATAAGTTATGAGTATCAAAACCATATTTGTAGCAGGCCATCGCGGCATGGTAGGTTCTGCTATTGTGAGGCAGTTAAGTGCTGATAATAACGTTAAGCTAATCACTCGTAGCCGTGATGAGCTTAATTTACTTGATCAACAAGCTGTGTTTAATTTTTTTACTGAACACAAGATTGATCAAGTGTATTTAGCCGCGGCAAAAGTGGGCGGTATTGTGGCTAACAATACTTACCCGGCTGAGTTTATTTATGAAAACTTAACCATTCAAAATAATATCATCCATGGTGCTCACATGGCGGGAGTTCAAGACTTACTGTTTTTAGGCTCGTCTTGCATTTACCCTAAGCTTGCCCCGCAACCTATGGCCGAAACGGCGTTGCTAACTGACACATTAGAGCCGACTAATGAGCCTTATGCCATTGCTAAAATTGCCGGCATTAAAATGTGTGAGTCTTATAACCGTCAGTACGGTCGTAATTATCGTTCTGTTATGCCAACAAACTTGTATGGCGAGAATGATAATTTTCATCCTGAAAACTCCCATGTTATTCCTGCATTAATTAGGCGCTTTCATGAGGCTAAATTAGCCAATGCAGAAAAAGTAGTGGCCTGGGGCTCTGGTAAGCCGATGCGTGAGTTTTTACATGTTGATGATATGGCCGCCGCCTCTATTTATGTAATGAATTTAGAGCAAGCTACATACCTTGCTAATACTGAGCCAATGCTGAGCCACATTAACGTGGGTACGGGTATTGATTGCACTATTCGTGAACTGGTTGAAACCGTTGCTAAGGTAGTCGGTTTTACAGGCGAGATTGAGTTTGATGCTACCAAGCCAGATGGCGCACCGCGTAAATTGATGGACGTATCGCGCCTAGCATCACTAGGTTGGCAAGCCAGTATTGAGTTAGCGGATGGTTTGCAAACCACTTACCAGTGGTTTTTGGCCAATCAAGACAGCTTTAGAAAATAAGGTGTGTGATGTTTCTTGATAAAGATACTTTTGCAACGGTTATTGCGTCTAGCCCGTTAGTGTCTATTGATTTGGTGGTAATAAACCATTTAGGTCAGGCACTGTTGGGCAAGCGTCTTAATAAGCCTGCCCAGGATTACTGGTTTGTACCCGGTGGCCGGATTGTTAAAAACGAGTCGATTGCAGATGCCTTTAAAAGGCTGACCTCTGATGAGTTAGGCACTGAATTTGGTATTACCGAGGCCTCATTATTAGGCCCATATGATCATTTTTATGATGACTGTGTGTTTGATAATGATGTTAGTACCCATTATGTAGCGATAGCTTATGTGCTTAAACTTAAACATGAGTTAACTGCTTTACCTTTAGGCATTCAGCATGCGCATTACCAGTGGTTTGATATTGATGCCTTGTTAATGGCTGAGCATGTGCATATACATAGCAAAAACTATTTTATTGATATTAAACAACACGCCAAATTAGATTAATAAAGGGATTTTATGATTTTACCTATCATTATGGCGGGTGGTTCAGGCTCGCGTTTGTGGCCTTTGTCGCGCCAGCAATTTCCTAAGCAATTTTTGACCTTGTTAGGCGAGCATTCAATGCTGCAAACCACTGCAAATCGTTTAGCGGGTATTGAACATGCGCCAACGTTAGTGATTTGTAATGAAGAGCACCGTTTCTCTGTTGCCGAGCAATTACGTGTAAACCAGATCCCCAATAGCGGTATTGTGCTCGAGCCTGTTGGCCGTAATACGGCTCCCGCTATTGCACTGGCTGCAATGCTGGCGTTAAGCAAGGGAGATGACCCGTTATTGTTAGTATTAGCTGCAGACCATGTGATTAAAGACGAAGCGGCTTTTTGCAATGCAGTGAATAAGGCTATTCCACTGGCAGAGCAAAACCAACTGGTGACTTTTGGCATAGTGCCTACCGCACCAGAAACGGGTTACGGTTATATTAAGCGCGGTGATGCTTTGAGCCATTGTTTAAACAATGGTTTAGGCAATGGCTTAGAAAATAGCTTAGAGAATGCATTAGGGTTTAACGTAGCCAAGTTTGTTGAAAAACCGAATTTAGCCACCGCACAAGATTATATCGCGACAGGTGAGCATTACTGGAACAGCGGCATGTTTATGTTTAAAGCCAGTACCTACTTACAAGAATTAAAGCAACATAGCCCTAAAATTTTTGCAGCGTGTGAAGCATCGATAGCAAATCCACAATATGACGTAGACTTTATTCGTATTAACCAACCTGCTTTTGAGGCGTGTCCAGACGATTCGATTGACTATGCCGTAATGGAGAAAACCCAGCACGCAGTGGTTGTGCCAATGGATTGTGGCTGGAACGATGTCGGCAGTTGGTCGGCACTGTGGGAAATAGACGATAAAGATGAGCAAGGCAATGTGTTTAAAGGCGATGTGATTGGTATCAATACCAGTAATAGCTATGTGAATGCTAACGAAAAGTTAGTGGCTGTTATTGGGTTAGATGATGTTGTTGTAGTTGAAACCAAAGACGCCATTTTAGTAGTAAAACAGTCGCAAGTGCAGCAGGTTAAACAGGTGGTTGAGCAACTTAAAGCCGAGCAGCGCAGCGAATGGCAACATCATCGTGAAGTGTATCGCCCATGGGGTAAGTACGATTCAATTGATAATGGTGGCCGTTTTCAGGTTAAGCGTATTACCGTAAAGCCTGGCGCTAAGTTGTCGGTACAAATGCATCATCATCGCGCTGAGCATTGGATTGTGGTGTCGGGTACGGCCAAAGTGACTAATGGTGATAAGCAGATTTTACTTACCGAAAACCAGTCTACCTATATTCCTGTTGGCGTGGTTCACGCATTAGAAAACCCAGGTAAAGTGGATTTAGAACTGATTGAAGTTCAGTCAGGCTCGTACCTCGGTGAAGATGATATTGTGCGTTTTGAAGATCGTTATGGTCGAGTTGCGCCTGTGGAGGCAAACTAATGCTAGTTAGCCACAACGTGATTAGGCACAGCAATATTGCTTTTGGCACCAGCGGCGCGAGGGGATTGGTAGACGATTTTAGCGCCTATGTGTGCGCAGCATTTACCGTGTCGTTTATTGAAACCATGCGTTTTGCGTTTTCGTTTAACACAGTGGCGATTGCAATAGATAACCGCCCAAGCAGTTATGCCATGGCACAAGCCTGCGCCAGCGCTGCTGAGCAATTGGGTTTGTCGGTGATTTATTATGGTGTTATCCCAACGCCTGCCTTAGCGTATAAAGCAATGGCGTTGAATATTCCTTCTATTATGGTGACTGGCAGCCACATTCCGTTTGACAGAAACGGGCTTAAGTTTTATCGCCCAGATGGAGAAATTACCAAAGCGGATGAGTCGTCGATTATTAATGGTCAATTTGTATTTGAGCCATTAGAGGCGTTAGTCAAACTACTGGCGAGCAACGATGCTGCAGATGCATATGTATCGCGTTACCTTGATTTGTTTGACAGTCCATTTTTAACGGGTAAACGCATTGGTATTTATCAGCATTCGAGTGCAGGGCGTGACATTTACCCTGCATTGTTTGAGCGATTAGGTGCCGAAGTGGTGTTAATTGGTCGCAGTGATACCTTTGTGCCGATTGATACCGAAGCGGTGAGCGAAGCCGATTGCCAAAAAGCCATTGAGTGGACAGCGCAATATGAGTTAGATGCGTTGTTTTCAACCGACGGTGATGGCGACAGGCCAATGCTCGCTAATGAGCAGGGGCAATGGCTGCGCGGTGATATTTTATGTTTATTGTGTGCTCAAGCCTTAAATATTCGCGCGTTAGCAATACCTGTTAGTTGTAATAGTGCGGTTGAGTTATCACATCAGTTTGCCCATGTGCTGCGCACTAAAATTGGCTCGCCTTATGTTATTGCTGGCTTTGAAGCATTAAAAGACCGTTATGAAACCTATGCCGGTTTTGAAGCCAATGGGGGCTTTTTATTAGGCAGCAATGTAACTGTGAACCAGCATGAGTTAACCGCGTTACCCACGCGAGATGCCTTATTACCGGTATTAATGGTGTTGTTTAGTGCAAGGCAATCTTCTGTGCTGTCGTTAATGAGCGAGTTGCCACAACGTTATACTCACAGTGATCGGTTAACTGAATTTGCGATAGAAAAAAGTCAGCAGATTATTAGCTATGGTAAACAACATACTAACCAATTAGTAGAACAACTGGGTTTTGCTGGTGTGGGTTTATTAAACGTTAATATTACCGATGGCTTGCGGTTAACATTAACCAATAATGATGTGGTGCATTTAAGACCGTCTGGTAATGCGCCTGAGTTTAGATGTTATGCAGAAAGTCATACGTTAGAACAAGCCAAAAAAATTGTTAATCATGTTTTGCCGTTACTGGCGGATATAAAATTTTAGTTTTATAACTCTTCTAGGTGAGTCAAATGGACAGACCATCCAAATTCCAATTTGTTGGTTCTTCTTCGAGCTTTTTATTGCGCATTATTGATATTTCATTAGTGGTTTTTGCATTATTAGTGATTATGCAAGGTTATAATGTGGCATTTAATAAAGACTACTTATTAACCTTAGGCGGCGTGTTATTGCTGTTTAGCTATATTGGTGAATCTATAGGCTTATACCGCTCCTGGCGTTTGGGTAAGTTTGCTCACATGTGCCGCTTATTAATTGGCGTTATCACCATTTGTTTTTTGCTAATATTTGCGGTGCTGTTTTTATTTAAATATACCGAGTTATATTCGCGCGTGGTGATGGTGGGCTGGTACTCGTTTACTGTGGTGTTATTACTGAGTTGGCGTTTGTGTGTGCGCGAAATTAAACGTATACGCCGCAGTAAAGGTTTAAGTGTTGAGAAAGTCGCGATTGTTGGCTTAACCGAAACTGGAATGAGCCTGTATAACGAAATATGGAAGCATGATGAGTTAGGGTTTGACTGTGTTGGTTTTTTTGATGACAGAGAGCCTGGCAGAATAGTAAATCTGGAGCCTAAGTTAATTGAGGGCAATATAAACCAGGCGATTGAGTTGGCTAAAAGTGGCGCAATTCAAAAGTTGTATATTTGTTTACCCCTATTAGCAGAGAAGCGTATTGCTGATATTATTGAGCAATTAGGTAACACCACCGTAGATGTACTCATTACCCCTGACTTTTTAATGAAAAATTTAATGCATGCGCGCATTGGCAGTGTGGGTGATGTTGATACGATTAGTGTGTTTGAGTCGCCAGTGAATGGCATGAAGCGCTTTTATAAACGTAGCTTCGACATAGTGTTTAGTGTTTGCGCCATTGTGGCGATTTCACCGGTGTTGGTGGCGGTGTCGATTGCAGTTTATTTGTCATCCCCTGGGGCGATTTTGTTTAAGCAAGACAGATATGGCCTGGACGGACGTAAAATTAAGGTGTGGAAGTTTAGGTCAATGACGGTGACTGAGAACGCCAACAAAGTCGTGCAAGCCAGTAAAGGCGATGCGCGTATTACTAAAGTGGGCGCCTTTATTCGCCGTACATCATTGGACGAGTTACCGCAGTTTTTTAATGTATTAAAAGGCGATATGTCGGTGGTAGGCCCACGCCCACATGCAGTAGCACATAATGAAGAATATCGTAAATTAGTGACTTACTATATGCTACGCCACAAAGTGCTCCCCGGCATTACCGGCTGGGCACAAGTTAACGGCTGGCGCGGTGAAACCGATACTTTAGATAAGATGGAAAAGCGCGTGGAATATGATTTAGCCTACATCCGCAACTGGTCACTCTGGTGGGATGTAAAAATCGTGTTTTTGACGTTTTTTAAAGGCTTTGTAGGTAAGAACGTATATTGATCTTAGGTGGTTAGTGCGAGGTATTAGGAACTCGCAAGCTCGCCTGAGAGCGGACTTCGTCCTTCTAGTGGCTAGATGACGGTATACAGAACACTACGCTTACGGTTTTTTGGTTTTTAGTACGTCATTCCGGCAATGATTTTAGCCGGAATCCAGGTGTTTAGTACGTCATTCCGGCAGTGATTTTGAGCCGGAATCCAGGTGTTGGTTTTTTATTACGTCATATATGGACCCACCCGTTTTGCAAGTGATTTCGAAGCGTTAATAAACAAATTCATTGCCTTCATATATCCGGCTTGTAAATCGGGTGTTTTATATACCCGCAGCCCTAATGCAATTAGC
>NZ_WSRZ01000106.1 GCF_009828585.1 Shewanella litoralis | reverse complement strand
CAGGTGCCAAGAGTTATCAGCAACATCCAGAGGGCAATTTTCAGCAACATCCAGAGGGGGTTCCCCAGGTGCCAAGAGTTATCAGCAATTTTCAGCAACATCCAGAGGGGGTTCCCCAGGTGCCAAGAGTTATCAGCAATTTTCAGCAACATCCAGAGGGGGTTTCCCCAGGTGCCAAGAGTTATCAGCAATTTTCAGCAACATCCAGAGGGACAATTTTCAGCAACATCCAGAGGGCAATTTTCAGCAACATCCAGAGGGCAATTTTCAGCAACATCCAGAGGGCAATTTTCAGCAACATCCAGAGGGGCAATTTTCAGCAACATCCAGAGGGGGTTTCCCAGGTGCCAAGAGTTATCAGCAATTTTCAGCAACATCCA
>NZ_WSRZ01000105.1 GCF_009828585.1 Shewanella litoralis | reverse complement strand
AGGGAGTTCCCCAGGTGCCAAGAGTTATCAGCAACATCCAGATGGCAATTTTCAGCAACATCCAGAGGGAGTTCCCCAGGTGCCAAGAGTTATCAGCAACATCCAGAGGGCAATTTTCAGCAACATCCAGAGGGAGTTCCCCAGGTGCCAAGAGTTATCAGCAACATCCAGAGGGCAATTTTCAGCAACATCCAGAGGGAGTTCCCTAGGTGCCAAGAGTTATCAGCAACATCCAGAGGGCAATTTTCAGCAACATCCAAAGGGAGTTCCCCAGGTGCCAAGAGTTATCAGCAACATCCAGATGGCAATTTTCAGCAACATCCAGAGGGAGTTCCCCAGGTGCCAAGAGTTATCAGCAACATCCAGAGGGCAATTTTCAGCAACA
>NZ_WSRZ01000104.1 GCF_009828585.1 Shewanella litoralis | reverse complement strand
ACCACGACTCACAGTCGTGCATGGACCCTAACGTCATGGAGGCGAAGATTGTTGTGAGCTCTTGTGGACATGATGGTCCTTTTGGAGCCACTGGTGTCAAGAGGTTGAAGAGCATTGGCATGATCGATCATGTTCCTGGGATGAAGGCTTTGGACATGAACACTGCTGAAGACGCTATTGTGAGATTGACCAGAGAAGTTGTTCCTGGTATGATTGTGACCGGTATGGAAGTTGCTGAGATCGATGGTGCCCCAAGAATGGGACCAACCTTTGGTGCTATGATGATATCGGGACAAAAGGCCGGACAGCTTGCTCTTAAGGCTTTGGGACTGCCCAATGCTATTGATGGAACTAACGTCGGAAACCTAAGCCCAGAGCTTGTCTTAGC
>NZ_WSRZ01000103.1 GCF_009828585.1 Shewanella litoralis | reverse complement strand
CGGATACGTTTACGAGCACTTTTTTCAGATTTAGCTAATGCAGCAAGATTGATATTATTCATAAATATAGCAATAAGAGAATGACGGTTAATTAGATCATATATTTAATGTAATTGGTATAATTGGTATGACCTACTCTCACATGGGCATATCGACCACACTGCTATCTTGCTCATTTGATAAATACAGATTGATGCACAAAGCTCAAATTCCAGACGTAAAAAAGCCCATTGCATTTGCAACGGGCTTATCACTACTCTTTCGAGTAAATTAGGCGCCTGGAAATGACCTACTCTCACATGGGGAGACCCCACACTACCATCGGCGATACTGTGTTTCACTTCTGAGTTCGGAATGGGATCAGGTGGGACCACAGCTCTATGGTTTCCAGA
>NZ_WSRZ01000102.1 GCF_009828585.1 Shewanella litoralis | reverse complement strand
ATAAATATCAAAAAAATTCTGTACACACAACAACACAACCGTTAAGTGGCAACCATTTAAAAGCGCCATAAATTGACCTTTTTTTTTTTGACGTGACTTATTGTAGATTTGCCGCAGATGGCATTAACTACTTGGCCGGACAAATGGGGAGCGCTGAAGGCTCTCACCCGGTACAACGTTTAAGACAACAGGCCTGAGGGTGCCCAGTTGGGCGCGAACCTCGGCTCAGGGCGTCGTCTGAGAGGAAAAATATTTGAAAGAATTAATCGACCCTAGTGGGTCGATAGCGATAAGCGCTGAATGAGGGAAATCGTCGACCACGCCGGCGGGGTCGGTATCGGGGTCCTAACATGGCTCATGTAACGACTATTAAGTTACATCAGTAAGTAGTAACCGG
>NZ_WSRZ01000101.1 GCF_009828585.1 Shewanella litoralis | reverse complement strand
GCACCTTCAATATCCAGAAGCTTTATTAGCTCTGGGATTGCTGTGATTTCATTGGACTTTTCAGAGGTCTTGACTTGCCCAAGAACGAGTTTGTTTTTACATGCAAACGCATTCACCATATGAATCGTTGATTGTCGGTTTCCACGTTGATAGGAGCCTCTTAATGTCTTGCCGTCTATCGCGATAAGTTGACCTTGCGTTATTTCATGCATGGCTTGCATCCACTTTATGAAACACAGCCTAAATTGCTCGGGGTCAATGCGTGAGATGGTCCTCGCGATAGTGTCATCGACAGGGACACCATCACTTAAATATCCATGCTGTTGAAACCAATCAAGATGACCATCAGCGTAATCACGGATCTCGCTCCAGCCCTCGGCTCCTGCTATAACGCCACACAAGGTAAC
>NZ_WSRZ01000100.1 GCF_009828585.1 Shewanella litoralis | reverse complement strand
AATAATATCAATCTTGCTGCATTAGCTAAATCTGAAAAAAGTGCTCGTAAACGTATCCGTTACCTCGCCTTACTCCACTTTACCGAAGGTCATTCTCGCACCGTGATTGCCAACATGTTGAAGGTTAGTAGAACAAGTGTAAATGCCTGGGTTACAAACTATTTAACTCATGGTATCAAAGGCCTGGATGATAAACATAATCCAGGTAGACCCGCACAATTGTCAGCAAAACAACAGGCAAGTCTGAAAGAGTTTATACAAGCACAAAGCTTATCTGAGAGTGGTGGTAGATTAATGGCAAGAGATGTTTGTCTTTTTATTCAATCTGAATTTAATGTGACCTTTAAGCAGGCCAACATCTACAGAATACTCCATCAATTAGGCTTTTCATGGATAACAACTCGCTCTCG
>NZ_WSRZ01000099.1 GCF_009828585.1 Shewanella litoralis | reverse complement strand
CATACATACATCGAAAACAAAGTAGTAACAATCATCATGGCTAAGTTTGCATCCATCCTCACCCTTATCTTCGCTGCTCTTGTTCTCTTTGCTGCTTTTGAAGCACCGGCAATGGTGGAAGCACAGAAGTTTTGCGAGAGGTCAAGTGGGACTTGGTCCGGAGTCTGTGGAAACAACGGCGCTTGCAGGAATCAGTGCATTAACCTTGAAAGAGCACACCATGGATCTTGCAACTATCGATTCCCATACCACAGATGTATCTGTTACTTCCCATGTTAATCAACCAAACATCTTTGGTTGTTAAACGTGTGTGTATTTTACATAAAATAAGTCTCGGTTACTCTATGAGTGACTTTTATGACATGCATGTTTGGTGTGACATTGTTGTTATAATAATATAAAATATTTCTTCTTGGTTTAAAC
>NZ_WSRZ01000010.1 GCF_009828585.1 Shewanella litoralis | reverse complement strand
CAAGATGTGACTGCTTACATGAAATATTACAACTTGGAGCGACTTCATTCAGCTAATGGTGATCTGTCACCGGTAGAGTTTGAAAATTCTCAACTAAAAGTGTCCAGTTTGGCTTGACCAGTACAGGGTGTGGTTTTATCTGATTGCAGGTAACGTAACGCACTATGGCTGAGTAAGTTTTGAATAAACTTTGGGAATTCATCCGCGATGCAATTTTGATACATTGACGAGCGTGATTTGTAGACATTGCCTTAAAATCACGGTCATCAACGCTAACACAACTCATTCGGCTACTATTGTGACCTAACACTTTACTGATGGCGGAAGTTGTTCGTAATAGGTGTAAATTTGCATCACGCCTATTACCAAATTGCTTATAGCGGTACTGAATAACATTTTTGTGAATACTCGGTAATCCATGTAATTTTTTGTTAACCCAGTCAACATCATGTGGATGAATATTAGGCATGGCTCTGCCCTCCATGCTGTTTTAACCAATCACGCCCACGTTGATTTAGTGAGCAACGTTGCCACTTTACACCTGCAATGTAATGGGTACTCTCGGCTAAGAAGCCTTGTAGTTTCAATTTGAACAAAGTGCGTTTTTGGAAATGACCTGAATATGAGTCATAACCGACCATTTTGCTTAGGTCGGGACAAATCTCAATACACACTTCAATGTGGTTATCTTGCGATAACCACTCAATGAATGTGACTTGCTCATTAGTAAAGGCGGCCATTATTTGCCCCCTTCACTATCTGAAGCCGTTACGTTGTGTAATAGGCTCACTTCTATACTGTCAGAATTGTCATCCATGGACTCATTAACAGGTACATATTCCGTTAACGGGTACAGACTCGATTCATTGGCTTCATATTTCCGTAACAGAATAATGTTTTCGTTATGTTCTCGAAGTTCATTAATTTCATCAACAGTACTTTTAAGAATGCTAGTCATATTTATTAACGAGCAAATAATGATTCCCGATAAAAAGCTATACAGTGTGTTCATATACCCTCCCGTTAACGAAGTTTTCAACATCGCTTTGGCGGTACATCACACGACGACCAACTTTGATAAAATTGAGGGGATAGCGGCCAGTACAACGCCACACAGAAAGAGTGCCTATTGTAATGCCTAAATGTCTCGCCACTTCAGCAGGGGTGAGTAGTGTATTCATATTAACTCCGATTAGATTGTGTATGTCGAAGTGAAGAATATGATCGGAAGTTTTTGAAGTATGCGCTTGTGAGGGTCAAAAAGGTGTTTCTCAGGGTGAGAAACACCTTTTGTATTTAGATAAGTTTTTGAATTTTTTTACTCAGTTCAAGCATTATTTGGGTTCTAGTTTGAACTGTTGATTCTAGCTCATGAGGTAATACTTGAAGTTTTACACCATCAAATCCACATATCTCAATTGGTGCGTCATGGTCAGCATCCCATATTTCACCAGTATTTGTATCTATGGCGTAGTGGTCATCCTGAGTTACATCTATCCCGTTGATGTTGGCAAACCTAGCCCAAGAATGTTGTTCTATTAGGTTTTCGTTTCTTTCAATAAGATGAGATATTAATTCCCTATTAGGGTCTTGAAGTGCAGATAACTTTAACCATTGATTAGAAAAGTCATGTCTTAAATCCCAGTATGGTTCTAGTTTATCTAGCATCCTATCAATTGGGATATGGTAGCAAATAGAATCAATTAAACTAAAATCTTTAGATTCAATGATTTGATTAATATTAGGTGTAGCTAAGTCTGATAGTTGAGTGTTAGTGACAAAGGACTCTAATACCTGATGTTTTGTTATCATTTTACAATATTTATCAGCTAGTTGTTGCTGCTGATTATCCAAAGCTTTTCCATTCAGGCTATTTTCGTACCAATCTTTCCCTGTTTCATCATAAGGAACACCATACAAATCATCTAAAATCCATAAAAACTCTAACAATTTTGATTCTTTATCACCACCTTTAGAAGCTTGCTGCAATGAAATATATAAAGTTTGTACATCAACATCAAAACCCTTATAAGGGAATGACTCTAGCGTCTGTAAAATGTCTTCTTCTAAGTCATCCTCGTCATAATCATCGTCTACATTAATCCATTCACTACCAGAACGAGTTAAATAATAGAGAGCCTGCTGGTTAATTAATACCGAAGATTTTTCTAACAAAGGGGCTAGTTGATCACTTATCAATTTGCTTAGTTGTTGAGCAACCTTTGTAGTCTGATTAAAAGAGATTGCTCTTTCTTGGCATCTAATAAATGCCGCTTGCATGTCATGTCTTGCAAGCTCTATCGATTTATTTAGTGAGGTAGTCTTCAATGCCGCATGAGATTTTTCACCTAGAAATGCAGCTATTAACTCGAATATCTGAGCTCTTGATACAGTGCTGTTAGGTATATTTTTTATTTGTGAAGATACGTTGAAAACGTAAGATGAAAGCATGTTCATAAATTAACTCCGCGGTTGAGTGCGAGTTGCATTTAAGCATTACCACATGCGATTAAGGCGAGGCTTCTCAACCAAGTCAATTTAAGTATAAAGGTGTAAGCAGATTGTATTTAAACTTTCGTTTTTAGTGCCTTTTTTCACTCGCATGTAAGTGAGGCTGGCGCCTAGAACAGAAGTTACAATAATGTTCGATCTGAAGCAAGTTAAAATACTGATGAAAGCAATTAATCACTATACAGATTGTTTACGATTTTCACTCAAAAACCATCTATAAACTGTTTGAAACCCTTGGTATTCACTAGTAAATTGATGCCCAATCTCGTTTGCATACTGATTGATCTTTGGAAAGTACTTTTCAGTAGCCTGTTTGGGGTTTTTATAAGGTTTGGTGCGATACAAGTTCAACGCAAACTCGCGTCTCAAATTATTCTTCATATGCCTAGTCTGCTGTCCTTTCTTTGAGTTTTGACTAGCAACTTCAATCGCCCCTTTATGTTTAGTGACCTCCGTTTGAAGCGACTGATACCCTTTATTAGCATCAACAAATTGACGTTTAGCAAATATTTCAAACAATAAATTGGCTTGCTTAGGCATACCAGCTATCTGACAAGCTATAGCACCGTGAATAAGTTCAGCACTGTCTTCTGGGATCGCATTTAGAAATGTGAGAGCTTCACTACCTTCTTCTTCACCAAATGCTTCATGTAAGTTGGCAGCATTGGCAAACCGTCTGATCTCATTAATATCATCACATGGCTCTGCGGCTATTGACTCAAATAATGATGTAAATATCTCTGCACCTTCAAGCTGTTCAGTCTCAAGTATTGACTGACTGTCATCAACTTTCGAAAGCGCTTTGGCTAAAGACTCTTCATTAGTGCCTTCTGGAAGCAAAGGTCTAACGGCTGAATCTTTTTGAGTGAGCATGTCGAATGACTGCAAGCTGGCTAAAAAATCGGCTTTCTGATTTTGATTAGCATATTCAGGGGAATCCAACATGTTAACCAACTGCGTTTTCAATGCTTCTGGCATTGCAGATAGAAGTTCATCTAGCTGATTACCGACTTCTGACTTTTGAGGTTTAGTTTGTAGGTTAGACTCTTTCTTGAGGTTCATTACACAATACTTCCATGTTTTAGCTTTAATAGAAAACTATTGGAAATACGTTTAAATGTCCATGATTGAGTTCAAACTATTAAAAAGCGGAGTTTTGAAGAATGCTTAAAAAAAAATTCCAAAAAAGTGGTTTCCAGAGGCGGCACATAGGCGGCACAACTTTTTACGATTTTATTAAGTTATTGATTTTTAAGATAAAAAGAGGTGTTATGGTCTCCCCACAGGGACTCGAACCCCGATCGGCCGCTTAGGAGGCGGCTGCTCTATCCTGTTGAGCTATAGAGAGACCCAGTGATTATACTGAGTTTATAATTGATTTAAACCCTTTAAATTTAACTGCTTATTTCTTAACCTGGTTTCTTGGCCTAGTTTCTTAACTTTAACTCTTAACCTTACTCTTATGCATGACGGTCATGATGATCAGTTTTTAATCGCGATATCATTTACTTGGATATTGTCTGCTGCATCGATGCCGTCAAATATGGCTGTGGCACTGTCTTCGCTGACTTGCTCGATTACCACACTCGCTCGGCTTTTGCTGGCGATGGGGCGCATGGTGTTTAAGCGATCTGGGATATTTTTTTGCAATACTATCTGAAACTTATCACCCATTTTTACACCATTTTTGCGGCCTAAATTGATGATAACTCTATCACCTTGTCTGGCAACAATTTGGCCTAATAGTGGCCTGCAATTTAATTGGTTATCTAACGTCAGTATGCTTTGTTGAAAGATTTCAATAATAGACTGGCCGTAGGATGAGCGCCAAAAACGTTGATTAGCCGGTGACACCACTTCTTGTTTTTCAAATTCCCAGGGTGCCGATGTGGCAAAAGTTTCTGTCCACACCACTTCGCCGCTAATACCATGATAAAGAGTGAGTTTTATCATGAATTGTCTTAGTGGGTATTCTTCACTGAAACCTAAAAAGCCACGTTCGGCAGGCTCGGTTGAAATATCAATAATATCGGGTTGTAGTATGTACTGACTTTCGGTGATTTCGCCTAGCCATGTCGGAATGCGGTAACCTCTAAAATTAACCAATTGGTTAGTGTTATCAATTTTTTCATTGGCGTGAACACGAGCAAAGCTATAGCGAGACTGAGCATTGATCATCTTACCGAGTTTTTCGGTTATCTGTTGTTCAAAATTGGCCAGTTGCCCGTATCTAAGCTGCGCGCGTTCTTGAAGATAAGATTGCGGCAACATAATCGCGGCTTTTAATGATTGGCTTTTGCATTGTGCGTTAGGTTCTGGTTCAGTGAGTTCTAATTGCAAAACCACTGTAATGGTATTTTGGCTGATCATTTCGCTCATCAACTCAACATTATTAGCCGAACCCATACGCTGAATTTGAAACGTATCCTGGGTTAATCGCCCCTGATCGATTGATTGCTCACTGGAAAAATTAACCCCAGCCTTTAAGCTCGCATAATTTAATGCCTGACTGATGGCATCTTCGCGGGCTTTATCGATATCGCCATTGACGATTTTTGCTCTGCCAGTGACCTCGACTTGTTCTGCAAATGCCGCGTTAACCTGAAATAAGCTCAACAATAACATCAGTGCAAGCGCGAATGCTTTATGATTGGTTGCTTGTTTAATAAGGCTTGTTTGCGTCGGCATACGATGTCCTAATGTCAAAAAATCGTCAGTTTTGCCTATTTAAGGCACATAAAATATTACGACTAACGCGATAGTGTTTAATTAGTATAAATTAAGCAAAAATCGCGCCACTAACATATTTATGTGCATTGAAGCCTTTAAGGATTAAATCTAGTAAAGCTTTTACGCTATTTGCCGATACAGATTTAGCGTTCATTGACGGCTATGTCGCAGTCAATAATGGCTTAAGCATCAATCTTGCATGTTTTGATTGAGTGCCATTAATGCAACATATCGCGTCGGCGACATTTTTAAAGGAATCATCATGATTAACAGGCTTATCACCCCAGTTGCTGTACTTGCGTTGCTGTCTGTCGCAGCGTGTAGCCAAACGCCTAACCCGGCGAATAATTTAGCGTTTAATAATGATGGCAAATACGTCAAAGTTAAAGATGAGTATAACGTTTCTCACAAGCAATTAGCGTACGACATTCAAGATGCCGGCTTTGCGCCAAAAGGCCAAATTAATGTATGGGCCGAAAAGCTGGTTAATGAATTGGTTGTGCAAAATGATGCGCTGCGCCCCGATCAGCCGTTATTAATCACGACACCTGTTTTAGCTAATAATTTAAATGCCACCAATGAGCTGGCCTTACAATTACAACAAGGTTTGTTAGCCGCGTTTCATGCGCACGAATTTAATTTAGTGGATATGAATGTCGCCACCAGCTTGCGTGCAACTGAGCAAGGCGAGTTTATGTTAAGCCGTGATTGGCAATTATTACCATCAGGTTTACCTGTGTCGCACGTGTTAGTGTCAACCATGACCATGACCCCTGAGGGCATTGTGTTTAATGGCCGCGTTGTAAACGTCACCAACAACCGCGTTTTATCGGCTGTGCAATCTTTTGTTGCCGCATCGAGTTTGTCTGGTTATTTACAAGAATCTGAATTAATCGAATCTCGTAATGGTTTACTGTACCGTCATGAGAAAAAAGGCGATAGCCGTTATACCGTATTGGGAGAAAAGCTATGAAGTCACTGATGTTGGTTATGATGTTGGTACTACTCGGCGGCTGCGTCAATAAAGATAAGTATGTGCAGTGGGAAACCGAAGCTCCCTCTTCGTTCCCTACGTTAACAGCGGTAGGTTATGCGCCACTGGCGACGCAACCTAGCCCTGAAGCGTCTCACCGTATTTTAATGGCAATGCAAGCGTCGAAGATTGCCGCCTACCGTGAACTCGCTGAACAGGTTTATGGTCAAAAGATTTCAGCTAACAGCGATGTCAGTGAGTGGTTATTAACTGACGACAATATTAAATCCAGCGTCAGTGGCATTATTCGCGGTGCTAAAGTGGTTAAGACCTACCCTTCTGGTGAGTTTTATGTCACCGAGTTAGCGTTAGACTTTAAGCAAGTATGGCAATTGTACGAACAACAGAATCGCCCCAAACGAGTTAAAGAAGTCACTTACTTTTAAGCAAATGATCCCATGAAAAATGCCGCTGATATCAGCGGCATTTTTTTGCTTTAAAACTAACTATTTATCTATCAATCTATCAGCTTAAAACGTTAACTTAAACACCAAGCCGAATGCGGCTTGATCTTCAATGTCTTCGGTTACTTTTGGCTCGCTCAGTTCCATTTCGCCGCCAAAGTAGTAACCGGCATAGGCGTTTACACTCACATTGTCGGTGGCTTTCCAGCCTGCGCGGACAAAACCAACCCATTCATCGATCTCGATGGTTTGATCGTCATCTGCGACTAAAAAGCGCTCTGTGCGTTTTGAACTACCAATGCCAAAATCAATATCGGGGCGATACTGATAGCTTAGCTCTAGGCCTGCTGGGCCACTAAAACCTGCTTGAAACGGGTTAGCTAGCACTAACTTGTCGTTGATTTGCCAACGTACAGCTAAATAAGGCACGGTGCGCACTTCGGAAATATCATTTAAATATGCCACACCAAAACCCAACATATTACCTGACTCAAAACGGTACATACTCGATGCAACAACCCCATAACTTTGGGCATTAGATGATGAGGCTGTATCGGCATAAGCATATTTTAATTGCGGTGCCACTAAAAACATCCAGTGATTATCTAGACGATATGTGAGTGATAACCCTGCGCTGTATTGATGAACCGTTGACCAGTCTTGCTCGTTAGAGCGTAATGGCGTGGCCTGATTAATGCGCCAATCGTAATCGAGGTTGTCGTAACCGACATTAGCCCCCAATGACCATTGACGATTTAATGGCATTGAGGCTGAAAAACTGGTTTTCCAGGCGTCACGCTGAAGCTCATTAGCCCCAACATCGGCAGTGGCTGCGGACGTACGCGCAACCGTTAATGAAAATGGTGAACGGTCTGGCGCGGCTAAGGCCTGTTGGCTGAGTAATAAACCAGGAACTAACAATAACGATTTAATCATTAAGCTCAGAGCATTGGGCTTAACGATAAAAGCTTTATAAGATGTCATAACGATGTGCATCCTTTCAAAAAATGGCTAATCTTACTTAATACTGAATTAACATCACTTCAGTTCAAAACCTATGCATTATTTTGTCATAACCTTGTGGGCCCGCAAGAACATCTCTGCAGTATCTTGTAAGTATTGTTGTCTGGTTAATAATAAGTGGTCTGTCTCTAATGCCAATTCTAGACGTAATTTTAGCTCGCCAAACAGCATTAAACATAGCCTTACCGCACTGTCGTGGGGGTTAGCGAAATAATACTCGCCGTGCTGGTTAACCTTGGTTAAATATTCGCGAATTAACCCCAAAATATGTTTGGGCCCTGCATCGTAAAACAGTTTGGACACTTCAGGGTGAGTCTCGGCTTGTGCGACGCAGGTTTTAAATACTGTCATGGTGTCTTTACTGACTATCAATTCACCAAACTGTTTGGCAAATAGCAATATCACCCGCTGGGGATCTGTGGCATCAATTAAGGCATCGTCAGTGAGTTGATGTACGACACACTTAGAGTCTATTGCGGCGACGAACAAATCATCTTTCGAACCAAAGTGCGAGTATACCGTTTGCTTTGATACGCCCGCATGTTTGGCAACCTCGTCCATACTGGTTAACGGAAAACCTTTATGGCAAAACAACTCCATTGCTGACTCAAGCACTTGATTACGCTTTTGTTCACTGCGACTCAAGTTAACTTGTTCGTCATTGTTTGTCGCTGACGTTTCTTTTGTCATGTGTTTTCCATAGGCTTAAACGAGCATAAAAATTGAGGGGTTGTATCAGTACGATTAAATCATCATAACCAAAAATAGACTGGACAGTCTAGTTTTATAAAATTAGACTACCGAGTCTAGTTAACAATTAAGCTACATTTTACCGAGCACCGTACTGACCACGAATACGTCAATCGCGTTGCGATGAGTCATTGCCGAACCACATATCGCTTTAAAGGAATAATTATGTTTGCTGTAAGGTCATTCACCCAACATCTTCGCTACTGTGCATTAGGGTTGAGCATAATGCTATTAAGTGGTTGTGGCTCTGAGGTTAAAGAGCATTCGCAAACTGTTGAGTATCAGTCGGTATTGGCGCAAAGCTTAGTGCTTAATGATCGTTACCAACAAATGCAAACCTATACCGGTACCATCCGCTCCGCAAACACCACAGGTATAGGATTTGAGCTGGCGGGTAAACTCAATAATATTGTGGTAGACAGCGGTGATGTGGTCACAAAAGGCCAGATATTAGCCCAATTAGACACCGACTTATTGGTTGCAGAAAAACAACAACTAGAAGCAAGCTTATTACAAACTCAAGCAGATATTGATTTAGCCAAAAGCACCCTGGTGCGTACTGAAAAGCTCAAAACGCAAAACTATGTGTCGGCGCAGCAACTCGATGAAACCCAACAACAGGTGATTAGCCTGCAAGCCAATCAAAAACGCATTGAAGCTAGCTTGAGTGCCGCCAAATTAAAGCTTGAAAAATCAACCTTACTCGCGCCATTTGATGGTGTCATTAGCCAACGTTATCATAATCTTGGTGAGGTCATTGCCCTGGGCAGTGCGGTGTTTAATTTAGTCGGTAACAGTCAGCCTGTAGCCTATATTGGTGTGCCGGTTGACATCGCGCAGCAATTAACTGCGCAGCAAAATGTCGACGTGCGTGTTGGCAAGCAAACTTTTACCGCCAAAATTGCCGGAATCAGCGCTGAGGTCAACACCATTAGCCGCACGGTGCAACTGCGCATTCAATTACCCGATTCAGCAAGAGTGATTAACGGCGAAATCGCTTACCTTGTGTATCAACAAGACAGTTTAACCGCAGGCTATTGGGTGCCAATGTCGGCATTAACCGACGGCGTCCGTGGTTTATGGAATGTGTATGTGTTGGTACAAGATGAACAACCGCTTTATCAAATTGAGCGCAGAGATGTTGAGATTATTTACACAAATGAGCAACAGGCTTATATCAAAGGAGCCATACAAGCTAATGAGCTGATTGTGACAGATGGCCTGCATAAAATTGTGGTTGGCCAGCAAGTGACTTTAGCTAAAACGCAACCGTTGGAGGCGCTATGATTAAAGCGTTTCTTGAAAATGGCCGCTTAACCAGCTTATTTATCGCGTTGTTAATTGTTGCCGGACTGGGCGCAATATCCAGTTTGCCGCGCACTGAAGATCCCCACATTACCAACAGGTTTGCCTCGGTTATTACTCAATACCCTGGCGCGTCTGCTGAGCGTGTCGAAGCCTTAGTCACTGAAGTGCTTGAAAACCAATTACGCCGCCTGGAAGACTTAAAGTTGGTGCAGTCGACATCGCGCCCGGGCATTTCGGTTATTCAACTGGAATTAAAAGATACCGTTATTGAAACCGACCCGGTGTGGTCGCGGGCACGTGACTTAATTTCCGACAGTCAGTTTTTATTACCTGAAGCGGCACAAAATGGCGTGTTAGATGATCAATTAGGCTATGCCAGCACCGCAATTTTAGGTCTGGTATGGACCGACGACTCGCCTGTTCGAGCGGATATTCTTAATCGCTACGCCAAAGAACTGCAAAGCCGTTTACGTCTATTGAATGGCACTGACTTTGCAAAACTGTATGGCGCACCAGAAGAAGAGATATTGGTTGAGCTTGACGGCAATAAAATCAGTCAGCTGCATCTCACCCCTGCTAGCATCGCGGCGATTTTGTCTAATGCCGACAGTAAAATATCTGCCGGCGAAATTAATAACAGCCAGTTTAGAGCTTTAGTTGAAGTCTCGGGTGAGCTCGACTCACAAAACCGTATTCGTCAGGTACCTTTAAAAGTTGATGAGTATGGCCAGATTATCCGCTTAGGTGATGTGGCGACCATTACTCGCCAGGCTAAAACGCCAGCGAGTAGCATTGCCCTTATTGATAGTCAGCAAGGCATTTTGGTTTCTGCCCGCATGCTCAACAATAATCGAGTGGATTTATGGCAACAACAAGTTAGCCAAACCATTGAGGCATTTTCGGTTAATTTACCGGCTAACATTGAAGTGCAGTGGTTGTTTGATCAACAAGGGTACACTCAAGACCGGCTCGGCGATTTAGTGATTAACTTATTACAGGGTTTTATTATCATCCTTGTGGTGTTAATGCTCACGTTAGGCCTACGTAATGCCGTTATTGTGGCGATATCATTGCCGTTAACGGCCTTATTCACACTCACCTGCATGAAGTACACTGGGTTACCCATTCATCAAATGTCGGTCACAGGCTTAGTGGTTGCGCTGGGTATTATGGTCGATAACGCCATTGTCATTGTTGATGCCATTGCTCAGCGGCGTCAGCAAGGTATGAGTAAGCTCGAAGCGGTATCAAAAACCCTGCATCATTTATGGTTGCCGTTAGCGGGGTCAACCGTTACCACCATGCTAGCATTTGCGCCAATTGTGTTAATGCCTGGCGCTGCGGGTGAGTTTGTCGGTGGGATTGCCATTTCGGTGATGTTTGCCCTGCTTGGGTCTTATATTATTTCACACACTATTATTGCTGGCCTTGCAGGTCGCTTTAGTCGCAGTGAAAAACCGACCGTTTGGTATCAACAAGGCATGGCATTTCCAAAAATTAGCCAGGCCTTTACCGGAAGTTTACGCTTTGCATTGCACCGCCCGATCCTGACTGCTGTGGTTATTGGTATTTTGCCTGTGGCAGGCTTTTTTGCTGCGGGAAAAATGACTGAGCAATTTTTCCCGCCATCAGACAGGGATATGTTTCAGCTAGAAGTTCACTTAGCGCCCCATGTCAGCATTGAACATACCTTGGCCCAGGTGAAACTGATTGATGCCAAGCTACAAAAGATAGATGACATTCTTGCGGCAACCTGGGTAGTAGGCGGTAACACGCCGTCGTTTTACTACAACTTAACCCAGCGCCAACAAGGGGCAACTAATTACGCCCAGGCGATGATAAAAGTCACCGATTTTGTTGCTGCCAATAGGTTAATTTTACAGTTGCAAAAAGAGCTTGATAGAGAATACCCACAAGCGCAAATACTGGTGCGAAAATTAGAACAAGGCCCGCCGTTTAATGCTCCTGTAGAGTTACGAATTTATGGCCCTAATTTAGACACACTAAAAACACTGGGCGAACAAGTGCGAGGTATTTTAAATGCCACGCCAGATGTGATTCATACCCGAGCAACCTTGAGCTCAGGTGCGCCAAAAGTGTGGCTGCAGGTAAATGAAGACGCAAGTTTAATGAGCGGCTTAAGTTTAAGTGACATTGCCAGCCAAATCCAAATGGCCACCACCGGGATTATTGGCGGCAGTATTTTAGAGCAAACAGAATCGTTGCCTGTACGAGTCCGTTTAGGCGATAACAGCCGTGAGCAAACAACTCGTTTAGCCGAAATAAACTTGGTGTCACCGTCGGGCTCTGGCATTCCTTTGTCGGCATTATCTTATAATGAGGTTAATGTGAGCCGCGGCGCTATTCCGCGTCGTAACGGCGAGCGTGTTAACACGATTGAAGCCTATATCACCAGTGGCGTTCTACCGGCTCAGGTGTTAAATGACGTTAAAGATGCCATCGCAAACCTTGATATTCCAGCCGGTTATCATGTCGAAGTGGGCGGCGAAAGCGCTAAACGTAATGAAGCGGTGGGTAACTTACTGTCTAACATTGTGTTGGTATTCACCTTATTGCTGGCCACTGTGGTGTTGTCGTTTAATTCATTTAGATTAACGGCCATTATTCTACTCAGTGCCTTTCAATCTGCAGGTTTAGGCTTGCTCGCAGTATTTGTGTTTGGCTACCCGTTTGGTTTCACCGTGATTATCGGTTTGTTAGGATTAATGGGATTAGCGATTAACGCCGCCATTGTCATTTTGGCAGAGCTTGAGGATGTGCCAGACGCTAAACAAGGTAATTTGGCATTGATAATCGATACAGTGAGTAGTTGTGGGCGTCATATTGGTTCAACCACCATTACCACTATCGGCGGCTTTTTACCGTTAATTATTGCTGGCGGCGGGTTTTGGCCACCTTTTGCCATCGCCATTGCCGGCGGCACATTACTGGCTACTATGCTGTCGCTCATATGGGTACCGGTGATGTATTTACTGTTGATGAAACCGCGAAGAGCAATTCGACAAGGGCAAGCAGTTACGAGTTAGAGAGTAGTAGATTGAACAGCCAATAAAAAACCGCTTTACTTCTAAAGCGGTTTTTTTATGGGTTAATGGCAGAAGATTAATCTTCGCTTTGACGATCCATATTCTCGGTATTCTCAAGCCATAAGGCGTTAATAATACCGAATGAACACGCCAGTAACACACCTAAAATCCACGCAAAATACCACATAGATGTTGCTCCTTAATTTAGTAAAGTGAGGTTTTATTGTTTTCAATAAATTCACGATTTAAACGGCCGAACATCTTGTAATAAGTCCAAGCAGTATAAGACAAAATAATGGGTACAAAAACAGCCGCAACTAGCGTCATGACGGTTAAGGTCATTTTACTGGCTGTTGCATCCCACATGGTTAAGCTTACATTAGGCTCTAAAGACGATGGCATCACAAATGGGAACATTGCTGCACCACAAGTGAAAATAACACAAGCCACAGCAAGCGAGCTAAACAAGAAGGCAAAACCACTGCGATTAAAGCGACTGGCTAAAACAACCAGTACAGGCAATATTAAACCCAAAATTGGGAACAACATTGTCACTGGGTATTTGTCATAATTGGTTAACCAGGCCCCCGCCTCAACAGCAACGGTTTTAGTGGTTGGGTTTGACGCACCGGCTAGGTCAAGCGTTGATGTGACCACATAACCATCTATGCCATTGATAAGCCAAACACCCGCAGCACCAAATAGTACAAATAATAAGCTCGCGCAAATTTGTGATGCTTTAACACTGCGTACACGTAGCTCACCTTCGGTTTTCATTTGTAACCAAGATGCGCCTTGCATCATAAACATGGTCACACTAACAAGCCCGGCTAATAAGCCAAACGGATTAAGTAAACCAAAGAAACCGCCGTGGTAGGTAGCACGTAAATACTCATCAAAGTTAAAAGGCACGCCTTGCAGTAAGTTACCAAATGCCACACCAATGATCAGTGGAGGCACAAACCCGCCAACAAACAACGCCCAATCCCATGACTTACGCCATTTTGGGTTTTCAATTTTAGAGCGGTAATCAAAGCCAACTGGGCGCATGTACAATGCAAATAGCACGAGCATCATCGCCACATAAAAGCCAGAAAACGATACTGCATATACCATTGGCCAGGCTGCAAACAGCGCGCCGCCAGCAGTAATTAGCCATACCTGGTTACCGTCCCAGTGTGGGGCGATGGTATTGATCATAATACGGCGTTCAGTGTCGTCTTTACCAATAATAGGCAACAACGCACCAACACCCATGTCAAATCCATCAGCTACAGCAAAACCGACTAATATCACACCGATTAATGCCCACCAGATAAATCTTAATACTTCGTAATCAAACATAATCAAGTCCTCCGATTAGGCGTCTAGGTTTTCAAAGTGATAACGACCAGTCTTTAAGCTACTAGGGCCAAGACGAGCGAACTTGAACATTAAGAAAGCCTCTATCACCAGTAAAATGGTATAGAACACCGTAATCGAAATAATACTGAACCATAAATCAGCAGGCGTTAAGCTTGAGGCTGACATAAAGGTCGGTAACACTTCAGAGATAGTCCACGGTTGACGGCCAAACTCTGATACAAACCAACCACATTCAATGGCGATCCAGGGAAGCGGTAAGCTGTAAAGCGCTGCGCGCAGAACCCATTTTTTCTCAGCAATTTGATGACGCGTGCTTTGCCAAAATGCAGCAGCAAACACAAATAACATAATCACCCCGGCACCCACCATAATACGGAAGGTCCAGAACATAGGCGCGACAGTCGGGATTGAGTCATATGATGCAGCAATAATTTGCTCTTCAGTTGCATCAACCACTTTGTCGGTATAACGCTTAAGTAAGAAGCCATAGCCTAAATCGTCTTTGGTTGCTTCAAACTGTGCTCTCACCTCTGGTGTTTCATCACCTGCACGTAACTTTTCAAGCAGCCCATATGCCACCATACCGTTACGAATACGCACTTCATGCTCTTTAATCAGGTCTTTAAGGCCAGTCACTTCTTCATCTAAAGAACGTGTAGCAATAATCCCCATTAAATACGGTATTTTAACGGCGTAATCTGTGTGCATGGTTTCTTGATTAGGAAAACCCACTGCAGTAAAGGCAGCTGGAGCCGGCTCTGTGTGCCACTCAGCTTCGATTGCTGCTAATTTAACGCGCTGAACTTCGCCAACTTCATAGCCAGATTCATCACCCAGTACGATAACTGAAAGGATTGACGCTAAACCGAAACTGGCAGCAATAGCAAATGAACGACGTGCAAAAGGTAAGTCACGGCCTTTTAGGATGTAGTAAGCACTGATAGAAAGCACAAACATCGCACCAGCAACATAACCAGAGGCTACAGTGTGAACAAACTTGACCTGTGCAACCGGGTTAAACACTAGCGCCGCAAAGTCAGTCATTTCCATACGCATGGTTTCGTAATTAAACACAGATCCCACAGGGTTTTGCATCCAACCGTTGGCAATCAAAATCCATAATGCGGACATGTTAGAGCCAAGGGCCACTAACCAGGTTACCGCAAGATGCTGACGTTTGCTGAAACGATCCCAACCGAAGAAGAACATACCCACTAAGGTCGATTCAAGGAAGAATGCCATTAACGCTTCGATGGCCAGAGGCGCACCGAAAATGTCACCTACATAATGAGAATAGTATGACCAGTTAGTACCAAACTGGAACTCCATAGCTAAACCCGTAGCAACACCTAAGGCAAAGTTAATCCCGAAAAGTTTACCCCAGAATTTGGTCATGTCTTTATATATCTGATTATTTGTCATCACATACAGTGACTCCATAATCGCCAGAATAAAGGCAAGTCCAAGGGTAAGTGGAACAAATAAAAAGTGGTACATGGCTGTCAACGCAAATTGAAAACGCGATAGCTCAACAACCTCTTCGATAATCATTGGCGACTCCTTACTTCATTCAGTTCGACCAAATGCGATACGGTAATGGCACATTGCCACAGTGATGATGTTATGCCTGAAAACGGTAATATAAAGTTAATAAGAGTAATGCGTTTATTTAATGAAAATAGACGAGTCAAACCATTAGCTTAGGTTTTCAAGCCAAATCCTAAACGTTGTATATCTTACGGTATTTTTACTGGCGGGATCATATTTTTTACTCAATTCTGTGACCAACATTAGATTTTTTGCATAGATATTTATTTACTGATTAAATTCAACGGCTTACAAATTTAACACTTGTATCACACAGCACAAAAAAATCCATTTTGTGACCAGAAGCAAATCGACTTATGACTTAAAAATCACCAGGACCACTAAATTTGCTCGCCCTCTCTCGCTAGAGGTATTGACAATAACAACCCAATTGCTAGGAGGGCATAATTAATACCATTGCGCGTTAGTAAGTGATCTCTCAGCGAGAATTTAAAATGTAATGATATAAGACTCAAAACATGAAGGAATGACGCTTAACCAAAAAGGGTTGAACAATCACATGAACACACTATTATTTTTTGTGATGGATAAGTAAAACTTTAACAAACTGAAACATCTTAAAAATAATAATCATTATTAACAAAGTGATAGACTAAGCTAGTTGAGAATGAATTAATAACAAAAAATCAACTCATTAATTAAACTAATCTCTGACATCACTTTTTCTCATTTGAGCAAAATTTACACTCACAGTATAATTTGTACTCAATTAAGAACACGAATAACCACATTTTCTGCGTCGTAGTCTTAATCCCCTCCCCTAATGTTCCGAGATGTTGTTATGACGCTATTATTTGAAAATATTGTAAACCTGTACAAACGTGCTTTTTCTGAGATGTTCACTACCAAAGAAGACAAATAACGTAAACTCACGTTGTGCACTTAATGGGCGATTGTTTTGTTAGCGCAATTCGATAATGGCCCGTCATGGTTTTAATGCCATCGTAACAAAAAGCCCCACAGCATTATGCCTTGGAGCTTTTTGTTTGGCTTATTGATTTCTTATTGATTTCTTATTGATTTCTTATTGATTTCTTATTGATTTCTTATTGATTAAATACAAAATTATACCAATAAAAATGGCGACTCAATTGAGTCGCCATTTTTTTAAAGGCTTTTATAAACTGAGCTGATAGCCAACCGGTTTATAGGCTGGCCTTCAACCTTAGCCAATCTTAACTCGCGCGTTACGGAACATGCGCATCCATGGACTGTCTTCGCCCCAACCATCTGGGTGCCAAGAGTTAGCAACGGTTCTAAATACTCGCTCTGGGTGCGGCATCATAATGGTGACACGACCGTCAGTGGTACAAATACCCGTTAAACCGTCTGGTGAACCATTAGGGTTTTCTGGGTATTGCGTTGCGATCTGTCCGTGACCATCAACATAACGCAGTGCAATTGTGCCTGACGCTTGGGCAGCGGCAAGTGCTTGAGCATTGGCAAACTCGGCTAAACCCTCACCGTGAGATACCGCGATAGGCATACGTGAACCGACCATTCCTTCAAAGAACACCGATGGTGATTGCTGTACTTCAACCAGGCTAAAGCGTGCTTCAAAACGCTCAGAGCGGTTGCGCACAAAGTGTGGCCAATGCTCACTGCCAGGGATGATTTCTTTTAAGTTAGATAACATCTGGCAACCGTTACACACACCTAGCGCAATGCTTGAATCACGCTCAAAGAAGCGGCTAAATTCATCACGGGCACGGCTGTTAAATAAAATCGACTTAGCCCAACCTTCGCCAGCGCCAAGTACGTCACCATAAGAGAAACCTCCACAAGCCACTAGGCCCTGGAACTCTTCTAAGCTAATACGACCTGATAAGATATCAGACATATGCACGTCGCGGCTTTCAAAACCTGCGCGGTCAAATGCAGCAGCCATTTCGATATGCGAGTTAACACCCTGCTCACGTAAAATAGCCATTTTAGGCGCTGCGCCTTTTAAAATATAAGGTGCAGCAACATCTTCGCTCGGATTAAAGCCTAATTTAACGGTTAAACCAGGTGCATCAGCTTGTTGTTTAAGCTCAAATTCTTGCTTAGCGCATTCAGGGTTATCACGCAGCGCTTGCATGCGGTAGGTGGTTTCAGACCACAAAGTGCGTAATGCGGTGCGGGTGTCGGCAAAGATAACGCGCTCGCCATCAGTAATACTGATCTTATCGGCAGCTTGTAGGCCACCAATGTGATGACAGCTCACGCCTTTAGCTTCAAACTGCGCAGCAATCTCAGTGGCTTGCTCTGCATTCACTTGAATAACAGCGCCTAATTCTTCGTTAAACAAACGCTCTAAATCAGTACCGTTTAAACCTGCTAAATCGATACTTAACCCTGTGTTACCGGCAAATGCCATTTCAACTAGGGTGGTAAATAACCCACCGTCGCTGCGATCGTGATAAGCGATAACAGCCTGGTCTGATACTAATTTTTGCATCACTTCAAAGAAGCCAGCTAGGTTAGCCGTGTTATCCAGTGTTGGCGCAATATCGCCAAGCTCGCTGTACACCTGTGCTAAACATGAACCGCCTAAACGGTTTTGGCCGTTGCTCAAATCAAGCATCAATAATGCGCTGTCACCTTTGTCTGAGCGAAGCTCTGGTGTAACGGTTTTACGAATATCTTGCACAATACCAAAGGCTGTAATGACTAACGACATAGGCGATGTGACGGTTTTACTGACGCCATTGTCTTGCCATGCGGTTTTCATCGACATGGAGTCTTTACCTACAGGAATGGTAATACCCAGCGCTGGACATAAGTCTTCACCGATAGCTTTAACCGCTTCGTAAAGACCGGCATCTTCACCTGGGTGACCGGCAGGCGACATCCAGTTAGCAGAAAGTTTAATACGCTTGAACGAACCAATATCGGTACCGGCAATGTTCATAATCGACTCAGCAACAGCCATACGAGCCGATGCATCAAAATCGAGAAGTGCTAGCGGAGTGCGCTCGCCCATCGACATCGCTTCGCCGGTGTAGCTGTCATAACTTGATGCCGTGACTGCACAATCGGCAACAGGTACCTGCCAGGGGCCGACCATTTGGTCGCGATTAACTAAACCGGTTACAGAACGATCGCCAATGGTGATTAAAAAGGTTTTGTCAGCCACAGTTGGTAGAGTCAAAATGCGTTTAACTGCCTCAGTTAGCTCAATTTTAGTTTGATCTAACGCGGGTGACACTGCCTTAGCAGACACCACATCACGGCTCATTTTAGGCGCTTTACCTAATAATACTTCAAGTGGTAAATCAATTGGCTTGTTATTAAAGTGACTGTCTGCAAGGGTTAAATGCATCTCTTCTGTGGCTTCACCTACTACAGCAAACGGCGCACGCTCACGAGCACAAATATCAGCAAACTGTTGCAGATTTTCTGGGGCAACCGATAACACATAACGTTCTTGAGATTCGTTACACCAAATCTCAAGTGGGCTCATGCCAGGCTCATCAGAGGGCACGTTGCGTAAATTGAACACACCACCACGATTACCGTCGTTAACCAATTCAGGGAAAGCATTCGATAAACCACCCGCACCCACGTCATGAATAAACTGAATGGGGTTAGCGTCACCTAATTGCCAACAACGGTCGATAACTTCCTGGCAGCGACGTTCCATTTCAGGATTTTCACGTTGCACAGATGCAAAGTCTAAATCTTCACTTGATTGGCCAGATGCCATCGAAGAGGCAGCGCCGCCGCCTAAACCGATGTTCATCGCAGGGCCGCCCAACACAATCAGCTTTGCGCCAACGGTAATTTCACCTTTTTGCACGTGTTCTTCACGGATATTACCTAAACCACCGGCAATCATAATCGGCTTATGGTAACCACGCACTTCAACACCGTTATGGCTTGATACTTCTTGCTCGTAGGTACGGAAATAACCGGTTAACGCCGGACGACCAAATTCGTTATTAAATGCCGCGCCGCCTAATGGGCCTTCAAGCATGATTTCTAACGGAGTGACGATACGGTCAGGTTTGCCGTAATTGCCTTCCCAGGGTTGAACAAAACCCGGGATTTTAAGGTTAGACACGGTAAAGCCATTTAAACCGGCTTTGGGTTTAGAACCTCGACCTGTTGCACCTTCGTCACGAATTTCGCCACCAGAACCTGTAGCTGCACCTGGATATGGGCTGATTGCCGTTGGGTGATTGTGGGTTTCTACCTTCATCAATACGTGCATTGCTTCGGTGTGATAGTTGTATACACCATCAGGATCGGGGAAGAAACGCCCTGCAACAGAACCAGTCATTACTGCGGCATTATCTTTATAAGCTGATAATACGAAATCTGGTGTCACTTCGAAGGTGTTTTTGATCATTTTGAACAATGATTTTGGCTGTACTTCGCCGTCAATTGTCCAATCGGCATTGAAAATTTTATGACGGCAATGTTCTGAGTTAGCCTGAGCAAACATCATTAATTCAATGTCGTTGGGATTACGCTTTAAGCGAACAAAGTTTTCGACTAAATAGTCAATCTCATCATCGGCTAACGCTAAGCCCAGCTTCACGTTGGCCACTTCAAGTGCGCGGCGACCTTCGCCTAAAATATTGACGCTGTTAAATTTAGCTGGTTCAGTGCGGGCAAACAGCACCTGGGCGTCATCAAAGCTTGGCAACATTACCTCAACCATGCGGTCGTGTAATAAGCCTTGCAGTTGCTTTTGTTGCTCGGCCGTTAAGGTGGCTGACTCAACATAATAAGCAATACCGCGTTCTAAACGCTTTACCTTGCTCAAACCACAATTTTGCGCGATGTCGGTTGCTTTAGATGACCAAGGAGAAATAGTACCAGGACGTGGGGTAACAAAAAGCAATGTCCCTTGTGGAGCGTGCGACTCAATCGCAGGGCCGTAGGTAAGAATAGTTTCTAGCTGTAGACGTTCATTATCATCGAGTGGTTCAGTCAAATTGGCTAAATGCACATACTCGGCATAAATTTGCGACACAGGAAGCGATGCGTTTTCGCAAGCCTCCATGAGTTTTTGAACTCTAAATGCAGATAGTGCAGGGGCTCCGCGAATGATTTCCATCACGTCTATTCACCTTATAATTTATATAGGAGGGTCAGAATTGGCGCTATTATAGGGAATTGCACCATACAAATCACGTTCAAGCACGGGTGAAAACAGTGTTTCCTGATAGGGAAAATATCCCACAACAATAATGCTAAAGTGAATAGCATGACGACTTTACATCTGAATGCAAAATAGACACCATTTGGTGCTTTTTTTGCACAAGCCTAGGCGTTTTGCAAAACTCCTGATAAAGTATGCGAAAAAAGACGTTATTCCCCCTACATATTTAAAGGCTATTTACACTCGTTTTCTCGTACTACTCTCGTGAACGTTAACGAACAACTTAAGATAACCAGTTAATAAATATGATCAAAACCTTATTTATCATTTTACTCTGCGCGATACTCAGCGCATGCCAACCCGTTGATATTCAACAGGTCGATATTGCTGCGCCAGCGCCGAAACGTACTGTCCTTAAGGTCGGTACCCTTTATGGTCCGCAGATTTACCTCAATTCAGAATTAGGTGAAACCGGTTTTGATTTTGAAATGGCCCAGCGTTTTGCCGATTATCTTGCTGTGCCGTTAGAAATGATCCCCTACACCGATCGTAAAGCACTGTTTAAAGCCTTAAAAGATAACGATATCGACATTATTGCTGCGGGCATTGCTAAAACACCTAATCGCAGCAAGCAATTTAAACTTGGCCCAACCTTATACAAGGTTAATCAGGTGCTGGTTTACAAAGAAGGCACGCCTGAGCCAAAAGACATTGGTACCTTGTCGGGTGAAATCACCGTCATGGCAAATTCATCATCGGTAAATACCTTAACCCAATTACAAAAAGACCACCCAGAGTTAATGTGGAACCAGGTTAATGACAAAGACAACGAAGAACTTTTTGCACTGGTTGCTAAAGGTGAATTGAACTACACGATTTCAGACTCAAATAGCTTGCTCATCAACCAGCGTTTTTTACCCGAATTGCGCGCTGGGATGATTTTGGAAGAAAAAATTGAAGTCGTTTGGTTATTGCCGCCCAAAGACAGTGACCGCCTAATGAGCCAACTATTGGCTTTTTGGCACAAAGAAAAACGCGCAGGCACTTTAGAACACCTCAATGAAAAATATTTTGGTCATGTAAAACGCTTTGATTATGTTGATACTCGTGCCTTTATCCGTGCCATTGACAATATTTTGCCCGAGTATCGCAGCATGTTTGAAGAACACGCTGGCGAATTAGATTGGCGTAAACTGGCTGCGGCCAGCTACCAGGAATCACATTGGAATCCTACCGCGCGCTCGCGAACCGGGGTTAGGGGGATGATGATGCTTACCCGCCCAACAGCAACCTATGTTGGCGTTGAAAACCGCTTAGATGCAGAACAAAGCATCCGTGGCGGCGCATTTTATTTAAAAGATATGATGGAACGTTTACCAGATACGATCCCTGAGTCACAAAGAATTTGGTTTGCATTAGCAGCATACAACATAGGATTAGGCCATGTTGAAGATGCACGGCGTTTAACCGAGTCAATGGGCATGAACCCTAGCGCCTGGCGTGACGTAAAAAAGGTTTTACCTCTCTTGCAGCAATCAAAATATTACAAACAAACCCGTTATGGCTATGCTCGTGGCAGTGAAGCCGTCCATTATGTTGACAGTATTCGTCGTTATTACGACACCCTAGTGTGGGTTGATAATCAAACCAAACAGATGGAAGTCATCGACGAAAGTGACAGTGTGGAAGTGATTGCCGAAGAAGTACAGATTAATAATGTGTCGGCTCAGCAGCCATAATGATTGCATTGTTAAGTGTGAAAAAATACTATGGCTTATCAACAACGCTCACTTGCGGCGTTGTTAAGCGATTTAATTCAGCAATTTGAAGGATATCGGTATGAGAAGAAGAGCGATAAGCAACACCATGTCACGCCGTCGTGTCATGCTTAAAGTACAAAAAAACCGCATTCAAAATCGTCAACGCGCGCATTTTTTACTGATTCAAACCGAAAGTTAATCAACGTTTAACCCCACGAATAAATTAGTCTTCAACCTGTTGCTGCTTGCCTAACAGTTTGAGGGCTTTTTTTTCGGCACGTCTGCGCTTAAAAAAAGCACTTAACTGCTCAGCACACTCATCGGCTAACACCCCTGCACTCACGGCTAACTGGTGATTAAATGCAGGATGCTGCAATAAATCAATCACGCTCCCCGCGGCACCGGTTTTTAAATCATCGGCACCATAAACCACGCGCTTAATCCGCCCATGCACCATTGCGCCCGCGCACATAGCACAAGGCTCGAGCGTGACATACAAGGTTGTGTCTAGCATTCGGTAGTTGTTGAGCACGTTACCGGCCTGGCGAATACATTCCATTTCGGCGTGAGCGGTAGGGTCGTTATTGATAATGCTTAAATTAAAGCCACTGGCAATCATGACATCATCTTTCACTAACACTGCACCGACAGGCACTTCACCTTTTAATTCGGCTTGCTCAGCTAACTGCATCGCTAAACGCATCCATTGCTTATCGATCACTTGCTGCGCGTCACTCACAGGTGTATCAATAGTACTTGAATTAGCCTTCACATTTGCACTGGGCGCTGGATTAGCAGTAAGGTTGGGGTCAACAAAAGTTGTACAATCTGCCTTGGGAATATCTGTCACGCTATTAGCCTATTTCATAAGATTTACGTGGCTATTCTAACAAATAAAAAAGACGCCGCAGCGTCTTTTTTATATCACATCAATATCGGGTTAATCCTATTGGATTACTCCCATTCGATCGTTGCAGGTGGCTTACCTGAAATATCGTAAACCACACGAGAAATACCATCGATTTCATTAATAATACGGTTCGATACACGACCCAAAAAGTCGTACGGTAAGTGCGCCCAATGTGCGGTCATAAAGTCGATAGTTTCTACCGCGCGAAGCGACACAACCCAATCATATTTACGGCCATCACCCATCACACCAACCGAGCGTACCGGTAAAAATACCGTAAATGCCTGGCTGACTTTGTTATATAAGTCAGCTTTGTGCAATTCTTCAATGAAGATAGCATCAGCACGACGTAACAAGTCACAATACTCTTTTTTTACTTCACCAAGAACGCGTACACCAAGACCAGGCCCTGGGAACGGATGGCGATAAAGCATGTTGTAAGGTAAGCCAAGTTCTAAACCAATTTTACGGACTTCGTCTTTAAATAATTCACGTAGTGGCTCAACCAGGCCCATTTTCATATCAGCAGGTAAACCGCCAACATTGTGGTGCGATTTAATCACATGAGCTTTACCGGTTGCGCTACCCGCAGATTCAATCACATCTGGGTAAATAGTGCCTTGAGCTAACCATTTAGCATTGACGCATTTTTTTGATTCTTCGTCGAAAATTTCAACAAACACGCGACCAATGATTTTACGCTTGGCTTCTGGTTCAGCTTCGCCAGCCATCGCATCTAAGAAACGATTTTCAGCATCTACATGGACAATATTGAGTCCAAAGTGATCGCCAAACATCTCTAATACTTGCTCTGCTTCGTTCAAACGCAGCAAGCCGTTATCCACAAATACACACGTGAGTTTATCGCCAATGGCGCGGTGCAATAGCATGGCCACAACCGATGAATCAACACCACCTGACAAACCTAAAATCACTTCATCATCGCCAATTTGTTGCTTTAAGCGCTCAATGGCATCTTCGATAATTGATGAAGGTTTCCAATTTGCTTCACAGCCACAAATGTCTAACGCAAAATGCTCAAGCATGCGCTGACCCTGGCGAGTGTGGGTCACTTCTGGGTGAAATTGCACACCGTAAAAGCGCTTCTCTTCGTTAGCCATTGCCGCAAACGGACAGGTTGACGTTTTAGCAACGGTGACGAAGCCTTCTGGGATCATCGATACTTTATCACCGTGGCTCATCCATACATCGAGTAATGGTTTGCCATCTGCACTTACGGCATCTTCAATGCTTTTAAACAGTGCTGACGTGGTTTGCAGTTCGATTTGAGCATAACCAAATTCGCCCTCGCCTACGCCTTGAATCACTTTACCGCCAAGTTGCTCTGACATGGTTTGCATGCCGTAACAAATGCCTAAAACGGGTACGCCAGCATTAAATACGTATTCAGGTGCACGTGGTGAATTATCAGCGGTTACGCTTTCAGGACCGCCGGCTAAAATAATGCCGTTAGGTGCAAATTCACGAATTTGAGCTTCGCTCACATCCCAAGCCCATAACTCACAATACACGCCAATTTCACGAATACGACGGGCAATAAGTTGTGTGTACTGAGAACCAAAATCGAGGATCAAAATCTTATGATCATGAATGTTAATCATGGGTAACCTTTACAAATTGATTAAATGCCATGGCCAATACACTGGCCATAATGCGAGTAACAAAAGGGCGACAAACGTCGCCCTTGCCGAAATTATGAACGATAGTTTGGTGCTTCTTTGGTAATAGTCACATCATGTACGTGTGACTCGCCCATCCCTGCAGAAGTCACCTTAACAAACTGTGCTTTTTCATTTAAATCTTTAATGGTGGCACAACCTGTTAAGCCCATGCATGAGCGTAAACCACCCATGTGCTGGTGAATAATTTCTTTTAACTTACCTTTATAAGGCACGCGACCTTCAACGCCTTCTGGCACTAATTTGTCGGCGGCGTTGTCACTTTGGAAATAACGATCTGATGAACCTTGAGACTGACCCATAGCGCCAAGAGAACCCATACCACGGTATGACTTATACGCGCGCCCCTGATAAAGCTCAGTTTCACCAGGTGCTTCTTCAGTACCGGCAAACATTGAACCCGCCATAATGCATGATGCACCCGCGGCTAATGCTTTAGCTAAGTCACCAGAAAAACGAATACCGCCATCGGCAATCACTGGGATCCCTAACGCGAGTACCGCTTCAGCCGCATCAGATACAGCTGTAATTTGTGGAACCCCTACGCCAGTCACAATACGCGTAGTACAAATTGAACCAGGGCCTATACCCACTTTAACGGCGTTTACGCCAGCTTCAACTAACGCAAGTGCGCCAGAAGCTGTAGCAACGTTACCGCCAACAATTTGTAACTCAGGGTATTTAGCACGGGTGTCACGAATGCGTTGTAATACGCCTTCTGAGTGACCATGTGATGAGTCAATCAACAGTACGTCGACACCGGCTTTAACAAGGGCATCAACACGCTCTTCGTTACCAGGACCTGCACCGACTGCTGCGCCAACACGTAAACGACCTAACTCGTCTTTACAGGCGTTAGGCTTACGCTCAGCTTTTTCGAAATCTTTTACTGTGACAAGGCCTTTAAGTTTAAAGTTATTGTCAACCACGAGGACTTTTTCAATACGATGAGCATGCATTAACTTTTGCACTTCATCTAACTTGGTGCCCTCTGTCACTGTCACAAGGCGATCTTTTGGCGTCATCATGTCGGCAACCGTTTTGCTCCAGTCGGTAACAAAACGTACGTCACGGCCAGTAATAATCCCCACAAGTTCGTGTGCATCATTCACCACAGGGTAACCAGCAAAACCATTACGCTCAGTTAATTCACGCAGGTCGGTTAAACTTGTTGCAGGAGTCACGGTAACAGGGTCTTGAACAATCCCTGCTTCATAGCTTTTAACTTTGCGGACTTCTTCGGCTTGTTGCTCAATACTCATGTTTTTATGAATAAAACCTAAGCCGCCTTCTTGCGCCATTGCAATGGCAAGACGAGACTCGGTGACTGTGTCCATAGCGGCAGACACCAGTGGAATATTCAGTTCGATTTTAGTCGTTAAACGGGTTTTGAGAACAGCGGTATTAGGGAGTACGGTCGAGTGGGCAGGAACCAACAACACATCATCAAAGGTTAGTGCATCTTTCAGTAAACGTAGCATGGCAACATCTCCCTAGTAAGTAGGATTTGAGGTGAAATATTGCGGCGAGATTATACCTTGCATATTGCAGTTGGTAAATGGAAAATAGATTTTTATTACCGTTAGAATGAGAACATTCATGAGTGCCACAAAAAACAATGTTTACACCGTTTCACAATTAAACGGCGAAGTAAGGCATATTCTTGAAGGTCAAATAGGTAAAATCTGGTTAAATGGTGAAATTTCAAACTTTTCCTCGCCAAGTTCTGGCCATTGGTATCTCACTTTAAAAGATAGCCAATCACAAATTCGCTGTGCGATGTTTAAAGGCCGTAATCAATCGGTACGCTTTAAACCTGTCAATGGTCAACAAGTGTTAGTGAAAGGCGCTATCAGTGTTTACGAGCCTCGTGGCGACTATCAATTGCTACTTGAGTCAATGTTGCCTGCTGGCGACGGCTTGTTAGCACAGGAATTTGAGGCTTTAAAGCTTAAATTAGCTGCAGAAGGTTTATTTGCCACAGAAACAAAGCGTCCTATTCCAAATAATATTCAACGCATTGGCGTGATTACCTCGGCTACTGGCGCAGCGCTTCGAGACATATTGCACGTATTAGCCAGGCGCGACCCATCTATCGAAGTGATAGTTTACCCAACCCAGGTGCAAGGGGCTGGTGCGAGCCAGTTAATTTGTCAGGCCATAACGACAGCAAACCAGCGCCTTGAAGTCGATGTATTACTTCTGACTCGTGGCGGCGGTTCATTAGAAGATTTATGGTGTTTTAACAGTGAGCACCTAGCTCATGCCATTTACAACAGCGCCCTACCGGTAATTAGTGCTGTCGGCCATGAAATAGACACCACCATCAGCGATTATGTTGCCGATGTGCGCGCACCAACACCTTCTGCTGGCGCTGAGCTATTGTCCAAAGACAAAGGTAACAAAGCTGAAAAGTTGATATTGCTGCTCGCTCGCTTACAACAAAGTATGAAGCATTATCAGTTACAACAAAGTGGTCGCTTAACCCAATTAACCCACCAGCTTCAACGCCATGAGCCACAGCGAAAACTGCAGCAATTTGAACAGCGTTTTGATGAAATGCAGCTGCGATTAGAGCATGCCTTACAACACAAACTCAGCCGTTTAACGTTGCGCCACCAGCAATTATATAACCGCTTACAACAACGTTCACCGGCCAGCACTTTAACATTAGAAAAACAGCGCCTACAGTACCTAACCGAGCGCTTTAACGACGCCAGCACCGATTACTTCAAGCAGGCGTCATTACGTGTCGCCCAAGCAGCCCATAAGCTTGATACTGTTAGCCCACTGGCCACATTGAGCCGAGGCTATTCAATCACTAGCGCGAATAAAAAGGTTGTCGAAAATGCTGAAAAATTAGCGTTAGGAGATGAAATTCATACTCGCTTAAAACACGGAGAAATCACCTCTACCGTAACTAAAATATCGAGTAACTAAAACAAATCTTTAGATACAAAAAAACCATCTTGCGATGGCTTTTGTTTAAGCAGTAAACAATTTACTTATTTGTCGAAATACAATTAAGACGATTACTTACCAATCGGTGTTAATACAATTTCAACACGACGATTTTGCGCACGGCCATCGGCAGTATTATTGCTCGCAATCGGACTGGCTTCGCCCATACCGGTTGATGACACGCGTGAACCATTTACGTTTTGGCTCGTGATGTATTGAGCCACTTCACTGGCTCGCACTTGCGATAAGCGTAAGTTGTAAGAATCTGAGCCTGAGCTGTCGGTATAACCAATCACGTTTAAGCGCGTGTCGTCATATTCTTTTGCCACTAGCACTACGCTGTTTAAAACTGACTTAGCCCGTTCACTTAACACAGTTTGATCAACGGCAAATGTCACTTCGTTTGGCATGTTAAGGATGATGTTATCACCACTACGAGTCACGCTGACGCCAGTAGATTGCAACTGCTTACGCAATTTCGCTTCTTGTACGTCCATGTAATAACCAATACCACCGCCTACCGCAGCACCCGATGCAGCACCAATTAATGCGCCTTTACCGCGATCTTTTTTACTTGCAGAAGCCACACCAATGGCCGCGCCGCCAATGGCACCAATAATTGCGCCATTCGTTGCTTTAGCATTTTCAGACTCGCCGGTGTAAGGGTTAGGTAATTGACAACCTGACAGCAACAATGCTGTACCCACTAAAGAACTGCATAACAACGATGTGTTTAACTTAACTAACATACTCTCTCCTAAATACTTATTTTTAATATAATAAGTAAAAACTGAGGACTTCAAAAAAACGTAATTCTACCCTAGGTAAATCTGATGTTTACGTTATTTTTTGTTCATAAAACTGCGACGGAACCAGGCAAACGCACCAAGCAAGCTAAAACTTAACCAGGACAATGCGCCTGCGTGAACCTCTTCGATATAGACTTCTTCAACATACACAGCATCTCTGTCGCTACTTTCAAGTGGCAGGGCATACAATGCATCCACATCATCACTGCTAATTGTGGCAACAGGGTCGGCATAACCGAGCTCATAAAGATCGATTAACACGTCATAATGATCGGTTTGATAACCATTAGCCAACGTCGTTAGCACTTCATAATCATCAAAGCTTGAATCGGCATTAAGGGTGAATACGTCAGTCGAGTAGTAATGGATCCAAGGGCCACCATTTTGACTTAAATATAATTCTGCAAATACATCAGCTTGCACATCACCACCACTGCTGTTGATATCGGCATCAAAGGTCACGCTAAAGGTCTGATAAAACCCGTCGTAATCGTAATCTTCAAATAATCTCGACTGGGCGTCATAGAAAGAAAAATCATAATAAATCACCTGGTTTTGCTGAGCCAAGGCACGTTGCTGCTGGCTGGCTTGGGTCGCTGCGGCTTTTTGATGTACCGCCATACGTTGTTCACGTGTGACTTTGGGGCTGGTTTGCGCACTGCCCGTTAATAAGCTTGCTTGTTGATGCAACTGCGCCACTCGTGTTTCGGCATTATTGTCAGAAGTGGCCGGCGTCTCTAATTGCCTTGCTTGACTTATTGCACCGCTCACTTGACTGATACTTTTTTCAGCACTGTATACAGTGGCAGAACTTAACCCTAAGGCACATGCAACACATAAGCTTAATCCTAATTTGACGGTATTAAACGATGAAGTAGTGTTGATTATGTTATTTGAATGCTGGTTCATGGTGATTCCTCACAACCTTAAATGTTGCGGTCATTAAAACCCACTCAAAATGAACACAAGCTGAACATTACCAAACGGTTAATCAAACCAAGATTATCAATCTGTCATTCAGTTAGTGTTCATCTGCATATCGGTATACTTGCCCAACAACACGTATTAACATCAACTGCTAGCGCAATTTTTTAAGTAGATGTTTCTATATAGAAAAGGATCTTTTACACTAGGGTCTGTTGATCTTTGTTGGTTGAATTTTGTTCGAGTTAAAAACGTTTTAATCGAGGCGAATGGATTGATGCCTAGTCATCTAAGCAACCATTTATTCGCAAAGATGCATTCAACAAAGAGTAAAACGTTTTTAGCCGAACCCTTCGGGCAGCGTTTGTTGGCCATTTTTACTGCGTTATCGACTTTTTATGTAGAATAACTACACCTCTAAGTCTCTGCCGCGCAGTTGTAAATGTGAATAATGGCCAACAATTCGCTGCAAAAACAACCTTGAAAGATCAACAGCCCCTAAGAACAATGAGGTAAATAGGATTAACACTATGCAGCGTATGTTCAAGCTCAAAGCCACTCTTTTAGGCTTAATGTTAGTGATTTCATCACCCAGCTTTGCTGGCGCTTCGCTTGTTTTATCATTAAATTCTGCCGCCCCCTTTGCACTTGTACCTGGCCCTAAAGATAACCGTCAAGGCAATAACCTTGTGGTCACCAGTGCCCAGCAAGCCATACAAATTGCCAAGCGTAGCTATTCAGGCAAAGTGTTAAAAGTACAATCTAGCAGTGTAAATGGTCATCCTGGTTATCGCGTGAAACTCCTCACCAACGATGGCGTCATATTTTATGTGTCTGTCGACGCCACTAATGGTTCAGTATCAAGGAACTAACTCATGAGATTATTACTGGTCGAAGATGACTTAGCCCTGCAAGCAAATATTAAGCAATACCTTATTGAAGCTCAATACACGGTCGATGTCGCCTCAGATGGCGAAGAAGGGTTATTTCAGGCCCAGGAATACCAGTACGATGTGGCGATTATTGATGTCGGGTTACCCAAACTCGATGGACTGTCGCTCATTAGCCAATTGCGCGAGCAAAATATCAGTTACCCCATTATCATTTTAACCGCCCGTGATAGCTGGCAAGACAAAGTGATCGGCCTTGATGCCGGTGCAGATGACTATTTAAGTAAGCCGTTTCAGCTTGAAGAGTTAGTCGCAAGAATTAATGCTTTAATCCGCCGCTCTGCAGGTAAAGCCAGCCCAGTCATTCAAAATGGGCCTTTTAGTATTAATACTCGTAGCCTTGAAATTAAAATGCATCAGCAGGTGGTTAATTTAAGTGGTTCGGAATACAAGTTATTTGAATACCTTATGCTGCATCCCGGTTCGGTGCATTCTAAAAGCAGTTTGATTGAACATATTTACGATCAAGATTTTGATTTAGACTCCAACGTTATCGAAGTGTTTATTCGTCGCTTGCGTAAAAAGCTCGACCCTGACAATCAATATCAGCTCATTGAAACACTGCGCGGCCAGGGTTATCGTTTACGCCAATTAGGGCAGCATGAATAAGTTATTGGGCTCGCTTAAAGTCCGCATTGTGGTCAGTGCATTACTGCTTATTTTAGTATTGCTGCCCATTATTGGCATTACCGTGAACAACGCCTTTGAAACCCAAATTAACGTGGCGGCAAAAAATCAGTTAAAAGCCTATGTTTATTCCGTATTAGCCATGGCCGAAGTGGAAAATGATGAATTACTTATGCCTGAGCACCTGCTCGAAAACCAATTCAATGTCATTGGCTCTGGTCTCTATGCTCTGATCACCACCAAAGACAATCAATTACTGTGGACCTCAAATTCGTTTTTAGGCTTAAACACACCGATTAACTTACCAAAACCTGCAACGGGTCGAAACAGTTACGCCAGCATTCTCATTAACGATAAACCGCAATTGATTTACAGTTTCAGTGTCAGCTTTGCCACCAGCGAACAGCCTTTTACCATGACGCTGCACATCATTAAAAACCAGCAAGAATACCAACAACAAATTAGCCAGTTTTCAAAAACATTGTGGACCTGGTTATTGATATTAATGGCGCTGTTATTTAGCGTGCAATTAAGTTGGTTATTATGGACCCTCAAACCCTTAGGCAAATTCAGCCAGGAACTCAGTGCTGTAGAGCAAGGTAAGTCGATGCAACTCAGCACCCAATATCCCATTGAACTGCAAAAGGTAGCAAAGCAGCTCAATACCTTACTGCAAACAGAACAAAATCAGCGTAAACGTTACCGTAACGCCCTGGCCGATTTAGCTCATAGTTTAAAAACACCACTCGCCGTAATGCAAACCCAGGCCAATTTAAATGACACCTCGCTTGAACAGATTAATCGCATTAATCAAATTGTGGCGTATCAGTTAAAGCGGGCGCAAAGCGCTGCAGGAACGGGGTGGCATCTTGGTGTGAGTGTTGATGATATTGCCACTCGTTTGGTGCGCACCTTGGGGAAAATATACCAACATCAAGCCTTGAGCATTGATTATCATGGTGATGCTGACGCCCGCTTTAAAGGTGATGAGTCTGACTTAACTGAAATGCTCGGTAACGTATTAGACAATGCCTGCAAAGCAGCCAATAGCCATGTGTTATTGAGCGTTAAGCAATTAGCCAATAGCTTACTGATCAGTATTGAAGATGATGGTGCTGGAGTGCCTAAAGACAAGCAACAGCAAATATTTGAACGTGGTATGCGCGCCGACACTTACGAACAAGGTCACGGCATCGGCCTCGCTATTGTGCGCGACTTGGTTGACAGCTATCACGGCACATTAACCGTTACAGAGTCGGCGTCTTTAGGCGGTGCCAAATTTGAGTTTGAATTTACTCATTAATAAAGTGCTGCAGCCTAGATAAAAATCATCGCCCTCTTTTATACCCTTTAGTTAACTTTCAGCTTATGTTCATCTTCAGCTCGCTATGATGAACATAACAGTCATCAATGACACTGGAGATAACATGAAAAAAGCCATTCAAACACCCGCTAAAGCGCTACTGGCGTTAGCCTTGGTTTGTATGCCATTAGCAAGTGTGCAAGCCGCGCAGCCAACTGAATCATATTCATACAATGCAGCTGATGATGTGGTGAGTGACGCTGAACTTGCGCAAATGCTCGCGCCTATTGCGCTATATCCAGACAGTTTATTAACCCATATTTTGATTGCCTCAACCTACCCGCTTGAGATTGTGCAAGCTAAGCGCTGGTTAGCCAATCAAGGTAATCGCGACACCAATCAAATTATGGCAGAAGTCGAGTCTCAAGATTGGGACCCAAGCGTTAAAGCGTTAGTGGCTTTTCCTAATGTGCTCGAGCGTTTAAATAATGATTTGGTTTGGACGCAAAACCTTGGCGATGCCTTTTTGCAAGACGAAGGCCGAATGCTCGACACCATTCAGGCATTGAGACAACAAGCTGACGAAGCCAATAACCTGGCAGATCTTGAACAGGTAAAGGTTTCGCGTGTTGAACGCCGCATTATTATTGAGTCTGTGCGTCCAGAAATTGTCTATGTACCGTATTACGACAGCCGTATTGTGTATGGCAATTGGCGCTGGAACCGTTACCCACCGGTATATTGGCATGCGCCAGCCTATGTCAACTATCGCCCTAACCATCATGCCATTTTTTGGGACAGCGGTGTACGCATTAGCTTTAACTTTTTCTTCAGTGGTTTCCATTGGCATGACCGCCGTGTAATAGCCGTACCTGTACATAAAAACTACCGCTACTACACACCACGCAGAATAAGCTACAGCCATGGTGCACAACATTGGCAGCACAAACCTAAGCACCGTAAAGGTGTGGCTTATCGCAGCCAGGTGATCAGCAAACGCTACAACGGTCACTATGAAAAACGAAATAAGCCAGTGAGTTACTCGCACGAGCCAAAGCGTCAACTCGCTAATGAGCCGCGCCGTGTTACGTCGCGAAATGATTCAATTAAGGTGAGCGAGCAACGTAAGCACATTAACCAAAATGTGAAACAAGACAAACGCAGTGAACCTGTTGAACATAGAAGCGCGCAGCTAAAACGTGAACTTAGCCAGCAACGTCAACCTAAGTCGTTTGAACGTAACAGTGAGCCAATGAAATCAACTTACGGCCGCGACAGAGAACCGGTGAGCCGCCAACGTGACGTAGTCAATACCAAGGCGAGAAATGACGTTAAATCTGTGGCTAATTCTATTAACCAACCACGGGCTCAGCAAGTACAACAAGCACAGCGTAATACCCGAGTAGAAAAGGTTCGTGAACCACAAGCTAAACCGATGCGCAGCCAACAACAAGAGGTTAAGACGCAGCGCCGAAGTGAGCCACAACAAGCGTCGCGAGCAATGAGTCAACAACGTGACAACTCAGCACGCCAATCGAGTCATTCACGAGACATTAAACCATCACGAGAAAGACAGTAATAAAACGAAAAAGATGAGTTGCTATATGCAGCTCATCTTTTTTTGTATTCAATGTTTCAATGACATTCAAAATGTAGGCTACACGATAATACTGACCTTGAGACCGTGTGGCTCAACTTGAGTAAAATGTAACTCGCCGTGATGTAAACTAATAATATGCTGGCAAATGGATAAGCCTAGCCCTGCTCCTTGCGAGGTATTTTCATCCACACGATAAAAGCGGTTTTTCGCTAAGCTGATTTCATCTTTAGACATGCCACGTCCTTGATCGATTACCTCTATCAACGTTTGCGCACCACGGGCAGTCGCTCGAATCGTAATGAGCGACTCTACAGGGCTGTATTTACAAGCGTTCTCAATAATATTTTTTAATACTAATTCAAGATAAAATGGGTCTGCGTTAATGGTCATTCCAGCGGGAATATCAATATGCCATTCGTAATCGACTATCACATGTAAGAGCTGATTGACCACATTATCAATACTATTTTGTAGGTTACAGTCAGAACGATTAAGCGCTTCAATGGCATCAACTCGCGATAACAGCAGCAACTGCTCAACCGTATGATTTATCCTATTCACCCCTTCGCCTATGGCATCAATGTAAGGCAATGTCATTTGCTGAACATCTTGATGCTGAGCTGACAACACATCATTTAAGCCATCGCTGTGTAACTTAATAATCGCTAATGGGGTTTTAAGCTCGTGAGCGGCATCAGCACTAAATCGACGTTCACGCACTATGGTATCGGCAATGCGCAACAAATAACTGTTAAGCGCTTTTTGCATTGACGCTAACTCCGTTGGCAATGTGAAGTTCATTGGCGTGAGATCTTGAGCGGGTCGCTTATCTAAATGACGCTCTAATAACTTAAGCGGTTTAAACAGAAAGTAGGTTAATAACAACATAAAAAACATCATGATGGGAGTAATAATCAATGGCGTTCGCCAGGTATTACTCACAATTAACGACACTAATTCCTGGCGCACATCATGCCGTTGTGCCGTAACAATCCACACTTGATGAGCCGCTGAAAAATAACTGTACACATGCCATAAATTGCCATTGATGTTGCGCGTATCATAACCTTGAGTGAACTGCGTTAACGTTTGCTCACCAGAACTGTCTGAATAGGCGAGTAATTGCCCGGTAGTCGACAAGAGTTGAAAAGACAGTTTGTGTTCATAAGATAGAGATATCGGGTTGGCTTTTTCGGCAAAGGTTTCGATATTGGAATCATCAACATGAAATAATATAGGTCGTGTCACCAACTGGGTAAGCTGTTTTTCCGTGAGTTGATTAACATAAAACTGCTCAAGCATTTTTGCCGTTTGCACCATTTGCGCATCAAATAGCTCTTCAACTTCATGCATGGCATCGCGAGAACTTAATACACTCGAAAACGAGACTGTAAGTACAATGCCAAGTAGCATTAACACGCTGAATAATAATCGTAATGAGAACATAACATCCTTTAAAAATCGTCACGAAGGTTGACTAATCACTTATGTACTTCCGTTGTCGATAGTCGATAGTCGATAGTCGATAGTCGATAGTCGATAGTCGATAGTCGATAGTCGATAGTCGATAGCACCACCCTACAGCGTCTCAGTCAAGATATAGCCGATGCCCCGTACCGTTTTAATTAATTCAGTGGCCATTTTTTTTCGTAAATGATGTATGTGCACCTCAATCGAATTACTGCCGACCTCGTCCCAACCATAAGTTAATTGTTCGAGTTGACTGCGGGTTAATACCCGTCCTGCTGATTGAGCAAACTCCAGTATTAACTGATACTCACGGCGTGACAATGACACTAATTCATCCCGAAAATGCACTTCACAACGAGTAAAATCTATGTCGAGTGCGCCGTAGCTAAATTGGTTATTGTCTAAACCATGCTGGCGTCGAATAATGGCTCGCAGCCGCGCGATTAATTCTCTAACATCAAAAGGTTTACTGAGGTAATCATCTGCACCTATATCTAAACAAGCCAAGCGAGTATCAAAGTCAGTATTCGCTGTGAGCACGATAATAGGTAAAGATACACCACTTCGGCGCCATTGTTTTAACAACTCGGCACCATCGCCATCGGGTAAGCCTAAATCTAGAATAATCGCGCTAAAATCTTCGTTGTTGAGTGCCACTTGCGCCTGCTTAAACGATGATAAATGATCAACTTGAATGCCTTCCTTAGCCAAACTCATTACCACGCCTTGGGCGAGTAATTTATTATCTTCAATCAGTAATACACGCATATTTTTTACCCTCGAAATACCTTAAAGTCGACACCTTGTTGCTGTAAAAAGGCTTCAGCCTCTGATCCTTTTAACATCGCCATGGTGGCTAACATTCCCGCCATCACACAATTAGGTGCAAGCACGGTGACAGACAAAGGCGCCTGCTCAATAGGATAACCCGTTGTGGGATTAATAATGTGGCCATAACGTTTTCCATCCACCTCAATATAACGGCGAGTTGTACCGCTGGTGGCTAGCGCACCTTGACGAATGGTTAAGAGTGCTGCGGCATTATCTAATTTTTGCGGGTTTTCAATTCCCACCTGCCAGCCATCGCTTTTGGTGATCGGACAGGCAATATCACCGCCAAAATTAACCAGCACTGAATGATGAGGCCAGCGCTGAGCAATCATTTGAGCCGCTTTGTCTACCGCATACTCTTTACCGATACCACCAAAATCGATACTCATCCCGACTGGCATATGAATATGGGTTTGCGTGATAGTGATATTGTTTAAGCCGACATGTTGTAAGGTTTGCTTAATATCATGTTGATGAGGGATTTGTTGCTGGCCATCAAAACGCCACAACACCATAAGTGGGCACGCACTGATATCAAATGCACCGTCACTCAATTGATAACATTGCTGGGCAAAATGCAATAAATGCAAGGTCTCAGCATCAACAGGTATCGCAGTACCGTGAGCATGATTTATCTGCCAAATGAGATTGTCTTCAATAAAACGGCTGAACTTTTGCTCAATCCGTTTAGCCTCCTGGTAAGCCATCTGTAGCATTTGCATGGCTACGTGCTCATCATTAACGGCCATCAGCACTTCACAAGGACTTGCCATTGCCTTAAATGAGCCTAAAAAACCCCATTTACGCGGCTGTAAGCTGATATTACTTACATGTGAATTTGACAAACTAGCGACCATAAGACTCTCGGTTTATAACATTAGGCCATTATTGCTCATGCAATAATGGCCTATGACTCTGATTACATTAGACCCACATTAAAACGAATAACTCACTTGAGCAACAATCGCTTTTACTGATGGGAACAAATCATAGTTTTGTAACTGCCCCGGAATGTCAGTGCCGTTGTTTTCAGGATTTTGCTGATAATACTCAAGACGATAAGTCATCTCATGCCCGCCAGATAAACGCTGCCCAAACTTAAGCCCGATGGTATAAGCTGTCATATCGCCAATGCGATAATCGGCGCTGGCATAGTCTGGTAGGGTATCGCCGGCCATTAAGAAAGGTTGATAGAACTCAGCCGCTTGTTGTTGGTAATAACGCAAGTGTAACTGCCCATAAAAACTCGGACTAAAGTAATAGCGATAATGCGTTTCCAAAGTGTGCGAGGTAATGTCCCAATCATCGGTACTATAGCGATAAGAAAAATCAACCACGCCAGAATCTAATGCACCTTTTGTCATCACATACACGCTGTGCTTTAAACGTGAATCCGGTCTATTCTCGTAGCGATACCCTTGAGTAATCCCATTGCTATCAACTTCACTCAAAATTTTATACGGGTCGTTCATATAGCCAGACACACTAGACAGACCATAGTTTGCTTGCATTAACCAATTGCGATTAAGAATTTGAGTGACACCCAACATGACATCCGATGTTTGCTTGGTATCATCGCCACTTAAACGAGTTTGATCAAACGCCGCTTGGTACTCTGCGTCACTGTTGTAGTTAGCCCGATAAACCATCTCACTAAAGGCAACAGGGCGGCCTCCTACAGGATCGACCACATCTTGTGTAAAAGCACCCGATAACGCCAGGGTGGTATTGTTTTTATTAAAGCTACGTTCAAGGCCAGCGTTTAATCCCATCGATAAGTAGTCAAACTCATTTGAGCCATATACGCCGACGTTACCTGTCCAATCTTGATTAAACACTTCTTGCCAGTTAGCACTTAACTGCACTCGCGTATCGTGGAAAGTATCATCAAGTGGAGTATCACCTGCGCCAACGGTGTACTCGCCTTTACCAGATGGACGTGTAAACGTTTGGCTTTCACCTTGAGCCACAGCGCCCGATGCAGATGAGCCCGTTAAACTGTCGACTACCACTTTCATGTCTAGTAACGAGGTGTCTCCAAACGCTTTTTGCACATTACCAATGGCCTCTACAGCTTGTACACGCTCTTGCTCGCCGTAATACATAATGGCAGCGTCCACTTTCCAGTCATCATTAGCTGGTACAGTTTCGACGGCATTGGCTTGGCCAATTAAGCTACAACTAGCAATGGCTAAGGCACTGGCAATGCTCTGTTTTGATGTTAGTTGCATCCACAACCTCCGCCCGCCAATGAACGACCACCGCTGGTACCTTCTTTACTGAAATAAATATGATCATCTAAAGATAAATCGAGTTTCTCGCTGTTTAATGCCATGTCTTTACGGGCAAATTGATCTTTTTCCCAAGGCTGAACACCTAAGCTTGAGCATCCCACAAGACTGCTGGCAATGGCTAACGCCACGACCGTTTTGCAAAAGGGTTTAAACACGTTAGTCATGAGTTTACTCCTGTAATAATGTTTGGATTTCTTGCTCGTAGGCAGAAATGTTCTCTTCAAAAAAGCCCATATGCGTTTGCACTAATTCGCCTTGGCGATTAAACAAAAAGCTGCTGGGCATTCCTTGTAAATCAAATGCTTTGGCAACATCACCTTCAGGATTAAACGTCAGATTAAATGTGGCAGGTATTTTAGATAAAAACTCATGAGCTAATGCAGTGTCAACATCAAGGTTAATGGCCACAACCTCTAATCCCTGTTGCTGATATTTAGCCTGCATGGCATTCATCCAGGGAAATGACTTACGACACGGCCCACACCATGACGCCCAAAAATCGACGTATACCACTTTACCAGCATATTGCTGTAGGCTAACGGGTTGAGCTTTAGCATCTAACACAGTGTGATCTAATGAAGGAGCTGCAATTACCGCGGTACTGATACCAAGTGCAAGGCTCAGTAAAGTCGCGGTGATGTTTGAGGAGAGTGAAAATAACTTCTTTGGCATTATATTTTCGCCTAATGACTAGATGAATAACACACTAGATGACCAATCTTAAGGTTTACTTAAGCAATAAACTGCACTCACAGAAATAGCTCAAGAGGTTATGTCTTGAGCTATTTAACCTCTCTAACCCTATTGTTGAAATCATCATGTTGGTCTTCTGCCATTTTGATTGTTTGTCACCACTTCAATCAGGCACATCGATGCAGCAATGGGAGAAGCAATGGGAGCAGACCATCACATCAGATTGATTAACCACCAATCATTTTAGAGACTACACCTTTATCATGACCGGCTTCTGCCAGCAAAATACCCGCCAAATGCAAACTGATAAACGGGATAAAATACCACAATGCGAGTTTGTGAATGGTTTCGACTTGTTGCTCTATGGCCTCAGGGCCAAATTCAAGTAATAACCCAGTGCTCACTGACATGGCGACGCCGGCATAGAATAACCAATACACCCATGCTTGAAATTTTTGCTTCGTGGTAGCCTGAGCACTGAATGCCGATGGATAATGCAGGCCAAATTTAACCATGTATGCAAAACGAGCAACAACAAATACGCTTACCGCATAGCCAAAGTAAATATGCCATTTAAACATCACACCACGGATCCCTTTTGCAATGCTAACGGCTTGCTTGTCGGTGATCAGCACATCAATTTTGGCTAAGCCCTGTGTAATCACCGCCGCCATATGATTTTTTTCCATCCACCCTAAGCGTAACAACACAGTGAGTAACATCACCATCATGGTCAAGGCTAATCCCCAATGCAACAGACGATGGAGTAACGGAAAATGAACTTGAGTACGCATATAAACCTCGATAGATTAAGATAACAACGCCATTATTACGTTATAACCTTAACAATCACTTACGGTTTATGGTTTTATACCAATTCTATTAATTATCTGGTCATTCAGCGGGAGTTCTGTGCCTTCTAGGCAAATAATAGAATTGTAGGCATAGTTGCTCTCGGCAACTGCTCCTGCGTTGCTCTACCTCCTGCATCCATGCAGTCGTACGTCAAAATGCTATTAAGCAGCATAGAAGGCACAGAAACCCGCCTTGCAGGAGGCACTCAGACCGTTCATTTCTTTGTTGCATTGCCTTAGAAGGGAATAACCATTATTTCAACAATGCGCCTCAAACTGAACAACCTGAGTGACTCTGATTGGTCACATAATTAATGGAATTGGTATTATACCAATTCTATTAAGTGCAATAAGATCTAATGAGCTACAAGCTGATGTCGGCGCTGCATAAAAACGATTTATAAATAGGACTTTCTCATGACTGAGTTTTTTAAACGAACCCAAACGCTTGCATTATTCATTGCCGGCTTGGGTACATCGCTAGGTGGGCTTTACACTATTGCGCCTCAATGGGCTTTGGGGCAGTTAAACCAATTACCCTATATTGTCAGCGACACGATATTTATCCAGCATTGGGGCTTCTTAGTGTTGATGATGGGGTGCAGCTTTTTAATTGCGATATTACGTAATGACTGGATTATCCCAGTGTTTTGGGTGGCATTAATTGAAAAATTATTTTTTGTCAGTTTAGTTATAGGCTATTCAAGCCAACCTTTTACTAATGGCTTTTGGTTATCCATGGTAATGGACAGTGTTATCTGCCTGTATATTGCCGGCTATCTATTGAGCGCTAGACAATCGAAAACGAATACTCTCAAATAGCATCTACAGCTTCTTCACGGTCACATTTTTTACAGCTAAGCAGCATACCTAAATGTTGCTGACGCCCAAGATCGGTAGTAACCCATTCGCGGACAGTCCAGGGTGGATTATGACGAACGTGCTGAAAATGACCACATATTAACTGCGCAACCCAATGACACTCTTCATCTTGGTGGTAAGCCATTATAGCTTGTTGCATGTATTTCCCTATTAATATGCCAGCAACAAAAAAAAAAGCCTGAACAAGTCAGGCTTTTGTTATCTATTACCGTTATTTTTTACGGTCACGAATATGTGTCATTGCACGCTTACGACGACGCTCTTGTCCTAAGGTTAACTTTTCAGTTCTGCCTTCAAACGGGTTAGCACCTTCATGGAAACGCAATTGGATTGGCGTACCAACCACTTTTAATGAACGACGGAAGTAGTTCATCATATAACGCTTGTATGAATCGGGCAGCTTGCTGACCTGGTTACCGTGAACCACAACAATTGGTGGGTTATAACCACCGGCATGAGCATATTTAAGCTTCACACGACGACCGTTAACCAATGGTGGTTGGTGATCTTCTTGCGACATTTGCATAATACGCGTCAACATCGAAGTGCTCACACGGCGCGTAGCACTGTCGTAAGCTTCTTCAATTGACTCATACAAATGGCCAACACCGGTACCGTGTAACGCAGAAATAAAATGAATACGCGCAAAATCGATAAAACCTAAACGGCGATCTAATTCACTTTTAACACGGTCTTTAACAGACTGATCAATACCGTCCCACTTATTGACGGCAATCACGAGTGCACGGCCAGCGTTTAAAGCAAAACCCAGTAACCCTAAATCTTGCTCCGCAATCCCTTCACGCGCGTCAATCACTAACAACACAACGTTAGCGTCTTCAACCGCTTTTAAGGTTTTAATTACCGAGAATTTCTCGATAACTTGATGTACTTTACTGCGACGGCGAACACCTGCAGTGTCAATCAGAACGTATTCACGACCTTCGCGCGACATCGGAATATAAATACTGTCGCGAGTCGTGCCTGGCTCGTCATATACCACAACACGTTCTTCACCTAAAATACGGTTAATCAGCGTTGACTTGCCTACGTTTGGCTTACCAATGATGGCCAGCTTAATTGGCAGGTTCTGTAAACGAGTTTGTTCGGCTTCTGCTTCTTCTTCGGTGTATTCACGCTCAACCTGCTCACCTTCTTCGTCAAGTTCACGGACAATGCCCATGGCCTCAGCGTAAGGAGTTAGCGCGTAGTCGATCATGTTTGTTACGCCACGGCCTTGTGCGGCAGCCATTTGGTAAACTTCACCTAAACCTAATGACCAAAACTCACCACAGGCTGAATCGGCATCGATACCGTCAACTTTGTTAGCAACCACAAAAGTCACTTTGTCACGGCTACGTAAATGCTGGGCAATGGCTAAATCGGCAGCGGTTAAACCGGCGCGGGCGTCGGTCATAAATAACACGACATCCGCTTCTTCGATCGCCGCTAATGACTGTTCAGCCATTTTTGTTTCGATCCCTTCTTCGGTGCCATCAATACCGCCGGTATCAACAACGATAAACTCGTAACCCGCTAAAAAAGCACGGCCATATTTACGGTCACGTGTTAAGCCAGGAAAATCCGCTACTAACGCATCACGAGTACGTGTAAGACGATTAAATAATGTCGATTTACCGACGTTTGGTCGCCCCACAAGGGCCACTACAGGGATCATGATTTTGCCTCTAAAAAACTTTTCAATAAAAAGCCCCCGGAACACTTCCAGGGGCTCTAGTGAAGACATTATACCTTAATTAATACAGAAATGGTCCTAGGACTTATTCTGCACTCGCGTCGGTATCTTCTTCAACTTTCATTTCTTCTTTGCTCAAGGTAACAATGGCAACTTTACCACTGCGACCCTGAACATAGATTTTGTCGTCAACCACGAGTGGTTGAGCATATAAACCGTCACTGTCAACTTGAATACGACCTACAACATCGCCACTACTGCGGTCGATGAAATGTAAATAGCCTTCTAAGTCGCCAACCACTAAATAACCTTCAACAACCGCAGCTGCCGTTAATTCGCGATTTTTAAGGGTTGAATTACTCCAAAGCTCTAAACCATTACGGCGGTCGACTGAGTAAATACGGCTATGATCGTCAACAAGGTATAAGCTCAAACCCGCTTCGGCTAGTTCATTGAAACTTGAATATTTGCGCGACCAAATAATACGGCCGCTACGTAATTCCATTGACACTAGGTTGCCATTGTAACTAGCAACATATAAGTTTTCGCCAAGAATTAACGGAGTCATGTCCACATCAGCCATACGAGTAAACTCGTTACCACCACTTGGACTGAAAACGGCTTGTTCCCAGGCGGCTTGACCGTTATTTTTTACCACAACAGCCACTTTACCGTCAGCGGTACCAACAAAGAATCCACCTGCTTCATAAGCTGCTGAAGAGGTACCACGTAATGTTAAGTTTGGCAGTTGGCTTTCGTATGTCCAAAGCTTCTCGCCAGAATCAACATTAAAACCTTCAAACGCGCCTTTAGCAGTATTGACTGCCACAACGTCTTCAGCCACCGTTGGTGCTGACAGTAATTCGCCGTTTGCTTGAGCAGACCATAATACTTCGCCCGTTGCTTCATCTAATGCAACTAACAAACCGGTCTCGCCACCTACAAACACTTTTTTACGTGCGGCAGTAACACCCGCAGCTAAACGAATACCATTGGTTTTAGTTTTAAGTTTCTGCTCAAATTCTTCGTTAAAGTTTTGCGACCATAACTCTTCACCAGTGACTTCATCAAAAGCAACAACAATACCACTGCGATCAGCGACAAATAATTTGCCATAACGCACGGTAGGACGAAGCTGCGAGTAATAATCACCTACGCCTTCGCCTACACTAGTGTCCCAACTGATTTCTGGAAACACAGTTGCTTGAATATCAACTAATTCACTGACAGGTTCTTCTTCAACATCACTTGAAGAACACGCTGATAAAAAAGCAACACTTAGCCCAACGGCAAGTAGATTTCTACACCACGACTTCATTGGCTAAATTCCTTATGCCTTGTTTAGGTTGTCTAGTTTCATTGTCAGCGCTGGGCTGGCTAACGCACCGCCATTATCAACCGCTGCTTGATAAGCTAACTTGGCTTTATCCAAATCACCTTGACGCACTAAAAAGTCGCCTTTTAATTCTTCACGCTGCGAAGCAAACGCTTCGTCAGTGACTTGCTCCAGTGTCGCTAATGCCACACCTAAGTTATCTTGTTCAGCTTGTACACGTGCTAAACGGATGGTTGCTACCATGCCTAAGCCTGAGCCAGGTTGCGCCGCAATCACTTTAGTTAATGCGGTTTCCGCTTTCGCTAAATCGCCCGCATCAATTGCCGCTTTTGCTACCATTAACTCAAGTAGAGCTTGATAACCTGCTTGGTCATGATCCGCGGTAAAGGCTTCTGCTTGGGTTAAAAACGCCGCTGGATTAGTTGATTGCTCAGCGATAGCTTGAAATGTCTCAGAAGCTTGCTCGGCAGACTCTACTTTCATCTCTGAATAAGTATTCCAACCGTATAGACCACCAAGACCAACCACTGCACCTACTGCAATTGAGGTACCGTAATCTTTCCAGAACTGCTTGATAGCATCTACTTGTTGTTCTTCTGTGCTATAAATTTCCACGTGCACTTCCCCTTTTAAATCAGTTCTGCAATTTTTGTCACCAGTTCAGTACGGGCGACTAATTGTTGTTCGTTGTTGTTTCGTAATGGTTTAATAGCAACTTGATTATTAGCAATTTCGTTTTCGCCAATAATTAACGCATATTGAGCGCCGCTTTTATCTGCGCGCTTCATCTGCTTTTTAAAGTTGCCACCACCGCAATGACTCATGACTTTAAGCGTTGGTAGCTGTTGACGCAACTCTGCCGCAACTTTAATGGCTTCAACTAAGCAATTATCGCCCATCGCTGTGACATATACATCAACTTCAGCGGCAATGTCGTTGGTTAGTTCTAAGGTTTCAAGCAACAATACAATGCGCTCTAATCCCATCGCAAAACCCACTGCAGGCGTATCTTTTCCGCCCAGCTGTCCGACTAAACCGTCATAACGACCACCCGCCAACACAGTACCTTGTGAACCTAAGCTCGTGGTTACCCACTCAAATACCGTGCGGTTGTAGTAATCTAAACCACGCACTAAGCGCGGATTGATGGTGTATTGGATGCCAACGGCGTCTAAGAGTTCACATAAAGTTGAAAAATGTGTTTTTGTGTCTTCGCCCAGGTAGTCCATTAACGCGGGTGCATCAGCTAAAATAGCCTGCACTTGTGCATCTTTACTGTCGAGTACTCGTAATGGATTTGAATACATACGGCGTTGACTGTCTTCGTCTAACTTATCTTTATGCTGCTCTAAAAAAGCAATCAAGGCATCACGATAAGCAGCTCGTTCGGCTGGATCACCTAGCGTGTTTAATTCAAGCGCGACATGATCTTTAATGCCAAGCTGCTCCCATAAACGGGCAGATAACATTAATACTTCAGCATCAATGTCAGCACTGCCAATACCGTACACTTCAACACCAAATTGGTGGAATTGACGGTAACGGCCTTTTTGAGGGCGCTCATGGCGGAACATTGGGCCCATGTACCATAGGCGCTGTTCTTGGTTGTACAGTAAACCGTGTTCGTTGCCAGCGCGCACTGTTGAAGCCGTGCCTTCTGGGCGCAGTGTTAAACTGTCGCCGTTACGGTCTTCAAAAGTGTACATTTCTTTTTCAACAATATCGGTCACTTCACCAATAGAACGCTTGAAAAGATCGGTACTTTCAACGATAGGCGTGCGGATTTCGCTGTAACCAAATGCGCTTACTGATGAGCGAAGCACCGCTTCGACTTTTTGCCAAATTGGGCTTTGAGTAGGCAGAATATCGTTCATTCCGCGAATTGCTTGGATTTGCTTTGCCACTGTTACTTGTCCAATTTCGAAATTAGCTTGCACTAATAAAATGTAAAATGACTCGTTAAGGTCGTTATTACCATTAACAAGTTGGAGAATTATTCTGTTTTGTCGGCAATCTCAATACGATTAGCCATCATCGCCGCTTTAGCGCGGATTTTGGCTTCTAAACCATCAACAATACTGTGGTTATCAAAGCGCTCTTTTTGGCGCACACCATCATCGTAATAGCCGCTTTTAGCATGACCACCGGTTAAGCCAATGTGCGATACCAAAGCTTCACCAGGTCCGTTTACAACGCAACCAATAATCGACACATCCATTGCAGTCGTGACATCTTCTAAACGACGCTCAAGTTCGTTAACGGTACTGATCACATCAAATTCTTGGCGTGAGCAAGATGGACAAGCAATAAAGTTAATTCCGCGGCTTCGGATACGCAGTGATTTTAAAATATCAAAACCGACTTTGATTTCTTCAACGGGATCGGCGGCTAGTGAAATACGGATTGTGTCGCCAATCCCTTCTGCTAACAGCATGCCTAACCCTACAGCAGATTTAACAGAACCAGAGCGTAATCCGCCAGCTTCTGTAATGCCTAAATGTAAAGGTTGGCGAATTTGCTTGGCTAGTAAACGATAAGACTCAACTGCTAAAAAAACATCAGAGGCTTTGACACTGACTTTAAATTGGTCAAAGTTAAGACGATCTAATATGTCCACATGACGCATAGCCGATTCAAGTAATGCCTCAGGTGTTGGCTCGCGATATTTGTCCATTAAATCTTTTTCAAGCGAACCGCCATTAACACCGATACGGATAGGAATGTTTTTATCGCGAGCACATTCAACCACACTGCGGATACGTTCTTCATTGCCAATGTTACCTGGATTAATTCGCAAACAATCAACACCATATTCTGCCACTTTTAAGGCAATGCGGTAGTCAAAGTGAATGTCAGCAACTAGGGGGATATTGACCGATTGTTTGATAATTTTGAACGCTTCAGCTGCATCCATTGTCGGCACAGACACACGTACAATATCGGCCCCGACTTTTTCTAATGCTTTGATTTGCGCAACCGTTGCGGCAACATCCGTGGTTTTTGTATTGGTCATCGATTGCACAGCAATCGGTGCGCCATCACCAATAGGCACATTGCCCACATATATACGAGTGGAAGGTCGGCGAATAATTGGGGATTCGTTATACATGCAAATACGCTCTACTACTGTTGCTTAAAGCTCGTTATGCTTTTGGCAGGGTTAATCTTGCGACTCGACCGTTAGCAAATTCAGCAAGACTGACTTTACTTCCGTCAAGGCTAATACTGGCGACCTGTGGAGCACCCAATATAACTTTGAAAGGTTTAAGACCACGCACTTCAACTGATTTTGCAGCCGTTTTAACACCATCTACCAACACTTTACCGTTAGCATCGGTTACGTTAATCCAGCAATCACCACTGAGTTCGATAGTCAACAATCCTTCAACACTTGAATTAGTTGCCACGCTAGTGCTGGTGTCAATGGTAGACTCAGCACTTGCCTGATTAAGAGTACTGGTTGATGCAGGATTTAAGGTACTGGCAGGCAATGTCGTTGGCTGTACTGCATTTGTTGTTGCTTGCTCAACAGTACTGTTTGCATCAATAACAGCTGCGCTAGCCGGAACCGTCACTGAACCGTCATTTGCAGGTAATGTTGCAAGCTCAGCACCGCTGTCAGCAGCTGCTTGTGTTAACACATTAGCGTTTTGATTTTGCTCTTGGGTACGAATAATTTGTTGTGGCTCGGGCATAGCTGAGTCGGCAGCAATTTCTTCAACCGTTGGCAATGACACATCAACGTCGGTCAATAAAGACGACTTTTGCACCCACCAAATCACCAGCATTGCAATCAAAACGGTAATGATAAAGTAAGTCACTAAGTTGAGACGGCTATTGCGGGCTTGATGAGTGGTTTTGCGCGAAAAGCTTTGCATTGCCGGAGGGACAATTTCAGGCAACTGATGCTTTAAGCATTGTTGTATCTCGTTGATGTCAGCATTAACAAAACGAGCATAATTCTTTATATAGCCTCTAACATAAGTTGTAGAGGCGATATTTTCAAAAATGTCTTGTTCAATATCACTGATAATTCGTGGACGTAAATGCAATTGTGTTGCAACGGCTTCGATTGACAACCCTTTTGCTTCACGAGCTGCTTTTAAAATAGCCCCTGCGGTAACAACATTTTTTAACAATGCCGCTTTTTCAGCGTCTTGTTCTACTTCGAATTCTTTAGTCATTAATTCAAGTTAGCTCTATAATTTTTGGCTTGTGGAGATGCAGGAAACTTCGCAATTAATAAAATGCCAAATCGTTTTACGGCTTCTGTGTTATTTGCCGCCTGCTCAATCTTGATCCCTAAGGCTAAACTTTCTGCTGATTCACTTACAACTCGATGGTATCTTGCGAGTTGTTCGCGCGCATCGCCGTAGTCAGCATCTTCCATGGCTAACTCGGTTAACTCTAATAAGGTTACTTTTCTTCTTTGATCATACTTTAACGCCATATTAAAATACTGTCGCGCTTTTTCTTTATTTCCCGCTTTTCGGCTGCATACCCCTAAGTTTTCGTAGCTTGAGGCTGTACGAGTATATTTAGGTGTATTTATTGCGGCTAAAAACATTTTTTCTGACTCAGCGAACTTACTTTGTTGGCATAAAAATACCCCAAAATTATTACGTGCATCTCCTGTCGCATCGCTAAGCACTATGGCGCGTTGGTATGATTCTTCAGTGCGGGCTAAATCTCCCACAGTTTGATAGTAATACGCCATTGCCACGTGCACTTCACTCATCTGTGGCGCGTATTCTACCGCTTTATTTAAATTGTACTTTGCTTGCTCACTGTTACCGCGATTTAAATAGGTTAGCCCCAATTGCATACGCTCACGCGCAGCGCCTACCTTGTCAAACTTACGCTCGGCAACTGGGGTATCTGTACCGCTATAGGTGCGTTCGGTGACACAACCGCCAACCGACATAGCCACTAACGTTATCGCAAAAACCTTTTGCATTCCATGCTTCATTTATAAGCCTATTATCTATGCAAACAAAGAGTTAATCCATTGTGACTGAAATCTGGTTTTGTTGCATTTGTTTTTTTGCTAAACGCTTTGTTCTATCACGAATATCACCGGCTAATTGACCACATGCAGCGTCAATATCATCACCACGTGTTTTACGTACAATGACCGTTAAACCGTATTCCATCAACACTTTAGAGAAGCGATCGATACGCGAATTCGATGAACGCCCGTAAGGTGAACCTGGGTAAGGATTAAACGGGATTAAATTAATTTTACATGGCGTGTCTTTCATTAACTTAGCCAGTTCATGTGCTTGGTCAGTGCTGTCGTTGATATGGTCTAGCATCACATACTCAACGGTTACACGGCCACGGTTTGCATTCGATTTTGCTAAGTAGCGGCGAATACCGGCTAAGAATTCTTGTAAAGGATATTTTTTGTTTACAGGCACAAGTACATCACGCAGCTCATCATTTGGCGCATGAATACTCACAGCTAATGCCACATCAATCGCATCACCAAGTTTATCAAGCGCAGGCACAACACCAGACGTCGATAAGGTTACACGACGTTTTGATAAGCTAAAACCAAAGTCATCTAACATGATATCCATTGCAGGAATAACGTTAGCAAGGTTAAGCAAAGGCTCGCCCATGCCCATCATCACAACGTTAGAGATTGGACGGTCACCGGTGTCTTTATGGAAACCTAAAAACTGCGAAACACGCCAAACTTGACCGACAATTTCAGACACGGTGAGGTTACGGTTAAAGCCTTGTTGAGCCGTTGAGCAGAAAGTACATTCTAATGCGCAACCCACTTGAGATGACACGCACAAGGTGGCGCGGTCTTCTTCAGGAATATAGACAGTTTCAACTTCTTGGCCCTGGCCAACGTTAATGGCAAATTTAATGGTGCCATCATTCGATTTTTGAAAACTTGAAATTTCTGGTGCAACAATTTCACACTTGGCGGCAAGTTTACCTCGCAACACCTTGTTAATGTTGTTCATTTCTTCAAAGTCGCTGACACCAAAGTGATAAATCCACTTCATTAATTGATCGGCACGGAATGGTTTTTCACCCATTTCGCTGAACAACGCTCGCAGTCCTTTACGATCAAGATCTAATAAATTGATTTTTTTTACACTCATCTGCCTAACCTCAAAACACCAAAACCTGTAACAGGGCGGCAAATTATACAGGTAGCATGGCCTTTTAGCCAGTATATCTATACCCAAACAACCTGAAGATGCTCGATTTCAGTAAGAGTTTACACGCGTTTAGGCAAGGCATTGATTGCGGTGAATGGTTATTCCCTTTCCAAATCAGCTAAATTAACAAAAACCGCAGCTTAAACCCGTGTAAAATTTGCCCTTTGGGAGTTTCGGGTTGAGTGGGTAAAATTAACTTTTACGGGTTTAAGCGATGATATTGCACCTTAACATCGTCAAGCCGGCTGTCGCCGTGTTAACCGCGTTAATGTCGCAACATAAAATACCCTTAATATATTCAGATTATATTAACCTAGCTTGTGATATCCTCTCGTTCGGCCATGTGGCCTGCCATGAGGAAGTATTTACTTTCCCTGTATGATAACCCTTCTGTTTATCGTTATTTTTGCTATATCCATTTCGTTTTTATGTAGTGTATTTGAATCCGTGCTGTTGTCGGTTACGCCAAGCTATATTGCTAACCTCAAAGAGCATAATCCGCACGCTGCCGCTAGACTGCACAAACAAAAGCAGAATATCGACTCACCTTTAGTGTCGATTTTGACCCTTAATACGATTTCTCACACTATGGGCGCTTCTGTTGCCGGAGCACAAGCTGCGATTGTATTTGGCAGTGAGATGCTAGGTGTTTTCTCTGCGGTATTAACCTTCTTAATTTTATTTTTGTCTGAAATTATTCCTAAAATTATTGGCGCTAATCATTGGCGTAAGCTAGCACCAATGGTGTCGGTATGTCTTTACTGGATGGAAAGGCTAACCTTGCCGTTAATATGGCTGTCGCAAAAAGTGACCGGCTTTTTAGGTAAAGGTGACAACAATCTTTACATGCGCCAGGAATTGAGCGCCATGAACCAGTTGGCAAAAGACAGCGGCGAATTAAGCGAACAAGAATCGCAAATTTTAACGCAAATGCTGTCTATGAAAGATATGTCTGTCACGCATATTATGACACCGCGTACGGTTATTTTTAAATTACCGACAACCATGACCAATGAGCAATTTATTGCCGAGCATTTAAGTAGTCCTTTTACACGTTTTCCGGTGTATCAAGATGACCGCGACAACGTGATTGGTTACGTCAACCGTAACGACATTATTTTGCAGGCCAGCTTATCGCCACAAACAGCCATCGGCGACTATGTTAAAAGCCTATTAGTATTACAATCGTCGGTAAGTGTTTTACCGTTGTTTCAAACCATGATTAAACGCAACAGTAAAATGGCTTTGGTGGTAGATGAATATGGTTCAAGCGAAGGGATTGTGACCATTGAAGATATTATCGAAACCTTAATAGGTTTAGAGATTGTTGACTCAAAAGACATTGCCCCTGATATGCAAGCACTGGCTCGTAAATTGTGGCAGCGACGCATAAAGAGCAAAGGTTTAGTGATTTACGGCGAAACCGAAACCAGTTAATCACCTTAAACGTAAATATTGACCTCACCTATGAACAGTAAATGGGTGAGGTTTTGTCATAAAGGCACTCTGCGGGTGACATTATTCCATCCAATACGTTAAGATATTGGCATTACACAGAGGGAACTAATGCAAAAATCTTATCGTTTATCCATCGCTCATATCAACGACACGCATTCTAACTTTGAACCCAGTCCAGTCCAGTTCACCTTAATAGCCAATCAACAATCCTATAAATTGAAAGGGCATTCTGGTGGTTATGCACGCTTGGGATTTCAAATCGATCAAGCAAGGCAGCAGGCAGCCTCTGAGCAATGCCCATTTTTGTTTTTACACGGTGGCGATAGTTTTCAAGGGACCTTGTACTTTCGCGAATTCCAGGGTGCGGCCAATGCTCACCTTCTGAACTTACTCAAACCCGATGCCATGGTATTGGGTAACCATGAAATTGATGCCGGTAACAGTCCAGTACAAGCATTCTTAAATCGTATCGACTTTCCAGTTTTGGCTGGCAACATGGATTTAAGCCATGAAGACAGACTCAAAGTCGGCAGACTATACGGTCATCCAATGTTGTATGATTTTGATGACAGCAGTGAAACCGCCAAAGTGTTAATTAAGCCTTTTCATGACACTAAAATGGCCATTATCGGCATTACGTTAGACCAAATGCGCTTAATTGCCAGACCAGATCCCGACACTCATTTTGTTAATGCCATTGATACCACGCGTGCAACCATTGCCCGCCTAACACGCCAAGGTATTAAGCATATTATTGTGTTAAGCCATTTAGGTTTAGATCAAGACCGCGAGCTAGCTGAACATGTCGACGGTATAAGCCTTATCATTGGCGGCCACTCTCATACGTTACAAGGCAGCATGAGTGACATTGGCTTAAGTGATATTCCTTATGCCGAAACCATCAATGCCACGCCCATTTTACATGCGGGCAAGTATGCAGAAACGCTTGGACTCGCCGATATCGTATTTGACCAACATGGCCAAGTCACAAATCTTGTTGGCAACAATTATTTCATGCTCGATAACAATATCAATGTGACACAAGCTGACGGCAAAGCAGCAAGCAGCGCCCTAAGCGAGCAACTCATTGAGCAGTTATTTGCTCATCCAAGTATAAAAGACGCGCAACATGACGAGCAAATACACCAAGTTATCCACACTCAATATCGGCCAGCATTAGATGCCTTAGAAAACCAGATATTGGCGCACATTCCCCGCGACTTTGTCCACACTCGCTTACCGAGCAAGCATTTACCTCACGGCAGTGAAATAGCCCCATGGGTCAGTCGTAGTATGTACAAAGCGGCTAAATTGATTGAACCCAATATTGATTTTGCATTACATAATGCCGGTGGCGTAAGGCAATCGTTAAACAAGGGGCAATTGTCGCTTGCTGATGTGGTTGGCCGAATCTTACCTTTTGAGTTGCCATTAACCCTATACCAAATCATGGGCAAATATGTCATTGAAGCATTAGAATCATCAATTAACAGCGCAACCAATAACGGCATCATGGGCACCGGCGCCGGAAGCTTCCCCTACCCTTATGGGCTGCGTTATTTTTATGATGGCAAACAAATTAAAGGCCAGCGTATTACCCAAGTTGAAATTTATAAGCAAGATGCCTGGCAACCACTTGAGGCAAACAAACTGTATATTGGCGTGTCTAGTGCTTATACCGCTGCAGGAAAAGAAGGTTATGACGCCCTGTTGCATGCTCATTGGCAACAACCTATTGAGCATCAAACCTTGCCAGAAGCCTTTATTGATTTTGTCAGTCAACATGGACATTTAATTGAAGGAAAGCTGTTTGCCAATGTTCACTATATTAGCCACCGCGAATAACCGCGGCATGCCTCCCTGGCATAGGCGGTATAAATACACTGAAAAATGTCCTACTTGAAAACAGACAGCGATAATTGGGGTTAGATCACAGACCCCAATCAGCTTAAATGCTTAAATGCTGAAGTAATCCCTTGCGGACCTCTTCTAAATCGTATGACAGGACATTAATATGAAAGCTAAATTGATCGCATTTGCTGCCGCTGCCACCCTAGCATTAGGAATTTCATCTGTTTGGGCACAAGGTGCATTACATCAGGGAGAAGTGCTCGACACCATGAATGGTGGTGGTTACACCTATGTTCAAATTAAAGAAGCAGACAAAACTTACTGGGCAGCGGGTCCACAAACCCAAGTCAGCAAAGGTGATACCGTTGAAGTATCTGAACAAATGTGGATGACCGATTTTGCCAGTTCAAGCCTGAACAGAACCTTCGATAAAATCATGTTTGTTGGCAATATCAGCAAAAAATAGTTCTTTTACGCGCTAAAAAATACCATAATTGGCCAATCTTTCGGATTGGTCTTTTTTATGGAAAATACACACACACTGCCCTATAAAATTATTGATTTTTCTGCACAGCATGCGGATAAAATCAGTCAGTTATATCATACAGCAGTGCAACATATTCACCATCCTCGCTACCCACAAGCCAAATTAAATGCCTGGTCATCTGCACCGCGTTCGAGAAAGTTTTGGCAATTAAGGTATAAGCGAAATCGCGCATGGTTAGCCGTTAACGATCAGCAAGAGGTCCTCGGATTTATTAGTGTTGAAACTCACTTTAGCCAACGAGGTTACATCGACTGCTTATATGTTACGCCGACAAGCCAGCACCAGGGCATCGCTCGTGCATTGTATAAAACATTAGTGCGCTGGGCACAGCAACAGCAGTATTCTCATTTGAGTGTCGACGCGTCATATTTATCGAAAACATTGTTTGAAACAAATGGCTTTGTACTTAAACAAGTCAGTTATCAGCAAAAATGCGGCCAAACGTTTACCGGCTTTTACATGCAAAAACGATTAATAGACTAGATACTCGGGTGGACTTCGTCCTGCTAGGGTCGCTGCGCTGCTAAGGTTTTATAGCATGTAGCATTATAGCCTCTAGGATTTTTCGTTTATTCGCTTGTCAGCGCTTTAACAGGGGTTGCAACATCTCTTCTAGGCCATTGAGTTTCACTTCATACATTAATGCTAATTGCTCGCCTAGTTTGCCTTCAGGAAAACCTTTGGAATGAAACCACACTAAATAAGGCTCAGGCAATTGTAGCAACTTTCTTCCCGCGTATTTACCAAAAGGCATGGTCTGATTTATCGCTTCGAGTAATTGTTGCTCGTTCATAATTCGGGTTCCAAACACAGTTAACATTTGCGCAAATTATATCACGCCGTTTTTTAAAATAAGTGGAATTATAGCTCGCACCCACTTATATCAATTTGAAATAAATAAAGCCATTAAGTAACGTAAAATGCATATAACGCTTAACGATAGGCAAATTTAACCACCTGCAAAAGCTGACAACTAAAGACTCAAGATGCACAACCTCGCCTTAAGTGTTTATGCCATTTAACTTTTTAGCAACATTGACGCATACAACTTATTACCGTCAACTTTTTGCCATTTGTGGTATTTGTGTCAATAAAACATCTCGATGACTTTTATAAAAAACCGTCAAAAATCAGCTAATTGACGTAACCATCTTCAGACCATAAAGTAATGCTAAGCATTAAATTTGGCCATAGTTTACTCTTACTCATTTAGGGTATGGCTCAATGAAGAGGACGGTTTCGATGATCATTTTAGTCGGCGGAGAAAAAGGCGGTAGCGGTAAAAGCTGTCTTGCACAAAACATTGCCGTGTTTCTAACAACAGAAGCTCAGGCCAGTGTCATTATGGTGGACTGCGATCCACAGCGCACCACATCTGACTGGATCCAGGCACGAAACAATAACCCAGACTTAGCAACCATTAATTGTGTGCAACTGTATGGCAAAATTCGTAATGACTTACTCAGTTTAGAGCAACACTACGACTATGTGATTGTCGATTGTGGCGGTCAAGACAACCTCGCATTACGCGCATCCATGTCAGTTGCATCACATGTGCTCATGCCATTAAGACCAAAGCGCCGCGATTTAAAAACCGTCAGCCACATGGACGACATCGTTTCGACTTGTTTAATGATCAACCCTAAAATGCACGCATCGTTTGTGATTACTCAATGCCCTAGTTTACCCAATCAAGCCAATCGTATTACCGAGGCTAAAGATGTCTGCCGCACATACGATATCAATGTACTCGACGCCGTTAATTACAGCAGAAATATTTATGACGACAGCGAAGAATCTGGACTATCAGTATTTGAACTTGAACCGAAAGGCAAAGCCACTGAAGAAATGCGCAGCATCGCTTGTGAGCTGTTAGGCATAACCGATGCAAAACAACTGATCGAACAACGCAACAATGTGTCTAACGTAACGACATTGGGAGGACAGTATGGGACTCGCCGATCTCAAGAAAAACGCTTCGTTATGTAAAGCTGAGCGCCCTATTGCAGTATCAATTGATGACTTTATTGCTGCAGCAGACTTATATGCAGCGGGTAAATCAACGCCGTCAATTAGTTCAGCCAAAGGCCAGACACATAACGAAGTACTTGAACCAACAAATGTGGTTGATTTTTTACAACGTAAATACCCTAATCAACCGCAACCATTAGTTAAAGCAAGTAGTGGCAGCAAACCATTTAAGCGCTGTACATACACGTTAAGCGAATCGGCAATCGATCAACTCACGCAACTTAGCCAACAAGGCAATATTGCTAAATCAAAGTTGATCAGGCAATTAATCAATCACTATTTTTCACTCACGCCCGAGCAACAAAAACGTATTGACGCTAACTTAGGTTAATTAGCACTCAAATCTATCCCCACCCTTTTGCTGGCAACAAGTATCAAGACGATAGTTGTTTGCCAGTTCTTTTATATTCATCATCGAACTGCCGTTAGCACGCAACGCCTCACAAACGTTGATAAAAGCTGTACGCAAAAAACATAAATAATGTTCTAAATCAAGATTTAAACAACAGCCTAAACAGCTGCAATTAATTGGTAAACTTGAATTTAACGCTAACCTCCCCCATACATAGACTATGTAAAAATATTCTTAGGTAAACTTTATGGTTGCGATTGTCTTTGTCGTGTTAATAGCAGTATTGGCAATAGCCTGGATTGGCAGTAGCCGTTGGCGTAAACAACGCCAACGTCAGCACATTACTGCTCAGCCGTTCCCGACTGCATGGCGCGCAATACTTAAAGCACGGTTTCCATACTTTAAAGCCATGCCAACCGATTTACAGTTACAACTCAAAAAGCACATTCAAGTGTTTATCGCTGAAAAGCAATTTGTCGGTTGCAGTGGTTTTATTATCAATGACGAAGTTAAAGTCACCATTGCCGCTCAAGCCTGCTTACTGCTGCTCAACCGCCAAACAGATTACTACCCCAAATTAAAACAGATTCTGGTATACCCAGCAGCATTTATTGTTGAACAAAACCGCACAGACATTGCAGGGGTTCAGTCAAGCCAACGTAATGTATTGTTAGGAGAATCCTGGGAGTATGGCAAAGTCGTATTATCGTGGCATAGCACTCTTGAAGGTGCTGCCGATCCCTTTGATGGCAGCAATGTTGTGATCCATGAGTTTGCCCATCAACTTGACCAGGAAGACGGCACAGCTAATGGGGCTCCGCCATTAACTGACATTACCGCTTACCGTTCTTGGTCACAAACGCTAGGCGAAGAATTTAAGCAACTTCAGCATTGCGCAGCGCACCATAAACCGTCATTATTTAATTATTATGGCGCAACCAATCCGGCAGAATTTTTTGCGGTTATAAGCGAAACCTTTTTTGAACGTCCTGCGGATTTTTACCAACAACACCAAAAACTATACCAAGAGTTGAGTCAGTTTTATCACCTAGACCCAATCCATTGGCACTGACGCAGAACGACATGAAATCACAGCGAAAATGTCATTAATTACGTAAGGGACACTATGCAATCAATTATTCACCGACTTGGCTTTATCGCCATGTTAGTCACTACCGCAGCAGCTTTTGACTTACACGCAACTGAAGCAAATGAATTAGCACCAGATCACACGCAAACAGAACCGAAAAAGACTTCGGTGAGTCAGCAGGTAAGCTCTGAAAGCCAGGCCGTAATTAAAGATCTCAACAATGTAGCAGATGTTGAAGATAGCCAGGGCTTGTCGGAAGAAGACCGTCAAGAGGTTAGCGCGCTATTAAACAAACTGCATGAAAGTGCCGCTGCAGCCGATTGGAGTACTTATTTCAGTTTATATCACCCACAAGCGGTATTTATTGGTACTGATGATTCAGAGCGTTGGAATATGGTCGAATTTGAACGTTATGCAAAGCCAACAAAAGGCTGGCACTACGAACTTCAATCTCGACACTTGTTACAAATAGACGACACTATTTTATTTGACGAGCAACTGTTTAGCCCAGCTTATGGCGTAAGCCGTGGCACTGGCGCATTAGTACATACCGAACAAGGTTGGAAAATCGCCCAATACCATTTAAGTTTTCCTATTCCTAATGAAAAAGCAAAACGTATCACCAGCTTGATTATGCAGTAATGGTAATCGAGTGAATAAAAAAAGAGATGGCCCATGGACCATCTCTTTTTTTATGCTTCCACGCTTTAGGGCTAACTCATCGATACGGCGAAACACACGTTAGCGAGCTGGCAAAAATGGGTAAAGCTGTCATTGTCTTGTGGCTCAAAATGGCGAGCCGTACCGTGTCTGTCAGCATAAAACAACCCAAGCACTTTATTACCAATGGCTAACGGGGCAATCAAAAAGCCAAACGATGATAATTTCTCTACAAGGGCATCATCAACTTGCACTATACAGTCTTGCGATGAAGGCGCATTAACCCAAATACTGCGTTTTTGTTCAATACATTGGCTAAACACCGATTGAGAGTCATTGAGTTCAATCACAAACCCGTGTTTAAGCATTTCTGCATCGTCCCCTAACATTACCCTAGGTTGCAGTAATTTGCGGCTAGGCGATAACAATAACACGCCACATCGATCAACCCCGACGCCAGTAAGAATACCTTCCAGCGCGGTTTGCATAATTTGGTTAAAATCAGTTTTAACCACGGCATACTGAGTTAACTGGCGTAACTTACTGAGTTGGTATCCTTGATCGGCTTGCCTAACAATGGCCACGGCAACAGGTGTTTCTATACTCGCAGCCACACGGCTCGGCTCAGGTAAATATGACACAATAGCGTTAGCGCCATATTCAATCGCCAGTTTATGAGTCATTTCGTTACAATGAATGACCTTTTTGGTCATTTCCTCAATGCTCACATCTAACATTTCAGCCGCTTGAGTTAATCTTTTTTGTAATTCTTTGGGATCTGAAGTATTTTTCGACAAAATTTCAGCTAATTTATCAGCCAAAAATATACAGCGTATTTCTGGCATTCGCTCATCTGGCTGAGCCAGGGATTTTAACAACACGTCCCCTAAGCCCCAACTTCTGGCAATACCTTGAGTCAGCTGAATAAAAGAGGTACCTAACTCAGCTCGAATGGCTGAGTTTTGATCAATCTTGTTATCTATCAACGCTAATTTACGATCAAGGTTGTCGGTAATATCACCGCCCATACTCCAAAAAGCACTTTCCCCTATTCGATATAGTAACGAGGCAATAAACACTTCTTCGCGTAACGATTCACCGCGGTCACTCATCATCATCCGCGCTAACATCGCAGCTTGAAATGATTGCGCCATCAACTTTAACAAACGTTGATATACACCTTCAGATAAGTGCTTGTTTTCTAATAGACTCGTGAGAAGTTTTGCGGTTATACAAATATTGCGGATAGTATCAAAACCCAGCACAACGGCAGCGCGGCTGACTGTAGATACCTGGTTAATGCCTTTATTATAAATCGCACTGTTAGCCACCCGTAAAATACGTGAGGTTAAGGCGTTATCATGCATAACACTGCGACCGAGCAACGCCAATGAAGACACATCGTCTTTAGCCAGTTTCTCTAAATCACGAACGGTTGAGCATAATGCGGGCATTTCTTGATCACTAATCCGTTTAGTCCAGTAATCTGCCCCTTTGGGTTGAATGGTGGGTTTCAATATTTAACCTAAATGCAACAAAACTTAAATTGAGTATACTCAATTTTGCTCAACAAACGCGTACTGTTTCAGCTTTATTGGACTCATCTCTAAAAAATGGCCATCATTTCACGTTAAAAGTTTATTTTATATACTCTTTAAGAATATAAATCAAAAAAAACGGCTCATCAGAGCCGCAATCACAAATTTGTGGTTGGGAAAGCTTACGGGTAGGAAGTACCCAAACAGTTAGAATCTACAACTAAGCGTTTGCTTATGATCCAACCGACTGGATAAAAATCCCGTGCGACCTGTAGGTGAGCCGCACGGGGTTACAACAGCCACAAAGTGGCTAAACTGTAAAACGGTAAAACTTAACAGTGCTCTTCTTCAGTTAAGCCTGTTAACGCCGTTACTGAAAACTTGCCGACCTGAATACAGGTAATAACTTGGTCAAAGTAACCTGCAATCACTTCTTGCAGATGCGATACAAATGTATTTATTGTTGACGAGTTAATTGTGTCGTCATGGTATGACCCCTTCCTGAGTAAATAAGCCGTCTTTACGCAGTTAACAGTTCGTAACCAGGTAAAGTTAAAAAGTCGACTAACTCATCTGAGGTAGTAATTTGTTCAAATAACGCAGCCGCTTGAGTAAATTGCCCCGCATTAAATCGTTCACTGCCGAGCTCTTTTTTCACATTGGCGGTTTCTTGTTTCAGCATCTCTTTAAATAAATCTTTGGTCACCAACTTACCGTTTGATAAACTTTTTTGGTGCTTTATCCATTGCCATATAGACGTTCTTGAAATCTCAGCTGTCGCGGCATCTTCCATCAGGCCATAAATTGGCACACAGCCGTTGCCTTGGATCCACGCTTCGATATACTGCAGCGCTATACGAATGTTTAAACGCATACCCTCTTCAGTGCGCTCACCAGCGCAGGGTTCTAATAACTCGCTGGCTAAAATAGGTGCGTCTACATCGCGAGTGATGTGTAACTGATTGGTTCTATCGCCGCCGATATAATCATTAAAAACCTTCATTGCAGTGTCAGCTAAACCAGGATGCGCAACCCAGGTGCCGTCATGGCCATTACGCGCTTCTAACTCTTTATCACCGCGTACTTTTTGCAACACTTTGGCATTAGTGTCTTCATCCTTTGCAGGAATAAAAGCCGCCATGCCTCCCATGGCTAATGCGCCACGCTTATGGCAGGTTTTGATGAGTAAGCGTGAATAGGCACTTAAAAATTTAGTGTCCATGGTCACAGCTTGACGATCGGGTAATACTCGATCTGGATAATTTTTTAATGTTTTGATATAGCTAAAGATATAGTCCCAACGACCACAGTTAAGTGCAACGATGTTTGAGCGAAGCTCATATAAAATCTCTTCCATCTCAAACACTGCAGGTAACGTTTCAATTAAGCAGGTACATTTAATCGTGCCAGGCTTTAAGCAGAAACGCTCTTCAACAAAGGCAAAAACCTTTGCCCACCAACGCGCTTCAATATGGCTTTCTAACTTAGGTATATAAAAGTAAGGGCCAGAGTTTTTGGCTAATAGCTGGCGATAGTTGTGATAAAAATACATCGCAAAATCAACCAGACCACCAGGCACAGGAACACCTTTATAAAGCACATGTTTTTCAATTAAATGCAAACCACGTACACGAGCAATTAACACCGCCGGATCGGGGTTAAGTGAATACTGCTTACCCGTTTCTGGTGCGGTAAATGAGATATCGCCATTAACCGCATCGCGAAGGTTAATTTGACCTTCAACCACTTTTTGCCAGCTAGGTGCTAGTGAGTCTTCAAAATCTGCCATAAACACTTTTACATTAGCGTTTAGTGCATTAATGATCATCTTGCGGTCAACAGGGCCAGTGATTTCAACTCTACGGTCAGTTAAATCGTCTGGAATGCCGCGGATGGTCCAATCACCATAACGAATAGCACGGGTCTCAGGGAGAAAGTCTGGTAACTCACCATTATCAATGCGCACTTGTTTTTGCTTACGCTTCATTAATAGCTCTGGCACTTCAGCAGCAAACTTTGCACACAACGAGTTTAAAAAAGCCACAGCACCTGAGTTAAAAACATCTTGCTGACCGTCTATTACAGGGCCAACAATTGTAATGTCGGTGGCGGCTAAGTCATCTGTTGATGTGGTCTTACTGTATTGAGCTACCAATTGCTCTGCCGTCATATAGGCTCCCTAAGTGCTGCATTGTTTTGTTTGCTATGACTCACCAGTAACGCCATTTGTGTTTCAACTTAAGCGCCCCCTTGGTCTGTTACCCATTTGGGGTTAACGCAACATGCTGCGCTTATTCATGATTAACTGCATGATGTTGTGACTGTTACCTAATCATTTATCGTGACAAACTAAAACCTTCAAATGTCTGTTTCGTACTAAAAACTAACCAGAAACGTTTGTAATTGCAACAGTTTAAAATTGACCGAAACCATATTTTGACGATAAAACCAAGCTCGTAAATTGGTCTTACCAACAACAAATAAAAACCCTAAACTACTGATAAATGACAGAATAAAATTTAGAATCATTACCCTAAACAGTAATGGTAAAATTCATCTTACCAATTGACCAACAAATTCTTTTGGTAAAAATTAATGTAATAAAAATACTTACCGTAAATATTTTTATACAACTTTTTAATCTACAGACAAAAGTCGAACAACCTGGGTACGTTTTGAGCTTACCTTATGGTAAAGCGAAATTTAAATTTAAAAACAGCTATTTAGCAAAGCAAGAAAATAAACTAAATTTAAACGACCGTTTAAACATTACGTTTACGTAAAGGTAATAATAAGGGGGTTAATAACAAGTGAAAGAGTGAGTTACGTCACCCGATCAACAAGAACTCATTGATTGGTTTTTTTGCAAAAACAAATGCATTTTTTTTAAAAAATTGATAAAAATGTCGTATATGGTGCAAGTGAAATGATAAATGGTGCATTTGAAGTTATAAATAGTGCATTTGAAATGTTAACTGAATTCGACATGGTGCAAGTAAAAATGAATTCTATGCCTAAATAATTGCAAATTGGCACCATAGCAAGCATGTACAAGTAAAAAGTGACACTCAAACACTCGCGGGTAATCGCGCAGTACGGAATAATACCATTGCGCGTTAGTAAGTGATCTCTCAGCGAGAATTTAAAAGGGCTTAAACAAGGCGAATGGGGGTGAGGCAAAAATGGCTGTAGGCAAGCCAAGCTCAAATGAGGTCTCTATGAGGTAAAAAAGGGTAAAGACAGGCAACTAAATTGAAAATGTGCGCGCGGGTTATGCCATTGCGTCGTCATAGCAAAGAACACAATTACGGCCGTTATTTTTAGCACTATATAAGGCTAAATCCGCGCGTTGGATGAGTGGATCTAGGCTCAAGTCATCTTTACTTGCAGTGCTTACGCCACAGCTTACCGTAATGGTAAAATCGTGCCCTGAGTAACGGGTATTAATGCCACAGATTTCAATCCGCACAAGCTCTGCAAACGCGGCGGCGGCAGCTTGATCTTGCTTGGGCATAAAAATAGCAAATTCCTCCCCCCCCATACGGGTAAAAATATCATTTGCTCGGATCATCCCCTCAATGACTGAGGTGACTTTTTTAAGCGTCCAATCCCCCGTAGCATGGCCAAATTGATCATTAATGTTTTTAAATAAATCCAAATCCATCAGTAATACCGAAAATGGTTCACTCACCGTTTGCGCCTCAATAAATTCGACTTCTGCCAATTCCTGGCCTGTACGGCGGTTGTAAATCCCGGTTAGCCCATCACGCTGCGCTTGTTTCATAAATTGATTACGTTGCAGCCATGCAGAGATCAGCAGCAATAATAACCCGACAGAAACACCAACTAACAAGGTAGAAAACATAATTGATGAACTTTTATCTTTCATAAAAAGATCTTTTTGTTGCATCAATAATTCGTGGTCTTGCATTAAACTATTGTTTTCGCGATTTTTTTCAACACTGTCAAAACGCGCCATTTGATAGGCGTTTTCCTTCACTTTTTGTTCGTTTAAAATCTGCAAGCTTAATGCATTGGCCACCACTTGATATTGATATGCTTTATCATATTGCCCTTGCTTACCCGCCACTAAAGACAAGGCTTCATTAACACGCTTTTTCACTAATAAATTATTAGGCGCTATAGGCAGCTGGTTGACTTTATCGGCAAAAAATTTGGCTTGTTGAAAACGACCTAAATAAAAATAGGTCATGCCCAGGTATGAGTGGATTTCGTTAATCTCGACTTCAAATTTAAACTTTTGATAATCTTCTAGTGCTGTTAAAAACAACGTTTCTGCCCGCTTATAGTCTGCTTCTTCATAGGCAACAATAGCTCGGCCTTTGACCGACATTACAGCAATAAGTGGAAAACCTTGTTCGGCACAATACTGTTCTGTGTCGCTAAAAAGACTCGATGCTTGTTCAAGCTGCTTTAAACGCAAATTGGCAACCGAATAATACAACATCGAATAACACTGGTTTTTAGGATTTTTTCCTTGATTGAGCTCAAGAGCCAACTGCGAAATACGCAACATTTCGTCGTAAGCCTCTAACTCTAAATAGACGTTTAATAGCCGATTATAGGTGGCAATTTTAATGCTATTGTCTTGGTAATTATGTATGCGGGCTAAATTAGTCTCTAGTTGGGTAAAAGCCTGTTTGTAGTCTTTAAGCCCAATACTGACCGTGACTTTGTATAAATAAATCCGCGTTAAAATATCATCTGGCGGGTTAAAAGATAACGCACGCTCTAATGCAATATCGGCTTTGTTATACTCAGCGAGGTAGAGATGTTTAACGCTTATGAGCATATATAAGCGGCTTTTTTGATTATTCGACAGCTCTGACTCCTGGCTTAACAGAGAGTCTAATGTCGCAATGGCACTTTGGGTGTCGGTGTGCATAAAGTTTTCTGCAGTATCAAGCTCTGCATCGACTTCATTTGCATTAGCTATCACCGCGTTACTTAACAGTAACACGGTAACCAACCATTTAATGCAAAAGCGAATTAGCAATGTGCCCATCGCTATGGTGTGGTAATTATTTGGAACATCTGCATCTCATCATCTCCGGCTAGCTGACGAATAAGGGCTTTATCGCCTGACATTACCGCAGCGATTTCGACATCGGTAATGCCATTAGCTTTCATCACACCACGAGGGTCTTGCTGATAAGCTTCTAACAATGCAGCATCTGTACCTAATTGAGTAAAAAATTGGCTTAAGTTCGACATATTGTGCCTTACGGGTTGTAAAAAGTATTATCTAACCAAGATCCATTTCACTAATGCCTAATTTTGCAAGCATGGCAGGATTTAATGCTAATGCTTGCTGAGGCGGGATCAATAATGTACTGATGGTCGTTAACCGAGCGTCAGGTAAATCCGCTAAAGCGATACGCTCCACTCTTGGCGATTGAACAGCTAAATTTGCGGCTTCATAAATGACAACCTCATGCTCAAGCGAATACCACTGCGATAAGTGCTCAACCAATATCTGTATTCTCGCTTTCGTTGTACCAAACTGAGTTAATGTATGCTCGCCAGCCAGCGCGATTTGCCACAACACCAGATGCGCGCATCTGTTAGGTACATGTTGATACAGCATAAACTGAGTGGCTTCATAACTTTGATGACCACTGCCACCAGGGTCTATTCCCAAATCGGCCCATAAACAAGCCTCAGCTGAAACACCGGCAAGCATTTTAGCGCTAAACCCTAACAATGTAGCTTGCTCAATTGCCATATGAGAAACACACGAAAACACCCCAGGATGGCCATACAAAGCGCATACCACTATTTTATTGGCGCGCACTTCAGCTAACATGACATCCACCATTTGCTGATAACTGTCACGTCTATTTTTAATCTCGCCTGCTTGAGCATAATAAGGTTGTAGGGAGCGCACATCATCATTAAAAGTCGACAACCACCTGTCGGTAAAGCCGTCTGGCACCAACGAAAACACCACATCAGCCAGCTCAATATAACTGATGCTGAGTTGGCCTATTTGCCCTGCAAGTTGTATCCCAGTGCCGACACAAATTAATTGACCGTGTTTTATTGGCTTGTTGATGAATTGCTGTGGCTCTGTTGTCATTGTGCCATCTTATTTTATTTATAAGTAAGGTATAAATTAGCGTCACTGTTTAAATTAAACACTTTAATGACTATTTACCAACATTACCACAACACGGCACTGAAAATATCGTCAGTATTATGACAACACCCAGTTAGAGGCGGTGTGATATGTCGCGCGCGCCATATTTCTGTAATGGTCAAGTATTCCTCGACAAGATTGAAATAGCGCCATTTAAAAATTAAGATTGAAACGCAACTGGTGCTGGGCTAATACCATTTAGCATTAAGTAAGTGACCACTCATAATGCCTCCAGCGTTTTTTGATTAAGGCGTCGCTATGATGTGATGATTGTTCCCTATCAAATAGCGAGAACACAGAGCGAAAGCGGCTGAGGCATTCCTTTGAGGCGAGTGTTAATCGCAATATTGTTTTAAATGAGCTTTTCTGGTCATTTTATTTACAAAAAAAGGAACTTACGCCCAGATATTCACTCAAAGCCACAACATCTTCTAATCGGCCCTTGTCAGCATAGGGACAGCTTGGGTATGATGACCGACAGAATTTAGGAAGTAGCGCAGACAATGATAAACAAAAAACAAAGTCTTACCCTTGTAAGCGCAGTAGCGCTTTCACTATCTATGAGCGGATGTAGCGTTTTTGATTGGCTAATTTATAAGCCTGATATTCCGCAAGGTAACTACATGGAAACGCAGCAAGTTGAAAAACTCCGCATTGACATGAGTAAAGAACAAACTGAATACATTTTAGGCCGTCCAGTGTTACGTGACAGTTTTGCTGACGACACGTGGTACTATGTGTATCACTTCAAAAGTGGCCGTAATGCAAAAATCACTCATAAAGAACTCATCGTTCATTTTACTGGTGATAAAATCTCTAGCGTAACTGGCGATTACGATTTAAGTAACGAGTTCAATACACCACTTGAATTGAGCACGTTACCATCGGTAAGCGACGCTGACTTACAGCCGTTATTACCTGAAGTACGCCCAGATGCAAAACCACTGGTAGAGGAAACACGTCCAACGTTAACCAATCAACCAGAAAAAACCAACGAGCCTGATTGATTCATTATCAGCGCCTATAAAAAAGCAGAATCGGTTGATTCTGCTTTTTTATACCAATTCCATTAATTATCTGGTCATTCAGCGGGAGTTCTGTGTCTTCTAGGCAAGTAATAGAATTGTAGGCATAGTTGCTCTACGTCAAAATGCTATTAAGCAGCATAGAAGGCACAGAAACCCGCCTTGCAGGAGGCACTCAGACCGTTCATTTCTTTGTTGCATCGTCTTAGAAGGGAATAACCATTATTACAACAATGCGCCTCAAACTGAACAATCTGAGTGACTCTGATTGGTCACATAATTAATGGAATTGGTATTATATCTACAATAAAATCGAAAGTGCACGTACTTCGATTAACTGACCTTCGCACCGGTAATCTTATTAATCCGCCCTTCATCTTTGGCTTTCTCTGCACGTTTACGACGCACGTCTTTAGGGTCTGCAATCAAAGGACGGTATATTTCAACACGTTGCCCAGGCACAAGCACTTCATCTTGTTTAGCCGATCTGCTAAAGGTGCCGAGCTTAACGTCATCGAGGTTTATCTCAGGGAAAAAATTCACCATATTACTTTGAACCACAGCTTCAATAAACGTGGTGCCAGGAGTCACCATCACCGTGATGATTTTTTGCTGCTTTGGTAAGGCATAAATGACATCAACGGCAAATTGTTCTGTTTTACTTGTCACGATAAATTACCTTTGCTCTTTCGGTAAATGCCATCACCATCGACGACATTAACTCTTTAAAAATTTTACCAAATGCCATATCAACTAACCTGTTTGAAAATTCAAAGTCTAAATCAAACTCCACTTTACAGGCTTCGTCAGTTAATTCAGTAAATTGCCATAATCCATGCATATACTTAAAAGGACCATTTTCAAGCTCTAGGGAAATCGTTTTTGCCTCAACAACTTGATTGCGCGTCGTAAAGGTTTTGCTGATCCCAGCTTTACTTACATCAACAGATGCCACCATGGTTTTACCGTCAAACGCTAGCACCTTTCCCCCAACACATCCGGGTAGAAAAACATGATACGACTCAACATCATTGACTAAATCATACATCTCTTTGGCACTAAATCTAACCAGCATACTTTTGGCAATCTTGGGCATCTGACATCACTATAGTAAAAACAATGGGCGGATTTTATCACGTTAAACAAAAAAGGCATCCGCCATGACGCTAAATCTCGTGGTTAATAGCACAATAGGCAATAAACTAGGTATAATCGTTGAAATAGACAAAATCTCCCCCATATCTTTTATATCAATGGTGTTAATTTAAAACCTTAATATAATAGCACTTATTAAATGGGCTAACTGCTGACTGTCAGCTCGTTCTCTTAAAGAGTTAAAGCGACATTCACTACGGTAAATACAATGGTAAAGAAAAAAACAGCAAATGCCTCAGCGAGCATCGCACGCAACAAGCGCGCGACTTTTGAATACCGCATCGAAGACAAAATCGAAGCAGGATTGCAGCTGATGGGCTGGGAAGTTAAGTCTATCCGCATGGGTAAAGTTAACTTATCAGACTGTTATGTATACATTAAAGAAGGCGAAGCCTTTATGCATGGTTGTACAATTCAACCATTAAATACGGCATCGACCCATGTAATATGTGACCCAATCAGAACCAAAAAGCTGCTACTAAAGCGCAGTGAAATTGACAAACTTGCCGGCTTAATTGAACGCCAAGGCTACACCTTAGTGCCATTATCAATGTACTGGCGCAAAGGTGCCTGGGTAAAAGTGGAAATTGGCCTAGGTAAAGGTAAAAAAGATCACGACAAACGTGAAGACACGAAAGAGCGCGAGTGGAAAATTGAAAAAGCACGCGTAATGAAAAAAGATAAAGAAAACGCTTAATCTCGTCAGTGGGCCGCATAAACGATTAAAACAGATAAGTTGTTATTGAACATAGGCCTATAACGAACAGATAGTGAACAAACGATTATATTTTGTTAATGGACACTAGGTATTCGTCCAACAACACGTTATGATTAACTCAATTGGGGGCGATTCTGGATTCGACAGGATTCACGAAACCCAAGGAGCATGTCGAGGGGCGGTTGGCCTCGTAAAAAGCCGCACCGTTATAGTTGCAAACGACTCTAACTACTCTCTAGCAGCTTAGGCTAGCTAGCCATCAACCACACGTTTCGCACGTGGACAGTGGATTCTGATGGTCATATTACAGTGTGCTAGCGAGGGAACTCCGTCCGGGGGTGAACCGCGAAACAGTACCGGACTCACCAAGTAGCATCCTGTCTTTCGGAGACTGCTTGGTTAAATAAAAGAGAGACTAAACATGTAGTGCCGAGGATGTAGGCTTTCTGGACGCGGGTTCAAGTCCCGCCGCCTCCACCAATTTATAGAAGGGCTTAGCAGCAATGCTAAGCCCTTTTTGTTTGCAGTGTCCACAAATTGCCCACGCAGCACTAAAAGTTTGTCCACATGTTGCCGTTTTCCATGGTTTGTTGGGTTTGAATTTAAATAAATTTTTAGCTAATACATCAATGTCCCTAAATGTATTTCAAAAATGGCCTTCAGCCACTAACGTCGTGGTGCTTCGCCTGCATCAGATTAATGGTAGTAATTTGTCAATTTATGCAGGTTAATTTAATCATCTTATCCCGGTAATGCTTTGAGCCGGGATCCAGGTGTTTGCTTTGTACTTTTGTACTTTTGTACTCATGGCCTACGGCCACTAACGTCGTGGCGCTTCGCCCACACCAGATTAAGATCGCAAGGTTCCACCCTGCACGGGCCAAAAGGGGATCAACAGCAATCCCCTCTTGGATCACCCCTGCCGTTCCGGCAACATTTTCGCTTTTAACCAAACAACGGCAGCGAAAAAGTTGCGACGGAAAATTATCGAGCTTTTCACCTCGTTTGTAGCCAGCCTCGGCCTTATTCGAAAATGCTAACGCTTCAGATGGGGCGTCCCTTCCCCTCCAAAGCTAGCTGGCCGTCCATGGCCAGCTCACGTCATTTTCTTCAACGGCCTCAAGTCCAGAGTTGAATCAACCAATTACAAGCAAGTAGGAAATGCAAATGTCACAATCACATGGATTTGAAAGAGTGACCTTAGTGCAATCGCTTCTGTGACACGCTGTAACCCCATCCATGGGCGCTCTGCGAAAACATCCATGTTTTCGAAGGTCACAGCCGCGCTTGCACCTGTAATTTTACTCTCTTCGATTTAGCGGTGTTTGTTGCTATTAATATAAGGAAATCAATTACTTTAATTCCTCATGTAACTTAAACTTAAAGAGCTTAAAATTAACAACATCTTCAGTCACCAAAATCAATGGTTTGTTTAAAAGGAGGGAATTTATCTCTATAAATTGACTCATACTCAAATTCTAACTCAATCTTATTAAGAGCCGATACCAGAGATTTTTTAATATTTAAATCATTATGGACTTCTGTAGAAATTAGCCAATGCGGCTGAAGTGGAACCAAGGAGCCTTGCATTCCACCTAAACCGAACTGAAAATGATTGTCCGTTAATTCAGGGAATAAACTTAAATATTTTCTATCATCCAACCTAAACTGAAACCCATTTTTTTTAATGAAGGCGCTAGTTATTATTGCTGGACCAAGTCCTTGATTTACTATTTTAAGACCGAGCGTATTATCTCCAGAAACAATAACATAAACTGATATAATAGGTCTCACCGACAGCTTGTTATGTTTCCTTGTTATCATTCCTTGCCAGATAGTTGTAACTAAAGCACATAGCGCGATTAATATGGATGATATGGCAATTATAATTTCAGCAGTTAACCAAATAGGCATAACGAAATCTTTTGTAAATTCAAGGTTAAACCAAGATATCTGTATCTACAGGTAATTACAATCATCCACTTATTTACTCACAGCAGCTTTAAAAGTATATGTCCAACTGAGAAAATAAGCAGCTAACAATAAAAAATCCCCGTTGATATTGCTATCAGCGGGGATTTTTTATTAACCAGACTAAAGCTGATTTATGATCACTTAAACGACTCGTTCAATCGCTATTAGTTTTGTTTTTTTACAAACTGCGATTTCAGCATCATTTGGCCGTTACCGTCGACTTTACAATCGATGTCGTGATCGCCTGTTGAAAAGCGGTTGATCACGGCTTTGGTGCCGACTTTAAGCACAAGTGATGAACCTTTAACTTTAAGATCTTTGATTAAGGTGACTTTGTCGCCTTCTGCCAATAGGTTACCCACGGCATCTTTTAAAATGATGGCGTCTGGATCAACCACTTCTTCATTTGGGTTCCACTCATTGGCGCATTCTGGGCAAATTAATAATGTACCGTCTGAATAAGCATAAGCAGATTCACACTTTGGGCATGGCGGGATGACATCACTCATAAATTCACTCTCTGTTTTTTTAGCTTATATCGAACAAGATAAAGGCACTAAGGCATTGTTCAAAAAGCGTTATCGACTGGCATGAGATAGCCACTAAAACCACCTCACCTTAAATTGTAATCGCATTATAATGTTATTATCACAAATTGACTAGCCTAAGCCGTTAGGCTCAGTTCACACTCCACCGTAAAAACGCTAGATTAGCTTTTAACTTGCGGGTTCGGTCGGCTTTGATTGTCACCAAAACTGACATCGTGTTTTTCAAGATATTCACGAATAAGCTGACGGGTAACTTGTGATGGAGTGAGATCTTGTGCCGCACACAATTGCTCAAATGCCTGCTTTTTTAGCGGGTCCATTAGTACAGTAAAACGGGCAGTTTTGTTTTCCACTGGTGATGACCTTTAATTACAACATGATAATTTGATTATAATGCAGTGTTAAGTTAAAGGCCATATTTCACAGCGGATATTCAAGGGGAGTCAGCAATGGCGCTCTGCAATGCAGCATAGCAATACGAATTACATTGCTAAGCATAATCATAGTGGCAGCTTATGTCATGCTGGCTAACTGTTGTTTAAGGTCATTAAAACTCGGTCTGGCGCTTAAGTTAGGCTGCAAGCAATCTTGCACTAATTGGTGTAGCGCTTGCGCCTTGGGGCTGTGAGGGTGCTCAATCAGATTTAGCATGTCTTCAATCATGTACCCAAACGCCCTCACCTCAATGGCTTGCATTAACACACGACGCTCGGGGCTGAACTGGTTTAAGTTAGATGCGGCGCCAAAGTCGCCAAATAACACATTGCCTTGCGGGTTAATCATGGTGTTGTGGGCATAAATATCACCATGGCTAATTCCATTTTGATGTAAATGGGCCAAAATATCGGCCATTTGGGTCGCTATGTTAATAATACGAGACTCACTAAAGCGGGTGTTTGGCTCAAAAGTATCGCGGCTACAGGTTTGCAATGATGGCGGTAAGCCTAAATTGGCGTAACTTGGCGGAATAAGCTGCATCACTAGGCCTAATTGATCGGCCTGGTTAATTTGCGCCAATACATTGATCAAATTAGGATGCTCTCCTGCGGTTAAGCAGCAATCAAGCTCGTCTGCAGGGTAACCGTCGCTGGTGATCATGCCTTTGAACAGTTTTACCGCGACCTCATCATTATAACTAAATTCAGCCGTTCCGTGCTGCAAAGCCATATGTGATGCTTGATAAATTAATCCAGAAGCGCCCTGCCCGAGCAATTGACCTAACTGAAATTGCTGTAACGGTACTGTCGGGACTCGCGTGTTATCACAGTGCTCAACATGACTAAAACGATTACCTGAAAAAGCCAACCAGGCCAATTTTGGCAGTTCAAATAACCATTGTGGTAACGCATCAAGTTGATTGGCAGACAACCTGAGTAAAGCCAATCGATGACAATTTGCCATACTGGCCGGCAATGAAGTTAAACGATTACCCGCTAATGCCAGTTTTTCAAGGCGATAACACTGGCCCAAACTGTCAGGCAATTGTTCTATCTGATTGTCGGTTAAAATTAACCAGCGGGTTTGTTTTGGGATTGATGCGTCTGATACCGTTCGAATTTGGTTGGCTTTAAAACCAATCATTTCTAAATTGGGGCATTGGCCCAGTACATCAGGTAAATGTTCGAACAGGTTATTCGACAAAAACAGGATTTTTAATTGATGTAAATCGGCAAAGTTGTCAGGTAGAGACGACAATTGATTATCAGTTAAATCGAGCACTTCAAGCGTATCAGCTAACTCAAATAGTTTAGTTGGGAACTCATGCAGCCCCTGGGCGATTTTGACCCGTTGAGCACCTTGTAATAAACCATCATTGAGTTGTTGTAATGTATGCATAACGCTTCTCTGTACCGAAAAATGTCGACATAGTAATAGACTGCTCTCAGGGAGACAAATTTATGGCAAAAAAAGACCACAGCAAAAGCTGTGGTCAAGACGGATGCTAAAAACACAAATTGGGGTTGATCATTTAGCGCCACTCATTGGCATTAGCATGGCAATAAGTGGATTCCTACAAAAATACGCTTATATAATCCGTAAGGATTAGCCACGCAAACAACAAAAACTTAAATCAATTCAGTTAACATTGTGTCGGCGTAAGCGACTAACTCTTCACCGTCACGCACCTTTGCCACATAATCTGGGTTAGCAATAAACGGGCGACCAATAGCTAATAAATCAAACTTATTCGCCTCAATTGCAGCACTGCCTGTTTCTGCGGTGTAACTGCCCACGCCCACTAATGTGCCCGTGTATACGCTTCGAAGGTAAGCCGAGATGCTGCCACCCAGGTAATCAAACTCCATTGAGTCGTCAAAAATACCGCCGTGTAAAAACGCTAAATTGCGCTTAGCCACCTCAGGTAATAAATAATCAAATACTGCGCGGTCACGTGAGTCACCAGCCATATTGAAATAAGCACCTGGAGACACACGTAATGCAGTGCGATCTGCGCCGATACGCGCAATAACAGCATCGACCACTTCTAACGCAAAGCGTGACATGTTTTCAGGGGTTTGGCCGTATTCATCTTCACGACGGTTATTGTCGTGATGTAAAAACTGGTCAATTAAATAGCCATTCGCGCCGTGAATTTCAACGCCGTCAAAACCTGCATCAATCGCGTTTGCAGCCGCTTGAGCATAATCAATCACTAATTGTTTAATGTCTTCAATTGTGGCGGCTTTTGGCGTTTGGTAAACCAGTTCGCGCATTCTTGGCACTGTGCCTTCAACCGCTTGGGCAGAAGATGATAATACGTCACCACCGCCAAAAAAGTGTGGGTGAGCCACACGGCCGGTGTGCCATAACTGGGCAAAGATTTTACCGCCATTTTTGTGCACAGCGTCTGTTACGACACGCCAGCCATCAATTTGTGCAGGGGTAAATAAACCTGGAGTGTTTGGGTAACCCTGACCATCGGCGCGAATAATGGTCGCTTCACTGATAATTAAGCCCGCTTCAGCACGACGCGCATAATAGTCGGCAATTTGCTGTGTCGGCACTAAGTCATCATCCGCCATACAACGCGTTAATGGTGCCATTAAAATCTTGTTTGATAATGTTAGGGTGTCATTGAGTTTGTAAGGTGTAAATAAACTGGCCGTCATGTGACGATCTCCTTTCTTGAATATGTATTCAAGAATATTCTTAATTGAGCACACATTCAAGTATTTTTTGAATAGTCGATCAAATTTAGTTAGACTCAAGACATATGAGTTATCACGCTTTGTTATTGACCAAAAGTGGCCGAATATGAGACATGCTGAATTTGATAAACAAAAAGTGTTACGCGCTGCGATGTGTACCTTTATGGTGAATGGATACGCTAAAACCAGCATGCAGGATCTCACCAAAGCAACCGGATTACATCCTGGGTCAATTTATTGCGCGTTTGATAATAAAAAAGGCCTCTTTATTGCGGCAATTGAACAATATCAACTCGACCGAACTCAGCAGATGCAACAGTTATTTACTAACGAGCGCTCGGCTTTAGATAACCTAAGGGATTACTTAGGGTTAATCGTGCAAGAAGGTTTAAGTTGCGATGCAACTCAATCGTGCTTATTGACCAAATCGTTAAGTGAAATGGGTGAGCAAGATGACCAAATCAAACAAATAACCTGTGAGTTTTTACAATCATGGCATCAAGCCTTATCGCAAATATTTGAACGTGCGAAACAACAACAATTGATCCCGCAGCAAAGCGACAGCCAATTTTTAGCACAATATTTGGTGATGGGAATTTATGGTTTACGGACAGTCGCCACAACACAACCCTGCATTGAAGTATTACAGCCTCTCGCTGACAAGTTATTGCGTGATTTAATCAGTGGCTAGAGTGATATATTGGGTAAAAAGTGAATAACATTGATTTGTTGAGACAATAAAAAAGACACGTGAGTGTCTTTTTATGTTTGCAAGTGACTGAGTAAGATTAGCCGACGGTACGCTGCGAATACACGCGCTCGCCTAGTGCGTTCAATATTGTGCATTCACCTTCAAGTACCGCAATAATCGACTTACCACGTCTAAATGACTCGGGGATCATCACTCGGCCCGTTTTGCTCACTTCAAGGTCAGTTAACACGGCGTTATACATTTCAAGGCCAGCGGGTGCTTCGTAAAACAGCACGGTAACAGTTGCGCTTGATACTTGACCTGCAGCTGCAGATTCAGATTTCATATTAGGACTCTCATTTCTAGCATACTTAATCAGTGTAGAAATAATATTGATACTTGTAAAATACCAACATCAACTCAGAATATATGGCAACAATCTCTGGTATAAATCCATGAACATTGCCACAGAGAAGTCCTTTCTCTTATCATTATATTTTAGTAGGTAATCGATACCACATAGTTAAATTGTATTATCGATTGGCCTCATTTGATACATAATATTAACACATCTGATGTGTAAATATCGGTATTTCGAACAAACTCACATTCAGAGCGATGGCCCTAATAATGATAATTATCGTGTTATCAAGCCTATATACCCAATCAACTTGAAGATACGTGTTTCAGAGCTTCACCGTGTTTTCAATACTAGGCGCGTTAATGCGGTAATGTAGGCACCTTATAAATTGACGCAACAACGTACTGGGAACACGGTGAAACTCCCAAAGGGCAAGTTTTACACGCGTTTATGCTGCGGATGTTGTTAATTTAGCTGATTTTGGAAAGGGAACGACCATTACCCGCAATCAATGCCTTGCCTAAACGCGTGTAAATTCTTGCTGAAGTCGAGCATCTTCGGGTTGTTTGGGTATATTATACAAAATTTAGAACCTGCACCTAAACAGCACCCATTATTCCTGCTAGAATCGATGACAATTTTTAGCCTTAAACATTTATAAAACGAGATTAAGATGGGCAGAGCATATCAAAATAAAAAAGAGTCCATGGCGAAAACCGCTGGCCAAAAGACACGAATTTACTCACGTTACGGCAAAGAGATTTATATTTGCGCCAAAGGTGGTGTTGACCCCGACGGTAACCTAGCACTGCGAAGCTTAATTGCCCGTGCGAAAAAAGACCAAGTACCCGCCCACGTTATTGAACGTGCTATTGAAAAAGCGCGTGGTGGTGGCGGTGAAGATTATGATACTGCTCGTTATGAAGGTTTTGGTCCTGGTGGCTGTATGGTCATTGTTGACTGTCTAACCGACAACGGTAATCGTACTTTTACTCAGGTTCGTCAGGCTTTTGTTAAAAATGATGCCAAATTGGGTAGCCCTGGTACAGTTGGCCATATGTTCGAACATCAGGCTGTATTTGTGTTCGAAGGCGAAGACGATGAAGCCATTCTTGAGTTACTTATGATGGCTGATGTTGATGTAACTGACGTTGAGCTAGAAGATGGCATCATCAGTGTTTTTGCCCCGGTATCTGAGTTTAACAATGCGCGTACCGCCTTAACAGAAGCTTTCCCAGAGATTGACTTTAAGGTTGAAAACTTAGCATTTGTGCCACAAACGATGACAGAGCTAACAGGCGAAGATGTGGAAAACTTTGAAAAGTTTTTAGCTGCTCTTGATGATTGTGATGATGTACAAAACGTGTACCACAATGCAGAGTTTAGCGACGAAGAATAAATATTAATCACTGAAATAAAAAACGCAGCCCTTGAGCTGCGTTTTTTGTTAGTGAACCAATGGATTAACGAAGATCCATCTCTTGTACTTTTTCATAAGCGATTTCAGGCGCCGTGACATCCGGCTTTTCATGTAAATCTGCTTTAAGTTGGCCTTTACGGTGTTTCAGAGCAGCATCTAATTTTTTAGCAGCGCTGGTAATGGCTGGATACATTACTGCGTTGTTACCTTTGGCAGCAATTCGAGTTCCTTCATAGTTGGTTCGAATTTCAACATCAAATTCACCGTGTTCTTTGGCGATGATGATATCTAGCGAAATAAGCGTTGGGAAATGGCTAGCTATTTTAGCGAATTTTTCTTCTACGTGTTGTTTGACAGTATCAGTAACATCAACATGGTGACCAGAAAGATTTATTTTCATAGATTGTCCTTAACAGAATTTTACTTGCCAAATATATCGCGTGGTACAAATGCATGCTGACATAAATAACATCGTTGTACAAATGCATGCTTACATAATTAGACATGGGGCATGTGGGCAATATCACAAGTGGTTAATTTGATCATGTGATGTGTGCATCAAGACCAATATTGTTAAAACCAACTTGCATGGGCTATATCAAATAGACCTAACCCCTACATTGATTAAACATCAGATTACTGTTTAAGTATAGACACATTTTTAGCGCCATTGGGTGCAACTTTTGTGTTGTTTATACAAATGGTGATAAACCCATCAATTAACCGCTAAAAGCAGTTAATTTATAAGCAAATATAGCAATTTTTATTTTTTAGGTTTAGCAAAATTAAGCCGAATTAATCATTAATAGGAACGACCATGGCAACAAAACCACTCCAAATTGATATCGTTTCAGACGTAATGTGCCCATGGTGCATTGTCGGTTATCGCCGTCTTGAACAAGCACTAAGCCAATTTGATGACCTCGATGTCTCACTACAATGGCACCCATTTGAACTTAATCCTGCAATGGGGCCAGAGGGTCAACATTTAGGCGAACACATTGCCGAAAAATACGGTTCAACGCCAGAGCAAAGTGCACAAAACAGACAACAGCTCACTCAAATGGGTGCCGATTTAGGTTTTAAATTTAATTTTTCAGACTCATCGCGTATCTATAACACCCTTCTCGCACACCAGCTACTGTATTGGGCTGCTGAGTCTGGTAAACAAACTGAGCTGAAACTGGCGTTGTTCACCAGCTACTTTACCGAGCAGAAAAACCCAGATGATATTGACGTGTTAGTTGAAGCTGCCACCAGCGTGGGGTTAGATGCAGTTGAAGCACGCGCGGTATTAACCGACAAACGTTATGAAAAAGCAGTAAAAGAAGAAGAGCAATTATGGATAAGTCGTGGTATTCAGGCCGTACCCGCCATCGTATTTAATCAGCAATATTTAGTCTCTGGCGCGCAAGAACCCGCTACCATCGCAGAGTTAATCACTAAGCTCACCACAGACGCGGCATAACTTATACCATTGCGCGCTGCGCAAAAATGAATAAAACAAAACCCAGCATGAGCTGGGTTTTGTGTATTTGAGCACTAAAATAGCACGTGCTTAAGCGTTACGTAGTCAACACCTAGTTTAGCTTAGTGACCATTAACGTTGGTGACTCCGCATTCGGACCCGTTACCCTAAAGCGATAGGTACCGGCACTTGGCGCATCAAAATGCATGTTAGCGCCTTTTTTTGTTAAGGTTTTTAACATGCCTTGTACTACGACCTCATCACCGGCTATGGCGCCAAAGTCGATGGTAGACCAATCTGCCGTTGCAATTTTAAACTCATTGTCTCCTGCAGCTAATGCAATATCAACGTGATAAACAGATGACCCTTGATAAGCTAAGGTATCCACTTCTCCCCAGCCATTCATGCCGCCACGGATAAACACGGTATTGCCGGCAAACATCTCTGTTTTGTTGATGGTTAACACCGGCTCGCTGCGATTACTCATGTCGAAGGTAAAACTGTACATTGCATCAGTGTCTATTGTGACACTTAAGTTGCCACCTTTTACCGCAAGCACTTTCTCAATGCCAAGTTGAATAGCCCCATTGGCATCTGCACTGCCGTAATCCACGGTGTCCCAGTCACTTGAGGCGACTTTAAAGCCTTTAGTGCCTGCGGTAACCATGATTTCAGCACGATACAAGCTACCACCGAGATAAACCATTTCGTTGTCGGTAGACCAGCCATTCATGTCACCGCGCAAAAATACCGGTGTATCGACAAACGGCTCTTCGTTATACACAGACAATACCGGGTTTGCTTTATCAGCAACATTGAGCGAGAACACATACGTTGCATCACGGCTGGCGGTAAAGGTCATATTCGCCCCTTTTGCTAGCAGCAATTCTGCAATGTTTTCTTCAACAACGGCAACATCACTCGATAACGCGCCAAAGTCAACGGTACTCCAATCGGCTGAGGCAATTTTAAAGTTATAGCTATTGGCGGTGAGCGAAATAGCAAGACGGTATTCACCATTACCGACATAGGTCAATTTATCCACTTCGCCCCAGCCGTTCATATCGCCGCGCACAAACACTTCTGTGCTGCCAAATGGCACTACATCTGGTGCGCCAGCCGTGGCATTGGCTTGTAAACCTTCGCCTTGTTCATCACCTTGTATTTTAACAAATACCGCCGTGGTATAAGGCGGTACAGTAAAGGTGCCCTCGCCATCGCCTTGACTAAAACTGGCATTTTGCACAGCATTGTCTACCGATCCTTGTTGTATTGCATGTAAACTAAAACCTGCAGCGGTTGCAATAGTGTGCGATTTGGCTTCATTACTGCCGTTCACCATCACCACCATGGCATCAACGCTTGGGTCTATATCCGTTACGCCTTGGCCATCGTCGATACTCATGACGATCACGCCTTGCTGCTGGTTTTTACCAATATTGTGAAAACCAACACGATCGATAATGTCTTGAGCTGTGGTTAACCGAAATAGCTTACTGGCATGGCGAATGGCCAAAAACTCGTTAAATACTGCTGACGCAAATTCTATCTCTGACATTGACGCCGCAGCATTAGGGTTAGCCGATATACCACTGATGACCGTCCATTTACTTTCATTATCTTGTGCTAGCGGCAGGCCAACGTTCCAGTTATTGCTGGTTTTAGTAAAATCTACCCAGTTAAACCAATCGCCAGCATCATAGGTATTACGATCCATTGATTTTGAGCGCAGTAAATCGCCACCCATTTGTAAAAACACAATGCCCTGGCTCATTAATGGAATGGTCGCAGCAATATTTTGCACACGCACACGATGTTCAAGTGACAAACCAACATCATGTTTATATTGTAAAATATCCCATAACGTTTCGTTATCGTGCTTAGACACATAATTAATGCTGTCTGCTGGGTCTAACGCATATGCGGTTGGTTGGCTGTTCCAGCTAAAGCTGCTGCCTTTGGCTGAGTTACCGTTAAAGTCTTTTAAAACGTATTGTTGTAAGTTACCCGCCATCGACAACCGTAAGGTGTCTTGATCGCGCAGGTAGTCATCTTTGATGTCGGTGGCAAATAATGCCCCGCCTCGGACGGCTTCTCGAATACGGTCGTTAAAGGTACCCACTTCGCTACCGGCCATATTGGCCTGTACAGCTTGCTCAAATAACCGATTGTCGGCCACTTCACCAAAGTTCCAACCTTCGCCGTAAAAGTAGTTGTCAGGGTCAACCGCTTGCACGGCTGCACGGGCCTCTAAAATACTGCTTTTAGGCATGTGTCCCATCACATCAAAACGGAACCCGTCATAACCATACTCTTTGGCTAAAATCACCATCGAATCGGTAACAAACTTGTTCATCATTTTATGTTCTGTGGCCGTATTGTCGCAGCACGTTGAGGTTTCGATTTTACCGCTGATTTCGTTATATCTGTGGTAATAACCTGGTACTACTTTGTCAAATACAGCATTGTCCCATAACCCTGAGGCACTGGTGTGGTTATAAACCACATCTAATACCACTCGTAGGCCAATTTCGTGCAAGGCCTGGTTCATGGCACGTAACTCTTTCACCCTTGCCACACCTTCAGGGCTTGAGGCATAACTGCCCTCTGGCGCAATAAAGTGATGTGGATCGTAGCCCCAGTTAAAACCATCATAACTGCGCAATGCACCAACAAGATCTTGTGCGTCGGCAGAACCTGGCAAAAAGTCACTTAACACCGACTCAATCGTGGCGGCTTTGTCTTGGGTTTTACAGGCGTTGGCTGCATCGCTAATTTTGCTGCATAGCTTGCCTAAGGTATCGGTTATCTCAATACGCTTACTGACATCTTCGTCAATCGTTGCGATGTCGGTTGTCGGTAACACATGGAAATGGGTCACACCAGTTTCAGCCAGTTGGCGTAAATGGTTAACGGGTGCGCTGTCTAGCTCAGTAAAAGCCAGGTATTTACCCCGGTTGGCCGCTGAAGTACTTTGGTCTCTAGCACTGAAATCTCGCACATGACCTTCGTAAATCACAATATCTTCTGGAGTGTCGACGGTCGGAATATCATGACCATCCCAACCACTTGGTTTAAGGTCGTCATCGCTTAGGTTGATAAACTGGCTGTAACGGCCATTAGTTGACACATTTAGCGAGTATGGGTCGGTGGTTTCTAGGGTTTCGATTTTTTTCGATAATGGGTGATACACCTTCACCTCATAACGATAATATTGACGGTCTAAGCTCATGGCGCCTTGGTAGAACCAAATCCCTGTCGTGGTATTTTCGGTCATCGCGTGGGTATTAATGAGTTTTTTAGTGGCATCAAACACTTTTAGATTAACCGACAAAGCCGTTGGCGCCCACACATTGACATTGATGTTACTGCCATCGAAAATCACACCTAAATCTGCTTCATCGGCGTCATTGTCGGCTGTTGTGTATAAGTCATCTAACACTTTTGCCGCTTGCACATAGGTTGCAGCAACCGGTTTATTGTCACTGTCATAGGCCACCAGCACTAACTGCTCTTTAGCCATTGTTTTGGCTTGCTCGGTACTTAAATCAATCTGGTAAGCAGGCCAGCTGGCAAGATGTGGCACCAGGGCTTTTAGATTGTCGTTGAGCTCGGTTTCGGTTAATTCAATTTGCGCACCATTGATGTTGCCATCGTTATCAGCCTCAATGCCTGCTGTGGCAGAATGATGCAATACAAACTTGGCGATGCCGTCTGTGGGTTCATTCCATACCAGAGTTTGCTTATCTAACCAATGCGCACTGGCACCGTCGATTGAAAAGCCCACCTCTAAAATAGGGTAATCGTACACATCACTTTCGCCATGAATCGTAAAGTTTGCTCGATTAAACTGCGCTTCTGGGGCGCTATCATCGGCAAATGGCTTAAGATTCATGACGAGGTCACTGTCGCCTAATGCTTTGCCTGAGCCTTCGGTGCCCACATGAATAATAAAGTTACCGCAGTCGCTGTAACCTTCTTTTAGGTTGATTAACCAATAAGCGCCGTAGTTAGGATCGATACCATCAAATGGATGGCCATTCGCCCAATCGCTTGAATCATAAGGAGGGGCATAAGCATCGCAGGTATCGTTGTTCCAGGTATGTAACTTGTAACCTGGATAATTTGGGTTAGCGCTGCTGTTGTCTTTGTCTTTAATACGGTTGTAATACAATACAGCTTGATTTGGCCCAGCCAATACCACTGGCACCGGCAAGTCTGGGTTATACCCCACAATACAGCTTTCGTTTTTAACGTCTGGAAACTTTGGTGCCGGGCAACTCAATGGCGGCGGTGCGACGCATTCTGTCCCTGCTGCATTAGGTACATTAGGCACATTACAGGTCAGTAACACTTCACCTGGGGCAGACGAATCACCACCACAGCCCATTAGTGCGGTCATACTCAGTGCCAATACACTCAGCGTAGACATTGTTGATTTGGTCATCATGACTGACTTCTCCCTCTTGCATCTTGCCTGTTGGCAAGCGAATGATTTTTAATTGTTGTTATGAGTTGTAAATCCGCATATTGATTACATGGCATAAGTGAACCCCAAATAGAATTCGCGGCCAAAGTATTGCAATGTGCCTGTTTTGCTTTGCGTGCCAAAGTAGCTTTTGGTCGGTTCGTCGGTAAGGTTATTCACCTGGAACAACACCCCTATCGCGTCGTTAACTTGATAAGAAGCCTGATAGTCGATAACGGTCTCGGCATCAAAATTAACCACTTGCTCGTTAATCGCCACTTGCTCAGAAACAAACTCATCGCGGTAGCGTGCACTCACACGGGTTTCGAACCCTTCATAAGCATAAAATAGCGTTGCGCTGACCACGTTATTTGATAAACCGGGTAAATCTTGAGTCGTTGTGTCACCACCGAGACTGGTAATCGATTGCACTTCCGATTCGGTGTACGAATAACTGGCGTTAAAACCTAAGCCAGACCATGCATCGGGTAACGAGGCAAATACTTGGGTATAAGCAAGCTCAAGGCCACGAATATAACCGCCTTTGGCGTTGTTCACTGCGGTGGTATAAGTGCCATTTGTGGTCTCAATTTGCTCGCCACTGTCTTCGTCGACAATAAAGTCCGGCACGTTAAAACCATTGCCTTCAAAGTCAAAATTCTCAATGGCGATGGTATCGATAAAGGAGTCAATATTTTTGTAGAACACTGCGGCAACGAAGGCGCCTTCATCAAAATAATACTCATAAGATAAGTCATATTGATCAGCGTAAAACGGCATTAAAAAAGGGTTGTTGGTACTCGAACCGTTAATTTCACCATCGTCTGATACTGATGCACTAATATCACCGGCTAAACGGTTAATGGGTGGACGCGACATAACTTTAGCTGCCGCAACGCGGATTTGAGAGTCGTCAGTCACTTTGAAGTTGAGGTTAATTGAGGGTAAGTAGTCGGTGTAACTCACTCCTTGAACGGTTGGCACATAATTTTGGTTAATAATGCCGATGCTGTCAGCAATATTTTGCGCCCCTAGATTGATGTCTCCTTCAACATTTTGCAACATCGTCGCAGATTGATCGGTATCCACCATGCGCACGCCCACATTACCGGTTACCGGTATGCCTGCAATTTCGCTATTGATATTGGCCATCACATAAGCGGCCAACACTTCTTCGTACACTTCACCGCTTTGTAAAACAGTCCACGAGTAATTCGTGGTGTACCCTTGAGGATCGACAACACCGTCAGCATTGCCCCAGGTTTGCACCGGTTGCGGAATGCCCTCTGGGAACCAGGCATTTAATGCGGCATCTAAATCAATGGCCAAATACGATGGGAAATAACTAAAGTCCCCTTGCCAATCAACCACTGTCGTCATGTCTTCGGTTAATTGCAGTGGCGGTTCTGACTTAGAAAATGCGCCATCGTTGCCGTATTCAAATACCGAGCGGTCGTTTGAGTAGGTACGATCAGAAAAACGAGCACCAAACTCAACACTCGAAATATAATCTGTGTCCAGATCGTATTTAAAATCAAGGAGGTAGGCTTTAACTTCATCTTCATTTACAAAAGGATAAATACCGTATTTACTTACCATGACGCGATTAATGTCTGAAAAAGCCTCCGCCTGATTAAAGCCTATATCGGGTAAGTCTAAGCCATTCAATTGGTAACTAATTGACACGTTTTCGTCAAATATGGGTGTATCAGCATTGGCGTCAACCGCCACATTTGACCAGAGCAAACCATTACGAAAATCACTTTTTGCAGACGATAATGACACATCCACATTTACGTTTAAGCGATCGGTGACCTGCCAATCGGCATTAATACCAAAGCTGTTGACTTCATCAAAGTCCTGGTTGTCGTCGTTAACGATTTCAACGCGGGTATAACTTTTTGAGGTACGGTTAAACGTGCCGCCAATGACACTGTTGCCATCAAATACTGGATTAGCGACACTGGCATTGCGCCCGCCTAATTTAACTCGATAACCACGTGCAAACGATTCGCTGTCAAAGCGCGACATAAATGCATCAGCTTTAAGCACAAAGTTATCAACCGGCGCCCATTCAATCGCGCCCATGTAACCATTTCGAGTTTCAACACCACCCAGATGTTGCATTTCAAACCCTTCGCTGATGTATTCAAAATCAGGATTATCGACAGGACCATTGGTGTCATTGGCAACCCCATCTAACTCTTTAGCGTCGTTATACGCAAGCCCAATAAATTGAGTTGCGACACTGGGTTGATCTAAACGAGCGTAACCCACCGCCACGCCCAGGGTATCTTCTAAAAATTTACCCTGATAAGAAAAACTCAAACGACTGCCGTATTCTTCGGCGCCAAATACTTCACTGGCGCGGTCGTTGTGCATGCCACGAGCATTAACAATAAAGCTGTGATCTTTCTCAATACTCAACGGACTTACGGTTTGTAGCTCAACGGTACCTGCAACTCCACCCTCAATTAACGAGGCTTTAGGCGATTTATACACAGCGGCGGAACTGATTAGCTCAGAGGGATATTGGTCAAACTCAATACTACGTGATCCACTGGTCGATACCTGTTCGCGGCCGTTTAACGTTGAAAAGACAAAGCCACCAGACATACCGCGAATATTAATTTCTGCCGCTTGACCACCGGTTCGCACAGCAGAAATACCGGGTAATCTCGTCAGCGCATCAGCCATCGACACATCAGGTAATGCACCTAAATCGTCGGCAGAGAGTTGCTCAGATACAGTATCGCTAAAGCGTTTTGAATTGAGCGAGTCAATTAAGCTTCGGCTATAACCTTTTACCGAAATACGCTCAATTTCTTGATTATCATCTACTGAAATACCTGTCTGTGCTTCTGGCTTTTCAGCGGCATTGACCTCGATTGACTCCTGGGTTGGATTGGCTTTAATTGCCTGTTCAGCATCATTTGCAGAAGCGGCAGTGGCAATGAACATTACGCTCATGCCTGCAGCAGCTAATGCTAACGCTAATACACTGGGTTTACTTTTGAGCATTGGTTTTTCCCTCACCATATCGACTTATTAGTGATCCAATACTCAGTTATACCGCGTCAACTAACCGTAATATCGGACATTTATTATCCCGATATACTAGACATTAGCCTGAATAACAAACAACACAATGCATACGTATTCATTACATTTTGATAACATATAGAGGTTAAACGACAAATAAAAAATGATGCAGACAGAGCGACATCACCCCGTTTTCGTGACTTACTAACCCGACAGTATTGACGGTTTACTCCCCGATGTTAACTGTTGTTATTTCGACACAGATCATGTTTATTTGAACAATATTTTTTACAGCTAACGCATGGACATTTCGTCTTGCTTGGTGTTGAATAAGTTATCGCTTTACTCACCTTCGCTCTGACAGTAAACGGTACATTGAGTCGTGATAAATACCACTATACCCAAACAACTTGAAGAGACGTGTTTCAGAGCTTCACCGTGTTTTCAATACTAGGCGCGTTAATGCGGTAATGTAGGTACCTTATAAATTAGCGCAACAACGTAGTGATAACACGGTGAAACTCCCAAAGGGCAAGTTTTACACGCGTTTATGCTGCTGCTTTTGTTAATTTAGCTGATTTTGGAAAGGGAACAACCATTACCCGCAATCAATGCCTTGCCTAAACGCGTGTAAATTCTTGCTGAAATCGAGCATCTTCAGGTTGTTTGGGTATATATAAAGTGGCTTAAGGAGTACAGAATGGGCTTTAAAACAACGGTTAATTGGCAATCTTCACCCAGCGAAGAAGGTGAGTTTAATCGCGATCATGAGGTTAAGTTTGGCACCGGACAAACTATCCAAGCGTCATCAGCGCCAGAATACAAAGGCAATGCAGAAAAAGTGAACCCAGAGGAAAGCTTGTTAGCGGCGTTGTCGTCGTGCCACATGCTGACGTTTTTAGCGATTGCCCATTTAAAGCGACTGCCCGTGTTGAGCTATGTAGACCATGCGACTGCCGATTTAGGCAAAAATGAAGCGGGTAAAGTGGCGGTCGTAAAAATGACCCTTGAACCAACAGTGACCTTTGCTGAAGGCATTGAAGTGGACCAGGAAACCTTAGATAAAATACATGAAAAAGCCCATGCAAACTGCTTTATTGCTAACTCAGTTGCCTGTGAAGTAGAGATTAAAACCAACTAAGCAACGCATTAACCCGCGTTAGGTTTAATCATCATTAATAAAAATGCCCCTACCAAATTGAATTTGGCAGGGGCATTTTTTACTTAACCTGAACGAGGGATAAGGTTACTTACAAACTGTGCTTACAAACGTGTTTACAGCCTTTGCTTGTAAGCATGGCTAACACTAAACCTATTTGGTTTTTATATCGTCAGCTTTTCCTGCTTTTGGCATAGGTAACCCTTGTAACGGCGCAATAGGTTGTTGTACCAACTCATCTTTTAAGTAACTTATTGCCGCCTCAAGCTGCGCATCGTTACCACTAAATGTCGCGTAAGGGAGGTTATCAACTTCAATGTCTGGCTCAACGCCGTGGCCTTCAACAATCCAGCGACCATCGATTGCATACTGTGGGTATTCAGCAACACGTGCCATGCCATTGTCGGTGACAGAGTTTCGTCCCGATAGCCACACTCCTGCACCGGCAGTTTGCTTACCAATAATGGGCGCAATATTAAGCGCACGAATACCGGCTGAGAAGGTTTCGCCGTCTGAGTAAGTCATCTGATCGGCCAATACCACTAAATGCCCCCTGAACGTTTGCTGCATGTTGGCATGGGTACTGCCATGGGTTGGTTGCCAAAATGCCCATGCACGGCGAAGCAGTTTTTCAATAATCCAGCTGTCGATGTTACCGCCACGATTACGGCGCACATCGATAATTAACCCATCCTTGTCGTAGTTGGTATAAAACTCGCGGGCAAAGCTTTCAACATCACCCGAGCCCATGGCATACAGATGTAAGTAACCAATATTGCCTTTAGAGGCTTTGGCCACTTTGGCGCCGTTGTGCTCTACCCAATCTAGATAACGCAACTTGGCATCTGCCGCGCTATCATGTGGGGTGACCACGGTATTAATCGAGTTTTTACCACGTTGTAGCCCTAATAAAACCTGTTTATTGCCTTGATTACGCAGCAGCTGGGTGACATCGGCAACGGTGTCGACATTTTTACCATTAATCGCGCGGATCACGTCGCCCTCTTGGGCATCAACTTCAATACGTGCAAGTGGTGAACCAGACAAAGGCAATTCACTGTCGGTTTGATAAATATGGCTAATCACCACGCCGTTATCGGTTTGCGTTAACCTTGCACCTAATGCTGCGGCTTTGGCTGCATCTTTGTCTTGCGCAATGTCACCACCACGCACTTGTGAGTGCAGTGAGTTCAATTCACCCATCATTTGCATAAAGATGTCATTAAGCTCGTTACGGTCGGTCAGTCTGTCTACTAATGGCTGGTACTTGGCTTTAGCAGCTTGCCAGTCTACGCCGCGCATTTTAGAGTCAAAAAACGAGTCGCGATGCATAAGCCAGGCATCTTCAAAAATCTGTTGCCACTCTTGTTGTGGCGAAATGCTTAACTGCCATTGATCGGTGCTGACTTTAGCGTTTGACACGTCAGTCGGTAACTTATCGCCCGCATCGACAATCATGATGCTTTTAGGATCTGATTTTTTGCGCAGCATGAGTTTACTGCCATCTTTTGCCAACGCATATTGGCCCACATCGTCACTAAAGGTGTCAACTTTTGGCTGTTGTGCATCAAACTTTACCAGCTTTAACTCGCTTTTATCCTGGCTACCGTCCAATAAATACAGCTTATCTTTAGTGGCGGTTAAACTATTGTAGTTACCGGCATCGACTGGCACTTGCCATAAACGCTGATTTAATCCGTCCCAGTCAACTTTGGTTTTCGCTGGACTGTCTTGATCGGTTTTATCAGCTTTTTTCGCACCGTTGTTAACGGTTAGCTCAGTGGGTTTGGCAAACGGAAACGCCGCTTTAGCATCTAACGCTAAGGCAAATATTTGAGTGCGTTTGTCAAAAATAGGCCCCATATTACGGTCGCCCCAGGGCGAGCCAGGATTGGCTTTAAACTCGCGGTTAGACAAGAAATAAAGCCATTTGCCGTCATGGCTAAAACTAGGCGAAAACGACTCGTATTTGTCTGTGGTTAAGGTTTGTGATTTTGATTCGTTAATGGAATACAACACAATTTGCGGCCGCTGTTTGCCGATTTCTGATTTAGTTAACGCAATAAATTGGCTGTCGCCAGACCATTTTATGTCTTGATAAGGGCCTAAGCCTTCACCATTTTCGATAATTTTTTGATTGTTGTTGCGAGTTAAATCCAGTAACCACACATTGCCCATGTAATCGTCGTGCACTAAATAGCGGCCATTAGGTGATAACGATAAGCTGGTGCGCAGGGTGTTGCCATTTGTAGTCAGTTGTTTTGCCCCAGCGGAGCCGTCTGCTGGGTATTGCCAAATTTCTTGTTCGCCAGAGGCATCGCTAATGCCATATACCCATTTACCGTCATCACTTAATAATGCATCGCGCACGCGACTGTTTGCCGGTGAGTCTATTTGCACCAAGCGGCGCCCGTCGTTACTGGCAATGGCGACATGGCTGCGCGCGGTAATCACCACATTGTCGCCTTGATGTGCAAACACGGTCGAGGTGGCGTAATCCATTGGGTCATTAACCCATTGTTCACGGCGGTGGGCAAAGTCACTGGTGAGTTCGATATCAAGCGTGGTTTCGGCCATGTCTGCTAAATTGAGCAGCTTAATATCTGCGCCTTGCTGAAATACAATCCGGCCATTATCGAGTTGGGCATCTCGCACTTGCCATTGGGTATATTGGGTATGTTGTTTAATGTCTTTACCATCCACACTCATTGACCAAATATTGTCGTTACCCGATTGGTCGCTGACAAAATACACTCGTTGTTGCCATACCATCGGCTGTTTGACAGAGCCTTCATGAGCTGCGGTTAACTTTTGGGCTTCTTGTTTGCTGCCAATTTTATAACGCCAAATGTCACCTTTGGCGCCGCCGCGATATACTTTGGCATTGTCGCCACTCACCTGTAAACCAAACTGAGTAAAGTAGACATACTCACCTTTATCATCGATGGCACCTTCTACAGCATCGGCTAATGGCAAATCGGTTAACGTTAGGGTTTGTGGATTAACGGTTTTAAGTACCCAAAAGTTAGCCGGGCCAAAAGCGTTGTCGGTGGAATACAACACCTCACCAGCGGCGGTCCACCCTTGCAGACGCACTCGGCTGTTTTCAAAGCTCACGCGTTTAGCCACGCCACCTGCAATTGGCATTACATACACTTCGGTTGCGCCTTCGTAATTGGCGGTATAAGCCACCCATTTACCGTCTTTAGAAATCGTGGCATCAAGCTCTTCAGCGGTGAGGCTAGTTAAGCGGCTGGCTTTGGTTTGATTAAGCTGCGTGGTCCACAAGTCGCCTTCTGCGGTAAAAACTAGCGTTTGATCATGCAGAGCGGGGGCGCGGTAATAGCCTTGATTAGAGGCATTGGCGAAGATCATTGATGAGCAGGCTAATGTGCCTAAAGCCAACATGCAATGTGTTACAGAGCGGCGAAGTTTCATGGTGAGGTATTTCCTTTACTCGGTCTAAGGCCTTTTAACGATGTTTTCACGTTATCAGAGTTATGTCATTTTTTGCAGTACAAAAATGTAACTAAAAACGGCTAAGCAATCATTGCTTAGCCGTGGGTATTTTCTAACCTTCAGATTCTGATATTTTGCTTATTGCGAAGTCAATTGCAGTACGATTTTATGGTATTGCTCATAAAGTGGATGCGATGGGTCTGATAGCTCAGGGAAGCGTTGATCTATGGTGATCATATAACGCTCTGCCTCGATAAGTTTATTGTCGGCCATTAATACGGTTAAACGTTCCAAGGCAACATCGGCAGTATCTAACTCAATGTCCCCTTTTAGTGAACCATTAAATGATTGTTTCACTTGTTGTACCTCTTTGGCATGGCGACTAGATTGCAGTTGCAGGGCTTTCTTTTGTGCTTGTGGATTGACGTTAGCTGGCGCAGCACTAATTTCCGCAGACGATTTGTCTGCCATTTGAGATGCTACAGATCCGGTAATATTAGCGGCTTCAGTGCTCTCATTACTGCTTTCTTCATTGACCGATTGACGATTAACACTTTGGGTATCCATTGGTTCAGAACTCATCGATAATTCCTGTACGGCAATCGATTCTGCTGCGGTGTTATCTTCAATCAGTGACTCAGAGACTTGAGGAGCATCTGCTTTCGATTTAAGCGGCTTAAATGATGCCGACGGTTCAGGTAAATGTTGATCTAAGTCTGTGCCAAACTGCTTTTGTAAACTTGGATTTAAGATAAATAACCCCGCCAACAACAATACCGAGGCTGCGCTTGAAAACACCCATGCATTGCGTTGCCAGATTGATTTTTTAACTGAACTGGTAGCTTTAGTTACATTAGCACCTGAACGCGCTTTGGCTAATATGGCTTCATCTAGTTCTGCTGAGGGTTGCTCTAATGGCTGTTGATGATAAGCATCTTTAATTTCGGTTTGTAATGCAGTGAACGCTGCATCATCTTGTTGCTGACTCATCAGATTGTCTCCTGCAATTGATTCGCAATACATTGCTTAATACTTTGATAAGCATAACGAATACGGCTTTTAGTGGCTTCTAGGGTAACGTTAGCGATGTCGCTGATCATCGCGGCCGTCATGCCCATTTCGATATTGAGTAAAAATGCTTCTTTTTGCACAGCGGGTAACTTGGCTATGCACCCTTTTATCATGTTGGCCTGTTGCTGTTGCTCAACTTGTGGCTCGGGCGAAGTTTGATCATCAGCTTGCAGGCTGTCCATGGTTTTGTCTTCGCCAAGTGGGGTGACCTTATCGAGGGGCTTAACCGCCCGCACATGGTCAATCAGTAAATTGTGGGCAATTTTATACAGCCAGGTCGTAAATTTAGCGCTGACTTGATATTGCGACGAGGCATGAATGACTTTGCCCCAGGTGTCTTGATACAAATCCTCAGCCAATTGTTGGTCACGTAATTGACGAACAAAATAACGGTATAAAGGGCCTTTGTGTTTACGATATAGCGCGTCAAATGCACTGATGTTTCCAGCCTGGTAGTCGAGCATGAGCTGCTCGTCACTACCGACTTGAGGCACTAAAATGTCATCCTTAGGCAGCGCATCTTTTGACTGTATGAGTGTTGGCACCATTTTATCCTTAATGTGGGTTAACCCGCTTAGCAACCTGACTTAGCGGCATCGCCTCTGCTGACTGCATAGACAATACCTTGGCCGTTTTTAATAGCTGTACAAATTCATGACGATAACCAAAACTGTCCTGGCCCATTGCCGATTCGGCAAGTGCAATTAACTTAGCATAATCAGTATCGTGGACATAATTATTATGGTTAAGTAATTGACCAAAACCGGCCACTGCAGCAGCAAAACGAAGATCATCACTGGCTTGGTGTAAATGTCTCAATTGCTGCTGTTGGGTAATGGGGTAAGTTAATAATTGACTGGCTTGGCCGCCAATGGCTTTGTAACGCAATTTTAAAAAAGCCACTTCATCACTTACCGCCCTTGCCTTGTCATCGGTCGTTGTTGATGCACGATAACGTAGTGGATCGACCAAGTTGTTTTGGCTGTCGTTATAACGTAATTCGTATAGCGCAGTGACGCTATGACCTGCGCCAATCTCACCTGCATCAACAGCATCGTTGTTAAAATCGCTGCGGTTTAATAAGCGGTTTTCGTAGCCAATTAAGCGGTATTCTGATACCACAGCAGGGTTAAACTCTATTTGCACTTTGACGTCATGTGCAATGGTTAACAAGGTGGCACTGAGCTGATCAACCAACACTTTACGCGCTTCATTTAAGGTATCAATGTAGGCATATTGACCATTGGCTTTATTCGACAATTGCTCCAATAAATGGTCGTTATAACCACCATTACCAGACCCTAAACCAAAACCTAATGTCGATAACCCAATCCCGTTTTTACTGTGTTTTGCCACATAATCCACCAGCTGCTGATGGTCGGTCATGCCGAGGTTAAAGTCGCCATCGGTGGCTAAAATAACGCGATTAGTGCCGTTTTCAATAAAATGCTTCTGGGCTAATTGATACGCGAGTTGTATCCCTTGGCTGCCATTGGTGCCACCTTGAGCAGTTAACTGATTCAGCGCATGGCTGATTGCCGTAAAGTCATTACCGGCAACGCCATCTAACACCACACCACTGGCACCGGCGTAAACCACAATCGAGACTTTATCTTGTGCCGACAATTGCTGGCTAAGCATTAATAGTGCTTGTTTTAATAATGGCAGTTTATCGTTTGATGACATTGATCCAGATACATCTAGCAACAACACCAGGTTACTGGCACCGAGTTGGTCAGCGGCAATATCATAGCCTTTAATACCAATGCGTAATAATTGCGTGTCTTGATTGTAAGGCGATGGCGCCAACTCTGTAGTGACATTAAAGGGCACGTCGGCGTCGGTTGGCGCGGGATAATCGTAGCTAAAGTAGTTAATCAGCTCCTCGACTCGTACGCTGTCTTTAGCGGGTAATAGGCCTTGATTAATTAGTCTGCGAGTAGTGCTGTAACTTCCAGTATCGACATCGATTGAAAACGTTGAAACTGGCGTTTCAGCCGCCACTATATTGCCGTTTTGCACCATTGCAGCAAATTTATCATTATTGATAGGCGCAGAGCTTAAGTGACGATTATCGCTGTGCATTGGCATGACGTTGGCCATCACTTTCGCTTCACTCAATTGCTGGCGCTGTTTAACAAGTCGATGAGCTTGTTCCTGTGCAGAAATCATCATTTCAGCTTGCTGTGGTTTTAGCTGATAATCGTTCACTGTTAGGTCTTTTTTAGCGGCTATGGGTTCAGGGGTACTCGTAGTGGGGTGACTCGGAGTTTGCTGGTGCTGAGCGGAATCGTTTGACTCTTTTGCGCAGCCGCCCATAACAATGCCGCTGATTAATAGTGCCAACATACTTCGGTTAAATATGTGCTGATAATCAATCATAAAGGTGCCCTTTTCATTATTCGTCCGTTGTGTCGTTACTGACTATTAACGAGTTCAAATTTAAAAAGGGTTATTTGAAGGCCATTTTTATTGCGGCTTAAACATCACAAAACAGTTTTCGTATTTAGAAACTGAGTGTTAGCCTCAAGAAACACTGAAGTGCAGCCAATCGCGCACGGCTTATGCTATTATCTAGCCCCTTTTTTATCGCCTTAATATTGAGGTTAATCACTTAGGTTATTTACCCAGTGAATTAACAAAATATACCAATAGAATAAGTACGTTAAGGAGTTAACATGCAAGCCCTAGTTGCTGTTGTGATGGGTTCGAAAAGTGATTGGCCGACAATGGAAGCCGCCGCAGAAATAATGGATAAGCTTAAAGTGCCTTATCATGTTGAAGTTGTTTCAGCTCACCGAACACCAGACAAGCTAATGGAATTTGCAAGTTCTGCTGCAGATAAAGGCTATAAAGTCATTATTGGTGGCGCAGGCGGAGCAGCCCATTTACCAGGTATGATCGCCTCTAAAACTCGTTTACCTGTATTAGGTGTGCCAGTGCAAAGTAAGGCGTTATCAGGCATGGACAGCTTATTGTCTATTGTTCAAATGCCAAAAGGGATTGCTGTTGGCACTTTAGCCATTGGTACTGCCGGCGCATTTAACGCAGGCCTACTTGCCAGCCAGATTTTAGCCATTACTGACGCCGATTTAGCTGCGCGCTTAGAGGCGTTTCGCGATGAGCAAACTCGCTCTATTCTAGATAATCCCGATCCGAGAGAAGACTAATGACATTGCCAAAAAATCTTTGGGTATTAGGCGATGGTCAATTAGGTGCCATGCTCAGCCATGCAGGCCAACCGCTGGGCATTAATGTCCGTCCCGTTGATATTATGACCCCATCTGATGCGCAATTGCCGCTACTAGCAGACGACATCATTACCGCTGAACGTGAACAATGGCCAGAATCGCAACTGAGTCTGCAATTAAGCCAGCATCCGCATTTTATTAATGGCCCCGTATTTGGCCGTTTAGCAGACCGATTTACGCAAAAAAGTCTGTTAGATGAATTGTCGGTAGCCACTTCACCGTGGCAATTAGTCGATGACAATACCAGTACTGACACTCTACACAATGCTTATGGTGACCGAGTATTGTTAAAGCGCCGCACTGGTGGTTATGACGGTAAAGGTCAGCATTGGTTAAAACAGGCTGAAGCAACCACGATCCCTGATGATTGGCGCAATGAAGCCATTGCCGAGCAAGCGATTAACTTTGACGAAGAAGTGTCGTTAGTCGGCGTGCGCACCCAGGATGGTCGTTGTTTGTTTTACCCATTAACACTCAACCTGCATCAAGACGGCATTTTAATGGCATCAATTGCGCCACTAAGCCGTTTAGCACCGCTACAAGCGGAAGCGGAAACCATGTTAAGCAAGGTTATGAATGGCCTTGATTATGTGGGTGTGATGGCGATGGAGTGTTTTAGAGTCGGTGAGCACTTAATGGTTAATGAGCTTGCACCTAGAGTGCATAACTCAGGCCATTGGACCCAGGCAGGCTGCCATATCAATCAGTTTGAACTGCATTTACGCGCACTGTGTAATTTGCCAATGCATCAGCCGCAGGTGAATTTTCAATGTGTGATGGTGAACTTAATCGGTGTCGATAAAGACGATCGTTGGTTAAGCCTGCCAAATGCTGAACTGTTTTGGTACAACAAAGAAGTGCGAGTCGGCCGCAAGGTGGGTCACTTAAACTTGTCTGTGCACAATAAAGCCATGTTAGATGACAGCATTAAACAACTTAAAAGCTGGATGCCGCAGCAATATCAGGCTCCTTTAGATTGGATTTTGGCAGAGTTTGCTTAATATATCTGATTAGCAACGAAATCTAATTTACGAAAAAAGGAGCCTAGGCTCCTTTTTTATGACTGCTAATTTCAATAAGTTTAGGGTGATTTACCACCACCAGGATGAGTCTAAATCATCTTTGCATTGACCGTATTGAGCCGCGTAACGTCTGGCGCGTTGGTCGACTTTATTGGCCACTGGGATCAACCATTTTTTCGCTTTGTAAGAGCCGCGTTTATAACCGCCCCAACCTTCGTGATAATTTAAATATTGATTCTTAGCATCCCATTTAGACACGCCATTCACTTTATTGGTTTTATAGATATACCAGCCCATAAAATCCATGGCATCGTCAAAATCACTGCGACTTGACCAACTGTTACCGGTTTCTCTTACGTAGTCGTCCCAGGTCATATTTTTAGCCTGAGCATAACCATAGGCATCACTCGCTCGACCGGTTGGAATGAACCCTAAAAAGTATTCCATTGGCGGCGCGGCATTATGTCTAAAGCCACTTTCTTGATACATCATCGCTAATGGAACATGCACTGGCACACCCCACTTTTCTCGGGTATCAACTGCAGCATCGTACCAGGAGCTGTGTTCTTTAAAGATGGAACAAATGTTGTCTGGTTCTTGTGGAGGTGAGGTGGCACAACCTGAGAGTTGCAGTAATACGACTGAGCTAATAATAGCTAAAAAACGCTTCATAACACCTCTATTTGCACTGAATGAACAGCTCACGCTAGCAAAAATAACACTCAAGTTAAAACCTGAGCCTATGATGATGCTGGTGAGTTTTACATCAATAAACCCTTAATGCAATTCAGGTTAGCGCTTAATTTCACACTCATGTGATTCTGTTTGCCACACAATTGGCTGCCAATAACCCTGGTTTGAACCAATATAAATACGGTCGGTATTAAATTGAGCGGCAATATGGTAGCGTTGATCGGCACTCACATCGACAGTCAATACTTTCACTTTACGCGCCGCTAAAGACACTTTTAACTCTGGTGCGTTAATCAACTCAGCGACGGTAAACTCGTGTTTACCGACAGAAAGTGAATAGTTTGGTCTGGAAATGACTGGCACACCATCAAGATGTGTCACCACAACGCGGTATAACTGAGCGCTGTTATCGGGCGCTAAGTAGCTCGACACAGTGCCACATGCGGCGATGTCATCTGGCGAGGATGCACACCCTTGCAATATGGCTATCGATAAACACATTGCAATAGGTGATGCAAAGCGGCGCCAAGATGACTGACAGTGCATGTTTACTTCGCCTCAAACGTGCCTGTGGGCACGACATCTTTAAAATACTGTTTTAAAAACTCACTAAAGGTATCTTGTGGTTGTTCTTCAATATGTTGCAGCTCAATTAACGATGCTTTGGCTTCGTCTACATAGCCCTTTTCTGTCGCTTCACTTAACGGATAATGGGTTAAAAATTCATGATAGTTTTCGGCAAGTTGCTTCACCCATACACTGTGATCTGTGCCTTTTACGACCACTTCATTGATCACACGGCCCGATAAGGTTTTATCTGGATCGTCAATCGCTTCTGACCATGTGCTCAACGCCGTTTGATAAGCATGGCTATCATCGCCGTCTAGTAATACAGCAAGGGTTGATAGCTCAGCAAATAACTCGTGCATCCATGGATTTAAGCCCATTGCCTGGCCATTACGTTGCAACATTAATCCTGGCTTGCGCCCTTCTAGCACGACCGCTTTTAAGTTAGCCGCGATTTCAGTTTCGCCAACACTATCAGTGTCTTGTGAAGGTGATAATAAACAATGTAATAAAAATAAGTCGAGGAAGCGCACTTGTGTGGCATCAATACCAACGGGGCTAAACGGGTTAACATCTAATGCACGCACTTCGATGTATTCAACCCCCGCACGCGCCAAAGCTTGCGACGGTTTTTCGCCTTTTTTGGTGACACGTTTGGCACGAATTGGCGCATAAAACTCGTTTTCAATTTGCAAAATATTGCTGTTCAGTTGACGGAATTCACCATCAACATTAACCCCAATTTGGGCAAACTTTTTCGATGGCATTTTAATCGCGGCGCCCACACCTTCGAGATATTCTGGCAATGAGTTGTAGCTAATATTTAAGGTGTCTTGTTCTTTGTTGGTGTAACCTAAATCACTCATGCGCAATGAGGTTGCATAAGGTAAATATAAGGTGCCCTTTCCGGTTTTTTCAAATTCAAAGTCGACATCTTGATCTTTAATAAACGAGCTACATAACGCTGGCGATGAACCAAATAAATACGGTAATACCCACACTAACCGGCGGTAGTTACGGATAAGACCAAAATAGGACTCTGAAACAAAATCATCAAAAGTGATACTTTTACTGCAACACGCGCTGCCATTGCCGTTAGCAATTTTGTCATCATACAAACGTTGCCATAAGTCATTGGATACCGAAAAGTTAAAGTGCACACCTGCAATAATTTGCATTAATGCGCCATATCGATGAGTTAAGCCTTTGCGGTATAAGGTTTTCATCTTACCAGTATTGGAAGTGCCATAACGCGCAACAGGAATATTAGCAACGTCTCCGACATAACACGGCATGCTCACTGGCCACAATTTTTGACCATTAAGATTACGGACGCTGTAGGCGTGAGTTTGGGTTAACCCTTCCAGTAAATCATCGATACTTTTACTTACAGGAGTAATAAATTCGAGTAATGCTTCGCTGTAATCTGTGGTGATCCGCGAGTTGGTCAATGCTGAACCAAGCGCTTTTGGATGCTCGTCTTGAGCTAAATGACCTTTTTCATCAATACGCAATGCTTCACGTTCAATACCACGCAACATGCCCAATAATGCCTCTCGGCCTTGAGTGTCGCTTAAGTGTTCGACTTTTTCATTGAAAGACTTCAATTTATTACTCTCTTTTATGGATTCGCATTGCGAGTAAACAGCTAGACCTGATAATAAAGGATATTGTTACTAAATTCGCAAAAAATGTATTTCTACGTGAGCTAGGCACTGCGCTAACTACGCTGAATAAAATAAAAACGGCAACACGTTGCGGTTACCGTTTATACCCAATCAACTTGAAGATCCGTGTTTCAAAGCTTCACCGTGTTTTCAATACTAGGCGCGTTAATGCGGTAATGTAGGTACCTTATAAATTAGCGCAACAACGTAGTGGGAACACGGTGAAACTCCCAAAGGGCAAGTTTTACACGCGTTTATGCTGCGTTATTGATTTTGGAAAGGGAACAACCATTACCTGCAATCAATGCCTTACCTAAACGCGTGTAAATTCTTGCTGAAATCGAGCATCTTCAGGTTGTTTGGGTATATAAGGCCTAAGCCGTTCAATTATTTAATGACCGACAATGAAAAGCTAATACGAACTACGGGTATTAGTTTGGCCAATAACATTAAAAAAAGCCAGCAAGCATCGCCACTGACTTAACAATATGAGGTTAACACTGGCTTGTTTCAAGTGCCAGTGTTAACTCGAAGCGTATCAAGTGTTCAACTACTGGGCAAGTGTTACTGTTTCAACCTGATAACCCAGCGCACGTAAACTCGGCTCAACGCTGGCTTTATCTCCGACAACTAGCATAATCATATCTTCAATATTCAAAAACTTACTCGCAAGTTGGTTTAACTCTTTTACTGAGATATTGTTGACGATTTCATCTTGCTTTTGAGTAAAGTTTTTGTCGAGCTGGTAACGTTGAATCATCCGCAAAAAACCGGCTTTTTGATACGGTGTTTCGTACTCTAGTGCCTGGCTTTGTGCAATCGAGCTGCGCATAAAGTTAAGCTCAGCTTCGGTCATGCCGCTTGCTTGATAAGCGTTAATCTCGTTAACAAACTCCACTAAAGCATTGGCTGTTACGTCACTGCGTACGCTAGCGTAAGCCATAAACTCACCCGAATCTTCGGCGCCGACAAACGTGGTTCTTGCGCCATAGGTGTAGCCTTTGTCTTCACGTAGGTTCAAGTTAATTCGGCTATTAAAAGCACCGCCTAACGGGTAATTCATCAGGTAAGCTTTAAAATAATCACCTGTGGCATCGTAAATTAATGAGGGTTTGCCAATGGTAATCACCGATTGTGCAGCGCCGGGTTTGTCGATGACGTAAATGGTGTTTTTCGGGTGTACAGGCACAGCCGGCAACTTAGCCACCTGAGTAGCATCACCTTGCCATTGTGAAAACATGGATAGTTTAGGCAACAATTGTTGCTGGTTTAAATCTGACACCACGACCATCTGTGCATTACCGGCACGGTATTGCTGCTGATAATACTGCTTTACATCATCTAGAGTAATCGCCGACAAGGACGTTACCGTACCGCTACTGCTCACTCCCATTGGGCTGTTAGTACCGTAAAGTAACTCGTTAAACCCACTACTGGCAATGTAGTTAGGGTCTGATAATTGATGCTGCAAACCTTGTATGGCTTGTTGTTTAACGCGATCAAAGTCTGCCTGTAAAAAGCCTGGGCTAAATAAACGCTCTTCAACTAATGCCAATGTTGCGTCCAGGTTTTCAGTTAAGCTCGATACTTTAATGTAGCTTTGAGAACTGCTCGCGCCAAAGCTAATGGTTGAACCTAGCATGTCTAATGCACCAGCAAGTTCTTCACTGCTGCGTTTATTGCTTGATTCATTTAGCATCGATGCCGTTAAATCGGCCACGCCGGCTTTATCGAGTGTGGCTAAACGATGTCCACCATTAAGATAAATTAATAGCTCTACGGTGGGTGTTTCATTACTTTCGGTGCCCATCACGCTGATGCCATTGTCAAGCTTGGCTTGCCAAAGTTGCGGCACAGTAAGTGACGGCGCGGCTGAAGCTGTTGGCATGTTATTGCGGTCAAAAGATGACTTAGCAATGGCGGTGTCGGTTAAGCCCGTTACCGCGTCTTGCGCTATTGGTAATACTGTCGGCTCAAAGTTATCAGCATGGGCAATTAATTGTGTTTGCCCTTCTGGCACTATGCTCATGACCACCATAGGTTTGTTTTTGATGTAAGTGTTAAACACTCGCATGACATCGGCTTTAGTTACATTGGCATATCGGGCCAAATCAGAGGCAACCATATCAGGCTGACCAAAAAAGGTTTGGTTAGCCGCTAATGTCGACACTTTACCTTGCACGCTTTGCATGCCAAATATGGTGTCGGCTTCAAACTGCACTTTGACTTTTTGTAAGTCATCATCAGTAACGCCACGTTGTTCAAACTCGGCAATGGTCTGGTTAACCTTGGTTTCTATATCAGCAAGGTTTCCACCTTTTGCAGGATTGGCAACCGCATACAATGACATTTGGCATGCTAGTTCCTGACAAGGATGACTCACACCGGCTTGTACGGCAAAACCTTCTTTGACTAAATTTTTATAAATCAGCGAGGTTTTACCGCCGCCTAATATATTGGCCAATAAGTCGAGCGCGGCTTCATCTGGATGCTGGGCATATACAGTTGGAAAACCAATATACAGTAGCGGTAAATGGACTTTATCTTGCATCGAAATATAGCGGGTTTTATCTAATGTTACGGCCGTTTTAGCATCGAGCTTAACTTCTGGCCCACGCGGAATTTCACCAAAGTATTGGTTAATCCAGGCTAAGGTTTGCGCTTCATCAAAGTCGCCGCCAATGGTCAAGGTGGCATTGTTGGGGCCGTACCAGCGTTGGAAGAAGTGTTTAACATCACTTGCGGTAGCGCGGTCTAAATCTTCTGGCCAACCAATAACCGGCCAAGAATAAGGGTGCCCTGCAGGATAAAGCGCTTGATTAAAGCGTTCATTTAAGCGGCCATATGGACGGTTATCAATTCGTTGAGCACGTTCGTTTTTTACGGTTTCACGTTGCACTTCAAACTTTTTGTCGGTTAATGCGGGCAGTAAAAAGCCCATGCGGTCAGACTCTAGCCAGAGCATTTTTTCTAGCTGATTACTCGGTACGGTTTCAAAATAGTTAGTGCGGTCGGTATTAGTGGTACCGTTAAGTGTGCCACCAGACTCGGTGACCACTTTGAAATGCTGCTCGTCTGCGACATGCTCAGAGCCTTGAAACATCATGTGTTCAAATAAATGAGCAAAACCACTGCGACCGGCAAGTTCACGGGCAGAACCTACATGATAAGTGACGTCGACATGCACTAAAGGGTCTGACTTGTCTTGATGTAAAATTACCGTCAGGCCATTAGCCAGTTGGTACTTTTTATAGGGAATACTCACTTGGTTTTCGGCCTGGGTAACGGCTTCAATTAAACTGACGCCTTGAGGCAATGATGATGCTTGTTGCCCATCATATGCACAGCCTGCAAGAGCAGCACTGATGGCACTGGCCAATAACCATTTTTTTAAATGTAGTTTCAAAATCGAGTCCATCCTTTTAGCAAAGCGTCTAACGCACAAGGAACTTGTTGCACTAACCTATTAATTCGAGATTCATTTCATATTGTCATACCGACAGAAAGATGAAAACAATCACACTGTAACGTAATATTTTTCCGACAAATATCAATAATGTTGATGCCACTAGAGGCCACTTTAACCAGCCAGCAAGTAGACATAGCACATCACCCACGAGTGGCAACCAAGATAATAACAACGACCAAATGCCGTAACGTTCAACCCACACCAAGGCGGTTTGATGAGATTTGCTTTGAATGTCTTGCGGATTTTTAGCCATCCGACCAGCGCGGCCTAAACCGTAACTCGTCAACGCGCCCAACGTATTGCCTAACGTCGCCATAAGTAGCAATTCAGGCCACATTGTCGACGTATCATTGAGTAACGCCACCAGCAAGACTTCGGAGCCGCCCGGTAATAAGGTGGCCGCTAAAAAAGCGCCAGAGAACATCATCCATAAACTGGTCATGACTTGTTTTATCGTCTCGCAAAAAGGTTATGAGTTAACGGGCCATACTTTCGACCAACAAAAATCGGTTTTGTTATTGAAATAGGTTAAAAAAGCGTAAAAAAATTAAAGTTATAATAACAAACCCACTTATTCTTATAAGTTATAACAAAATAACGTTGTCGGCTATGAGTTCAGTTCATACAATGCAATTAATAATTATTAATCTTATGCGGGATCACTGGACGTTTTAAACGCCATGGCCTGCTATTTAACCCATTAACATGCTATCGACTTGGCATAACACCGTGGGTTTACACTTGGAATTGACATGATACTGCAAACGCTCAATCGTATTCCGTTTTGGCAAAAAGTTATTGCTGGTTTTGTATTGGGTACCCTCACCGGAGTTGGTTTAGGTGAATCGGCGGTCATACTAAAACCCCTTGGCGATTTATTTATCAGTGCGATTAAAATGCTGGTTGCACCGCTGGTATTTTGTGCCATCGTGGTCAGTATTACCTCGCTAGGATCGCAAGGTAATTTAAAGCGCTTAAGTTTTAAAACCTTAGCGATGTTTATGTTTACTGGCACCATTGCCTCGTTTATCGGTCTCACCATTGGTAGCCTTATCGACATGGGCGGTAGCCTGACGCTGGCCACCACAGAAGTGCGCGAACGCGATATCCCTGGGTTTGCGCAAGTATTATTGAACATGATCCCGGTGAATCCATTTGCTTCGTTGGCTGAAGGTAACGTGTTGCAAATTATTGTATTTGCTGCGTTGGTGGGCATTGCAATTAATGCCGTGGGCGAAAAAGCCGTTCCGCTTAAAAATATCATGGAAGCAGGTGCTGAAGTGATGTTCCAGTTAACTCGCATGGTACTTAAATTAACCCCTATCGGCGTATTTGGACTGATGGCTTGGGTTGTGGGCGAGTATGGCTTAAGTACGCTTTTGCCGTTAGGTAAGTTTATTATGGCGATTTATATTGCTGCGCTTATCCACATTATTGTTGTTTACGGTGGCCTCGTTAAGTTTGCTGCGGGGTTAAGCCCAATACAGTTTTTCCGCAAAGCATTGCCAGCGCAAGTCGTGGCGTTCAGTACCGCATCAAGTTTTGGTACTTTACCTGCCAGCACCCGCTGCACTGAAGCCATGGGCGTGTCTAAACGTTATAGCGCGTTTGTACTGCCACTAGGCGCAACAATGAATATGGACGGTTGCGGCGGGATTTACCCTGCCATTGCCGCGATATTTATTGCGCAAATTTATGGTATTCCACTGGATATGACCGATTACATGTTGATTGCGGTGACCGCAACGGTGGCCTCGGTGGGTACTGCGGGCGTGCCTGGTAGCGCGATGGTGATGTTAACAGTGACATTAGGCGTGATTGGTTTACCCCTTGAAGGGATTGCCTTTATTGCCGCCATTGACCGTATTATCGATATGATCCGCACTGCCACAAACGTCACTGGCGATATGATGACGGCTGTTGTCATTGGTAAAAGTGAAGGCCAGTTGGATGTAGAGCGGTTTTATGCAGATGAATCAATTGCGCCGCAAACTCAGTCTTAACCTTAATAACACGCGGTGATACCATTAATAAAAATCAAAAAAGCGAGCATCAATTGATGCTCGCTTTTTTTGTTATAGCACACTAATAAACCTCAACTCTGGATAATAAACGCCTTTCAAGCAGTCCTTTGCCCTGCTAACTGCGTTGAATCGACTTGCAATAGGCTAGCTATTGACGCGTCAATTCGCCTTGTTCGCAGAACAAATCACAAGTTTGAAAGTGAGAATGGGTAACATGTTGATTTTAAATAGCATAAATTCACCCCTTATCCCGAACTCAGGTTAATAAATTAGAACTTAGCGTTTGCCCATAACCATACTTTATCTGCATCAACTTTACCGGCACCTGCATCCCCTGCAGAGTAAGCAGCATATTTAACACCAACAGTGTAATGCTTATCGATTGGTAAGCTAAATACCGCGTCTATTTCATCACCTAAGTCACTCACTGTGGCACTTGAGTCATCAGCTTCAAAATCGTGGTAAACCAATGCCCATTTACCGCCTAAAACACTGCCACTGATTGACACATAAGTATCTGCTAAGCCTTGTGCTGGTGTTGCTAAGAATTGGTCTGCCCAACCATTAAATGCATGTAAGGTTGCTAATGGCGTTGAAAATCCATATTCGCCATCGTCAGAACCCAATAACTCATAACCAAGCTTAACCGTTAAACCACTATAGCCTATTCCCACTTCTCCAAGCATATAATCAGTAGAATAAGAAGTTGTTGCAGTATCAGTATCTTGAGTTGCATAATCTACTGTGTAAAGTAGTTTAACGTTATCAAAATCTTTAGCACCCACAAAGCGAATACCATAGGTGTCAATAGCATTTTCTACGTTGGTATCTTCTTCAAGTAAATAGCCATATGCGCTAAGTTTACCTAATCCTAAATTGTAAGATGCATTAAACACGTGATCTTTTGAATCAATGTCTTTTACTTCTGCAAAAATACGGTTACGTTTGTAAATGTAACCATAGTCAACGCTAAAGTCGTTGATAACATATTGCATGGTCACAGCATCAAAAGTTTGACGGTCTTGACGCCAGCCTACATGCCCAATAAAACGCATATTATCAAGAGCCATCACTTGACGACCAGCTTTAGCTTTAAAACCATCGCGCTTATATTGTAAGAAAGCTTGGTCTAACTCAGTGGTTTCAGGATCGGCAATAACAGAGTAAGCGGCATTATTACCAATAGCATCATTGTAATCATTTACCCCTGCCACACTGCGTGAATCTTCAAACTCAACTAATGCACTTAACCCATAATACTCAGCCGTTGCAAACGTTAAACGAGTGCGTAAAGTCAACGCATCAGCATCTTTTAACGCATTATCTTGATCAACTGATTCGTAGCGTAAATTTAAATCTACACTAGCACTACCTTGGGTGACAGCATCTGCAATTGAAGTGATCGAAGTGTCTGCTGCAGTTGCGCTGCCCATCGCTAATAATAACGAACAGGTTAACGCTGATAAGGCCATTTTTTTAGTCATGACTAAATTTAGGCAAGTCTTACCCGCAACTTGGCTAGCAAGCAGTTTTTTATTCATCTTACATCCTTTATTTTTGAGTTATTTACACACGCTAAAGCGTAGAAGTACGACTAGCTACTGCTCACTTTAACGTCTTTATGGCTTTCTTGCTGTGATATATCCTGCATTTTAGATGCTTGTTTACTTTGTATTAATGGTTCGACCTTGCGTTGTTTTTCATACAAAAATTTAAGTACTTCTGAACGAAGTCTGTTGTACTCAGCATCTTGTGCTAAGGCTAAGCGGTTTCTGGGACGCTCTAGACCTACCGATAAAATCTCGCCCACGGTGGCCTCGGGGCCATTGGTCATCATGACAATTTTGTCTGACAGCAATACAGCCTCATCGACATCGTGAGTAATCATAATCACAGTGTTATTGAGCTGACTTTGGATTTCCATTAACGAATCTTGCATATGTGCTCGGGTCAGTGCATCGAGTGCGCCAAAGGGCTCATCCATTAATAGCACTTCTGGCTGCATGGCAAGCGCACGTGCAATACCGACACGCTGCTTCATACCACCAGAGATTTCACCTGGGCGCTTGTGCATAGCGTGGTCCATGTGCACCAGTTGCAAATTATGCTCAATCCATTGCTTCATTTCGGTTTTATTCATTTTGCCAGCAAAGACCTGCTTTACTGCTAATTCAACATTTTGATAGGCGCTCAGCCACGGTAATAATGAATGATTTTGAAACACCACTGCACGCTCAGGCCCAGGTTCGTTTACTTCAGTGTTTTTTAAAATCACCCCACCAGAACTGGCTTGATATAACCCAGCAACAATATTTAACACGGTAGATTTGCCGCAACCAGAGTGTCCAATTAACGAGATAAACTCACCCTGGTTTATTTTCAAATTAACATCTTTGAGGGCAGTAAATGTTCCCTTAGGTGTTGGAAAAACCATATCAACACCACTGATATCTAAAAATGTGCTCATTGTGTTTTCCTTATTGATCCCAAGAAACCCAGCGTTGTAATGCCAAAATACCGCGGTCGAGTAAAAAGCCAATAAAACCAATAACCACGACGGCAGCCATAATGCGCGCTAATGATTCAGAACTGCCGTTTTGAAACTCATCCCAAACAAACTTACCTAACCCTGGGTTTTGCGCCAACATTTCGGCGGCAATCAATACCATCCAGGCCACACCCAGCGATAAACGCATTCCGGTAAAAATCATTGGAATAGACGCAGGTAGTACAATTTTTTGCACATGGGTAATGGCCGATAATCGCAGTACTTTACTGACATTAATTAAGTCGCTATCGATACTCGACACCCCAATCGCGGTATTGATGATCATTGGCCACACACTACACAGGGTGACGGTTAGCATAGAGTTAATAAACGATTTTGATACCATAGGATCTGGCGACACATACACCGCGCTCACTACCATAGTGACCAAAGGCAACCAGGCTAGCGGTGATACCGGTTTAAAGATTTGAATAATGGGGTTGATTGCCGCTTGTAAGCTGCGGCTTAGCCCCATCCAAATACCTAAGGGGATGGCGATAACCGCGGCCAATATAAAACCGCTCATTACGGTCACTAAACTGGTGACAATTTGATCCCAAAAGGTTTCTTTACCGGTATAGCCACGAACTTTGGCTTTATAGCTTGGGTCTTTTGCCAGCAGAGCCGCATTACGCGTTTCTTGGCGCTGATAAAATGCCTGTGCTTTTTCCCGTTCGTTAACATGTTCTTGATATAAATTTTCAAACTGTGTCACTACCGCAACCGGTCCCGGAAACTTACCCAAAGACGTATCGATACTATTGGCGGTCACTGTCCATATGCTTAAAAATATGGCAATACCAATAAACGGTAACAAGATCACTTTACTGAGCTCAGCCATTTTCACCATCATTGCTGCCATCCTGCCCCGCTCCATTAAGCGATGTTGTGTCATCGACGTTAGACTATTCATCCCAGACTCCTTAGGCGTGTATTACAGCTTGTCACCTTGCTTCAAACCAATCTTAAATGAATTGATGTACGCATTTGGCTGGTTACCGTCGTACACTAAATTATCGATAAAGTGAGTTTGCGGCGCTTTAAATCCACTTTCGCTGCTAAAGTCAGGAAACGCACTCGCAGGGATTAATTTGTCGTCGATAAGCGATTGGGCTGCTTTAGCATAAAGATCAGGACGGTAAACCTTAGCAGCAACATCTTTGTACCAATCGTCTGATTGATCTTGCTCAATTTGGCCCCAACGGCGCATTTGAGTTAAATACCAAATCGCATCTGAATAGTATGGGTACGTAGCGTTGTGTCTAAAAAACACATTGAAGTCTGGCACGGCACGTTTGTCGCCTTTTTCATATTCAAAGGTGCCTGTCATGCTGTTGGCAATCACGTCGTAATCTGCGCCGACATAGTTAGGTTGTGACAATATTTTTACCGCTTCTGGGCGGTTAGCATTGTTATTGTCATCGAGCCACTTTGCTGCGCGGATGAGTGCACGTGTTAAACGTATGGTGGTATTAGGGTATTTTTCAGCAAACTGTGCCGTGATACCAAAGACTTTTTCTGGGTTATTTTTCCAAATTTCATAATCTGTCACTACCGGAACGCCAATGCCTTTAAACACGGCCTGTTGGTTCCAGGGTTCACCAACGCAATATCCGTAAATAGTGCCTGCCTCAAGTGTTGAAGGCATTTGTGGTGGTGGTGTTACCGACAATAACGCTTGTGCGTCAATTTGCCCTGAAGTATCACCTTTGTGCGGCGCATAAAAGCCTGGGTGAATACCCCCTGCCGCTAACCAATAACGTAACTCGTAGTTGTGAGTCGATACAGGAAATACCATGCCCATATTAAATGGTTTACCCGCCGCATTAAATTCTTCAACAACCGGCTTTAATGAGTCAGCTGTGATGGGGTGAACCGGCTTGCCGTCTGCTTGCTTGGCAATGTTCGGCTTCATTTTGGCCCACACATCATTTGAAACCGTAATCGCATTACCGTTAAGATCCATTGAAAATGGGGTAATAATATGAGCTTGAGTGCCATAGCCTATGGTGGCTGCAATAGGCTGGCCCGCGAGCATGTGCGCGCCATCAAGGCGACCGTCGATAACGCCATCAAGTAAGACTTTCCAGTTAGCTTGTGCTTCGATGGTAACGTACAGGCCTTCTTCTTCGAAATAGCCTTTTTCATACGCGACAGCTATCGGTGCCATATCGGTTAATTTGATAAAACCAAATTTAAGCTCTTCTTTTTCTGGGTAGCCGATTTCAGCATTGGCTGAAGTGATACACAAGCTAGTGCCTATCGTTATCCCCAAGATGAGCGGCTTAAGCATCTGCTGTGTTATCGCTGTTGTCCAAGTCATGTTAATTCCCCATTGATGAAAATTGCCCACAAAAAAGGCGCCTCGGATATCCATAAAGGAATATCTCGATAGCGCCTTTGCTAAAAAATTAATTTTTACACGTTATATATCAGCCAGTTAAATGAAAAATTAACACCTAACTACTCATACAAAATGTTTAACTCGTGTTAATAATCATATTCATCATTCGTGCCAACCTGTTAAATACATGATTTAACTTAAGTTGTTAAATTTTGGTTAACCAGGTGTAATATCATAACAGTGCAACATTACAGCATTAACGCACCAATATGTTCCAAAAGAGGTAGAGCAAAAAGAAAAAAGCCAGTGCTATAGCACTGGCTCAGTTTCAGAATAAATCTTGGGATTAACCAAGCACCGCAAGCAATACACCGGCGGCAACCGCACTACCGAGCACGCCCGCAACGTTTGGCCCCATGGCATGCATAAGTAGAAAGTTTTGGTCGTTAGACTCTAAACCAACTTTATTCACAACCCTGGCTGCCATCGGCACCGCTGATACACCCGCAGCACCAATCAACGGGTTCACTTTACCGCCAGACAGCTTACACATTAACTTAGCCATTAATACGCCCGTTGCGGTGCCAATACTAAAAGCAACCGCGCCAAGGATTAAAATACCTAAGGTTTCTATGCGTAAAAACTGATCGGCTGATAACTTTGATCCCACAGCTAGCCCTAAAAAAATGGTCACGATGTTGATTAACTCGTTTTGTGCGGTTTTAGACAAACGATCAACCACCCCCGACTCACGCATTAAGTTACCCAGACAAAACATGCCAACAAGTGGTGTTGCTGCAGGCAAAAACAGGATAGTCATTCCCAATACCATCAATGGGAAGATGATTTTTTCCTTTTTACTGACTTCACGCAACTGCTCCATTTTGATTGCGCGTTCTGCTTTGGTGGTCAGCAATCTCATGATTGGAGGCTGGATTAATGGCACTAATGCCATATAAGAGTATGCCGCAACAGCAATAGCGCCTAATAGCTCAGGAGCAAGCTTTGATGCTAAGAAAATAGCTGTTGGACCATCTGCACCACCAATAATGGCAATAGCGGCAGCATCTTGCATTGTAAAGGCAAAACCAGGCACAGCATTAAGTGCAATCGCGCCTAATAAGGTCGCAAAAATACCAAACTGCGCGGCGGCACCTAATAACAAGGTTTTCGGGTTAGCAATTAGCGCACCAAAATCTGTTAATGCCCCTACTCCCATAAAAATCAGTAGCGGAAACACCCCTGTCTCAATACCAACATGATAAGCAAAGTAGAGTAAGCCACCTTCGTCAGTAAAGCCTGCATTAGGAATATTGGCCAAAATAGCGCCAAAGCCTATAGGTAACAATAAAAGCGGCTCAAACCCTTTAACAATTGCTAAAAATAATAATAAACACCCTACAGCCATCATCAATAATTGGCCGCCAGAAAAATTGGCAACACCTGTTTCAGACCAAAAGGCCATTAATCCTTCCATTTTGACCTCTTATGCTAATCCAAGTAATGCTGAACCCACTGTCACGCTGTCACCTTGCTTAACGGCAAGGTTGGCGATAACACCGTCTTGTGGAGCACGAATTTCAGTTTCCATTTTCATGGCTTCTAAAATAATGATTACGTCACCGGTTTTAACCGCTTGGCCGTTACTTACAAGCACTTTAAAAATATTACCTGATAGAGGCGCAGACATCGTGCATTTAACCTCACCAGCAGGGGCTGGAGCGGCTTGAGCAGATACCGAGGCAACAGGGACGGCCGATGTGGGCGCGATGTTACTTATGTCGCCGCCTGCACTGACTTCAACCACGAAACTTTGGCCATCGACATTCACGGTGTAGGTTTGCGGGCCTTTATCAGTATTAACCTGTAGATCATCGGCACTTGGCACAGGTTCAAATGCGTCTGGATTGCCGCGATTTTTCAAGAACTGCAAACCAATTTGATTAAACAGTGCGTAGGTCATGACGTCGTCATCTGATTCGCTTGCTAACGCAAAACCCTGTTCTTTAGCTTTTTCAGCTAATTCTGTGCGTAATTTATCAAGCTCTGGCGCAATTAAATCAGCCGGACGACACGTAATAGGCGCTTCGCCTTTTAACACACGGGCTTGAAGCTCGGCATTAACCGGCGCTGGTGTGGCACCATATTCACCTTTTAATACCCCTTCGGTTTCTTTGGTCATCGATTTATAACGCTCGCCCATCAATACGTTGATCACTGACTGTGAGCCAACAATTTGCGATGTGGGGGTCACTAGAGGCAAGAAGCCGAGATCTTCACGCACCCGTGGAATTTCTTCTAGCACGGCATCCATTTTGTCTGCAGCGCCCTGCTCTTTTAATTGGTTTTCCATGTTGGTTAACATGCCACCTGGCACTTGAGCGCGTAAAATACGTGAATCAATACCTTTTAACGCACCTTCAAAACGCACGTACTTTTTACGCACTTCACGGAAGTACGCTGCTATTTCTTCTAACAGCACCATGTCGTAGCCCGTGGCTCTGTCGGTATCTTCGACCATAGCAACAAGTGTTTCAGTGGCGCTATGACCATAGGTTTGACTCATTGACGATATCGCGGTATCAAGTACATCAACCCCAGCTTCAATGGCTTTTTGATAAGTTGCAGTACTTAATCCTGTGGTGGCATGGCAATGCATTGAAACCATTAAGTCAGTTTGCGATTTTAAACGGCTAATAAGCTCATAGGCCTGCATTGGCTTAAGTAAACCGGCCATGTCTTTAATACACAAAGAATCTGCGCCCATGTCTTCTAAACGCTTAGCCATGTCTACCCAGGTATCGATGGTATGCACTGGGCTTGTGGTAAATGAAATGGTGCCCTGAGCATGCCCGCCAACGTTCTTAACGGCTTTTACAGCTGTTTCAAGGTTGCGCACATCATTCATTGCATCAAAAATACGGAATACATCGACACCATTAGTATGAGCACGCTCAACAAAGCGAGTCACGACATCGTCGGCATAATGACGGTAGCCGAGTAAATTTTGCCCACGCAATAACATTTGCTGCGGCGTATTTGGCATGGCTTTCTTTAATTCACGAATGCGATCCCAAGGATCCTCACCAAGATAGCGAATACAAGAATCGAATGTGGCTCCGCCCCATGATTCGAGTGACCAGAAACCAATTTTGTCTAATAACGGTGCAATGGGCAGCATATCGTCGATGCGTAACCGCGTTGCAAGTATTGATTGGTGGGCGTCACGTAGGACAACATCGGTTAGTGCTAGTGGCTTGCTCATATTGACTCCAAATTTATTTCGCGCGGTATTGATGTATCGCAGAGGTAATAGCGCTTACCAGCTTAGGATCTAAGGTTGCCTGGGCCGATGTACTTGGCGCGGTTGGCGCAGGTGTTGGCATGGCCACTGGCGCAGGAAAAAGTTTCGCAACAATCCCTATACCCACTATTAATAGACTTAAAAAGATAAACACTAAGCCCATGCCCATTATCATGATGCCCAGCGCATCGGATAACTGCTCAGATATCGATGTCATGCTTCCTCACTTTTTATCAAACAATTAAAATCAGCCGATTTGATGAATATGCTTTAAATCAATGCTCTATAGAGGCCTACTTCGCAGTTTGATCTAAAAAGACAATCTCACATTGACTCACACATTAACGACAAGCTAATTAAGCAAGCATAAATATTCATATCAAACGTCATTCAACACCGTGGTTTATCTGAGTAAAACGGCTTATTTAAACGCGTTAAACTCAAAATCTTGTCACAAAATATAAACAAAAAACGGTTACAATACTATCCCTTTGTAAATTGGTCTTACCAAAATAAATGCCCAACCTCAGTGCAGGTTAACAAAGTTTAAGATAACCACCTAAAAAATGAAGATTCAATAATATTTAAGCCATTTTTTAACAATACATAATAAAATCGTTAAAATTAACTATTCAGCAACATAAAAAAATAGTGCAAATAAATAGTCACTCCACACAAAAATCGTTTATTTACTCACTTTATATGAATATAAATACACTTCAATCATGTATTGCCCCTTTTTAGACATAGATATCGTTTACCAATCTCACTCTTTAATGTTCAAGTGATAAAAATGACATGAGTGTTCAGCAAACACAGTCATTAACCTGAGCTCGGGATAATTTGGCCAAGAGGTATGCAGATAGTAGTTGAGTATTTAAAGTGGATATTGTGGTTAGCAGGAAGTGATAATAGGAACCGGTTAGTGCTGTGTAAATCTTCATACCTGCGCTTCAGTTGTGGGCAAGTGAATAAATATGAGACATGATATATTTTACCCATAAAAAAACGCCCTGTAATTATACAGGGCGTTTCTATTATGGTGCGCGTGGGAGGATTCGAACCTCCGACCGCCTGGTTCGTAGCCAGGTACTCTATCCAGCTGAGCTACACGCGCAAAATCGGTACAACATGCCATTTATTATTATCACAACAGTATAGTTGCTAAAACAATAAATGGCGGAGAAGGAGGGATTCGAACCCTCGATGGGATTTAAAGCCCATACTCCCTTAGCAGGGGAGCGCCTTCGGCCACTCGGCCACCTCTCCGCAAAAATGGTGCGCGTGGGAGGATTCGAACCTCCGACCGCCTGGTTCGTAGCCAGGTACTCTATCCAGCTGAGCTACACGCGCGAAATTTGGGTTATGGTGCAATATGAATGGTGCGCGTGGGAGGATTCGAACCTCCGACCGCCTGGTTCGTAGCCAGGTACTCTATCCAGCTGAGCTACACGCGCGTTCATATTTATCACATCAATAGTAAATGGTGCGGATGGGAGGATTCGAACCTCCGACCGCCTGGTTCGTAGCCAGGTACTCTATCCAGCTGAGCTACATCCGCATCGTTTAACTATTGTAAGAAATGGCGGAGAAGGAGGGATTCGAACCCTCGATGGGATTTAAAGCCCATACTCCCTTAGCAGGGGAGCGCCTTCGGCCACTCGGCCACCTCTCCGTTTTCTTGGCGCACATATTACTGTTTGACGAAAATAAGTCAAACCCTTTTTAGGAAACCCATCTTCATTTGGACTGTTTTTAATCACATTGAGGATAATAGCTCCAAATAGTCGCAAAAACTGTATTCATTTTTACGAATATTGCTTTAAAAAATGATTTTCAAAGACTTTTTTATTCCACTCTAAAAATGATCATTTGCTCAGAAAACAAAAAAGTCAGCAAACTGCTGACTTTATTATTATCGGACAAAATAGCCCAAATTTAGTAATTGCCACCTTCAGGAGGTGTGCCTGACTTCTCAGATTGAATACGTTGGTAGATCTCTTCACGGTGAACCGATACTTCTTTAGGTGCGTTAACACCAATGCGTACCTGATTACCTTTAACACCTAACACAGTAACAGTGACTTCATCACCGATCATTAATGTTTCGCCTACACGACGAGTCAAAATTAGCATTCGATTGCTCCTTTAGTTCAATCTGCATAACACGCTTTGTCCGTAATATGCGTTTATTATAAGGTTTGCTTTACATAAAATCATAGTATCTATTTCTAAATACGTCGGTTTTTAAAGCATTATCTATTCGGAAAATTTAAAGTCTGACGAAATATCAACTATCTATACGTAACAAGTCCAAATTCATCATATTGGTACTCACCACGGTGCTAAATCAATCTAAACAGCAAAACCAATAACAAAACGACAGGAATAAAACCATTAATGACCTTGTGTACACACACTTGTAGCAATCACCACTTATTACTCAGCAATCCCTTTAAACGCTTTTTACTGTTAGCGAGTTACTTCACTATGCCAAATCTACTGTTGGCACTCAAGTTATAAAGTTGAATATCTTAGACTTTATGTCTTAAGTGCCAATTAAAGCGCTATTTTGGCTAAATCTTAGCTCAAACGCTCAGTAATCCAAGGTTCAACCGATGCTAATGCAGCCGCTAAGTTTTCAGGTTGTGTGCCACCAGCTTGAGCCATATCGGGTCGTCCACCACCTTTACCACCCACTTGCTGAGCAACCATAGCAACCAACTCACCCGCTTTAACTTGTTTAGTTAAGTCATTGCTGACACCTGCAATCAGGTTAACTTTGCCATCTTTTGCTGTGCCTAGCACAATAATGGCAGATTTAAGCTTCTGCTTTAACTCATCTTGTAAGCCACGCAATGAACCAGGGTCTACACCTTCCATCATTTTAACCAGCACTTTGACACCATTAATGTCTTTAGCATCGCCAGCCATATCGGCACTGGCTGCTGCGGCTAACTTATCTTTAAGTTGCGATAACTCTTTTTCAAGCAGCTTCACTTTATCAAGCTGCGCTTTTAACTTAGTCACAACCGATGTATTATCTGATTTTAGCAATTGTGCAGCTTCATCAAGCATGGCTTGTTGCTCTGCAACATAGCTCATAGCCGCAGCCCCCGTTACAGCTTCAATACGGCGAACACCTGCAGCGATACCGCCTTCTGATGTGATTTTAAATAAACCGATATCGCCAGTGCGGCCAACGTGAGTACCGCCACACAGTTCAATTGAGAAGTCGCCCATTGTTACAACACGTACTTGGTCATCGTACTTTTCACCAAATAGCGCCATAGCGCCTTTCTCTTTGGCTTCATCAATGGCCATTTCAGCGGTTTTTAATTGATGATTACGACGAATTTGTGTGTTAACTAATTCTTCAACCGCTTTTAATTCTGACGGTTTAACCGCTTCAAAATGTGAAAAATCGAAACGCAAACGCTCTGGGTTCACTAACGACCCTTTCTGTGTAACATGTGAGCCTAATACTTGACGTAATGCAGCATGTAACAAGTGAGTCACAGAATGATTTAACTGAGTACGGTGACGTAATTTTTTATCCACTTGCGCTGATAAGGTTTGGCCTACGGCCAATTGACCTTGCGCTAATTGGCCTTGATGACCTGTAGCTTGACCAAACTTTTGAGTATCGTTAACGGTAAACTCAATACCTTGAGCCGTTAGCAAACCTTTATCACCCACCTGCCCGCCTGATTCAGCATAAAATGGGGTATTGGCTAATACGACTATGGCTTCTTGACCGGCAACAACTTGCTCAACAGCTTTTCCATCAACATATAAACCCGTTATCGTTGACTCACCCGTAAGCTCCGTGTAGCCACAGAACGCAGTTTCAGCATCAATGATTAAATTGCTGTTATAATCTGCACCGAAGTTACCTGCAGCTTGTGCACGGCTTCTTTGCTCGGCCATAGCAGCTTCAAAACCGACTTCGTCAACATTAATGTCACGCTCGCGGCAAACGTCAGCGGTTAAATCGACGGGGAAACCATAGGTGTCATACAGTTTAAAGACTGTTTCACCATCTAAGGTATCGCCTTTAAGGGTATTTAACGCACCATCTAGAATGACTAAACCACGCTCAAGGGTGCGGGCAAATTGCTCTTCCTCGGCTTTTAGTGCTTTTTCAACAATAGCTTGCATGGCTTTTAAGCCGTTTGCTGCATCGCCCATAACGCTAATTAACGTCGGCACTAACTTATAGAAAAATGCTTCCGTTGCACCTAACTTATTACCATGACGCACTGCGCGGCGAATAATTCGGCGCAGCACATAACCACGGCCTTCGTTTGATGGCATCACGCCATCTGCGACTAAAAATGCACATGATCGAATATGGTCCGCAATAACGCGTAATGATTTATTTTCTAAATCAGAGACACCAATAATCTCAGCGGCTTTAGCAATTAATTGCTTAAAGATATCGATTTCGTAGTTTGAATGAACACCTTGCATAATGGCTGCAATACGCTCAATCCCCATACCGGTATCCACTGAAGGTTTTGGTAATGGCAACATTTCGCCGTCAGCTTGACGGTTATATTGCATAAATACAATGTTCCAAATTTCAATAAAACGGTCGCCATCTTCTTCTGGTGTCCCAGGACGTCCACCCCAAATGTGATCGCCATGATCATAGAAAATTTCACTGCAAGGACCACAAGGACCAGTATCACCCATTTGCCAGAAGTTATCTGAAGCGAAAGCAGCACCTTTGTTGTCGCCGATACGGATCATGCTTTCAGCAGGTACACCAATTTTTTGAGTCCAGATGTCGTAGGCTTCATCGTCGGTTTCATAAATCGTGACGCATAAACGCTCTTTAGGCAGCTTTAAGGTTTCTGTTAAAAAAGTCCACGCAAAACGAATAGCTTCTTCTTTAAAGTAATCACCAAAACTGAAATTACCAAGCATTTCAAAAAATGTATGATGACGTGCGGTATAACCCACATTGTCTAAATCGTTGTGTTTACCACCTGCACGAACACAACGTTGTGAAGATGTCGCACGTGTATAGCTGCGCTTATCCATGCCTAGGAACACATCTTTGAACTGGTTCATACCCGCATTGGTAAATAACAGTGTTGGGTCGTTTGTAGGAACGAGTGAACTGCTATCAACAACCTGATGTCCGTTATCTTCAAAGTACTTTAAAAAAGCACTTCTTAACTCTGCTGTAGTCTGAAACATGAAATGGCCCTGAAATATGAGAATACAAGAATAACCAACTTGACACGCAAGCCAGTAAATGAAGGCATTATATACTGAATTTAAGGAAATAAGCGAGACGAGTAAACCGATTATCATCTGAGCAAAAAACGATAATTACTCAATAGTTTTATCGTATAAATAACGCAATAGTGCGCTTATTAGCAGCAACTTTGGCAATTAGGACGATTATTGGCGATGGCTTGAGTCACCTTAAGGCGTAATCGCTTTAAATCGGACTCGTAGTAGCATAGTCAAAGGCATAAGCAATATGTTCAAAACTCAAGTTTTGCGCAAAGAGCTGACGAATACGACGGGATTATTCTTTATTGTTATCTGCAGTTTATTGGCCGAATTTTCCAGCTTTTATACCATTGCGCATTAATAAGTGACCACTCAGAATGCGCCCAGCGGTTTTTGATTAAGGCGTCGCTATATAGAAATGCTTGCTCCCTTTCAAATAGCGAGAACGCAGAGCAAAAGCTGCTGGGGCTTTCCTTTGTGGCGAGCTTTAAAAGGGCTTACACTGCGTTGCATGACTTCGAAAGAACAACGATTCATTCAGTCATTCGCCTTGTTTAAGCCCTTTTAAATTCTCGCAGAGAGATCATTGACTAACGCGCAATGGTATTACTATGACAAACCAATCAAATCGCAGTTATCAATGGCGGCTTCAATGATCGTTTTGCCTACCCACTATTCGCCAAAGCTGGTTTTATCGGCAAACACCTATGGCCTGTAATAACGAGGTGACTGAGTATAAGTTTTGCCTAAGCCCAAAATAAAAACCGCAGTGCGTAACAAACGCAACCACGGCTTTTCAGCAAACGAATTTATAGTCTAGGCAAGCCTAGGTTAAAAAACTTCACCGGTTTCTAAATCGATGTTTTCATCACCATCGTCTGAACTTGACGAGCTTGCAGCACCACCAGCAAGTAACATTGTACGCAGTGTAGTATCAATCTCGGCAGCAATAGCTGGGTTTTCTGTTAAGAATTTCCCCGCGTTTGCACGGCCTTGACCAATCTTTTCACCTTTGTAGCTGTACCATGCACCGGCTTTGTCGACGATTTTATGAAGTACACCTAAATCAACTAATTCGCCAGTACGGTTAATACCTTGCCCGTAAAGGATTTGGAATTCAGCTTGTTTAAAAGGCGCTGCAATTTTGTTTTTAACGACTTTAACGCGCGTTTCGTTACCGACAACTTCATCACCGTCTTTTACAGCACCTGTACGACGAATATCTAAACGAACTGAAGCGTAGAATTTAAGTGCGTTACCACCTGTTGTGGTTTCTGGGTTACCAAACATCACACCAATCTTCATACGGATTTGGTTAATGAAGATAAGCAGAGTATTTGACTGCTTAAGGTTACCCGCAAGCTTACGCATTGCCTGGCTCATCATACGTGCCGCTAGGCCCATGTGTGAATCACCAATTTCACCTTCGATTTCAGCTTTAGGTGTTAATGCCGCTACTGAGTCAACAATAATGACATCAACAGCGCCAGAGCGTGTTAGTGCATCACAAATCTCAAGCGCTTGCTCACCCGTGTCTGGCTGAGAACACAGTAAATTATCAATATCTACACCAAGTTTTTTAGCGTAAATAGGGTCTAGTGCGTGCTCAGCATCGATAAACGCACAGGTTTTACCTTGGCGTTGAGCCGCAGCAATAACTTCAAGCGTTAATGTGGTTTTACCTGATGATTCTGGTCCGTAAATTTCAACGATACGGCCCATTGGTAAACCACCAGCGCCGAGTGCAACGTCTAATGAAAGTGAACCGGTAGAGATAGTTTCAACATCCATTGTGCGGTCTTCGCCCAACTTCATAATTGAGCCTTTACCAAATTGCTTTTCAATTTGGCCTAAAACGGCGGCAAGTGCTTTCTCTTTGTTTGGATCAACCTTCATTGTAAAACCCTCTTAAGGCATTCAATACGTTTAGTAAAATGCGATTTTTATTTAGGTGAAATGTGATAACTCATTTCAATATGTCCATCAGTATACTGTATAGTCATACAGTATCAAGTGCTGATGGTAATTTTTTTTAATTCAAGTTAATTTGCCTTTTGACATCAATATTTTATCCACTAGGCATTTTTATTGTGAATTGATTTATACCCCGAAGATAAAAATTGTTAAGATTAGCGCCATAAAGTTTCATGCCCCAAGTTTGATAGAGTGAAGAGTCCATAATGACTGTAATTGATACCAGCGATTTAGAAAAACATACCCCAATGATGCGACAGTATTTGAGCTTAAAAGCCGCTCACGCTGACATGTTGCTGTTTTATCGAATGGGCGACTTTTACGAGTTATTTTATGATGATGCCAAAAAAGCCTCTGAACTACTGGGTATTTCATTAACCGCTCGGGGTAAAAGTGGTGGCGACCCAATCCCAATGGCGGGTATTCCTTACCATGCGGTTGAAGGGTATTTAGCTAAATTGGTTCAAATCGGTCAATCTGTGGCTATTTGTGAACAAATTGGCGACCCAGCGACCTCAAAAGGTCCGGTTGAGCGTCAAGTTGTGCGCATTGTTACCCCTGGTACATTAACCGATGAAGCACTATTACAAGAAAAACAAGACAACCTACTTGCTGCGCTTTATCAAGGTAAAACCGGTTTTGGCTATGCCACACTGGATATCTCATCAGGGCGTTTTGTTATTGCAGAACTGCCGACTCGAGAAGCATTAGAAGCAGAATTACAGCGTACTCATCCAGCCGAATTGCTGTACAGCGAAGATTTTACTGACATGTTGCTAATCAATAACATGAAAGGTATTCGCCGCCGACCTGAATGGGAATTTGATTACGACACCTGCGTCAATTTATTGCTCAACCAATTTGGCACTAAAGATTTGCATGGTTTTGGTATTAGCGACGCGCGCTTAGCATTACAAGCTGCTGGCTGCTTAATGCAGTATGTTAAAGACACCCAAAAAATGGCATTACCGCACATCAACTCCATTGTGCGCTTTAATCAATCTGAATCAATTATTTTAGATGCTGCGACGCGCCGTAATTTAGAGTTAACCCAAAATTTATCTGGCGGAAGAGACAACACTCTTGCTTGGGTGCTCGATAATACAGCAACACCTATGGGCAGTCGCATGTTGCAACGTTGGATCCATGAGCCGCTGCGCAATCGCACAGCAATTCAATTACGTCACGGTGCGGTCAATGAGTTAATTGAAAAAGACCTTTACCATACTCTGCACGAACAACTAAAAAGCCTAGGCGATATTGAACGTATTATGGCGCGCCTTGCCCTGCGCAGTGCCAGACCACGTGATTTTTCACGGCTAAAGCAAGCCCTGGCATTACTGCCTGGTATTCAGCAAACATTATCAGCTTGCCAGCAACAGCAAATGGCAACATTAGCGGCGCAATTGGGCGAGTTTCCTGAGCAACATGACTTGCTCGAACGCGCTATTGTCGATAATCCACCGATGCTCATTAGAGATGGCGGCGTGATTAAATCCGGTTATCATGCTGAACTTGATGAATGGCGTAAGCTGAGTGAAGGTGCCAATGATTATTTGGTTGAACTTGAAGCACGCGAAAAACAACAAACTGGGATAAGTACCCTAAAAGTGGGTTATAACCGTGTACACGGCTATTATATTGAAGTCAGTCGCTTACAAGCAGACAAAGTGCCATTGAGTTATCAACGTCGCCAGACGTTAAAAGGTACCGAACGCTATATCACTCCAGAACTTAAAGAATACGAAGAAAAAGTCCTGTCAAGCCAGGGGAAAGCGCTCGCGTTAGAAAAACAATTATGGGAACAATTGTTTGACTTACTGTTACCAAAATTACAAGAACTGCAAGCCTTTGCTACAGCAGCCGCACAGCTCGACGTGTTGAGCAATTTTGCTGAGCGCGCTGAAACCCTCAATTACCAGTGTCCACAAATGACTGACGATATTGGGATTCATATTGATGCCGGCAGACATCCGGTGGTTGAACAGGTCAGTCAATCAGCCTTTATTGCTAACCCAGTTAGCCTGACGCCTCAGCGCAAAATGTTGATCGTCACCGGCCCCAATATGGGCGGTAAGTCGACTTACATGCGTCAGGTAGCACTTATCACTTTAATGGCTCACATTGGTTGCTTTGTGCCAGCAGATTCTGCACAAATAGGTGAAATTGACCGAATATTTACCCGTATTGGGGCATCGGACGACTTGGCATCGGGCCGCTCAACCTTTATGGTAGAGATGACCGAAACCGCCAATATTTTGCATAATGCCACGGCCAATAGTTTGGTATTAATGGATGAAATAGGCCGCGGAACCTCGACCTATGATGGTTTATCACTCGCTTGGTCTGCTGCTGAGTATCTCGCAAAACAAGTCAGTGCCCTGACCTTGTTTGCAACGCACTATTTTGAGCTGACTCAATTGCCAGAATTATTACCTGCGGTAGTTAATGTGCACTTAGATGCGATTGAACATGACGATACCATTGCCTTTATGCATGCTGTTCAAGAAGGGGCAGCCAGTAAGAGTTATGGATTGCAAGTTGCTGCATTAGCCGGTGTGCCAAGCCAAGTGATTAAAGCTGCCAAACATAAATTGCATCAACTCGAAAACCGCGATATGACCGCAACAGAACAAGCGCCAAGACAGGTAAGTATGAATTTACTTACACCGATGCCTGAAGCATCTCCAGCAATGGATAAGCTAACGCAAATAAATCCTGATGATTTTACGCCTAAGCAAGCGCTTGATTTATTGTATGAATTAAAACGTTTAGCACGCTAAGATCATAAAAAACTGGCAATGAAAAGGACACTAAAATGTGTCCTTTTTTATTATGGGCGCGTTAACGTCACCCTTAATATATTGAGTATTAATCTCTAAACAGTGCTTCAACTGACAGCCCTTGCGAGCCAAGTAAATCTTTTAAACGCTTTAACGCTTCTACCTGAATTTGACGCACTCGTTCACGAGTTAAACCAATTTCAGCGCCCACATTTTCAAGTGTTGATGGTTCATAACCTAACAAACCAAAGCGTCTTGCAAGCACTTCTCGTTGCTTCGTATTAAGCTCATTTAACCAACCCACAATTGAGTTAGACAGATCTTCAGTCTGTACTTGATGATCTGGCCCGACTGAATCGTCATCAGCAATGACATCTAATAATGCTTTTTCATTATCACCACCTAAGGGTGAATCTACTGAGGTAATTCTTTCATTCAGTTTAAGCATGCGGCTTACATCGCCAGTTGAAACATCAAGTTTTTCTGCGATTTCTTCTGCCGTGGGTTCATGATCAAGTTTTTGCGCCAGCTGTCTTGCAGTACGCAAATAGACATTTAATTCTTTCACTACGTGAATAGGGAGGCGAATTGTACGAGTTTGATTCATGATCGCACGTTCAATGGTTTGCCTGATCCACCAGGTTGCATAAGTTGAAAAACGGAAACCGCGTTCAGGATCAAACTTTTCAACCGCTCTTATCAGGCCTAAATTGCCTTCTTCGATAAGGTCGAGTAACGCTAAGCCGCGATTGTTGTATCTTCTGGAGATTTTAACGACAAGACGTAAATTACTTTCGATCATGCGGTTGCGAGACTTTTCGCAGCCTTTGAGAGCTTTACGTGAAAAATAGACTTCTTCTTCAGCGGTAAGCAAAGGAGAAAAACCAATTTCACCTAAGTATAATTGAGTAGCATCGAGATTTTTTTGTAAGTCATCTTGGACTTTGTCTTCTATTTCGAGTTGCTGCACCAAATCGCCATTTTTGGCTGCAACCTCTTGTGGTTGTTTAGCTAGATCGACAAGTGGTTCTGCTATAGCAGTACTTTTTTTGCGGCTCATAATTGCTCTCCCAAACCTAATTTGTGATATGTAATCTACTTCACTTGCCTATCCTCCGTTATTTATGTTGCTAAACAATTACTGTTTAGGTAGATATCGTAATGGGTTAACCGACTTGCCGTGATAACGTACTTCAAAATGAAGCATCACTTGGCTTGTCCCTGTACTGCCCATTTTTGCAACTGTTTGGCCTGCGCTAACATATTGCTTTTCTTTAACCGTAATCGTGTCTGCATGAGCATAAGCACTTAGAAAATCATCGTTATGTTTGATAATAACTAAGTTGCCATATCCCCGAAGCGCATTGCCTGCATATACGACTCTACCATCTGCTGCGGCTTTTATAATGTCTCCGCGATTACCAGCAATCTTAATACCTTGATTGCCTTGTTCCGATGCCGAAAAATACCCGATTATTCGGCCTCTAACTGGCCAGTGCCATTGCTGAACTTGTTGTGGCAAGTTTGCGACAGGACCGTTTGCATTTTGGTTAACTGTTTGTTGGGTAGTTGTTACAGAATACGCAGGCTTGACTTTGTGATCAAGATCTTTTTTCGTTCTGTCTGATACGACCACTGGCTGCGGCTTTACAGTTGTAGCGGGTTGGATTGTTTGCGATCCCGTACGATTAGAAACCGATGAATAGGGTTGAGTTACGGCCTGAGTTTGCACTGAAGTTGCATAGGTTTGCGGTGTTCTCACGCCAGTAGACACTGAATCATTAGCACTCGCTAAATTAAGCGTTTGACCCGGATAAATAGTATAAGGCGCGTGCAGATTATTTTCTTTGGCAAGTGCAGCAAAATGACGGCCGGCACCCCATGCAATGGAGTACAAGGTGTCGCCTTTTTTTACAATGTACTTATGGGTTTTAAGCGAGCCTTTATGATAACGAGGACCATGATTTTTTGATGATAAACTATCAACCGGCGCGGGACGTTCAGCTTGAAAGCTACATCCTGTCAGCATGATTGCTAAGACCAAACCATTTGGCCAACCGGTATTCATCAAACAATATCCTTAAAGAAAATACATGAGCGCATAGAAAGCTGGTGCATTCTACATGATAAAGCATGACTCTGAGCCTAACATGAAGCAGAACTCATGGTTTAGGCTAAATCACCATTAATTAATGGCACAAATTTAACCGCTTCGATTATTTCCGAATGGAACTCAGTGCCTGCGCGAGTGATTTTTAACAGTTGTTGAGTATCTTCACCTACAGGAATAATTAACACTCCTTTATCAGCAAGCTGCTCAAGCAAGGCTTGCGGCACCGAGGCGGCAGCGGCGGTCACCATAATGCCATCAAAAGGACCACGATTAGGCCAACCTTGCCAACCATCACCGTATTTAAATGACACATTATGCAAGTCTAAGCGTTTAAGCCTTTGCCTGGCTTGAATTTGCAGTGCTTTAATTCTTTCGATTGTGCAAAGTTCAGGAATGAGCGACGCGAGCACTGCAGCCTGGTAACCCGAACCGGTACCAATTTCGAGTACTTTTTGTGGGTTATGTTGCAGCAAAAGCTCAGTCATGCGCGCCACAATGTAAGGCTGCGATATGGTTTGGCCTTGTCCAATGGGCAACGCGGTATTTTCATAGGCTTTATGCGCTAATGCACCATCGAGAAATAACTCACGCGGAGTCGTTGCAACCGCGTGCAATACCGCGGGGTGGCGGATCCCAGCATCTGACAACTTTTTTGCCAAATTCATTGCTGATGTTGAAGCTACCCTGGTCATATTTTTGTTATCCACTCAGCTAATCCATTTAGTTGATTGTATGCAGTTAAATCCACTGTTAACGGTGTGATAGACACGTAACCCGCAGCAACAGCACCAAAATCTGTGCCCTCTCCAGCATCTTGTTCACTGCCTACAGGCCCCAACCAATAAATATCTTTTCCTGCTGGGTCTTGAGTTTTAATCATGCCTTCGGCTTTATGTCTTGCCCCTAAACGGGTGACTTTAATTCCTTTAATTTGATCGACTGGTAAGTCAGGTACATTCACATTTAAAATTTGATCGCGATTAATCGGATGCGCTAATAATCCTTTTACAATTTTTGCAGCATAGATGGCCGCGCTATCATAGTGAGTTAATGACTTACCCACTAAAGAAATAGCGATGGCCGGCAATCCTAAAAATCGCCCTTCCATCGCTGCCGCAACAGTCCCAGAGTACAGGGTATCATCGCCCATATTGGCACCCGCATTTATGCCCGACACGACAATATCGGGTTCATGCTCACATAACTGCCTAATGGCTAAATGGACACAATCAGTAGGTGTACCATTGACTGAAATATAACCATTATCTAAGTTATTAATTCTTAATGGGTTAGTCAAGGTTAATGAATTACTCGCGCCGGAACAATTTCGATCGGGCGCAACGGTAAGCACTTGTGCAAACTCACTCAGTGCCTGGGTTAATGCGATAATACCAGAGGCATTAACACCATCATCATTACTGACTAAAATATTAATCATTGCTTAGGACTCTACTCTTTATTAAGTTGCGATTGCTCTTGCAATACACGCTGTGCTTGTTGTTCAGCCACCATAATTTGTCTTTGTTGCTCTTGAACATCTTGATAATCAGCAAGTTCACGCAAAACTGATGTCGCATAACTGCCTGCAGGTAGCATAAACTCAAGGGTCAATACATCATGGTCAAATTGCCATTTCATGCCTTGCGGCTCGAGCAACAAAGGTCGCCTTTCTTGGGAGAGTCCTGCATTTTCAAGGCCAGTTAAATCATCTGAATAATCAGCTAATGGCGCCATTTCTAGTGTAAGTGCATCGTCTTTCGCTAAAGGAGTACCACGACCCCAAAGCGGAGCCGATAGCTGAATGTCTTTTTCAGCTAAACGCGCATTAAGCACATCATCCCAGGCATCAACGGTAAAATAACTCTTACTGCCGGCTAACATCACACAGTCACCCGCTGTGGTATTGATGTGTTTTGTCGCTAAGCGATGCGACACCACTAAATTAAATATGTTTGATCGCACTGCAGACAAATACATACTGCGTTTGTTGCGATCTTTTATATTGCGGCCGCCGCTTAACATCTGACGCCCCATCACTAAATTTTTACCATCATGGCCAAAACGTTGTTCACCAAAATAGTTAGGCACACCGACTGTGGCAATCTGTTGTAAGCGAGATTCAACATCAGCCACATTGGTAATATTGCGTAAAGTGAGCACAAAACGATTGCCTAATAACGCCCCTATTCGCAGTTTTTTGCTGTGACGGCTGCTGGACAATATGGTCAGTTTATCGCTATTAAGCTGCGTCCACTCAGGGGTTTCTTTGCCAGGAATACGCACACCAAACCATTGTTCTGTGACGGCGTTTTTATCTTTTTGCCCTGCATAAGTCACCTCTTTAGGATGAACTTTAGCAAATTTTGCCAGAATTTCAGCAACATAAACGGTATTCAAGCCATTTTTTTGAATATGCAACATATGGTGCTCGCCTTCCCCTGTTGGAGTAAAAGGCAAAATTTCTTTCACAATAAAATCACTATTATGAGTGCGTAAATCAGCTTGGCTTAACGGTTTATCCAGCAGGTAATGTAATTCGTTCATCTGGCAAACATTCTCTATATTATTAACGCGATTGACTAACCATCAGTACGACAGCTTCGACAGCAATACCTTCTTTACGTCCGGTAAAACCTAATTTTTCAGTGGTTGTGGCTTTCACATTAATATTTTCGATATCCGTTTGTAAATCAGTACTTAAACACTCACGGATAGCTTCAATATGTGGGGCCATTTTAGGAACCTGGGCAATCACCGTGACATCGACATTACCTATCACAAACAGCTTTTGCCGAGCGAGCTCATAGCAATGCTTTAGCAGCTCACGACTATCCGCTCCGGCAAAGTTAGCATCGGTATCGGGAAAGTGCTTACCGATATCACCTAGAGCCATCGCACCGAGGATAGCATCGCTTATTGCATGCAACACCACATCACCGTCAGAGTGAGCTATTAAGCCAGTCTCATAAGGCACGACTACACCACCTAAAATAAGCGGTTTATCGCCACCAAATTTATGTACATCAAAACCATGGCCAATACGTATATTCATGTTAATCCTTGTGATGAGCTTATCATTACAATAAGGTTATTAGGTTTATTGCATAAATTTTATTGGGTTTATTGCATAAACGTCATTGTGCTTGCTGCATAAATAACGCTGCGAGTTGTAAATCATCAGGGTGAGTGACTTTAATATTATCAACACGACCACTCACTAGCCCAGGTCTGACTCCAGCCCATTCCATGGCACTCGCCTCGTCCGTAATACTGGCATTCGCCGCAAGTGCCTGAGATAAATTATTATGCAGTGCAGATATGGGGAAAAACTGTGGCGTGAGTGCGTGCCAAAGTAATGCACGCTCAACCGTATTAGTGATTAAGCCACTGGCATCGCTGCGCTTCATGGTATCGCGCACTGGCGCGGCCAAAATAGCCCCTTGAGGGTATTGTTTTAGCGATGCAATCAACTTGTTAATATCTTCATGGCGTAAACAAGGTCTTGCGGCATCGTGAACTAACGCCCAAGCATTGGCATTAATCTGCATTGCCTGATCTAGCGCAGCAAGAACGGAGTCGGAACGTTCTCCACCGCCAATCACTTGTATCAGCTTAGGGTGTTTAGCTTGGGGAAGTTGCTTGAAATATTGATCTTGTGGATGCAGTGCGACAATAACCTTATCAATGCGTTTGTGCGACAATAAAGCATCGAGTGTGTGCGCCAAAATACTCTGCTGACCTAGCATTAGATACTGCTTTGGTTTGTCTGCCCCCATGCGACTGCCGATACCAGCAGCTGGAACAATGGCAATAATTGACTGAGTATTATTTTGCATAGTAAACCATTTTTAGCATTATGATAGTTCGTTTAACACGCAATAAATGTGCACGGTAAACTATGGATTAAACGGTTGTTCACGGGACTCGGTGCCAATAACACGATAAAACGTTTCGCCTTCTTTAACCATGCCAAGCTCATTTCGGGCGCGCTCTTCTATCGCTTCGGTACCGCTTTGTAAATCGATGATTTCTTCTTTGAGGATTTGATTGCGAGCGATCAACTTTTCGTTGCTTTGTTGTTGAGCTTCAATCTGGGTTTGCAGCAGAACATATTCAGAAAAATTGTTGTCCCCCAGCCATAGTCTATATTGTAAGACAGCCAGTAAAGCAATCATGAGTAATATTAATTGTTTCATAATATCAAGTTACGTCGCATTAACCCTTAGAATGTATATTGGATATAGTACAACAAAAAAGGCCACCGAGTGGTGGCCTTTTTTAAGCTAAAGCAAAATTATGCTTGGCCTTTCACTTCTTTCAAACCGTTGTATGGTGCTTTTGAACCTAATGCTTCTTCGATACGAAGCAATTGGTTGTATTTGGCAACACGATCACTACGGCTTAATGAACCTGTTTTGATTTGGCCAGCAGCAGTACCAACGGCTAAATCAGCAATAGTTGAATCTTCAGTTTCGCCACTACGGTGAGAAATCACCACGGTGAAACCTGCATCTTTTGCCATTTTAATTGCCGCCAACGTTTCAGTTAATGAACCGATCTGGTTGAACTTAATTAAGATAGAGTTGGCGATGCCGTTATCAATGCCACGCTTAAGGATTTTAGTGTTAGTAACGAATAAATCGTCGCCCACTAATTGGATTTTATCACCCATTAATTTAGTTTGATGAGCAAAACCGTCCCAGTCAGATTCGTCAAGACCATCTTCAATAGAAACGATTGGATAACGTTCAGTAAGACCCTGTAAGAAGAAGTTAAACTCTTCAGAAGTGAATTTTTTGCCTTCACCTTTAAGATCATAAATGTTTGTTTCTTTGTCGTAAAACTCAGAAGCAGCACAATCCATCGCTAATGTGATGTCTTTACCTAGCTCATAACCAGCATTAGCAACTGCCACTTTAATTGCAGCAAGTGCTGCTTCATTAGAGGCTAGGTTTGGAGCAAAACCACCTTCATCACCTACCGCAGTTGAGTGACCGTCTGCTTTAAGGACTTTAGCCAGGCTGTGGAATACTTCTGCGCCCATGCGTAAACCTTCACGGAAAGTTTTAGCGCCAACAGGTTGAATCATAAACTCTTGAATATCAACACTGTTGTCTGCATGCTCGCCACCGTTGATGATGTTCATCATAGGGAGTGGCATTGAATAAACACCAGGTGTTCCGTTTAGATCAGCAATGTGTGCATATAAAGGCACGTGCTTCGCAGCTGCAGCAGCCTTAGCAATAGCCAGTGAAACAGCTAAGATGGCGTTTGCACCAAATTTAGCTTTGTTTTCTGTGCCGTCTAAGTCAATCATAATTTGGTCAAGTTCTGCTTGAGCCAATGCATCTTTACCTTTAATTGCGTCAGCAATTGGACCGTTAACAGCAGCAACGGCATTTAATACGCCTTTACCTAAGTAACGTGCTTTGTCGCCGTCACGAAGTTCTAATGCTTCACGACTACCGGTTGATGCGCCAGAAGGTGCGGCTGCCATACCGACAAAACCGCCTTCTAAATGCACTTCTGCTTCAACGGTTGGGTTACCACGCGAATCCATAATTTCGCGACCAATCACTTTAATAATGTTAGCCATAATTTCCTCGTACTGTGTCAGTAAATTAAAAATGTAATAAAAGTTAAAAGCCAATACCAATAAATCACTCGATAACATCAACACTGCTGCTTTATTGGTATGTAACTTTCAGTTTGGTAATTTTATTCTATTTAGAGCTTAGGATAAATCGAATTGGTCTCAGCTTCAACTTAGTTTTAACAGCTGTGAGACATCAAAAACGCGATTATTTGATCTTACGCATATATCGTAGACAAAAAAGCCGCTAATGCAGAACATTAGCGGCTAATACATATTAGCTTATATCGCGTTTTTGATACGCCGATGATGCAGCAATAAAGCCTTCAAATAATGGGTGACCATCACGAGGGGTTGAAGTAAATTCTGGGTGGAATTGACCCGCAACAAACCAAGGGTGATCTGGCAACTCAATCATTTCAATCAGCTTACGGTCAGATGACAAACCACTAAATACTAAACCGGCTTTTTCAAGACGTTCGATGTAGTTGTTGTTCACTTCATAACGATGACGATGACGTTCAACACAGGTTGTTGAATTATATGCCGCTGCAGCTTTAGTGCCTTCTTTTAAGTGACATAACTGAGCACCAAGACGCATTGTACCGCCAAGATCAGAAGATTCATGACGCTTCTCAACATCGCCTTCTTCGTTAATCCACTCGGTAATTAAGCCAACAACAGGATACGGTGATTGTGGGTTAAATTCAGTTGAATGTGCCCCTTCTAAACCAGCAACGTGACGTGCAAATTCGATTAACGCCACTTGCATACCTAAACAAATACCAAAGTAAGGTAAGTTGTTTTCACGGGCAAATTTAGCAGCAAATATTTTGCCTTCAACACCACGTTCGCCAAAGCCGCCCGGTACTAAAATACCGTCAAGCCCTTGCAATACTTCTTCGCCTTTGGCTTCAACTGTTTGCGAATCAATATATTTGATGTTCACCGTTACACGGTTTTTTAACCCAGCATGCTTTAATGCTTCGTTAACTGACTTATAAGCATCCGGTAATTCAATGTACTTACCAACCATACCAATAGTGACTTCACCGTTTGGATTCGCTTCCTGGTAAATTACATTTTCCCATTCAGACAAATCTGCTTCGTTACAATCTAAATGGAAACGTTTGATCACTAGGTCATCTAAACCTTGCGAGCGAAGTAGTGCAGGTATTTTATAAATACTATCTACGTCTTTTAATGAAATAACAGCGCGTTCTTCTACGTTACAGAATAACGAGATTTTAGCTTTTTCATTGGCAGGGATTGCACGGTCACCACGACAAACCAATACATCTGGTGCAATACCAATAGAACGTAGCTCTTTAACTGAGTGCTGTGTCGGTTTGGTTTTAATTTCGCCCGCAGCACCTAAGAATGGCACTAAAGTTAAATGCATAAATAAAGTGCGTTCACGTCCTAGCTCAGCACCTAATTGACGGATAGACTCAAGGAAAGGCAATGACTCGATGTCACCTACTGTGCCGCCAATCTCTACGATTGCAACATCATGACCTTCGCCACCTTCAAGGACTTTTTCTTTAATCGCATTGGTAATATGCGGAATAACCTGAATGGTTGCGCCTAAGTAATCACCACGGCGTTCTTTACGAAGCACTTCTTCATAAATACGGCCGGTAGTAAAGTTGTTACGACGGTTCATTTTAGTGCGAATGAAACGTTCATAGTGACCTAAGTCGAGATCGGTTTCAGCGCCATCTTCAGTCACGAATACTTCACCGTGCTGAGTTGGGCTCATTGTACCTGGATCGACGTTAATGTATGGGTCCAGTTTCATAATGGTTACATTGAGGCCACGCGCCTCTAAAATTGCTGCTAGCGAAGCTGCTGCAATGCCTTTACCTAGTGATGAAACAACGCCACCAGTAACGAAGATATACCTTGTAGTCATGCTGAACCTGAGAAAATGTGTTGGAAAAAAACGTGCTTGTAAGAAAGCACTAGGACGGGGCGATATTATACCAAAGCCACCTCGATTCGACAAACTTAAACGCGCTATATTTAGCTTAATTTGCCTTTTCGTCTTGCTTTACCTTGTCCCAGTAACCATCTAATTCAGTTAATGTATGCTGTTCAATGGCTTTACCACTGCCGGCTACATATTGTTCAACACCTCTAAAACGTCGCTCAAACTTAGTGTTTGCTTGCCGCAGAGCTTGCTCAGGATCAACCTTTAAATGACGAGCTAAATTAACCACTGCAAATAATAAGTCGCCCATTTCATCTTGCACTTTATCTTTAGAATAGTCTGCATCGTTGGGCAGCTTATTCACCTCAACGAGCACTTCATCGATTTCTTCATGTATTTTGGCCACAACGGGTTCAAGTTCTGCCCAGTCAAAGCCGACTTTAGCCACCCGGTGTTGGATTTTACGCGCGCGCGATAATGCTGGTAATGCTTGTGGGATGTCATCTAAGGTTGAGTGCAATTGCTTTTGTTGGCGCTCATTGGCTTTTAATGTGTCCCAGGCCAGGCTTAACTCCTGAGTATTAGTGATAGGATCGCTTATTTTCCCATCAGCCTGAGCAAACACATGGGGATGACGTCGGGTGAGTTTATCGCTGATGCGCTCGACAACTGTGGCAAAGTCAAACATGCCTTGTTCCTGACCAAGTTGACAATAAAACACCACCTGAAATAACAAATCACCCAGTTCATCGGGTAACTCCTGCCATGCTCTACGCTCTATGGTATCGACCACCTCATAGGCTTCTTCTAGAGTAAAAGGCACAATGGTGGCAAAGTCTTGGGCAAGATCCCACGGGCAACCCGTTTTTGGATCGCGTAATTGCGCCATAATGTCTAATAACGATTGAATGTTTGCCACCTTGTATATCCTCTACATTTAGCGGTTTCTTTAATTAAAAAGGCACCTTAATTTAGGTGCCTTTAGCTATCGTTGTCACTTTTTAGCTAACGATTTACAATCTGCGAGACTCAATCACACCGTCAACTTGCGATAATTTGGCAATGATGCGTGATAAACCGTCTAAATTATAGAGCTCAAGTTCAAGCTCTACGGTCGCAGTTTGGGTTTTTACGTCCGATGATGAGCTCATGGCCATTACGTTAGACTTTTCAGCGGCAAGCACTGTGGTTAAGTCGCGCAATAAACCGCTACGGTCATGAGATAATACTCGTACTCGAATGCGGTATCCGCCAGAGTAGTTTTCGCCCCATATCACATCGACACTACGCTCAGGGTGAGCTCGCATTAACTCTTTAACCTGCTCACAATCACTACGGTGCACAGAAATTCCGCGGCCCATGGTGATATACCCAAAAATTTCATCTCCAGGTACTGGCTGACAACAACGGGCAATGTGGCTCATTAAGTTGCCCACACCACTGACTTCTACCTGGCCTTTACCTGTCTTTTTAGGCTTATGTGAAGCTTTTTTCAGAATGTCTTCAACGAGGTCTTCATCGGTATCGACGACTTTGCGGATTTTAGTTTCAGTAAAGTTCACTACTTGGTTTAAGCGTAAATCGCCACCACCAATGGCCGCGAGCATGTCGTCCATGGTATTAAGGTTGAAACGTTCAACCGCCACTGCCGCATCTTTAATTTTTAAGCCCACACGCGATAATTCAGACTCGAGCATCTCTTTACCGGCGGCAATATTTTTGTCGCGATCTTGTTGCTTAAACCAGTGCTGAATTTTAGAGCGTGAACGTGACGACTTAATATAGCCTAAGTTTGGATTTAACCAGTCACGTTTTGGGTTAGGTGTTTTTGAGGTGATAATTTCAATGCGCTCACCAGTTTCAACCTGATAAGTAAATGGCACAATTCGGCCGTCCACTTTGGCGCCAATACATTTATGTCCTACTTGGGAGTGAATGTAGTAAGCAAAATCGAGTACGGTTGAACCCAGTGGTAAATCGACTACTTCACCGTTAGGGGTAAATACATAAACTCGGTCTTCAAATACTTGACTGCGAACCTCGTCAACCAGGTTACCGCTTTCGGCCACATCTTCCTGCCACTGTAAAATTTTACGCAGCCAGTTAATTTTTTCTTCGTAGCCAGTTTGTTTGGTGTTACCTGCACCTTCTTTGTATTTCCAATGGGCTGCAACACCAAGTTCAGAATCTTGATGCATGGCTTCTGTGCGAATTTGAATTTCGACGGTTTTGCCTTCTGGCCCCACAACGACGGTATGAATCGATTGATAACCGTTCGGTTTAGGGTTGGCGACATAATCGTCAAACTCACGTGGAATGTGATGCCATAAATCATGTACTACGCCTAAGGCGCCATAACAGTCTTGCAATCGTTCGGTAACGATACGCACAGCTCTTACATCAAACAGCTCATCAAACTTAAGATCTTTGCCCTTCATTTTACGCCAAATGCTGTAAATATGTTTGGGACGGCCATAGACTTTAGCGCGAATGTCATCATTGTCTAAACGTTGCTGCAGTTGGGTGACAAACTTGTCGATAAACACTTCACGATCAACACGTTTGCCATCAAGCTGTTTAGCGATGTCTTTATATACCGTTGGGTGTAAATAGCGGAACGAAATATCTTCAAGCTCCCATTTTAGCTGACCAATACCTAAACGATTTGCCAGTGGTGCGTAGATATCGGCAATTTCACGGGCGAGCAATACCCGTGTTTCTTCATCGGCATTTTTAACCGCGCGTAATAAACACACGCGCTCGGCAAGCTTAATGACAACGGCACGTACATCTTCAACCATCGCCAGTAACATTTTACGAATATTGTCGATTTGCGGTTCGGCATCACGTGAGTTTTCGCTGACCTTAAGTGCGCCAATGGCATTCATGGTAACCACGCTGGCCACCAACTTTGCTAAATTGTCGCCATATTGTTCAGCTAATTGCTCATCACTTAACACGCCTGCTTCATGCATTAAGAACAGCACTGCAGCTTGCAGGGTTTCAATGTCCATGTTTAGCGGCGCTAAGATTTCGATCATTTCGCGAGCGCGAGCAAGCAATTCAGTATGAGCCAGTTTGTTTTTGACCGGTAAGGCCTCCACTTGCTGGATCAATACTAATAAAGTTTGAGCATCGTCTTTATCGTCAATATAACGGGCGACCCACTCATCCAATTGGAATGTTTGCGTATTAAAATGTGCTTCGCGAACAGATACCATGAACCCTTCCTTAGCCGCATGACCGACTTTTACACCTTTGTGTCTGTGAATTAGAAAAAACCAGACGTTAACTACCACTGAATACGCTATCTTGAAGCCCTTGGCTCTTTTGTCAATTCAAACGTGTTTAGTTGAACAAATTTATAGCATACCGTTTGATAATATTAAAAAAGCTGACACTTATTTACCTAGTTCAAATAAGACCATCGCCTCAATATGATGCGTTTGTGGAAACATATCAACAAATCCAACTTGCGCTATACGATAACCATTAGCCAATAATACACTACTGTCGCGGGCGAGACTTGCAGGATTACACGATACGTACACCACTTTTTTAGGTTGCATCTTCTGTAACCACTGTAAACTTTCATAAGCGCCAGCTCTGGCAGGATCGAGTAACAACTTATCAATTTTACCTAGCCAGGCTTGCTCAGATAAATCGGCACTTAAGTCGGCATGATAAAACGTGACATTGTCTAAGTGGTTATCTAAGGCATTTTGCTTTGCCTGCTCAACCATTTCAGGCACACCTTCAACCCCAATCACTTGCGCCGCTTTTTTAGCTAGCGGTAAACTGAAGTTACCGACACCACAAAATAAATCGAGAATACGTTCACCCGCTTGAGGATCGAGCCAATCGATTGCTTGATTTACCATCGCCTGATTTATTGCGCCATTAACTTGAACAAAGTTACCTGGGGTAAATGAACATCGTACGCTTTCAGATACTAAATGATAAAAAGGTAAGGTTACCGCTTGCTCAGTTGTAGCGAGCGCAGGATAAAGCTGGGTTAGTTGCCCGGTATCATCTTGCAACAATAAATGAAGCTGATGTTTTTCTGCAAAACCAGTTAACCACCTAATATCGGAGTTAGGCAGGTTTTTAGTGACCCTGACAACGGCAAAATGTCCATTGTCAGCTTGGGTTAACTCAACATGACCGATACTGGCTTTGGCTTTTAGCTGATTTAAATTAACCGCCAGCGGCGTGAAAAGTTCAGACAACGACGTTGCAAGCACTGGACATTGGTTAATTTCAACAATTTTGTTGCTGCTGGCGGCGCGAAACCCCAACTGTAAACGCTGAGTGTTCTTGTCAAATACGGTCGCTAGGCGAGCTCTGCGTCGATAATGCCAGGCATCATCGACAATGGGAGTGGCAACAAGGTTTTCAGCTACAGCTTCAGCACTGGATAACTTAGCAATAAGGTCAACTAACGCTGTTTGTTTATGTTCGCGTTGTGCCTGAGTGTCCATATGTTGTAAATCGCAGCCGCCACACTGACTGTAATGCTGACAAAAAGGTGTGACTCTGCTGGGCGCTGGATTAGCAATGGAAATTAACTTAGCTTTGGCATAACTTTTCTTTTGCTCAACGAGCTGCACCGTTGCACGCTCACCGGGTAAAGCTCCCGCGACAAACACAACTTTACCTTGATGCTGGGCAATCCCCGCGCCTAGGTGGTCTAATTGGGTAACATCTAGCGTGAGCTTTGCAGATAATTGTTTAGATTTGTTCGGTTTTTCTTTGAAGAATTGTGCCATTTCGGCCTCAGATGTCGAATAAAAAACTAGTCAAGAGTGCGCTGTTTCTGGCAGTCTAGACGCTATAATAGCGATTTAGTATCAGGAACACACCTAACTGCCATGAAAAGTGCCAACAATATGACCAAATATAGCCTTCGCTCCTGGGTTCTGGTACTTGCGTTAGCGCCCACAATTGTCGTGGGTATTCTACTTGGAAGTTATTTCACGATAAACCGCTTTTATGAATTGGAAGACACCTTAATTATCAAAGGCAGCAATATTGTTGAGCCTTTAGCCATTGCCAGTGAGTTTGGTATTATTAATCAAGACCGCGAATCGACTAAACGTCTGCTGGCGGCATCGCAAATCAATAATGCTTCGTTAATTCACTCCATTGCCGTGTTTGACGCTGAAAATCAATTATTTGTGACGTCTCATTATCATAAAGATTTTGAAACGATGCGTTTTAAAAAGCCGTTAACCGCGCTGATTGGCACAGAACATGAGACCATTGGTGATACCCTAGTCATTCGGGTTCCCATTATTTCGCACACCGGCCTTGAAAGTACCTTGCTCAGTAGCTTAAATCGCGTGAGCAATACAGATACAGGCAAACAACATAACCCACAATTCATAGAACCTATTTTCAATAGCCAGCAAGAACAGATTTTAGGCTACATTTCAGTCCTGCTTAATAAAGAAAATGCACTACTCGAGCAACATAGAGCCGCCATAGCAGCATTTATTATTGTGTTAATTGGCGTGCAATTTAATCTCTTTTTTACCTTTCGCTTAGTGAAACATGTTAACCACCCTATTACCGAAATGGTGCGGGTGGTGGCTAAAATTCGTGAAGGTAAACTTGATACACGCCTTGAAGGCCATTTAATCGGTGAGCTTGATTTATTAAAGCGTGGTATTAATGCCATGGCAGGCTCGTTATCTGAATATCATGACGAGATGCAGCAAAATATTGATCAAGCAACATCAGATTTACGTGAAACCCTAGAGCAAATTGAAATTCAAAACGTTGAGTTAGATTTGGCTAAAAAACGCGCTTTAGAAGCCAGTCGAATTAAATCGGAGTTTTTAGCGAATATGTCGCACGAGCTTCGCACACCGCTCAATGGTGTCATCGGTTTTGCAAGGCAGTTATTAAAAACCCCACTGCATACTAGCCAGCTTGATTACATCAAAACCATTGAACGTAGCGCCAGTAACTTACTGGGTATTATTAACGACATTCTCGACTTCTCTAAACTTGAAGCGGGCAAAATGGTACTCGAAAAAATGCCTTTTGCACTGCGTGAAACACTTGCTGAAACGCTGACCATTATTGCAGGCAGCGCCCAAGAAAAGGGCCTGGAGCTGGTTATCGACATTGATAGTAATGTCCCTGAGAGTGTTAGCGGTGACGCCATGCGAGTGAGTCAAATTATTACCAACTTAGTGGGTAACGCAATTAAGTTTACTGATTCTGGTAGTGTAATTCTTAAGATTCATTTAGTCGGTCAAGATGAGGATAATATTACTCTTCGCTGTGAAGTTATCGATACCGGCATTGGCATCGACGAGAGCCAGCAAGAATATTTATTCCAAGCGTTTGGTCAGGCAGATTCTTCAATATCACGTCGCTTTGGAGGCACCGGATTAGGATTAGTGATCACCAAGCGCCTCATTAACCAAATGGGCGGTCAAATTGGTTTTACGTCTGCCCCCAATAAAGGCTCAAACTTCTGGTTTATTTTACCGCTTGGGATCAGCCAATTTGAAATAGGCGAAGTCTTGCCCGTTAATGTACTGCAACATAAATCAGTGTTGCTTTATGAGCCTCGAGAGTTGTCTCGTGACACTTTAAACCGCCGCTTAGTCTCTTGGCAGTTAATTTTAACCAATGTCGCCAATCCAGAAAACCTGACCTCGGTATTGCAAAGTCAACACAGTAAATTTGATTATATTATTATGAGTTGTCATGGCTTTGTTGATAATGCTGAATTTATCCATTTACTAAAACAAGCGCGTCAGCATACTGATTGCCTTGTGCTGCTGCATGACTGTCTTGATCAAGATGTGATCATTAATGTGCTTAAAGCTAATGCAGATGTACTGCTTAACACGCCAATCAGTGACTTTACCCTAGCGCGTCATTTAATTTATCCTCCAACGCCTGCTGCATTAATCAGCTTACCTGAGCGCCCGAGTGATGAAGGCGCACAACGTATCAACGCCTCTGTGCTCGCAGTTGATGATAATATTGCCAATTTAAAACTTATCGACACTTTATTAAAAGAGTTAGTCGTTAATGTTGTCACAGTAAACAACGGAAAGGCCGCCATAAAACAAGCTCAAGAACATGTATTTGACTTAATATTTATGGACATTCAAATGCCTGGCACAGACGGTATTACCGCAACCGAACAAATTCGCTTTGCATCACTTAACCGTAACACCCCTATTATTGCGGTGACGGCTCATGCGATTGCTGAAGAACGTGAAAAAATTCTCGCCTGTGGCATGGATGGTTTTTTACCCAAACCCATTGATGAAGTGTCGTTAAAAGGTGTGATTAGTCGTTGGATCACCAAGCCTAAATTTACCCACTTCGACAACAGCATATTAAATTGGGACTTGTGTTTGACTCAAGCCAATCAAAAACCAGATTTAGCCTTAGATATGCTCAAAATGTTGGTGAGCTCACTTCCTGAAACAATTGAGGCTATCGACAGTGCCTTTAAGAAGCATGATAGTGCAACATTATTACAAGCTGTACACAAACTGCATGGCGCCACATGCTATTGCGGCGTTCCGACAACACAAAAGCTTTGTAAAGATATCGAATCGGCCTTGAAGCATAAAATTGATATTGATGATATTGAACCTGAAATACTTGAGTTACTTGATGAGCTAACTAAGGTAGAATCAGCGGCAAATCAAGTGATAAACCAGCTATCAGTGGATACACCTAATGACCAGTAAACCCGGATTCTTTAAACGCCTTAAGGCACTTTCTTTACCGCAAAAACAACTTTTTGCGCTGGCCTTATGTCAACGTATGCTACCTAATTACAAGCTATTCTCTGAAGTATGTGAATTTGGTGAGCCTCAGGTATTAAGTACCGCTCTTGAGTTATTATGGCAAAGCCAATACGACAAAAAACTTAAATTTAACATTGATGTACATTTACAGCGCCTCGATGAAAACACGCCAGACCCGAGCGACTTTGAAGCTTATGGTGCCTACCCTGCTATGGATGCCGCCGTCGCTATCGCCACGTTAATGAGTGCTATTGACAGTAAAATTGAAGAAGACATCACCAATATCAGCAAACTATCATCAAGTACTGTTGCTAATTACATTGAAGCCATTAGTGATGAATCATTAATGGATGAAGAGTTAGATGAGTTTGTGTTTTCTCATCCAGTAATGGAAGAAGAAAAAGAGCTTCAAGGTATGTTGCTTGATATTATCGAAGCGAACCCAGACATTAACAGCGAGTTAGTAAAAGGTTTACGTAAAGATATTATTGAGGCTGGCGTGTCAAACATTGGCATTAGCGAGTAATCAATACAGGCATTAACGAGAGGCTACAAATTGATGTTTGTAGCCAAGTAAACACCTTTACCCCTTAATAATAGCCTGAATATTTCAGGCTATTATTAAGTATGAAGATAAAACGTCACACCTTGCAACATCCCTTATAGTAACGACCATAACACGCTGTGATATTGAGTTTTAAAACGTCAAAGGCCCTATGAAAAAAATTTTCTATCAAGGCTTCACCTTCACTAATCCAAACGGTAAAACCGACAATTGGACACTCGTGATTGGCAATCAGGTTCGCGTGGGCTCGTTATTTGAATTAAGACGACAAGTACACTTTTTTACCGAACTGGGTATTCTCCCGCCACCTAAAATAGCTAAATAAGGCGCATTCATAACGTGGTACTTGCATTATTGTACCGCTAGGGGGATAAACCTCAGCTGCGGTTCGAAAATATCAATCTAAGCTATCACCTCAACGCTAAATCTAAGTTATAAAATCAATTATCTACGTTCAATACTCAAATAATCTAGGGTGTGTTAATTCAATGATTTATTGAAAAAACATCACCTTGAGCCTAAGTCTAATTGCATCAAAGCCAGTAAAAGCAGTAAAGTGACAACATTATCATTTTGCTAAGGAATTGCGAGGGATGTCGAGTATTCTTACCCCGCTAATCGCTGTATGCGCCATCATGCTGCTAGGCAGCCTTGTTCAAAAGTTACGGTTGCTTCCCGCTGATACCGATGTGGTGCTCAACCAATTTGTCTATTATGTGGCTTTCCCCGCTATTCTATTGATTGTATTAGCTGAAACACCTATCGAAGACATTGCTCAATGGGGCTTTATTGCAGGCTTTAGTTTAGCCATGGTCATCACTTACGCATTGGTTATTGTTCTATCACTTTGGCAAGCGCCTAAACAACAAGCCATCGCGGCTATGCGTGGATTAAACTCAACCTTTGGCAATACGGCATTTATTGGCATCCCATTAATGGGCTTAATGTTCCCCAATAACAAAATGGCACTGGTCGCTGCGGCCATAGCCAGTTTACTATCAGTTATCATGTTCGCTTTTGCACTGGTGTCTATCGAGCTTGCTAGCCGAAACAAACAATCATCTGAACCAGCTATTTTAATCATGGCTAATGCACTGGGTAAAAACCCTATCGTTGTGGGAAGTGCTATAGGTATCATCTTATCTGCTTGCCATATTAGTCTACCTAATAGCGTGTCACTGATGCTGCATCAATTAGGTAATACCTCGAGCCCTTGTGCCCTGTTTGCTATTGGCATGGTATTAGTCAAAGCCTTACGCCAACAAACAGGCAATAAGTTATTTACCGCCAGCTTAATTGCCGAGCTCAATGTGATTAATCTGCTCAAGTTGGTTATTCAGCCTCTCATTGCCTTCGGCTTATTAAGCGCATTTGGGGTTGAACAACAGTGGTTGTTGATGGGCGTATTGCTCGCATCATTACCAACGGCAGCGAGTGTTTACTTACTGGCAGACCGATACCAGGTGCATGCTACAGTCAGTGCACAAGCAATACTCTATGGCACCTTAATGACTTTTATTAGCCTACCTATTATAGAATCTCTTTTGAAAACGTATGGTTAACTATTGTTCAATTCGCGTTTAACAAACGTGCAAAGATAATTTTTTGTCTACTACTTTACTGTATAAAAAATCAGTATATACTGTTTATCAATACAGTAGTTTGGTGGTTTCATAGACAGGAATTCATTATGCTTTGCCAACTCAGCATCAACAATTTTGCTATCGTACGTTTTTTAGAACTCGACTTTAAAGCCGGTATGACAAGCATCACCGGTGAAACCGGCGCCGGTAAATCGATTGCAATCGACGCACTGGGTTTATGTTTAGGCAATCGCAGTGACGCCAACACCGTAAGACCAGGCGCCAGCAAAACCGAAGTCAGTGCCCGCTTTACCCTACAAGATGTGCCGTTAGCAAAACGTTGGCTTGAAGATAATGATCTCGACGCAGACGATGAATGCATACTTCGCCGTACCATTAATAGTGATGGTCGCTCACGCGCTTACATCAACAGTAATCCCGTTCCAGTGACGCAATTAAAAGCTATAGGCCAATTATTAATTGGTATTCATGGCCAACATGCCCATCATGCAATGCTAAAAAGTGAGCATCAATTAAATTTGCTCGACAGTTACGCCAACCACAAAATATTACTCGACAACGTGAGCGCTAGTTATCTGAGGTGCAAACAGGTTGAGAATGAACTCAAGCAGCTTGAACAAGCTCAACACGAGCGAATTTCTCGCCAACAACTACTGCAATATCAAGTAGAAGAACTTAACGAATTTAACCTGGGCCTAGACGAGTTTGATGAAATAGAGCAGGAACACAAGCGTTTAGCGAATGGCACCGATTTAATTGAGCGTTGCCAGGCTGGGTTGCACTTACTCACCGAAAGTGATGAGGGCAATATTGAGTCACTATTAAATAAAGTTGCTAGCATTGCAGACACGTTACAAGGTTATGATGAGTCACTTGCACCCATTAGTACCATGCTTAACGATGCGCTAATCCAGGTACAAGAAAGTGCCAGTGAAATAGAAAGCTATTTAAGTCGCTTAGAACTTGATCCAGAGCACTTTGCTTATCTTGAGAAGCGCTTATCAACAGCAATGCAACTGGCCCGTAAGCATCATGTAAGCCCAGACAAGCTAGCATTACATCACCAAGCGCTAATGGCAGAACTCACCGAACTCGCTGGCGATGAAAGCAAACTTGACGAGATAAGACTGCAATTAGATGCGAGCAAAAATGCCTATTTAGCCAATGCACAAAAACTGAGTCAAAGCCGCAACCGATATGCGAAAGAATTAGATAAATTGGTGACTCAATCGATTCATGAACTCAACATGCCTAAGGGTAAGTTTTGCATCCAAGTCAATCACGACCCAGCCAATATCTCAGTCAATGGCTGCGACAGTATCGACTTTATGGTGACAACTAACCCAGGCCAACCTTTACAACCGATTTCCAAAGTCGCTTCAGGCGGTGAGTTGTCACGTATAGGTTTAGGTATTCAGGTGATAACCGCTAAAAAAGTCGCTACCCCAACACTAATATTTGATGAAGTTGATGTGGGTATTTCAGGCCCTACCGCGTCAGTTGTCGGCAGAATGCTGCGTAGCCTTGGCGAATCGACTCAAGTCTTGTGTGTTACCCATTTACCTCAAGTTGCAGGCAATGGTCATCAACACATGTTTGTAAATAAGTTCAATAAGGCCGGCAGCACTGAAACCACCATGCAAGCATTAGATAAAGATCAGCGCGTAAATGAACTGGCGCGTTTATTAGGTGGCGACGTGATCACTGAAAACACCATAGCTAACGCTCGTGAGTTATTACAATAAAGCTCATGATTTATCAAATGCCAGCAACATGTTACCATTGTGTTAAATGGACTTTACGGATAAAGAATGATGATGACGTTGTTAAAAACGATTGGTGTGCTGGTTGGGATAATAAGCAGCCTATTGGTATTTGTCGTTGTTTGCCTAGTGGCAATCAACGCGTCTGACAGAACAAAATCGCCAAACACACTGTTAGTTGAAAGCTGGCTAAAACAACAACCCGTTGTATCGGACGCAAACGGGTTTGAATATGCCAAAACTATCGTTGGCACGGCTGAAGATAATGCATCGCTTGAACAAAAATCGTTGTTAACCCTGAGCACTGCAGCGGTTGAGTTAACACGGGGTTTTAAAACCGCTTGTTATCAAACTGACATCACTACATGTAATCAATTTTTTCATGATAACGATAATGATATTAAGGATGTTATAGGCGCATACAAGGCAGAAATAGAGCAATACAATACTTTATTAAGTATGCCTTTTTGGCAAGAAAGCGATCAATCTCTGACACTTCAGAAGCAAATCCACTGGAGTAAACTTTTTCAACTTAGAGATTTAAGCATACTAGCATCGATAAAAGGCGTTAACGCAACGGCAAGTAAATTAGATATTGATAGCATTACAGTATTCTTAAATAGAGATGCTCATTTTTGGAATAATGTGTATCACTCTTCTCGCTCGTTAATGAGCCATACTATTGCCTATAACATGCTCAAGCTACAGTTAAACTTGGCTAGTTCTATTACCCCTGAAAACAAAGAGTTTTCGAAAAAAATTACCACCTGGCAATCTCCTTTCGTATTAACTCAAAGCGACTTTGAGCGAATATTTTCAGGTGAATGGCTTTTTGGTCGTAATATTATGCAGCAAATGGAAATAGATGCTCAACAAGAGAGTGTGCCTTTTTACCAGCAATGGTTAGCTAAAATGTTTATTAAATCCATTGATGATGATAACTTGCGGGCTGAATATTTCGTTAACATGGTTAAAGAGCCCGTTTCAACAGATGCATCTATTACGCTTATACAACCAGAATATTGCGATAACGACAATGGCTTGATGCAGTTATGGCAATTACGCTACAATCCTATCGGTAAAGTATTAAGCTGTACTTTTTATGAAACAGATCTTAAGTTGCGCATCGTCAATATGAATATTGAAATAGAACAGCTACGCAACAATTTAATGATGACTCAATAGCGAAAAAACAATAATAAAAAAAGAGCCCCAGGTGCTCTTTTTTATTATTTCATTCATGGCTAGCATTAATAAATTAGGTTAAATAATAAACCGTTAGCTGCACACCAATTAATGCAAATATGCCTGCTAAAACATCGTCTATCATAATCCCAAAACCACCGTGAACTTTGGCATCAAGCCAGCGGATAGGCCAGGGTTTAATAATGTCAAAAAAACGAAATAATACAAAACCAAGCAGCAACCACACAAAACCAGCAGGCGCTGCTATCATAGTGATCATTAAACCAACCACTTCATCCCACACAATCGCACCGTGATCATGTACGCCCATGTCTTTGGCGGCTTTGTCACAAATGTAAAAGCCTGCCAGCATACTCAGCACAGTAATTAGCAAGTAAGGCATTAAACTTAACTGTTGCATTAGTAGTACTAAAGGCACGGCAGCTAAAGTGCCAAAAGTGCCAGGTGCTTTCGCTGCTTTTCCGCTACCAAAACCTAATGCTAAAAAGTGAATAGGATTAGCTAAAGACAGCTTATTGACGAATTTATCTTGAGTGATAAGTTTCATAATCGGTTAACTGAAATGTTCAAAACTACGGGAGACAGGGATAAATGCCTTACCGTCGTCGACAAATTTAAGTTTATCACCTGCACAGATTTGGCCAATTTTGACAAATTTAACTCCGGCATGGATAAGCGCGGTATCAATAGCGCCACGCTGAGACTCAGGCACTGTAAACAATAGCTCGTAATCTTCTCCTCCCGTTAATGCATAACTCAGCGCCTCTTCACGACTTAGGTTTGCTTTAATGGAAGATGACAGCGGGATTTGGCTGACATCGATGATCGCGCCCACTTTTGAAGCCTTTAGTACATGCTGGATATCTGACACCAACCCATCTGATAAATCAATCGCACTGGTGGCTAATGTTCTTAACGCTTGGCCTGCTAATACTCTCGGAGTTGGATAATAATGACGATTAATCAGGTACTCTTTATCTTCAGTATTAACGGTTTTAACACCTCTTAAAATATCTAATCCTAATGCTGAATCACCTAATGTACCCGTGACATACACCCAGTCACCATTTTTAGCGCCGGCACGTGTCAATGCAGTACCTTTAATCACCTGGCCATTAATGGTAATGCTAATACTGCGGGGGCCGCGAGTGGTATCACCACCAATTAATGCTACGCCATAATATTCTGCAATTTCAAAAAGCCCTTCGCTAAAACGGGCTAGCCATGGTTCATCAACACTCGGTAGCGTCAAAGCCAAAGTAAACCATGCGGGCTCTGCTCCCATTGCGGCAAGATCGGATAAATTAACCGCTAAAGATTTATACCCTAATGCGTGGGCTGGAATGTCTGCTAAAAAATGGACATTTTCAACGAGAGTATCGCATGAAATCGCAATTGATTTGTTTTCTGCAGGATTAACTAAAGCGCAGTCGTCGCCAATGCTAAGCGCTACATCGCGTCTTTTTTGGCCTTTATTACGAAAGTAATGTTCGATAAGTTGGAATTCTTTCACATTCAGTTTGGTGCGGTAAACCGACCACCTTAATTTAGAAACAATTAATAGAAATGAAAAACGGTATCCGAAGATACCGTTCTGGTATTACTTTTGCTTCACTATCTTATCAAGCAAGCCGTTAACAAACTTGTGGCTGTCGTCTGCACCAAACGCTTTCGCTAATTCGATGCCTTCGTTAATGGCCACTTTAAACGGCACATCTTTACGGAAGGTCAACTCGTAAGTTGCCAAACGAACGATGGCTTTTTCAACTGGTGAAACATCTTCGAAATCACGATCTAAATGTGGCTTTAACAAATCATCAATCTGTGCGGTTTTAGAGGCCACACCTGATAATAACTCGCGAAAATAAGCGACATCTACGCCATCAGTGTTCTGTTCAGTTAAAAACTCATGTTCTACGTCAGCAACATTATTCTTACTTAACTGCCATGAATAAATGGCTTGAACGGCTAAACGGCGGGCCTTACGGCGCTCTGAAGGTTTCATACTTTTCCTACTATTACAGCTGTTGTTCTAGTTGTTGCAGTACATTAACCATTTCAAGTAAACCAAGAGCGGCTTCGCCACCTTTGTTACCTGCTTTAGTACCTGAACGCTCAATAGCTTGTTCTATGGTATCTGTCGTTAATACACCAAATGAAACAGGTAGGTCATATTCTAGTGCAACTTGTGCTAGACCTTTGTTACATTCGCCGGCAACAAAATCAAAATGAGGGGTACCGCCACGGATCACCGCACCAAGTGCAATGATGCCGTCAAATTTACCGCTTGCTGCAACACGCTTTGCTGCCAGTGGTAATTCAACTGCGCCAGGAACACGTACAACAGTGATGTTGTCGTCACTTACCTGACCGAAACGCTTTAATGTGTCTATTGCACCATCAAGCAGACTTTCAACTAAAAAACTATTGAATCGCGATATTACGATCGCCACTTTGGCATTTTTCGCTTCGATATTACCTTGAACTACGTTCATTCTATCTTACCTAAATTAGCTAAAGCACCCGGCTCGGGGCAAAAAGAGGCGCTATGATATCACAGCCATTAGCCCTGAGCGCTATGCAATTAATGAAATTGTTAAATTTACCACTTGCCAATATTACTCGGCAATATAGTCCGTCACTTCTAAACCAAAGCCTGACAACGAATGATAACGTTTTGGTGAGCTCAATAGACGCATACTAGTCACGCCTAAATTGGATAAAATTTGCGAACCGACACCAACCCGACGTGATGTTCCTTGCCACATTGCGGGCGCTGGCGATTGACCATTATCTTCAGCTTCAAACGCTTTTACTTTTGCAAGCAACTGACTTGAATGCTCATTGTTACCCAGTAACACTAAAACACCACCATCTGCTGCAATACGTTCCATGGCTTTTTCTAACGGCCAACTGCGTTTTTGATCGCGCTCAGAGTGCAGTAAATCGTTGAAGGTATTCTGTAAATGTACCCGCACTAAACAGTTTGCTTTAACTTCATCTTTAACCAAAGCATAATGCAATTGATTATCGATAGTGTCTCTGAAGGTCACCATGGTAAATTCGCCATAACGGGTCGGTAATTTACACTGAGCCTCTCGTACGACTGTGGTTTCATTGGTATTACGGTATTCAATCAAATCAGCAATAGTGCCAATTTTAATGCCGTGTTTTTCGCTGAATATTTCAAGATCTGGGCGGCGCGCCATGGTGCCATCGTCATTCAAAATTTCAACAATTACACCAGACGGTTCACAACCGGCTAAACGTGCTAAATCGCAGCCGGCTTCGGTGTGACCCGCACGGGTTAACACGCCACCTTCTTGCGCCATCAACGGAAATATATGACCAGGCTGCACTAAATCAGATGCTTTGGCATCTTTAGCCACAGCCGCTTGTACGGTTACCGCGCGATCGTGAGCTGAAATACCTGTGGTTACCCCTGTTGCAGCTTCAATCGACACGGTAAAGTTAGTCGAAAATTGGGCATTATTATTGGTAACCATCAGCGGTAAATTAAGCTGCTGACAACGCGCTTTAGTCATGGTTTGGCAAATAAGCCCACGGCCATACGTTGCCATAAAGTTGATTGCTGCTGGCGTAACTTTGTCAGCGGCCATGATTAAATCACCTTCATTTTCTCTGTCTTCATCGTCCATCAAGATAACCATTTTACCTTGGCGAATATCTTCAATGATTTCTTCTATGCTATGTAGCGCCATTGTCAGACCTTTATTTATTAAGAGTTTGCTTCAATACTGAAGTAGTCATTCTATTTTTATAAGTAAGCGAGATACCAATGTTAATACGGTTAACGTAAGAAACCAGATTTGGCCAATAGCTCCATCGTCACACCCGATGACGGTTTAGTATGGTCTGCTTCTGGATGCATTAACCGCTCTAAATAACGAGCAATTAAATCCACTTCGATATTTACGCTATCACCCACTTTTAATTCAACTAATGTGGTTTCGCCTGCAGTGTGAGGCACGATAGTTAATCTAAAACGACTTCCATCCACTTCATTAACGGTTAAGCTCACACCATCGATAGTAATCGATCCTTTATGAGCGATATAACGACTCAGCGTTGCGGGAGCTATTAACCAAAATTCTAGCGCTTTGCCTCTGTAGGCACACTGTTCAACCTTAGCAATACCATCAACATGGCCGCTGACCATGTGACCACCTAACCTTGTCGTCGCCGTAACGGCTTTTTCAAGGTTTACTTTTTGGCCCACCTGATAATGACTAAAGCCTGTTAACGCCACCGTTTCAGCTGAGATGTCTGCCACGTAACCGTCTGCTAAGCGCTCAACGACGGTTAAGCACACACCATTAGTGGCAATACTGTCGCCTAATTTCACGTCGGTTAAATCTAATTTACCACTGGCAACGGTTAAGCGAATATCGTTACCTTTGCGATCAATTTTACGTAATGTACCAAGGGCTTCGATTATCCCAGTAAACATAATGACTCACTTTTAACGTTTATACTTTGCTGTCGCTCAGACTTTTAGCCTTGGCAACTAGCAATTAATAGGGTTTGCTATATCTGAGGATATAACGCTTATCATTGCCAATACTGCGCTCATCAATGAGTTGCAACGCTGGCGTTTGTTCCATGGTGCTATAATCGGGTAATTGCAGCATATTGCGGCCATGACTGCCAAGGATCTTAGGTGCTTGATAAAGCACAATGTCGTCGGCTAAATTTTGTGCTACAAATGCGCCAGCTAACGTTGCCCCCGCCTCAACAAATACTGAGTTGGCCGTGTTGCCTAAATACGTTAGCAAGGTCAGTAATGGGATTCTACCTGACGAATCACACTCTAGAACTAAAAATGACACATGTTCAGGGAAAGCGGCTTTAACCTCTGACGGATAATCACACCCAGACACCAATAAAATCGGGCTTTCGATGGTAAACATCTGCTGACTTGCGGTTAATCTTGCTCGGCTATCTAACACCACTCTAAGCGGCTGAACAATCTCATCAGGGTTATGGCGGTTGGTTAACTCGCCCAATGATTCAAAGCGGACATTTAAGCTTGGGTTATCAACTAAAACCGTTTCAACGCCGGTAATTAATGCACAATGGCAAGCGCGATATTTTTGCACATCAGCGCGCGCAGCAGTGCCAGTTATCCATTTTGACACACCATTAGATAACGCGGTTTTTCCGTCTAAACTGGCCGCGACTTTTACCGTTACCCAGGGTAACCCAGTTTTCATGCGTTTCATAAAACCCAGGTTAAGGGCATAAGCTTGCTCTGTAAGTAGACCCACATCCACTTGAATGCCAGCCTCTTTTAACATTGTAATACCACGACCAGACACTTCAGGGTTGGCATCTGTTACTGCGACGACCACTCTAGCAACCTTGGCATTTATCAAGCCTAATGCACAAGGCGGCGTACGCCCGTAATGACTGCAAGGCTCTAATGTGACATATGCTGTAGCCCCTTGAGCTGATAATCCTTGATCTTGGATCATCTTAAGTGCGTTAACCTCAGCATGCCCCTGGCCGGCACGTTGGTGATAGCCCTCACCAATAATTTGTCCATCTGCAACAATCACACAACCGACACACGGATTGGGCCGAGTGGTATAGCGACCTCGTTCTGCCAGCATAATGGCTCGGCTCATCATTTCAATATCGACGCTAGACCAGTTAGACATGGTTACCACTCTCGTTTGATATCATGTTAAGCACATAAATAGTATTCAAAAATCAGCGTTTAGTCGGTGATTACTTTTGCAGTTTGGCAATAGCTTCGCCAAATTGAGACACATCTTCAAAAGCACGATAAACCGAAGCAAAGCGAATATAAGCCACTTTATCTAGGCTCATTAATTGCTCCATCATCAGATTACCAATCATCTCAGAGCCCACTTCACGCTCACCGGTTGCACGCAGCGTTGACTTAATCTTGGTCAGAGCTTGTTCTATTTCATCTATTGATACCGGGCGTTTTTCAACTGCACGCAACATGCCACCACGAAGTTTTTCTTCGTCAAACGGCTGTCTGGTGCCATCGCGTTTTATCACTCTAGGCATCACTAATTCTGCGCCTTCAAATGTGGTAAAACGTTCATGACATTCGGTACATTCCCGGCGACGGCGAACTTGATGGCCATCGGCCACTAATCGAGAATCGATGACTTTGGTGTCGGTCGCGCTACAAAAAGGGCAATGCATTGAACCTCCTGCAGAAAACAAAATGGCCGCTAAAATTAGCGGCCATTAAAGTTTATCCTATTTGTTGAGCAAGGTTAACCTAAACCTCAACAGCAATAGTGATTAACCGTATACAGGGAACTTAGCACATAACGCCAACACTTGGCCTTTAACGCGCTCGATAACCGCAGTGTTAGATGCGTCATCTAAAATGTCACAAATCCAGGTTGTCAGCTCTTTCGCTTCAGCTTCTTTAAAGCCGCGACGGGTAATGGCTGGTGTACCGATACGCACACCTGAAGTGACAAACGGTGAACGAGGATCGTTTGGTACTGAGTTTTTGTTAACCGTAATATTTGCACTGCCTAACGCGGCATCGGCTTCTTTACCGGTTAAGTCACGACCGATTAAGTCAACCAACATTAAGTGGTTTTCAGTACCGCCAGAAACGATTTTATAACCACGGGCTAAAAACACTTCAACCATGGCTTTAGCGTTTTTAACTACTTGCTGCTGGTATACTTTAAATTCTGGCTCTAATGCTTCTTTAAATGCAACCGCTTTGCCCGCGATAACATGCATTAAAGGACCACCCTGGCCACCAGGGAATACCGCTGAGTTTAACTTTTTGTATAGGTCTTCATCATCAGCTGCTGAAATAATAATGCCGCCGCGTGGACCCGCTAAAGTTTTATGCGTAGTTGAGGTAACAACGTGCGCATGTGGTACTGGCGTAGGATATACACCGGCAGCAATTAAGCCTGCAACGTGCGCCATATCAACAAATAAATATGCACCGATTTTATCAGCGATTTCGCGCATTTTAGCCCAGTCAACAATACCTGAGTAAGCAGAGAAACCACCAATCATCATCTTAGGCTTATGCTCAACCGCTAAGCGCTCCATTTCGTCGTAGTCAATTTTGCCAGACTCGTCGATACCATAAGGAATGATGTTATACAGTTTGCCAGAAAAGTTTACTGGAGAGCCGTGAGTTAAATGACCACCGTGAGCTAGGTTCATACCTAACACTGTGTCACCTGGCTGTAATAACGCCATGAAAACGGCACTGTTTGCTTGTGAACCAGAGTGTGGTTGCACGTTAGCGTAAGTGGCGCCAAATAATTCTTTTGCACGCTCGATAGCTAATGTTTCAACAACATCAACATACTCGCACCCACCATAGTAACGCTTGCCAGGATAACCTTCAGCATACTTGTTAGTTAACTGTGAACCTTGCGCTTCCATCACACGTGGACTGGTGTAATTCTCAGACGCAATCAATTCAATGTGTTCTTCTTGACGACAAGTTTCATCTTCAATGGCTTTAAATAATTCTGGATCGTAATCCGCAATATTCATCGCTTTTTTCAACATGGTAGCTCCAACATCAATTTCTATATAGTAGGGTTGCGCGGTATTCTACTCTGCAACGATGATCATTCACAGTAGAAACAACATGAAATTCACTGTGTTCTCAATACAAAACGATTCATGTTAATCCCCCGAGGTGGTATTTAATCTGCTTCGCTGCACCGTAAAATTAATTCCATAATCCACAGTTGAGTTACGCAAAGAATACAGTAGAATTATCGTCATCTTTGTTGACAACTAGACAGAATAAACATGGCTCAATTTGTATACAGCATGCTTCGTGTGGGTAAGATTGTTCCACCTAAAAAGCAAATTTTAAAAGACATTTCGTTAAGCTTTTTCCCTGGCGCTAAAATTGGTGTACTGGGTTTAAACGGTTCAGGTAAATCTACCCTGCTACGCATCATGGCCGGTATTGATACCGAAATTGAGGGTGAAGCTCGCCCAATGCCTGGGCTTAAAATTGGTTATTTACCCCAAGAGCCACGCTTAAATGAACAACAAACCGTTCGCGAAGCCATTGAAGAAGCGGTAAGCGAAGCCAAAAATGCCTTAACCCGTTTAGATGAAGTGTATGCCGCCTATGCAGAACCCGACGCCGACTTTGATGCATTGGCCAAAGAGCAAGGTGAGCTTGAAGCGATTATTCAATCGCAAGATGCCCATAACCTTGACCGCATTCTTGAACGTGCCGCCAACGCGCTGCGTTTACCAGAATGGGATGCCAAAATTGAAGTGCTCTCGGGTGGTGAACGTCGCCGTGTGGCGATTTGCCGTTTGTTGCTTGAAAAACCAGAAATGCTGTTGCTTGACGAACCAACCAACCATTTAGATGCTGAATCAGTGGCATGGTTAGAGCATTTTTTACAAGAATATAATGGTACCGTAGTGGCCATTACCCACGACCGTTACTTCTTAGATAATGCGGCTGGCTGGATTTTAGAACTTGACCGCGGCGAAGGTATTCCATGGGAAGGTAACTATTCATCATGGCTTGAACAAAAAGATGCACGTTTACAGCAAGAGTCATCAACAGAAAGCGCACGCCAGAAAACCATTGCTAAAGAATTAGAATGGGTTCGCCAAGGCGCTAAAGGCCGTCAATCAAAAGGCAAAGCCCGTATGGCGCGCTTTGAAGAATTGAACACCAATGACTATCAAAAGCGGAACGAAACGAACGAACTGTTTATCCCACCAGGACCTCGCCTAGGCGACAAGGTCATCGAAGTGACTAATTTAACCAAGTCATATGGTGATCGTGTGTTAATTGATGACTTAACATTCACGGTGCCTAAAGGAGCTATTGTCGGCATTATTGGTGCTAACGGTGCCGGTAAATCAACGTTATTTAGAATGATATCGGGTGCAGAGCAGCCAGACAGCGGTTCGATTTCTGTGGGTGAATCAGTGCAAATTGCTTCAGTTGAGCAGTTCCGCGACTCAATGAACGACAAAAATACCGTATGGCAGGAGATTTCTGGCGGTTTAGACATCATGCGTATTAACAACACAGAAATTCCAAGTCGTGCCTATGTTGGCCGCTTTAACTTCCGTGGTGGCGATCAGCAAAAAATCATTGGTACCCTGTCGGGTGGTGAACGTAACCGAGTTCACTTAGCGAAGCTACTGCAAGCTGGCGGCAACGTATTATTACTCGACGAACCGACCAACGACTTAGACGTTGAAACATTACGAGCACTTGAAGAAGCGTTATTGGAGTTCCCTGGCTGTGCCATGGTTATTTCGCATGACCGTTGGTTCCTCGACCGTATCGCAACGCACATCCTTGATTACCGTGATGAAGGTAAAGTGAACTTCTATGAAGGTAACTACACTGAGTACTCAACCTGGCTAAAAGAAACACTGGGTACCGATGTGGTTGAACCACACCGTTTAAAATACAAACGCATCAGCAAATAACGTTTGATACTAAAACAGAGACTCCGGTCTCTGTTTTGCTTTATCAGGCTGATTTACGTTTATATTTACTTGTTTTCACTATAAACTCAGTTCAACATCTAGAAGTGTCAAAATTTTGTCAATTTATTGTGAGCAATGCACCACAATCTGTTTGTAAAGCCAAAATAACTTCAGTATTATAAATTATTAACGGATTATTTTGCTCTTTGCTGATTACACTCAGCGCATTACAGAGTGTCGATGGTTCCAGCTTGTAGAGAAATATTATGGAGAGATCAGTGAGATACGGTTCAATTAGCCTTGCTTTATTGTGCTTATACGCAAGCAACTCATTTGCGGCACTCGAAGTCATCACCAATTCAGAAAAACAGACACTGAATAAAATCGAAACCGAATATGATATCGATAGTCTGTTGATCAATGTGAATGACAAATTCTCTCAACTCAATAAAAAAGCCTACGACGTAGAAGGCCTAAAAAAGACTATCGCATCAGAACAACAACGTTATGATGAATTGATTGATGGCTTACCACAGGCTATTCGCACTAAAACTTCTCTGCCTGACACATATAAACAAATTGAAGAGTCAGTCACATTAGTTGATGAATTAACCGTAAAAGCAGAAGAAGACAGCAAACGTCTTGAAACTGAAAAAGTAGAAATTCTGTCTGAATACGAACAAATCAACAAACAACGAGCCTCTAAAAGTCAGCAGTTATTTAAACTCAAAACTGACATTACTAACCGTTTAATTGCTGATCTATCAAAATCAAGCAGCACGCTACCGGTTAACATTAATGGCTCTACAGAATGTTCTAAGTATCAAACGATTGCTGACTGTTTAAAAGAATCTCAAAGCAGTATTCTTAGCAACACGCGTAATGAATCTCCATTCTTGAACGATAAAAGTGTATTACTGTCGTATGAAGTCATTGATGCCAACATGAACATGAGAGGCGATTTAAACTATAAAGTGGCCATGAAGTTCAAGCCATCTTATAACAACAAAATCGACGAAATGCTCAATGAAAAGTTGGGTTTAAAATCAGCAATGGTCACATTAGTCAGTAACGTGCCTGCCGATTGGTTTGTTAATGGTGTTAAAATTGGTACCGGTAAAAAACTGTTCCATGAAATTCCATTAGGTAAACACGGCATTTTAGCGTCTTACCAAAATCAAGACCAATCGAGTGTCGAAAACATTGAAGGTAATGGCGTATTCAATTACAAATTCACTAATGTTGCCGTTGCTAAAAAACCCGTAAGTAAGCCATCGGTTGTGGTTGCAGAAGTCCCAAAAGGGATACTAAAACCATCGGTAAACTCAGCTCAGCAACCCGCGGCTCAAAAACCTAAAGCGAAATACACACTGTTTTCAGATCAAACAAGCATTAAATTAAGTGATGATGATGCTAAGAAAACCTCAAGCGACAAAGGTTACGAATACTTTATGGGTGTTAGCCCTGCTACCAAAAAGCAAAACATTGAGTTTACTAACGAGCCTATCGAAAAGTAATGCTGTTGTGCTAAACAGGTAATGGTACAACCCATTGAAAAAAATAAAGCCATATCAAATGATATGGCTTCAGATTAATGACAAACCCCCACTTTTTTTTAAAGTGGGGGTTTTCTTTTATAGGTTTATTCGCATTTCAGGACTTTTATTTAAAAACACATCTTGAGCAGCATTGTTGATTATCGACGTCCAACTCTCTTCTTATGAGCTTCATATGCGCTAATATCACCCTAAAAAAATGCAAAAAAGCGGCGAGTAACGCCATTTTCTTCATATTTTGCGCAGTGGCGGCTAA
>NZ_WSRZ01000098.1 GCF_009828585.1 Shewanella litoralis | reverse complement strand
TCGCCAGAGAGCGGACTTCGTCCTTTTAGAATTTAAGCAACACCTGGATCCCTGATACAAGCACTCAGGGATGACGAGCTAAAAGATACGAGCGTAGAAGGTAAAGCATTGGCTCCTTCTACGTCGTTCCGGCAACGATTTTAAGCCGGAATCCAGGTGTTGGTTTGTCATTACGCATTAAAGCAAGGTCAAAAGAAACACCTGGATCCCTGATAAGAGATCTCAGGGATGACGAGCTAAAAGAATACGAGCTAAAAGATACGAGCGTAGAAGGTAAAGCAATGCTCACTTCTACGTCGTTCCGGCAACGATCTGATGTGGTCAAGTAAATCTGTACACAAACAAGAGATATGCTTTAAGCAGCATTTTCAGCTGCTGTTGGGGTCATATAATTATTATAACTATGCCCACGTTTTGTATTGTAGTGCTTCAATATA
>NZ_WSRZ01000097.1 GCF_009828585.1 Shewanella litoralis | reverse complement strand
TAGAAACTGAAAATAGTGCTATGCATCCCTGAACAATGCTTTTGATATATATTTTCAACACTTACTATGCTGCTTCTATGCTGTTCTGGGAGCAAATAAAAAACATAGAACACGTTCAGCTGCTTGTCTTCCCGGGCATGTCGTAAAATCCGACAGAGGGATTGTGTCCTCTAAATGACGGGCTAATGTTATAGGCGATAGGCTGATCGATCTGGAGGTCCGGGTTCGATTCCCGATGGGGACATTGTCGAAATCACTTTGTGAGACTGTCCTTTGTTTGGTAAGGACTTTTCAGGCTTGAATCACCTGATTGTCCGAAAAAGTAAGATGATTCCGTGCTTCGGAGGGCACGTTAAGCCGTTGGTCCCGGCTATTAGCCGTAAAAACACCTCCACCAACGTGGTGGAGTATGCTCCATACCCAATAATAATTTACTAT
>NZ_WSRZ01000096.1 GCF_009828585.1 Shewanella litoralis | reverse complement strand
CACATAGCCACTTCAAATGCTTTATAACCTTGGGCAAAGCAAATCCCAAAATCGACTAATACACCCCGAATTTGATTAGTGCAGGCAGTTTTCTCCTTCACTAAACGTTCTCTGACTCGGTGTAACATCAATATTTCTTGCTGCTCTTCGGTTTTCACTGGCACGAAACGAATGTTTGGCCTAAAGCTGGCTTCAAAAATCGCCATTGTGTCATTGTTGTCATTTTTACTGCCTCGCACGAACGGGGTGACATGTTGTGCTGGAATGAGCTTAACGTTATGCCCCATAGCAAGAAATTTTCGTCCCCAGTAATGGGATGAATAACAAGCCTCAAAGACCACATCGCAATGGGGTTGTTGCAACATAAACTCAATCAGCTGAGTGCGATTTAACCGTTTATTGAAGACTTGCTTTGCATGGCTATCCATTCCTAAAACTTGGAAAACATTTTTTGCCAAATC
>NZ_WSRZ01000095.1 GCF_009828585.1 Shewanella litoralis | reverse complement strand
AAAGTGGTGGGTCGTGAAGGATTCGAACCTTCGACCAATTGGTTAAAAGCCAACTGCTCTACCGACTGAGCTAACGACCCATCTTGGTTTTTATAAGCTTTACTGCTTACTGGAACAAAAGCCAACTGTCTATGTTTCAAGACCCGCTGAGCTAACGACCCATCTTGGTTTTTATAAGCTTTACTGCTTACTGGGGCAAAAGCCAACTGTCTATGTTTCAAGACCGACTGAGCTAATGACCCATCTTAGTTTTATAAGCTTTATCGCTTACTGGAGCAAAAGCCAACTGTCTATGTTTCAAGACCGACTGAGCTAACGACCCATCTGGTAAATCTGATATAACATCTAAATTCTTTAGCCACGATTTAGAAAGTGGTGGGTCGTGAAGGATTCGAACCTTCGACCAATTGGTTAAAAGCCAACTGCTCTACCGACTGAGCTAACGACCCATCTTGGTTTTTA
>NZ_WSRZ01000094.1 GCF_009828585.1 Shewanella litoralis | reverse complement strand
GTTAAATAGTTTGTAACCCAGGCATTTACACTTGTTCTACTGACCTTCAACATGTTGGCAATCACGGTGCGAGAATGACCTTCGGTAAAGTGGAGTAAGGCGAGGTAACGGATACGTTTACGAGCGCTTTTTTCAGATTTAGCTAATGCAGCAAGATTGATATTATTCATAAATATAGCAATAAGAGAATGACGGTTAATTAGATCATATATTTAATGTAATTGGTATCACATGGGCATATCGACCACACTGCTATCTTGCTCATTTGATAAATACAGATTGATGCTCAACGCTCAAATTCCAGACGTAAAAAAGCCCGTTGCGTTAGCAACGGGCTTATCACTCTCTTTTCAGAGAAATTAGGCGCCTGGAAATGACCTACTCTCACATGGGGAGACCCCACACTACCATCGGCGATACTGTGTTTCACTTCTGAGTTCGGAATGGGATCAGGTGGGACCAC
>NZ_WSRZ01000093.1 GCF_009828585.1 Shewanella litoralis | reverse complement strand
GGAAAACAAACGTTAAATCCGGAAATTAAAACTTTAGATAAAAAAAGAAAAAGGAAAAAGCAGAAATTGATATAAAATCAAAGGTGGAGGAGGGGATGAGATAAAGTTTTTGATATGTTTTACAAGAAACAAAGCAAAGAGAGATTAAGCATCGGTGAAGCGAGGGGGCTTGTAGGCAATGAAACTGATGCACTGCACTTGACGGGTGTTGTCGAATCCGATGATCCTGATGAAGGCTTCAGGGTACTCCTTCTTGCACTCGGCAACTTCCTTCAACACTTGTGCTGAGTCAGTGCATCCGAACAAGGGAAGCTTCCACATTGTCCAGTACCTTCCATCGTAGTATCCGGGGGTGTTACCGTGCTCACGGTGCACAAACCCGTTCTCCAACTCGAATTCAACACAGGGAATCCACTTGTTGCGGAGAAGGTAGTCAACTTCCTTTCCCAATTCGACCTCGGAAA
>NZ_WSRZ01000092.1 GCF_009828585.1 Shewanella litoralis | reverse complement strand
CAAAGTTGGTGGCGAAGGCCCAGGCGTTGTTGTTGACTGGATCGGACAAATGGTCAGCAAGGTTCTCCAAAGGTCCCTTACCAGTGACAATGGCTTGAACGAAGAATCCGAACATAGAGAACATAGCCAATCTTCCGTTCTTGAGCTCCTTCACCTTCAACTCAGCGAAGGCCTCTGGGTCGGTAGCCAAACCCAATGGGTCGAAGCTGCCTCCGGGGTAAAGCAAGTCCTCGGCCTCTCCCAATGGACCATCTCCTGCAACTCTGTAGCCTTCAACGGCTCCCATCAAGATCACTTGAGTGGCCCAAATCGCCAAAATGCTCTGGGCGTGGATAACTAGGGTTTCCCAAGTAGTCAAGCCCTCCATCGCTGAAGATCTGTGAACCGGCCTTGAACCAAACGGCCTCTCCGAACTTGACTCCGTTCCTGGCCAAAAGCTCAGGGAAGACGCAGCCAAGGGCTCCGA
>NZ_WSRZ01000091.1 GCF_009828585.1 Shewanella litoralis | reverse complement strand
GTCTTCGATAAGTTTCAAGTGTTCAAATAAGGACATGGATTAGGTTCAGTAGATTAACATGCCTGATCAGATCATGCCGATACGAAAAAGTTCCCTACTGTTAACAAAGTATGATCCCGCCCTGATATAGACACTGATCTAATTCAATTAACAATTGTTGAATGCGTCTATCTTCCACTGTGCTTTTATTAACAACTAAGAACTGTTTTGTAAGTTTTAATTCGTCAAATACAGGTGTTAAAAATTCAATAAAATCGTCTGTTTGAGACGGTTTATTAACTGATTCTGAAAAAGTTGTTCTAAATGACTTAAATGGTTGACCCATTAATTTAGTAACCAACTCCCGCAGGGTGAGATCGTGAACGTTTTTTGAGCTGATGAAATTGATACACAATCTGTTTGACGCCTTGGCTTAGCTGTGATCTTATACTCTCTTTTAGGAGAGTAAATTATGTACCTTGAAGCCTTCAC